>MGQB01000015.1 GCA_001797675.1 Deltaproteobacteria bacterium RBG_13_43_22 | reverse complement strand
AAGGTTAGGATTTTGGACCTAAAGATTTTTTCCAGATATTTAAGCTTAACAGCCGGGGCAACTTTAAATAAGCCCTTCTCGGGGAAACAGCCGTCGGTAATCAGGACATGCCCGTGGGGGTTAAATCCCAAAAAGTCTCCAAAAGTTTGGATGGCAATGGTTGCTCCTGGGACGGAATTTTTACCGGGGAAGCCATGTTGATAATAGATTTTCAGAGATTCCCAAATACAGCGGCTGAGTTCTAAAAGGAGCCTCCGATCGTAGAGAAAATATCTCCGCAGGATTTTGGGGATACCGAAGACGAAATGCCTATGGGGGACGGCTTTAATTACGTTTTGACAGAGCCATTCCCCGAATTCAACCACCCTCTTTTGATGACAGGATGGGCAAAAATGACGGCGTTTGCAAGAAAAGGCCAAAAGGTATTCATGGCCGCAGTCTTCGCACTTGATCCTGGCAAAGCCGTTGAGGAGATTGCCGCAATCCAGATACCGCTCCATAACCCGTTTGACATGGGGACGAAAGAACCCGTAAGTCCTTTCAAAACGATCTTCATAGACTTGCTCCAGGGTTTCAAGGTGGTCTTCAACGCAGCGATAGTATGGGGTCTGTTTGGGATTTCGAGGCCGATATACGGATGCGGGTACAGGCATGTGCCTGGAGACTGCATATTCTTTGCCATTCCACTTTAGTCATTATTTTTAATAAATATCGGGGAAATGAGAGTTGATTTTGAAGAAAAAAGTGAAGTAGCTTTACATCTATTGAGACTTTTGGTTTCAAACGAGCACACGAAATATGAAAATTAAGCAAAGGATTCAAGGGGTCCGGGGTTAAAGGATTCAAGTGAAATGCGTTGAAGTTAAAACCCTTGAACCTTCGAATCCTGGAATCCTCGAACTCAACTTTCGTTTTAAACCAATGGATCCCTCTTATTTACGACTTTGGTCTTCCGGGGAACTCAGGGACAGGACCCAAACAGCCTGGGACCTTCTATCATCCTGCTCGCTTTGCCCGCGAAACTGCCGGATAGACCGGCTCAGTGGTGAAAAAGGCCTTTGTCGTCAAGGGTCAAAGGCCAAAGTGGCCCGGGCCCTGCCCCATTTCGGAGAGGAACCCCCTTTTTCCGGAAGCCGAGGGGCCGGAACGGTTTTTTTTTCCGGTTGTGCTCTGCGATGTCTGTACTGCCAGAATTACCAGATCAGTCAGGAAGGAATCGGAGAAGAACTGGCCCCGGAAGAATTGGCCGGTCTCTTTTTGGATTTGCAGAATGAAGGTTGCCATAACCTCGATCTGGTTTCTCCAACCCCTCATCTGCCTTTTATTTTTTCAGCTCTGGAACTGGCTGTTTCTCAAGGGTTTCATCTTCCGATCGTTTATAACACCCACGGGTATCTTTCGGAGACCACCTTGAACCTGTTGGAAGGGATCGTGGATATCTATCTGGCGGACATGAAGTATGGAGACGATCAGTCGGCTTCCCGATTATCTCAGGTTGAAGATTACCTGTATTACAACCAGCTCGCCGTCAAGCATATGTTCCGGCAAGTCGGACCGTTGAAATCCGATGAACAGGGAATAGGTTTTCGGGGCCTCTTGGTGCGGCATTTAATCCTACCCGAAAAAAAATCCAACAGTTTAGGGGTTATTAAGGCAATCGCCTCCATTTCTCTCGAAATTCCGATCAGCCTGATGGCCCAGTATCGGCCCTGTTTCAAGGCCTGCCAGGTTCCTGAAATTAGAAGGTCAATCCATCCAAGCGAATATAAGGAAGTCGTCATCCATGCCGAGCAATTTAATTTCGAGGAAATTTATATCCAGGAATTAGAAAGTGCCGAGGTTTATTATCCGGATTTTACCCGGAAGGACCCTTTTGCAGGGTAGAAAGATAACCTGTTGACAGGTTGAAAATTCCAGGTAGAATTACCCATGTTCAGCCAATCAATCTAAACAGTGAGGTGTGCTATGGTGTCCATCAAAAAAATCGCTTTTTGCACGGATTTTTCGGAAAATGCCAACCAGGCTTTTGACCTGGCCTTTGACCTGACCCGGAAATATCAGGCCCAACTATTGCTGGTTCACGTGGTCCCCCCCCTGGTCTTCCCTTCCCCAGTGATGGAAGATTTTATTTCCGAGCAAGCCAATTTGCAATTTTCCGAGGATGCCATCAAGCGGGCCAAGGAGCAAATGGAAAGCAACTATCTTCAAAAGATAGGGGATTACCAGAATGCCCTTGTCCGGGTTCTTTCCGGACATCCGGCCAGTGAGATTTTAAATTTCGTCGAACAGGAAAAGGTGAACCTGGTAGTCATGGGCACCCACGGCTTTACCGGTCTGGCCCACTTCTTTCTGGGCAGTACGGCCGAAAAAGTGGTCCGACGGGCCAACTGTTCGGTGCTGACGGTACACAAGGCCAATCAATAAAAAAGAAAAATTTTTTTCTTCCTACGGGGTATTAATAACCGGCAACCAACCTCCATCTTAAGACCCGTATGGTTTTACAAGGATAGAAATATGGGTAACCGAACCTGGCCGGATGATTACCTGCAAAAACGGACCTCTCCTAAAGATGCTATCCGGCGCATCCAATCGGGCCAAAGGGTTTTTATCGGTACGGCCTGCGGGGAACCCCAGCGACTGGTCAAGGAGCTGGCCGCCCAGTCCGGTCGCCTGGCCGATCTGGAGATCATGCAGCTTTACAGCCAGGAAGTCTCTCCCCTGACCCTGATCGCCGATCAGAGCGAATCCAATTGTTTCACCCTTCGATCCTTTTATCTGGGATCGGCTAAACCCCGGATCCTGGCCAAAGATAAGCGTTTTCTCTCCCCCATCAATCTATCCGCCTTACCCGGCCTTTTCAAGAGCCGGCAGCTTCCGATCCATGCGGCCTTGATCCAGGTTTCTCCTCCGGATGATTTCGGCTGGATGAGCCTGGGGATTTCTGTGGATGTGACTATGGCCGCTGCCCAGGCCGCCGATCTGGTGATCGCTCAGGTCAACCCCCGAATGCCCCGGGTTATGGGACGCAGCTTCATCCATGTCAATGAGGTGGATGTGTTCGTTGAATACGAAGAGGAGTTATTGACCGTCAAGGGGCTTCCGGAAATGGACTCAGCTTTCCAAATAGGCCGTCATGTGGCCAAACTGATCGATGACGGTTCCACCCTTCAATTAGGTCTTGGAATAATCCCCCAGGCCACTTTGGAATCCCTGGTTGAAAAAAAGGACTTGGGTATCCATACCCCAGTTCTGACGGATGAAATACTCCCTCTGGTGGCCATGGGAGTGATCACCAATCGGAAAAAAGGATTTAACGAAGGCAAGCTGGTGGCCAGCGGGGCCATTGGATCCCGCAATTTGTATGAATTTCTTGACGATAATCCCAGTATCGAATTTTTCCCTTCCGATTATGTCAACAATCCTGTCAATATCTCCCGTCACCACAAGATGGTCTCCTTGAATGTGGCCATGACGATCGATCTGACCGGCCAGGTCGGCGCCGATGCCTTGCCTTATACCCATTATTCGGGGGTTTCCGACATGATGGATTTTATCCGGGGGGCCGCTCATTCTGAGGGCGGAAAATCCATCCTGATGATTCCTTCGACCACCATGGATGGAAAAAGCAGCCGCATTGTTTCCACTCTGGAACGAATTGCCGTGGTGGTCCCACGAGGGGATGTGCAATTTGTTGTCACCGAGTTTGGGGTGGCCAATCTTTTTGGAAAAAACCTCCAGGAGCGGGCCATAGCCCTGATCAGCATTGCCCATCCCGATTTCCGGGAAGGTCTTTTTTGCGAGGCCAAAGAATCAGGTATTCTGGGAACGGAACGAAACCTGTCTCGATCGATCTGCGGTATTTATCCCCATGAAATGGAAGAAATGGCGGATATTCAGGGGCAACCGGTTTTCTTCCGCCCGGCCAAACCCGTTGATGAGCGGTTAATCCAGGAACATTTTTACAATATGGACAGAGAGGATGTGGCGGCCAGATTCCTTCAGGAAAAACTCATCTTTTCCCGAAAAGACTTGTCCGATATGATTCAAGTGGACTACGTCAATGAGATGGCCATGGTAGCGGTTATTGGAGAATTGGGTTTTGAAAAAGTGATCGGGGTAGGGGGATATTTTCTGATTTTGGCTCAAAATATAGTCGAGGCGGCCTTTTCGGTTCTCAAACCTTGGCAAAAAAAAGGGATTGGCACCGTGCTTTTGAAAAAGCTGGCCAAAGCAGCTCAGGATCAGGGAGTGGTTGGGTTTTTTGTTTATACCCAGCCCCAAAATCAGGGGATGATACGGTTGTTCCGGAAGTTGCCGAATCCGGTGACCACGACGTATGAAGAAGATATGTTGTTGTTAAGTTGCAGATTCGATGAATCGATTTAGACAAAGGGGACGTCCCGATGGATAAATTTTTGTTAAATCATCAGGAAGCAGCCCTGGTGATTATCGATATCCAGGACAAGCTGGCTGCGGCCATGAAATACAAGGAACCAGTGGTCAATAACTGTCTCCATCTGATCGAACTGACCAGGCTCCTTCAGATCCCTGTCCTTCTGACCGAACAATACCCAAAAGGGCTGGGACCGACCCTTCCGGAAATCCAGGAAGCCCTTCCGGTTTATGCCCCTTTTGAAAAAACAGCCTTCAATTGTTGTCAGGAGACGGGGTTTCTGGAAAAGGTCGAATCCATGGGCAGAAAAAAACTCATTCTGGCCGGCATGGAGACCCACATCTGTGTCTTACAGACCGGCCTGGGACTGCTGGAGGAGGGTTATGACATCCACATAGTCCAGGATGCGATTTGTTCCAGGACTAAAAAGGATTTCAGGTCGGGTATTGAATATTTGCGGGATGCCGGCACGGTCATCACCAGTACCGAAACGGTTTTATTCCAATTGCTCCAGAAGGCCGGAACCGAGGCCTTTAAGATCATCTCGAAACGAATAAAATAAAGCTGAATAGAAGGAGATGCGAACATGAAGAACCTAAAGGAAGTCGTAGTCGTGGATGCGGTGCGGTCCGCTATTGGAAAGTCGGGGCGGAAGGGAATGGAAAAACGGGGCCAGCTTTGCCAGGCCTCAGCCCAGGATCTCTTGGCCAATACCCTTCGGGGGTTATTGCAAAGGGTTCACGCCCGCAGTCCTAAGTTCGATGAAAAAGAGATTGAAAATGTCATCATCGGGTGCTTGAGTCAGATCGGGGAACAGGGAGCCAATATTGGACGCATAGCCTCCCTTTTGGCCGGTATTCCCAATGAAGCCGCAGGCTGTACAGTGAACCAGTACTGCAATGCCGGACTCAAGGCCATCAACATCGCCACTCACGAGATCATGGTCGGGGAAGGAGACATCATGGTCTGTGGAGGTGTGGAGATTATGTCCCACTATAATATGATGTCGGATATTCAGGTGGCCATAGACGCCAATTATCCGGTTCGTTTATCGTCTCGCCTTGCCGAAGGCGGTTTGAGCGTACCCCAGGGGATGTGCGCCGAGATGATCTCAGCGGACCAGGGTCACACCCGTGAGGACCTGGAACGTTTTGGGATGTGGAGCATGCAGAAGGCCATCGAGGCCGAGGGGAAGGGCTGGTATGCCGATCACATCATTCCCTTCGAATTCACTTGGGAGGAGGTGGCCTATAAAGTGGAAAAAGATGAAGTTCTGCGGAAAAAAGCGGTGGAGGACCCGCAAGGATATCTTCAGGATCTTATGGCCCTTTCCACGCCGTTCAAAGAAAACGGATTGGTCAGTGCCGGCAACTCCTCGCAGATCGTGGATGGGGCTGCTGCGGTCCTGCTCATGAGCGCGGACAAGGCCGAGGCTCTGGGACTTGAACCGCTGTGCAGGATTGCTGCCTGTGCCGTAGCCGGGGGCGAGCCGGTGCCCATGCTTCTGGCACCCATCCTGGCCGTAAGGAAGGCCCTTAAGCGGGCAGGTAAAACTATTAATGACATGGACATCATCGAGCCCAATGAGGCCTTCGCCTCACCTTTACTCCAGTTTGCGGACGAATTGGGCTATGACCGCTTTGATCCCAGGATAAACCCAACGGGTGGGGCCATTGCCTTAGGTCATCCCATTGGTGCCTCCGGAGTCATATACTTCGGGGAGATGGTTCACCACCTTAAGCGCACGGGCGGGAAGGCCGGTGTCCAGATGGTCTGCGGTGGCGGAGGGGTGGGTATCTCCACCGTGGTGGAAAGGGTTTAACCGCCGGAAGACCAGGTGTTCCCGGTATCCTTCCGAAAAAGTAAGCTATATTTCCCCCTATTGGTGGATATCACTGCCAAGATATAGCTGTTTGAAGATTATTGGGAAAAGGATTGGGAAATTAAATTGTTATGGGCACATTGCGCCAATCCATCATCTTTGTTTTAAAAGAGCAGGAGGTTACGGCCAAAGAGATTTCTCAAGCCGTTGGGATCCGGGAAAAGGAGGTCTATGAGCACCTGACCCATATTGCCCGTTCCCTGGGTGGGAAATTTATCCTTGTCCCATCCGCTTGCAAGGAATGCGGATTTGTCTTTAAAAAAAGAAATCGCCTCACCCCGCCGGGGAGATGTTTTCTGTGCCGGAACGAGGGCATCTCCCCACCCCGTTTTTTTATTCAAACAAACTAATTACTAGCCAATAGCCTTTTCTGAGTTTCAGTTTATTTTTGTTGAGAATTTTTAGGCTTTTTGCCATGATAAAAAATTGAGATCAAAACCTCATCAATGAATAATCTTTAAGGAGTATTGAATATGTCATTGGATGCCGCACCATCCTCCCATTTCATCAAGGAAATCATTTTGGAGGATTTAAAAACCGGTAAATATCAAGGACGGGTCCATACTCGGTTCCCGCCTGAACCCAACGGCTATCTTCATATCGGTCATGCCAAATCCATTTGTCTTAATTTTGGTCTGGCCAAGGAATTCGGCGGACTATGTAATCTGCGTTTTGATGATACCAACCCAACGAAAGAAGAAGTTGAATATGTGGAATCGATAAAAGAAGATGTCCGCTGGTTGGGATTCAGTTGGGATGACCGGGAATTTTACACCTCCAATTACTTTAAAAACCTTTTTGATTTTGCCGTCCAATTGATTATAAAAGGAAAAGCCTATGTTTGTGATCTGACGGCCGATGAGGTCCGTGCCTACCGGGGCACCCTGACCGAACCGGGGAAGGAGAGTCCTTATCGCAGACGAACGGTCGAGGAAAATCTGGATTTATTTTCCCGTATGCGGGCCGGTGAATTTCCCGAAGGGTCACGAACCTTGCGGGCCAAGATCGATATGGCTCATCCTAATATCAATATGCGGGATCCGATTATGTACCGCATCCTAAAGGCCAGCCATCATCGGACTGGGGAGCGATGGTGTATTTACCCCAGTTATGATTATGCCCATGGACAAAGCGATTCGCTGGAAGGCATCACCCATTCCATCTGTACCCTTGAATTTGAGGATCACCGGCCGCTGTATGACTGGTTCTTGGATGCCTTGGGTATTCATCATCCCCAGCAGATTGAATTTGCCCGCCTTAACCTGACCTACACGGTCATGAGCAAGCGCAAACTCTTGAAATTGGTCCAGGAAGGCTATGTTTCCGGGTGGGATGACCCGCGGATGCCGACCATTTCCGGTTTGCGAAGACGGGGTTATACCCCCGAAGCGCTGCGGAATTTTTGTGAACGTATCGGGGTGGCCAAGAGTAATAGCGTGGTGGATATTGCGCTGCTGGAGCATTGCCTTCGGGAAGACCTGAACAGGCGGGCACAGCGGGTCATGGCTGTGTTAAGACCCCTCAAAGTCGTGATCGATAATTATCCGGCGGCTCTGGTGGAGGAACTACCGGCGGTCAACAACCCGGAAGATCGGAGCAGGGGGACTCGTAATGTCCCTTTTTCAAAGATTCTATATATCGAAAAGGATGATTTCAGGGAAGATCCTCCTAAAAAGTTTTATCGCCTGGCCCCGGGCCGGGAGGTGCGTCTAAGGTATGGATATTTTATAACTTGTGTGGGCGTGATTAAAGATGAGAAGACCGGAGAGATCCGTGAACTGCATTGCACCTATGACCCAGAGACTCGAGGAGGCGATTCACCGGACGGCCGTAAGGTCAAGGCTACCCTTCACTGGGTTTCAGCGGCCCAGGCGGTTGAGGCGGAAATACGGTTATTCGACCACTTATTTTTGAAACCCGTTCCGGAAGATGTCGAAGAAGGGGATTTCACCCAAGTGCTGAACCCCAATTCCCTGGTCACCCTGACCGGCTGTAAGATCGAACCGGGGTTGGCCAAGGCCGAACCGGGGATGCTCTTTCAGTTCGAACGGCAGGGGTATTTCTCTTTAGACCCCGTTGTTTCAAGAGAAGGAAGGCAGGCCTTCAACCGTTCCGTGCCCTTAAAGGATTCCTGGGCCAAGATCGAGAAAAGCAAGAAAGAATAACCCCTTATTCGTCTCAGGGTTTTTATTTTACGAATTATTCAACTCTCAAAAATCTTCAAAAAATCAGAGAGCTTGACCTCATTTTCCGAATCCATGGCTATAAATTGGAGGCCGGTCCCTTTTCCATCCTTTCCTTTATGGACAATTATGGTTTCGACAGGGATTAGACCAATCTCCGGCGGGTCAATGAGAATTGACAAAATTTTCCCTACCGGACCCAAATCGGAAGCCGGGAAAAAGCATCCGGTATTAGACAAGTTATGACAGATCAATTTTTTTTGAAGATGGGGGATAAGGATGGAAACACCCATCGGGATTCGAGGGGATCTTCTTCGTTCCAGTTCTTGGGGATGGGAGTCGGAGTCAGCCAATTATCCTCTCTTTGAATTCGGATTTGATAAGGATTTTCTTTTTGATGAAAAGAGTATAAGGAAAGACGACGGCACGGTCAAGGAGAAAAACAGGGAGGAAGGCAAGGGGACAAAGGGGAGATATCGTTGCCTACTTTGCAAAGGCAGGATGTCTGCTCGTTTCTGGTGAATCTCTTGAAAAGATCAAAAGGATAACGTCAAGAAATAGAATATCCAAATAAGGCAGGCCGCTCCAGGAAAGTGACCGATATTCAATACGGGAAGGGTCCCCCTTTTCCCCAGGATTAACCGGTTGGCAGATTATTTTAGATATAAAGAGGGAGCAGCAATAGTTTTGTTAGAATCGAAATTATAATAAAACTCTTTCAACATCCTAATTTAACAAAATTTTTCTCTTGACTTCAATAATTTTTCTGTTTTACAATATTAACAATTCAAGGTTATAACCCTCAAGTAAAAGGTCCTGTCTTTATACGGAAATACTTTTTTCTAAAAAGTTGGAAGTGGTATTGTCCGCGCTTTGGAAGATACGGAATGTTTTGCCCAGTTGGGGCAAATTACCCATATAAATTAGAAGTGGTCTCATAAGAGAGATTCTAATTGACCGAATCAGACTCCCATCTCCAGGATCAAGAAAAAAGGAGAGACTCTCGTACTCCCATCGGGGTTTCCGTCCTTTTCCCCAATCTTAAAAAAAATTTGATCTGTCGGAATATATCCAAAGCAGGATGCTTTTTCCTGAGTGCAGATTTGGGTCCTGTCGGGAAGATCTTTCCCATACTCATAGACCCTCCGGCAATTGGGATCATCCCTCTGGAAGTCCGGATTGCGCATAAAGGAGAAGATGGAAAGGGAACAGGGCTCCAATTTATGGATGTATATCCGGAAGACGCAGCCAAGCTTTCCAATTTTTTGGATATTTTTAGGATCTGATTACCTAAAAAACAATCCCGGAAATATGGGGGCACCATAGGGAATTTCAAGTTTTTATGATGATAATCAACAAGGAATCAATTAACTCGTGACCCTAATTTGGGGGATCGTGGAAATCTGGAAATTATTTTATAACTTGTCGCCGAATGGGTTTTAGACTTGGGTGAAAGAAGGCTTCTCGATTAATATTTCTGTTGAAAATATAAAAGTAGAAATCTTTTATGCGTGTCGGGAATATTGTTGGGAACTAAGATTATCCGGGCGATATGGCGGGTGCAATTATTTCGTAACTATTTTATTTTGGTAGTCCCAACGGGGTTCGAACCCGTGTTACCGGCGTGAGAGGCCGGTGTCCTAGGCCACTAGACGATGGGACCATGAAAAGAAAGAAGCCAGAATTCAGAATTCAGAAGAAAATCTCTACAATCTCCGATTCAACCTTAAGCTGATTAGGCCAATAAAAAAATGGCTGGGGGACAGGGATTCGAACCCCGATAGGTAGATCCAGAGTCTACAGTCTTGCCGTTAGACGATCCCCCAGTTGGCAGTATGAAAAACCGTTCGTCGTTTAGTGCCTGCGAGGGGCAGGGACGTTCGGCGAAATCGAATTTGCTCCTTTTAACTCTCGCACCAAAACCGGACCCCGGGTTTCACCGGGCTGATGACTTTTTTAATGTTCATTAAAGATAAATGACGATAAAATAGGACTTAAAAAAAATCAAGCAGTTTTGTGATTCCTTATAATCCTTTTATATAGTTTAGTGCCCGGTTCAGCCTCTCTAAAGTTCTTTCTTTTCCCAAGGCCGCCATCACTTCAAAAAGACCGGGACTGGCTGTTTTTCCGGTCAGGGCCAGACGCAGAGGGGGGGCTATCTGTTTCAGGGTGGCCCCGGTCCGGTCGATGATCCGGGTGAAGGCCGATTCCATGGCCGATTCATCCCACTCAGCAAGGTTTGCAAGTGATTCGGTTGCCGCTTCCATCCAGGGAATGGTCTGTGTAGAAAAGGATTTTTTTACCGCCTCGGGCGGATAGGTCACTTCTTCCTCAAGGTAAAATTCAGCAGCCTCGGCCATTTCCTTCAGGGTCTTGGAGCGCATTTTCAGGGTAGCGGTACACTTGGCCACATACTCCAAATCCAGATCCTGGAATCCTTTTTCCCGAAGAAAAGGGGCCAGCAAAGCGGCTAATTCCTGATCAGTGGACTCTTTTATATAATGACTATTGAGCCAAAGCAGTTTCTCCTGATTGAAAACCCCGGCCGATTTACCCACCCGGGCAATGGAAAATTTTTGGATCATTGCTTCCCGGTTGAAGATCTCCTCGTCCCCATGGGCCCAGCCGAGGCGGACCAGATAATTGATCAAGGCCTGGGGCAGAAAGCCCATATCCTTATAAGCCAGGACCGATGTAGCCCCATGTCGTTTGCTCAGACGGGTTTTGTCCGGCCCCAGGATCATGGGGACATGGCCATAAAAAGGTAAAGGCCGTCCCAGGGCTTGATAGATCTGGACCTGCCGGGGAGTGTTGTTGATATGATCGTCTCCTCGAATGATGTGGGTGATCTCCATGGTGATATCGTCCACGACCACGGCCAGATGATAAGTGGGCGAGCCGTCACTGCGGGCCAGGACAAGATCGTCCAGTTCTTCATTGGGAAAGACGATAGGGCCCCGGATCAGGTCATCGAAACCGGTGGTCCCTGTTTGGGGATTTTTCAGGCGGACAACGGCCTGGGGACCGGGACCTAATTCCAGATCCCGGCAATTCCCGTCGTATTTGGGTTTCCGCCCCTCCGCCCGGGCTGTTTCTCTTTTCTTTTCCAGTAATTCCGGAGAACAATGGCAGTAATAGGCCTTGTCCTGTTTTAGAAGATCCGAAATGAATTGACGATAGATTTCAGTGCGTTGAGACTGGAAAAAAGGCCCTTCATCCCAATTGAGGCCCAACCATTCCAATCCTTCCAGTATAGCCCTGGTCGCTTCATCAGTGGAACGGGCCTGGTCGGTATCTTCTATCCTCAGGATAAAAACCCCTCCCTGCTGCCTGGCAAAAAGCCAGTTAAAAAGGGCTGTTCTGGCCCCGCCGATATGTAGATAGCCGGTCGGGCTGGGTGGGAAGCGGGTTCGAATTTTAACCATGGCCGGGTATGTACCATAATTCCTACCCAAAGGCAACCCTCAGGCGAATTTTCTTGACAAAAATAAAACTTTTACTATAGTTAACAGTTTATTTTGCTAATGGTAAGCAACCCTTACCATAATAAAAATGACAGCTCCGTAAAAAGTCCCTTGGCGGTGTTGCGCTGCGCACTTCCCCGCCTTTCGGCGGGGCGGGTTTATTCCGGCGTACTTCTATATATTCCGCATTCCTCAGGGCTTGCGCACCTTGCATCAGGGGCTTTTTACTGTGCCGTCTCATTTGATGACTTTTCCCGAGTTCATCAAAAATGAAACCAATCAAAGTAGATACCATTCCGGTGGATGGGCTTTCCATTGATTTCCTTTTAAAGCCTGCCTGGCTGAAGGAGATTGCTCAGGAAAGGCCCCTTGGGTTCGTTCCCTCCGGCCCGTTGACGGTTCACGGGGAACTGACCAAAACCGGGAAGGATATTTTATTTCGTGGGAAGGTCGAGGGGAAAATCCGGCTTAATTGCAGCCGCTGTCTGGAACCCTTTCTGGAAAAACTGGAACAGCCGGTTAGATCAGAGTGGCGTATGGTATTCACACCTCTCGGGTCTTCGGATAAAGAGGATGTCTGGCAAATCGAAGATCTGGAAGCCGGCTTGATCAAAGAGGGGTTTCTGGACCTGTCCGAAAGGATTTTGGAAGAGGTGATTCTGTCCGTTCCCATAAAACCCTTATGCCGGGAATCTTGCCTCGGTCTTTGTCCGATCTGCGGGGAGAACAGGAATACGAACCCTTGCAATTGCAAATTCAAAGATGAGGACAGCCCCTTTTCAATTTTGAAAGATTACAAAGTTTGAAGAAAATCTGTTTTCAAGACCATAAAACAAAAGTAATGATTCAACCTTTTGGAGGAAAACCCAATGCCTTTACCTAAGAGAAGACATTCCAGATCCCGTGGAGGGAAACGGAGGGCCCATGATGCCCTGACAGCCCCTTCGGTTTCCCGCTGCCCTCAATGCCATGAACCTAAACTGCCCCATTTTGCCTGTCCTTCCTGTGGGACTTATCGGGGGCGTCAGGTTACGGTTCTTGAGGAAGAGAAATCCTAAAAATAGCTGCGTAAAGAGTCCATAAGCTTTGTTGCGCGGCATTATTCGTCGTTGCAGCGTACAAGTTAGTACGCCTCACTCCTCAGAGTTTGCGCGCTTTACCTCTGGGACTTTTTACAAGGCCATTTCGATTTTTTTTGTTTCAGGGATAATATATTTCAAATCTATAGAAATTTATTTTTGGATAAGAACTCTTGAAACCAATTAAGATAGCCGTCGATGCCATGGGGGGTGACCATGCCCCTGCTGCGGTAGTGAAAGGGGCGGTTCTGGCCGCCAGGGAATTGGGGATGCCCTTGATCCTGGTAGGAAACCAGGACTTCATTGCCAGGGAATTGGCCGGATTGACCTATAATCCAGACTTGATTGCCATTCAACACTGTACAGAGGTGGCTGGGATGGGGGAATCCCCCATTGATGTCATCCGGAGGAAAAAAGACGCCTCCATCAGGGTAGCCTTGGAACTGGTTAAGAATGGACAGGCCCAAGGGGTGGTGAGTGCCGGCAATTCAGGGGCGACCATGGCCCTTGGGGTGGTCATTTTAGGAAAACTGCCCGGCGTAGAACGGCCGGCTCTGGGGGCTATTCTTCCTTCCCATTACTCGTCGACCTTATTGATCGACGTGGGGGCTAATGTCAATTGCACTGCCAATCAACTGGTCCAATTCGCCGTTATGGCCGAGCCGTTGGCCAAGTATATTATGAAACGCCCAAACCCAAGGGTGGGGATTATCAGCATCGGTGAGGAAGAATCCAAAGGGAATGATCTGGTCCATGAAACAGCAGAAATTCTGAAAAAGACCTCTTTGAATTTTATCGGCAATGTAGAGGGAAGGGACATCTTCAGCGACAAGGTGGATGTTATTGTCTGTGACGGGTTTGTCGGTAATATCTGCCTGAAGTTAAGCGAGGGTCTGGCTGAAACCCTGAAGGCTATGTTAAAAGAAGAAATCGGCTCGAGTCTGACTTCGAAAATGGGATTCCTTTTCATGAGATCGGCTTTTCGAAGATTTTCCAAAAGGGTGGACTATGCCGAATACGGGGGAGTTCCTCTTCTGGGCGTTAATGGGGTGGTGGTAGTCAGCCATGGGGCTTCCAACCCGAGGGCCATCATGAATGCGATTCGGGTAGCCGGCCAGGCGGTACAAAACCGGATCAGTGAACATGTCCTGGAAGGCTTGCAGCTTCACGAAGCCTATTATACCAAAATCAAGCCCCATAGATTTTGGGATACCATCAAAAGGAAGATCAGTACGTAAGAAGGCTCAAACCTCAAAGTTCAAAGCAAAAAAGAACCGTAATCAGCCAGACAACGTTTTATTGGCCGAAACATAACGATAGGAAGGGGCAGGAGATGAATTATTTTCTTTCCGAAGAACAGCAGATGATCAAGGAGATTGCCCAAAAGATCGCCGACGAGAAGATCAAACCGGTGAGGGCCGAATTGGATGAAAAAGAAGAATTCCCCAGGGATTTATTGAAGGTGATTGCCCAATCCGATCTTTTTGGGGTCTGTATTCCCCAGGAGTATGGAGGTTTCGGAGGAGGATCTTTTGAAAACTGCCTGGCCGTGGAAGAATTAAGCCGGGCCTGCCTGGGAGTTTCCACCAGCTTTGCAGCCAGCGGGTTGGGGGCTTATCCTATCCTGCTTTATGGAAATGAGGAACAAAAGAAAACCTATCTTCCAGAGATTGCCAGCGGCCGAAAACTGGCGGCCTTTGCCCTGACCGAGTCCACCGCAGGCAGTGATGCCGGCGGGATCATGACCTCGGCTGAACTCAAAGGAAACGAATATGTCCTGAATGGGACCAAACAATGGATAACCAATGCCGGCGAAGCCGATATCTACTCGGTTATCGCCATGACCGATCGTAATAAAGGGGCTCGCGGTGCCAGTGCCTTTATCGTCGAAAAAGGGGATCCCGGTTTCAACTTCGGCAAAAAGGAAAGCAAGATGGGGATCCGGGCTTCAGCCACCGGCGAGCTGATTTTCAACCAATGCCGTATCCCCAAAGACCGGATCATCGCCCGCGAAGGGATGGGATTTATCGTGGCCATGAAGACCTTTGATCAATCCCGCCCCGGGGTAGGAGCCCAAGCGGTCGGCTTGGCCCAAGGGGCTTTAGACGAGGCTGTTTCCTTCGCCCGGACCCGGATTCAATTCGGAAAACCGATCATCACCTTTCAGGCCGTCCAGCACATGCTGGCCGATATGGCTACCCTGACCGAGGCCGCCCGGGCCTTGGTTTATGCGGCGGCCCGTTTTGTAGACAGCGGGGCCAAAGATTTCTCTAAGGCCTCGGCCATGGCCAAGGTCTTTGCCAGTGATGCGGCCATGAAGGTGACCACGGATGCCGTCCAGGTATTGGGGGGAACCGGCTATATGCGAGATTACCCGGTTGAAAAAATGATGCGGGACGCCAAGATCCTCCAGATTTATGAAGGCACCAATCAGGTTCAAAGAAACATCATCGGCCAGGAACTCAATAAAGAAGGGGGAAGGAAGAAGTAATTGCGGATTGCGAAATTCGGATTTCGGAGTAAAGAACATGGAATACCAAAGATCATAACTCCGCAATCCGAAATCAGAAATCCAAAATTGAATTATGCACATCATCGTCTGTATTAAACAGGTTCCGGATACCAAACAGGTTCGCCTGGATGAAAAGACCCACACCCTGATTCGGGAAGGGGTGGAAAGCATCATCAATCCTTACGATATGTATGCCCTGGAGGAAGGACTCCGAATTAAGGACCGGTTTGGAGGGAAGGTGACGGTTTGTACCATGGGACCCCCTCAAGCTGAATCCTCTCTGCGGGAGGCCATCTCCTACGGGGCCGATGAAGCGGTTTTGCTTTCGGATCGCGCTTTTGCCGGCGCCGATACTTGGGCGACCTCCTATACCCTGGCAAAGGGGATTGAAAAGATCGGTCCTTTTGATTTGATTCTTTGCGGAAAGCAGGCCGTGGACGGCGACACGGCCCAGGTAGGACCGGGGATCGCCGAACGATTGGCTATTCCTTATGTTACCTGGGTTCGTAAAATCGAAGAAATCGGAGACGGACTGATTCGTGTCCAACGTCTGATGGATGATGGTTATGACCGGCTGGAAACGACCTTGCCGGCTTTGCTTACTGTGGTTAAGGAAATCAACGAACCTCGGGTCCCTTCCCTTAAAGGAAAAATGCGGGCCAAATCCCAGAAAATCGGAGTTTATGGGACCAAGGAATTGGAAGCCGATCCTGAACGGGTGGGGCTGCAGGGGTCGGCCACTCAGGTAATCAAGGTTTTTCCTCCACCCAGATTGAAAGAAAGAGAATGGATCGAGGGCACGCCGGTAGAACAGGTGGGACAATTGCTGGGCAAATTGACCAAACTTAAATTGATTATTTGAAAATCGATGATAATATAAATGCAGATTACTGGTTACGGGATGCTGGATACTTGATAAATCCAGACATCCAGTATCGTTTCTTGTTTTTATCCAGTATCCAACATCGACCCTCAGAAAAATATGACCCTTCAAACCCGAATTGATTCTGACAAGTGTACCGGCTGTGAAGCCTGCCTCCCGGTCTGCCCTTTCAATGCCTTGGAAATGAAGGAGGGAAAGGCCTCGGTCAATGACCAATGCACCTTATGCGGGGCCTGTGCGGACGAATGTCCGGTGGAGGCCATTTTTGTCCCTGTGCTGGAAAAAGGCGAAGGGTCCGAAGAATATTCCGGTGTCATGATTTTTGCCGAACAACGCCTGGGCAAGATATCTGAGGTGGCTTATGAGTTGTTGCATAAGGGCCGGGAATTGGCGGATACCCTGAAAGTATCTCTCTCGGCGGCCTTGCTGGGGAAGGACGTTTCCGCATCCGCCAACCGCCTGATTGAAAACGGGGCCGATCGTGTCTATGTGGTCGATCACCCTTCTCTGGAAGGCTTTACGGATGAACTCTATGGAGAATGCCTGACCCGGATCATCCGAACCTCTCGACCAGAGATCGTCCTGGCCGGTGCCACCTCCATTGGCCGGTCCTTTATTCCCAAGGTGGCAACTCAAATCGGAACCGGATTGACGGCCGATTGTACGGACCTGTCCATCGATACCGAACAACGTCTCTTGCTTCAAACCCGTCCGGCTTTTGGTGGAAATATTATGGCTACCATAGTGTGCCCCCAGAAGAGGCCCCAAATGGCCACGGTAAGGGCCAAGGTCATGAAAAAAGGAGTGGTTCAACCCGGACGGTCGGGTGAGATTATCCCGCTGGAAATAGACTGGGCTGAAATGAGTCCAAAATCCCGTTTACTGGAGATCGTCGAAGAAATCACCGAGAAGGTACGTTTGGCCGAGGCCGACGTAATCGTTACCGGAGGCCGGGGGTTGCAGGAAGAAAAACATTTTGCCCTGATCCGGGAGTTGGCTGAGCAGTTGGATGCCGCAGTCGGGGCCTCCCGGGGCGCTGTGGATGCCGGTTGGATTTCCTATGCCCATCAGGTGGGACAAACGGGAAAGACCGTAGCCCCCAAATTATATATTGCCGTCGGGGTTTCCGGCGCGGTTCAGCATCTGGTTGGGATGCAATCATCGGATACCATTGTGGCCATCAATTCGGACCCCCATGCCCCTATTTTTGATGTGGCCTCTTATGGTATGGTGGGCGATCTTTTTGAGATCGTACCCGAGATGATCAAACAACTGAAGGCGAGGATGGGCAATAACTGAAATTCAGATACCGGATACTAAGATAACAGATAAAATCAGTCTTGCCTTGTTTTAATCATCCAGTATCGTGTTTTGTTTTTATCCAGCATCCAGAAACCGCTATCCAGGATTTATTAGAAAAGGATTCCAGCATGAATGAAGATCAAAGGGTTGTCTTAATCACCGGCGCCTCTCGGGGGATCGGCCGGGCTATCGCCCTGCAACTGGCCGGGTCGGAAACGGTTTTGCTTTTAAACCATTATGATCCCGAGCCGGCTATGGCCGAACAGACCTTGCGGGATGTGGAGGCCAAAGGGGCCAGGGGAAAAATTTGTTTTTTTAGCGTGGCTGATTTTCAGGAGGTCCAATCCCAAATCGACGGGTTGCAGAAGGAATGGGGCCGAATCGATGTGTTGATCAACAATGCCGGGATTACCAAGGATTCCTTGCTGATGCGAATGAAAGAAGAAGATTGGGATCGGGTAATGGGCATCAACCTGAAAGGGGTCTTTAATTGCACTCAGGCGGTGATCCGGTCCATGATCAGGAATAAATCGGGCAAGATCGTCAATATCGCTTCCGTGTCCGGGGTCATGGGTAATGCAGGCCAAGCCAATTATGCCGCTTCCAAGGCCGGTATCATCGGATTCACTAAATCAGTGGCCAAAGAGGTGGCGGCTAGGGGGATTCAGGTAAACGCCATCGCCCCGGGATTTATTGAAACTGAAATGACCGCCGTATTGCCGGAACAGGTCCGTCAGGAATTTTTGCGTTTGATCCCTATGGGCCGGAGCGGGCAACCCGAAGAGGTGGCCGAATTGGCGGCCTTCCTGGTCTCCAAGGCCTCCGACTATATTACCGGCCAAGTCATCCATATCAGCGGTGGGATGTATATGTAAAAAAAAGGATTCAAGGGGTCCAGAAGCAAAGGATTCCTGGGAGGGAAATAAAGGCTGTAATAAAAACTACTTGAATCCCTGAACCCTTGGCTCCTGGAACCCTGTTATTTGAATTTACTGGACAGATTGTTCATTGCAGTTTATGTATGATTGCCTGAAGATCACCAGAAGATATATTTAGAAAAAAGAATAATGAAGAAAAGGTTGAAGGCCCAAGACCGACAGCAGATCCTTTATGAAGAAAAAATATTGAAAGGAGAGTAATTACCTATGAACATTGAAGAAAAAGTAAAATCAATTATTTGTGAACAGTTGAGTGTTGCTGAAGAGGATGTAGTGCTCCAGGCCTCTTTTGTAGATGACCTGGGGGCCGATTCCCTGGACTTGGTGGAGATGATTATGGCCATGGAGGAGGCCTTTAATATTTCCATAGCCGACGAGGATGCCGAGAAGATTAAAACCGTCCAAAATGCTATTGATTTTATTAAAGAGCACACCCAATAGCGAAGCGTAAATTTCATCCCAACAGGAGACCAAGTTTTGAGAAAAAGAGTTGTTGTTACGGGTTTGGGTCTGGTGACCCCAATCGGCATTGGCGTGAAGGAAACCTGGGAAAATCTTTGTCTGGGCAAGTCGGGGATCGGTCCGATCACCCGTTTTGATGCCAGTAACTATCGCACCCGGATAGCTGGAGAGATCAAGGGGTTTAAACCCGAGGAGTTTATTCCCCAGAAGTTGATCAAACGGCTGGATGTCTTTGTTCATTATGCCCTGGGTGCGGCTCGGATGGCCATGGAACAATCCAGTTTGAAGATTACCCCTGAATTGGCCCCTCAAGTCGGCGTCATGACCGGTTGCGGATTGGGAGGACTCCGGACCATTGAAGACACCCATGCCGCCATGCTCGCTCGCGGTGGGAGTCCGGACCGGATCAGCCCTTTTTTTATCCCCATGTTGATCGCCAATATGGCTCCGGGTCAGATCGCCATAGAATATGGGGCTAAGGGACCAAATTTATCGATCGAGACCGCTTGTGCGGCCGGCAACCACGCCATCGGGGACTCATTCAAACTGATTCAAAGAGGAGCGGCCAAGGCCATGATCTGCGGCGGGGTTGAAGCGGTGATTACTCCCTTGGCCGTGGGTGGATTCAATGCCATGCGAGCCCTTTCCACCCGGAACGAGGAACCGGAAAAGGCCTCCCGACCCTTTGACAAGGACCGGGATGGATTTGTCATGGCCGAAGGCAGCGGCATCATGATCCTGGAAGAATTGGAGTTTGCTTTGGAACGGGGGGCTCCGATTCTGGGGGAAATCGTGGGTTATGGTTTGACCGGGGACGCTTATCATATGACCGCCCCTTCTCCGGACGGCGACGGGGCTATTCGTTGTATGCAGATGGCCCTGGATGATGCCGGGATGAAACCAGAGGAGGTTCAATATATCAATGCCCATGGGACCTCAACCGACTTAAATGATGCGGCTGAAACCATGGCCATCAAAGCTGTTTTTAAGGACCACAGCACCAATCTGGCCGTCAGCTCCACCAAATCCATGACCGGACACATGCTGGGTGGTGCCGGAGGCGTGGAATCGGTTTTCACCGTTTTGGCTATCCAGGAAGGCCTTATCCCGCCAACGATCAATTTGGATAATCCGGACCCCCAATGCGACCTGGATTATGTACCTCTTAAGGCTCGGAAAACCGAGGTAAGTGCTGCCATGACCAATTCTTTCGGCTTTGGGGGAACCAATGCCGTCTTAATCTTTAAAAAGTATGCCTGAGAAAAAAAAGAAAATTGATCTGATGATCGGTGCCGATCATGCCGGATTCGAATTAAAGGAATTGCTCCTGAAACCCCTTTCGGCCCAGGGTGTCCGTTGGAAAGATGTAGGGACATTCAGCAGTGAATCGGTGGATTACCCCGACTTTGCCTTCAAAGTAGCTCAAGCGGTTTCTAAAGGCCGAGCGACTTTCGGCCTCTTGATCTGTGGAACCGGTATCGGTATGTCCATTACCGCCAATCGGCTATCCGGAGTCCGCGCCGCCCTTTGCAATGACCTATATACCGCCCGAATGGCCAGGGCGCATAATAATGCCAATATTCTGGCTTTGGGGAGCCGGGTCGTCGGGTTCGGTTTGGCCCAGGCGATTGTGCAGACCTTTATGGAAACCACTTTTGAAAAAGGACGGCATCTGAGACGGATTAAAAAAATGGATGGCGGCTGTTCATGATCGGGGGAATGGGAAAATGATGGCCCAGCGGCCCCCTTGGCCGGTTTATTTTATGGATATTGCCGATCTAGTAGCACGCCGTTCAACCTGCTTACGGCGTCGTGTTGGGGCTGTGGCTGTTAAAGGCAAAAGGATACTGGCTACCGGATACAATGGTGCGCCCTCCGGGATTCCCCATTGTCTGGATGTGGGATGTTTAAGGGAACAGGAAGGAATCCCCTCCGGGGAACGGCATGAATTGTGCCGGGGCATCCATGCCGAACAGAATGTGATCATCCAGGCCGCTTATTATGGCGTATCTATTGAGGGATCGACCCTGTATTGCACCAACCTCCCGTGTGTCATCTGCTCCAAGATGCTGATTAACGCCGGAATAAGGGAAATATTTTATCGGGAAGGCTATTCCGATACCCTTTCCGATGCCTTGTTGAGAGCCGCCCAGATTCCAGTGATTCAATTTTCCGGAAAGGATTGATTGATGAAGTGTCCTTATTGCGGTTCCTTTAATAATAAAGTCGTTGATTCAAGGCTCAGCCGGGAAGGGATTATGATCCGGCGACGAAGAGAATGTGATGCCTGTCAGCGCCGGTTTACGACCTATGAGAAAGTGGAAGAGATCCACCCGGTGGTGATAAAAAAAGATGGACGGAGGGAGCCTTTTCAACGAGAAAAGATCGCCGAAGGGATTCAACTGGCCTGTCAGAAGCGTCCGATTAGTGTCGAGGCTATCGAAGAATTTATTGATTTATTGGAGCAGTCTTTTCAGGATTCCGGACGTAAGGAGATTGCCACTTCGGAGATCGGTGAAAGGGTCATGGCCAAGCTCCATGAGTGGGACGACGTGGCCTATGTGCGATTTGCCTCGGTGTACCGCCAATTTAAGGATCCGGGAGACTTTGTACAGGAACTGAAGGAACTGTTGGAAAGCCGCAAGAAGAAGGAAACAAAAAAAAAGAAAAAGTGACGAGTGACGATTGACGAAAAATTCTAAAATGTTTTTGTCTCTTGCCACTTGACGTTTGCCACTTGCCGCTACTATGCCCTCGTTTGCTCCAAAAGATATCCAATACATGAAAATGGCCTTACGGCTGGCCCGAAAAGGGCTGGGACGGACTTCTCCAAATCCGGTGGTCGGAGCGGTGGTGGTCCGAAAAGGGATGGTTGTCGGACAGGGGTTTCATCAAAAGGCCGGTGGTCCCCACGCCGAACCGATCGCTCTCGCTCAGGCCGGCGAAAAAGCCAGGGGAGCAACCCTGTATATCAGCCTGGAACCCTGCAATCATTTCGGTCGAACCCCTCCCTGTACCCAGGCCATCCTGGAAAGCGGAATAAGAAAGGTGGTTTTTGGGATGGCCGACCCCAATCCGGCTGTAGCAGGGCGTGGGGCTGATTGGCTTAGTTCACGGGGGATCGATGTGGTCCAAGGGGTTCTGGAAGAGGATTGTCGGCGTCTGAATGAAGTCTATATTAAGTGGATTAAAACCGGTCTTCCTTTTGTCATCTTGAAGGCGGCTGTCAGTCTCGACGGCCGGATTGCCACCCGGACCGGCGATTCAAAATGGATCAGCAACGAAAAGTCCCGCCTCTTGGTCCATGGGATCCGAAACCAGGTAGACGGAGTTCTGGTGGGTATCGGGACCGTGGTTAAAGATGATCCATGGTTGACCGTTCGGCTACCCCGAGGAAAGATCAAAGATCCCTTACGGATCGTCCTTGATCCCCGATTGCGAATTCCTCTGAAAGCTCGAATCCTGAAAGGTCCCGCAAAGACCGTGATTATAACCGGGGGAAAAGTGGTGTCTGATAAAAGACAGGCCATCGAAAAGAAGGGGGTGGAAATCCTCTCTTTACCCTGCCGGGATGGGCACATCTCCATCAAAAAGATGATGACCCTTTTGGGGAAGAAAGGAATAACCAGCCTTTTGGTGGAAGGAGGGGCAGAGGTCTATGGCGCATTTCTTGATGAACGGCAGGCGGATAAGCTGGTCGTTTTTATAACCCCCTGTCTAATCGGCGGACGAAAGGCCAAAGGGATGATCGGCGGGATAGGAGCGGCCAGTATATCCGAGGCCTTGAGATTTAAAGAGATGAAGGTTAAATCCTGGGCCGGGGATATTTTAGTGGAAGCCTATCCGGAAACGTGAGATAATAAAAAAACAGGCAATGGGCAAGAGGCACGAGGCATTAGGAAAAATGATGCAGGATGCAGGATACAAGATACAGGATAAAAAACACATAACCGTTAGTCAATTGATCGTAGTTATTTTAATCCGGCATCAGGGGTCGGGTATCCAGGACTTAGCCTCATGGCCAAACCAATAACCCGTAACCCGCAACTCGAAACTCCTAACAGGTCATAGAAGAGCATGTTCACCGGATTAGTTGAAGGTCAGGGGGAAATTCTCCGAATTGAAAAGAAAAGGGATAATGCCCTGTTATCGATCAGACCCGGATTCCTCTGGGAAGAAAAAAAAGTGGGAGAAAGTATTTCGGTCAATGGGGTTTGTTTAACGGCTGCGGTCTGGATAGGGGATTCCTTTTCCGTTGATATCTCAGAAGAAACCCTGACCCGTTCCAATCTGGGCGGGCTTAAGGTTGGGGATCAAGTCAATCTGGAAAGAGCCTTACACCTTTCCGATCGCCTGGGCGGTCACTGGGTTACCGGTCATATTGATGGAACCGGCCGGATTCTCAAAAAGGAGCTTCAGGAAAGTTTTTTTTCCTTAAAAATATCCTTTTCGAAATCATTAAGACCCTTTATAGTGGAAAAGGGATCCATTGCAGTCGATGGGGTCAGTTTGACCGTTAATCAGGTAGGAGAAAAGGATTTTAACCTGACCATCATTCCCCATACCGCTGCCCAAACCACTTTGACCCGGAAAAATATCGGGGAAGCGGTAAATTTGGAAACCGACCTGATCGGAAAATATGTCTATCAATTTTTGTCCCGAAAGGGTGAAGATAAATCAATGCCCGAGTCCAAGGTTAATGAACGTTTTTTGAGAGAACATGGATTCTTGTGAAAATAAATTACGAGTTACGGGTTGCGGGTTAAAGGTTTTTTCTCTTAACCCGTAACGCGGAACGCATAGCCGGTTTTCCCTCCGGTATATTTTTTTAAAAAAGTATTGTTAACATTAAGGAGTAGTTTTATGCCTATTTCAACGATAGAAGATGCCCTGGAAGATATCCGGGCCGGTAAAATGGTCATCCTGGTCGATGATGAAGATCGGGAAAATGAAGGGGATCTGACCATGGCGGCCGAGAAGATCACCCCTGAAGCGATTAATTTTATGGCAAAATATGGACGAGGCCTTATTTGTCTCTCCCTGACACCGGAAAGGATTGAACAATTACAGTTGCCGATGATGGTCCGCCACAACACCTCTTCTTTAAAGACCGCCTTTACCGTATCCGTTGAGGCCCGCAAAGGGGTGACCACCGGAATTTCTGCGGCCGACCGGGCTACCACTATTTTGGCGGCTATTGCCGACCAGGCTCAATCGGAAGACCTGGTCAGCCCCGGACATGTTTTCCCTCTGAGGGCTCGAAGGGGAGGGGTTTTAGTCAGGACCGGGCAGACCGAAGGTTCTGTGGACCTGGCCCGTTTGGCCGGTTTAAAACCCTTTGGTGTTATTTGCGAAATCATGAAGGATGATGGGACCATGGCCCGGATGACGGACCTGGAGTCCTTTTCCCGGGAACACAATCTTAAGATCATTACCATCCAGGACCTGATTGAATACCGTTTCCAAAACGAATCCTTTGTTCACCGCCGGGCGGAGACGGTTTTACCAACCCCGTATGGAACCTTTAAAGCTGTCGTCTTTGAAAACGATGTGGATGAACACCAGCACCTGGCCCTGGTTAAGGGAGAAATCAGCCCCAAGCAGGAAGTCCTGGTCCGGGTCCATTCCGAATGCCTGACCGGAGATGTCTTCGGATCCCTGCGTTGCGATTGTGGGGAACAACTGAAAGCGGCCCTGAAAAAGATTAATAACGAGGGTTGCGGGGTGTTGTTATACATCCATCAGGAGGGACGAGGGATCGGACTGGTCAACAAGCTCAGGGCCTATATGCTTCAGGATCAGGGCAAAGATACGGTCGAGGCTAATGAGGCCCTGGGATTTAAGCCCGATTTGAGGGATTATGGGATCGGGGCCCAGATATTAGCCGACCTGGGGGTTCGGAAGATGCGTTTGATGACCAATAACCCAAAGAAAATAATTGGGTTGGAAGGCTACGGCATGCAGGTAACCGAACGGGTGCCTATCGAAATTTTTCCCAAAAAAGAAAATATCAATTACCTGAAGACCAAACGGCAAAAAATGGGACACCTGCTTGATTTAAGTTCCGGCGGCGTGGGAGCAGCAAAGTCATAATTAAAAGATGCCAGATGCCGGGTACTGGATAAAGGCCCAAAAAGATACTGGATGAAAACCAGTATCCAGAATCCAGAATCGTTTCTTAAAAGGCGCTTAATATCGAATTAGAAAGGATTGAGGTAGATTCTCTGAATGAGAATTTAAGAACCCAAAAGGAGGAAGGCCGATGGCCAGGATATTTGAAGGAAAGTTGCAGGCCGAAGGGATGCGATTTGCCCTTGTGGTGAGCAGGTTCAACGATTTTATCGGCGAACATCTGGTTGGAGGAGCACTGGATGCCTTGAATCGCAACGGCGCCAAGGAGGAAGATGTGGCTGTTTTCAAAGTGCCGGGGGCCTTTGAAATCCCCCTGGTGGCCAAGCAATTGGCCTTGAAAAAAAAATATGATGCCATTATTTGCCTTGGAGCGGTGATCCGGGGATCAACCCCTCATTTTGAATACGTCAGTGCCGAGGTGTCCAAAGGCATTGCCAACGCCTCTCTGGAAACCGGGATCCCAATGGCTTTTGGGGTAATCACCACCGATACCCTGGAACAGGCCATTGAACGGGCTGGTTCAAAGGCCGGGAATAAAGGCTGGAGTGCGGCCATTGCGGCCATTGAGATGGTGGATTTACTAAAGAAGATTCATGAATGACGGCATCGTAAAAAGTTCATTGGCTGTGTTGCGCTGCACCCTTCCCCGGTTTTCGCCGGGGCGGGCTTATGGCGGCGTACTTATTTGTACGCCTCATTCCTCAGGGCTTGCCCGCCTTGCATCTGGGGCTTTTTACTGTGCCGTCCCCTTTAATGACTCGTTACGAGTGCATCATGAATAACCGTGTCCAGATAAGTTCAGAAAAGGGAAGGACGAAAGACATACCCAATATCCCGAAGACTGCTTCCAAGGGAAGTCGAAGAAAAGCTCGCGAGGCGGCTCTTCAAGCCCTTTTTCTGATTGAGATGAATCCCTATAACTCTTTCGAGCAGTCCCTATCCGTTTTTTTGGAAAATTTTCCAGGTCAGGGAGGCCCTGCCCCCTTTTTTTTCCGCCTGGTCCGGGGGGTTTGGGAGCAAAAAGAATCCATTGATCATTATATCAAGGATTATGCTGAAAATTGGCGGATAGATCGGATGTCCGGTGTGGATCGAAATATTTTGAGATTATCAGTCTTTGAGCTGATCTATTGTGCCGACATCCCACCCCGAGTGGCCATTAATGAGGCCATTGATCTGGGGAAAAAATACAGTACGGAAGAGTCAGGGGCCTTTATCAATGGCATTCTGGACAGTATTTTTTTGAAACGATCCGGTCAATCCGATCTGGAGGGGAACCCTGAACCAGCTATGATCAATTCATAACGGGTGAGGCTCAGTCCATTCTCTTTTTCTCATCGAGGATCGTCATTCCGGGCAGGTAAAGCGCGACCAGGAATCCAGGGTTTTCGATGACTCCTGGATCACTGATGGGGTTTTTCCCGGCTCGATACGGGACCGGAACGGCTGCCTGTTAAATTTCTGCGACAGACCAAATAAATCGTTTTTAAATGCAGGATCCCATTAATTTATGAAAGAAAAATATAATCCACATCCTATCGAGATTAAATGGCAGGCCCGGTGGGAGCAGGACAAGCCCTTTCGGGTGGTCGAGAATCCGACCAGGCGAAAATATTATCTCCTGGAAATGTTTCCTTATCCTTCGGGAAGGATCCATATGGGTCATGTACGGAACTACACTATCGGGGATGTAGTGGCCCGATATAAACGGATGAGAGGGTTTAATGTGCTGCACCCCATGGGATGGGATGCCTTCGGCATGCCCGCCGAAAATGCGGCCATAGCCAACAAGGTTCATCCGGCCCGCTGGACTTATGACAATATCCATTACATGAGGACCCAATTGAAACGGCTGGGTTTCAGTTATGACTGGGACCGGGAATTGGCCACCTGCGATCCAACGTATTATAAATGGGAACAGCTTTTTTTCTTGAAGATGTGGGACAAAGGGCTGGTCTATCGCCGCAGGTCTTTAGTCAATTGGTGCAATCAATGCCAAACGGTTTTAGCCAACGAACAGGTCGTGGGAGATGGTCAATGCTGGCGTTGCGATAGTCCGGTTCAAGGTAAAGAATTGGAGCAGTGGTTCTTCCGGATCACTCAATACGCAGATGAATTATTGGAATGGTGCGAAAAGCTGCCGGGATGGCCGGAAAAGGTCCTGACCATGCAGCGTAATTGGATAGGAAAAAGTTTTGGGACGGAAATCGATTTTCCACTGGAGGATGGATCCGGGGAATTGACCGTTTTTACCACCAGGCCGGACACACTTTTTGGGGCCACCTTTATGAGTTTGGCGGTTGAACATCCGTTAGCTCTGAAGCTCTGTCTGAACACCCCCCAGGAAGAAAAGGTCAAGGCCTTCGTGAAAAAGGTTCAAGGACTGAACCGCCGTCCTGATTCGGATGTCGATTTGGAGAAAGAAGGGGTTTTCACCGGAGCCTTTTGCATCAATCCGCTCACCCAAGAGAAGATGCCCATCTTTGTGGCCAACTTTGTTTTGATGGGATACGGGACCGGGGCGGTCATGGCCGTACCTACCCACGACCAGCGGGACTTCGAATTTGCCCGCAAGTATGGTTTACCGCTCAGGGTGGTTATTCAGCCGGATGGGGAAGAACCCTTGACCCCGGAAAACATGCAAGAGGCCTATGAAGGACCGGGGAGATTGATCAACTCCGGCATTTTTGACGGGCAGGACAATGAAGAGGTAAAAAAGACCATCACGCGATATTTGGAAGAAAAAGGGCAGGGCAGGGAAAAAGTTCAATACCGTCTGCGGGACTGGGGGGTTTCCAGGCAACGGTACTGGGGTGCACCGATCCCCATGATTTATTGCGACCGATGCGGGATAATCCCGGTTCGTGAAGAAGATTTGCCGGTCCTCTTGCCGCTTGAGGCCGAAATCACCCCGGCCGGCGGATCACCCCTGCCTTTTCTTAAAGAATTTATGGAAACCACCTGTCCGAAGTGTCAGGGTCCGGGACGACGGGAAACCGATACGATGGACACCTTTGTAGAGTCTTCCTGGTATTTTGACCGCTATGCCTGTCCGGATTATCTTGAAGGGCCTTTGGATTCGAACCGGGTGGACTACTGGATGCCGGTGGATCAATATATCGGCGGTATTGAACATGCGGTCCTCCATTTGTTGTATTCCCGGTTTTTTACCAAGGTCCTAAGGGATCTGGGCTGGCTGAAGGTGGATGAACCCTTTGACAATCTGCTTACCCAAGGAATGGTGATCAAAGACGGGGCCAAGATGTCCAAGTCTAAAGGCAATGTCGTCGATCCCGATGAATTGATCAGAAAATATGGGGCCGATACCGTGCGGCTTTTTTGCCTTTTTGCTTCTCCGCCGGATCGGGATTTGGAATGGAGTGATCAAGGGGTTGAAGGTTCTTTCCGTTTTCTCCATCGGTTCTGGAATTTGGTTTTGGACTGTCGAGATGAGATACAGGGGAACTCCCTTTCTCCAAATAATATTCCCATCAGCGGCTCAAGTAGAAGTCTATATATCAAATTAAACCAGACCATAAAAAAGGTCACGGAAGATATCGAAGACCGTTTTCATTTTAATACAGCCATCAGCGCCGTTATGGAACTGGTCAATGCCCTTTATCTATTTCAGGCCGACGAGAGAGAGAATCCTATGAAAAATTCTCTGTTGGCCGAAGCGATTGAAACCGGTCTAATCCTCCTTTCCCCCATCGTACCCCATGTGTGTGAGGAACTCTGGCAGGTCCTGGGGAAAAAGAGGAGTATCCATGAACAGCCCTGGCCTGATTGGGACCCTGAGGCCTTGATGGAAGAAGATCAGGTGGTCGTTATCCAGGTCAACGGCAAGGTCCGTTCAAGGATTACGGTCGGGCCTTCGGTTACCGAGGAAGAAATCAAAACAATAGCCTGGGAACAGCCTCGGATTCAAGAATGGGTTCAGGGAAAAAAATGGGTCAAAACCATTGTGGTTCAAAGGAAATTGGTCAATATTGTTGTAAAATAAACAAGGTTGTTTTTTGTATTAAGGCCTCATTTCTCTTTGGGCCGCCACGAAGCATGAAAAGTAATCTTTAGGATTCAAGGGGCCAAGGACCGCACGGCGGAGTGAAAGGCATGGAAGTTAAAACCCTTGAACCCTCGAATCCCGGAATCCTATAACCCTATTTTCTACCTAAAGGAGAAAATCCGTGAAAAGAATTCGTCCAAACGGTTTCAGGCTCATTGTCGGGTCGTTGGCCTTGTTTTTTATCTTCGGATGCGGATACGGTTTTCGAGGAACTGTAAATAATTTGCCTCCGGATATCCAAAGCATATACATCCCCGTTTTTACAAATGAAACCATTGAATCAGGGGCAGAGGTTGTTTTTGCCAATGCCTTAATCTATGAATTTACACGGAGCCGAATCCTTAAAGTCGTTTCAGAATCGGAGGCCCAAGCCTATATCAGTGGAAAAATTAAATCCATTGCTGTAGATTCAGTCACTTATGCCAGCACAAGTCAGGCTGTGGAAAGAAAGGCGACCGTTACCCTGGAGATTTCCTGCCGGCGATCCGATAATCAAACGATTCTGTGGCAGAACCAGAGTCTGTCGCGATATGAGAACTACAAGGTTACAAGTGACACTAACCAGACCCAGCGGAATAAAGAGGAGGCGATTAAAAAAATTGCCCAGGATCTCTCCGAACGGATCCATAACGGTATCCTGGAGAATTTTTAGGCCAGGGGGGCGGGTTGTCCGGAAATTTTATTGAGCTTTTTTGAAAGTCTGGAAATTTTTCGAGAGGCTGTCCGCTGATGTAAAATGCCTTTGGAGCTGGCTCGATCAATCAAAGAAACAGCCTGAACCAGGGCCGGGGACGCCGTTTCTTGGGAGGAAGCCCCCACGGTTTGAAGGTATTGTTTAACCTTTGTTTTTATCCTGGATTTCATGCTCGCATTTTTTAAACGGCGAACTTTGTTTTGTTTGGCCCTTTTAAGGGCTGAAGGATGATTAGCCAAAGAAACCTCCTCATAAAGGAATAAAAACTACAATATAATTTATTTTTTATGATTTGTCAATTTTTTTGATATAGTTTATATATGAAAAGAAATAATCCTGAATGCAGAATCCAGGAGTCAGAATTAAGAAAAAAAATTTAACCCCATGATTTTAAGATAAATTTTCTTTATTTTAAAACCTAAAACCTTAGACCTTTTACCCCGATTTATGTGGGGATGTAGCTCAGATGGGAGAGCGGTACGTTCGCAACGTACAGGCCGGGGGTTCGATCCCCCCCATCTCCACCAAGTACAAACAGGCAATAGGCGTTAAGCGGTAACTTTAAGTTTTTAGACCTTTTTCCCGAGTTCATCCACTTTGAACTTTGAACAGGAACCCATGAGGAATACCAAAAAATTACGAAGAGCTGAGGTAAACAGGGAGACCCGGGAGACTCAAATACGGCTGAAACTGATCCTGGATGGTAAAGGAATAAGCCGAATACAATCCCCGGTTCCTTTCCTGAACCATATGATGGAATTGATGACCCATCATGGATTTTTTGATCTTGATTTGAAAGCCCAGGGGGACATCGAGGTGGGGTTTCATCATACGGTAGAAGATATCGGTATTTGTCTGGGAGAGGCCTTCAGCCGGTGTTGGGGTGATTTAAAAGGAATTAAGCGTTACGGAAGTTCCCTTCTGCCCATGGATGAGGCCCTGACCTTGGTTGCGGTCGATATATCCCGGCGTCCTTATCTGTCCTATGACTGGAAACCGCGTAAGGTACGGGTGGAGGGTTTTGATACGGCCTTAATCAAGGAATTTTTTCAGGCCCTGGTCAACCGGGCCGGAATCACCCTTCATTTAAAGGTGTTGGCCGGAGAAAATATACACCATATTATTGAAGCCATGTTTAAAGGCTTTGGACGGGCTATGGATGAAGCCGGTCGGTTTCAGACAGGTCTTAATTCGGTTCGTTCAACCAAGGGGATCCTCGGATGAAGAAAAGTCTCAACCGGGTAACTCTGTTATTTATTTTAGCGGCAGGATTGTCATTGATGATCTGGGCGGATGTCGCCTGGGCAGGGGTGCGGTTGGCCGTCGCCCCTTTTTTAGTGGAAGAGGGTTACGGCAAAGGGATCATTCGTTGCCCATCCTGCGGGAATATCATGGAAAGCGGACCGATTCAAGGGGATCCAAGGTCAACGCTGACCCATTTGTTATGGGAATTCATTCAGGAAAAGGGAAAAGGGTTCGATTTTGTTGATCCGGGTCAGGTTTACGGGGTTTATAATACCTTTCTGTCCAAAGGGATCGAGAAAGACCCTCTAATTCTGATGAAAACTATTGGCCTCCAAATGAAGTGGGATTATATGCTTTGGGGGAGCGTGTTCCATTATCAAGAAAGAAAAGGAACGTCTTATGGTGTTCAACAACCGGCCTCGGTAGCCTTTGACCTTCATCTTCTAAACGTCAAAGACGGCAAGCTGGTCTGGAAGGCACAGTGGACAGAAACCCAGAAATCGCTTATGGAGAATCTCCTGGAGGTGAACTCCTTTATCAAGAGAAAAATGCGCTGGGTCACTGTTCAAGAGCTTTCCCGCCAGGGATTGACGGAAATGCTAAAGGATTTTCCATCCGCTGAATCACTTCGAGAGGAATAAAGTTCAAGGTTCAACGTTGATGAATCCGTCAAAATTCGTCATTCCCGGGCAGGCGGGAATCCGGACTTTGCGTAACCAATTAAAAACACTGGATCCCCTTTCCCCGATTAGGTCGAGGACCAGCTTCAGGGGAATGACGTAAATGGGCTTTAGTTAACTTTTCACAAGTCCATCAAGGTTGAAAAACCCGTAAAAATTTTTTTAACCCCCTACCCCTATATTATAAAACGAGAACTTTAAACATTGAACCTTGAACTGTTTTATTTATGATTATAATCCCGGCAGTAGATATAAAAGGCGGCCGGTGCGTCCGGCTCCGAGAAGGACGAGCCGATACCGAAACCGTTTTTTCCGATCATCCCCAGGAAATGGCCAGGCAATGGATCGAACAGGGGGCCGAGCGCCTTCATATCATTGACCTGGATGGGGCTTTTGAAAAGGGCCCTCGCAATAGTTCCATAATAAAAGAAATTGTCAAAACAGCACCGGTACCGATCCAGCTTGGGGGAGGCATTCGGGATCTGAAAACAGTGGAAAGCTATCTGTCCTTGGGACTGGCTCAGGTTATCTTAGGGACGGTGGCCTTAAAAGAACCTTCACTGGTTCAGGAGGTCTGCCGGCTTTTCCCGGGTCAGGTGATAGTCAGCCTGGATGCCCGGGACAATCGAATCGCGGTGGAGGGCTGGACGGAACTTTCCGAAATGGACCCCATTGATCTGGTTAAATCTTACGAAGACTGGGGGGTAAGGGCGATCATTTTTACGGATATTTCCCGGGATGGAACCCAAAAAGGACCATCGATCCCTTCCACACGCCGATTGACCCAAGCCACCCGGATTCCGGTGATTGCGGCCGGGGGTATTGCCACCCTGGCGGATGTTCAAAGCCTGGCCCCCTTGGCAGCCGGTGGCCTGGCGGGGATGATCACCGGTCGGGCCATTTATAGCGGTTCATTAAATCTTGCCGAGGCGATCGCTTGGCTCAAAAAAAATACCCCCCAAGGGGGATTTTAATTTTTCTTGACAATTCAAAATTTGATATTATAATTATAAGATTATACATATTTTATCGGATTTCGTGGCCATGAGCTTAATGCAAGAAATTGATGAAGGATTCAAAATAGCCTTAAAGACCCAAGACAAAACCAGGCTTTCAGCCCTGAGGATGCTTCGATCGGGCTTGAAAAACAAAGAAGTTGAACGACGCGGCAAACTGGAAGATGCGGAAATCCTTTCTGTAATTAAGGGATTAATAAGACAAGGCAAAGAGGCCGTTGAACAATTTGAAAAAGGCGGGCGTCCGGACCTTTCGGAAAAAGAGAAGGCCGAAATAGAAATCTTTTCCGCCTTCCTGCCGACACAAGCTACTCCCGAAGAGTTGGAGGAAAGTATCAATCAAATCATCCTGGATCTCAAAGCCTCCGGGATAAAAGATATGGGTAAAGTGATGAAAGCGGCTGTGGCTCGGCTGGCCGGTCGGGCAGAAGGGCAAGCGATTCAGGCCATTGTCAAACAAAGACTTTCCTCCGCATAGGAGAAAAAATCCTTCCTGAAGAGCCAAGGGATCTCTATTGCGATTCCCTTATTTAAGCTGAATTAAGATTACAGAGACCTTTGAAAAATGTTCAATTTTGGTCAAGGTCAAGGAAGGTGAAAATTTCAACCACAGGAATATATCTAATATTTCGAGGATTGAAATTTGAACCTGACACCGAGATTGGGCAAAAGGGGACATTATTCAATGGTCTGACCCAAGGGGTTAAAGTTTATGGTTCTTGATTGTTTAACCCTTCAGGTTTCATTTAAATAACATGATTCCTCTGTGTTGAATATTCCCTGCCCGCCATCGGCGGCCGGGGAATATTCATTTTACTGGGACCCAACTATGCCAAGGACTTCTTTCTTTCCTGAATCCTTTATCGCCCAGATCAAAGACGCGGTCAACCTGGTTAATGTTGTTTCGGAGGTTGTTGCTTTAAAGAAGACGGGTCGTAATTATCAGGGGTTATGCCCTTTTCATCCGGAAAAGACCCCTTCGTTTATGGTTAATGAAGAAAAGCAGATTTTTCATTGCTTCGGGTGTGGTTTGGGAGGAAATGTCTTTACTTTTTTCATGCAATATCACCATGTTAATTTCCCCGAAGCGGTGAGCGAGCTGGCCGAGCGTTTAAGTATCCCTTTGCCCAAAACCTCAGCAGGAGAAAGGACTTCCGAGGCCGGACAACCTCTTAAAGAAGAGTTGCGCAAACTTTATACCCAGGCGGCTGAATTTTACCATCACCTTTTAATGAAAGAAAAAATAGGCCAAAAAGCTCGGGCCTATCTAACGTATCGAAAGATGAATCCTAAGATAGCCGAGGATTATTACCTGGGCTTTGCCCCGGAAGGGTGGGACCGGCTGGTCTCCTTTGCCAACCAAAAAAAGATTCCTATTTCCATATTAGAACAATCAGGTCTGGTAATCAAAAAGGAGAAGGGCGGTCATTATGATCGATTCAGGAACCGGCTCATCTTCCCGATTCTTGACGAACAGAGAAGGGTAATCGGTTTTGGGGGACGGGCTTTGGGTGAGGAGACCCCTAAGTATATGAATTCTCCTGAATCGGCTGTTTTTAATAAGGGGCGTGTCCTGTACGGCCTTCCGCAAGCCACCCCGATGATTCGAAAGCTTAATCAGGCGGTCATCGTGGAAGGTTATTTTGACCTTTTATCTTTACACTTACATGGGTTCAAACAGGCCGTAGCCACCCTGGGTACCGCATTGGGATCTTTTCAGATTCGAAAATTAAAAGGAATGGCTGAAGATCTGGTCCTTCTTTTTGACGGGGATAACCCAGGTATTCAGGCGGCTTTAAGAAGTGTCTCTCTTTTTCAACAGGAAGGGGTATCGGCCAGAATCAAGGTTCTGCCTCCCAATACCGATCCGGACAGTTATCTTTTTGAGGTAGGGTCTGAACGATTTTCCGCCGAAATCGAAAAGGCTGAACCTATGATGACCTTCTTTTTTAATCAACAGATCAAAGGGGTCAGACCTCAGATCCAGGATCAAGCCCGGATAGTAGACCGGTTGGTTCCACACCTTAATGCTCTGAATTCGGAAGTGGAACGGGCTTATTATACCGGTTGGGTTAGCGAGAAATTAAAAATTCCGGAATCGGTTCTATGGAGATCCTTGAAGGATTCAAAGACCCCTCGCCGGGGGGTTGACCGGATTCAAAATTCCATAAAAGAGGAACAAGTCCCCGGTCTGGAATGGCATATGATTGAGGCAATCCTGCGGATCCCCCGGGCCGCTTCCTTGTTTTTAAATGAGGATCGAGAAGATTTTTTCGAATCACCGGAAGCCCGGGCCGTCTATGAAGCCATGCAAAAAACCTATCAGCAACAAGGCGAAGTCAATCCGGGGCTTTTACTCAATCATCTTGATGATCAGGTTTTAAAAAACCGGGTTTCAGCTCTGGCCATCAGGGTCTTTGTCAACCAAAAAGATGAAGAGACTTTTTTGTCCGACCTGGTCAAACGGATTCAATTGAGGCAATTACAACAGCAGGAAAAGGCCCTTTACCGGGAGATCCGGTCCAAAGAAAAATCAGGAATCACCGAAGAGTTGAGATCCCTGTTGGTTATGAAAAAAGACTTGCTCCAAAGGAGAAAAGAAATCCTTATCGCCTCAAAAGGATAAAGGAGAACCTATGACCAAAGACAGCACGATGGATGAACTCAATAAAATGATTTCCCTGACCAAGGAGAAGGAATTTCTGGATCTGGAAGAGAACGAAGATTCCCTTCCCCCGGAACTGGTCGGCACCGAACCGATCGACGACATGATCTACCTGTTTGACGAGACGGATATTCAGATTTTGGAAGGGGCCCCCCGGGTCAGAGCCAAAGAGAAGGTGGATGAAGATCGTATCGAAGAGGAGGAAGAGGAACTAAAATGGGGGCCGGAAATCGGTATTAAAATCAATGATCCGGTCAAAATGTATCTAAAAGAAATGGGATTTTATTCTCTGTTGACCCGAGAGGGCGAGGTGGAGATCGCCAAAAGAATCGAAGAAGGAAAACACGAAGTCATTGATGCCCTTCTGGAATCGCCGGTGGGGATCAAGGAAATCCTTTTGCTGGGGGAGAAGTTTCAGCAAGGGGTGATTAAACTCAGAGAAATCGTCAGAGACATGGATGATGAGGATCCCTTTATTGAAACGGAAGCCCATCGTAATAAGGTCCTTAAACTTTTTGCCGAGGTGGCCGAACTTTATGAAAAAAACAGAAAACTCCAAGAGAAATTGAGCAATGATCTCCCTCTTCCCCGCAGAAAGAAACATCGAGACAAGATTGAAGCAAATAAATCGTTAATCGTGGAAGGGCTCAAAGAGCTTCGTTTGGATAAGCGGCAGATCGATCGTATTATTAACAAGCTGAAAGGATTTGCCGATCGAGTCGAAAAAGGGGAACGGGAGATCGGTGAATGCGCGGATAAAACCCGTCTGGCCCTGACGGATCTGAAGAAAGCCCTCCGGAAGTTAAAAAAGGACGGCCAGGCCAGGTCCCTGACCCGCCAGACCGGCTTACATAAGGATATTCTACTGGAGATCGATAAAAAGATTCGTAACGGGGAACGGAAGATACGAAGGGTGGAGCAGGAATCCAAGATGACCTCCAAGGCCCTCAAGAGGATTATCAGACAAGTGGATGAGGGAGAAATGAAAGCACGGGATGCCAAGGCCGAATTAATCGAAGCCAACTTGCGGCTGGTGGTCAGCATTGCCAAGAAATATACCAACCGCGGTCTTCAGTTTCTGGACTTGATCCAGGAAGGCAATATCGGGTTGATGAAGGCCGTTGATAAATTCGAGTATCAACGGGGTTATAAATTCAGTACTTATGCCACCTGGTGGGTCCGGCAGGCTATTACCCGGGCCATCGCCGATCAGGCCCGCACGATCCGCATTCCGGTTCATATGATCGAAACCATCAACAAATTGATACGGACCGCCCGTTATCTTGTTCAGGAATTGGGGCGGGAGCCGACGCCTGAAGAAATTGCCGATCGTATGGAATTTCCTCTGGATAAGGTTCGAAAGGTTTTGAAGATCGCCAAAGAGCCTATTTCGTTGGAGACCCCGATCGGGGAAGAGGAAGACAGTCATCTTCGGGATTTTATCGAAGACAAAAAGATATTGTCTCCTTCCGAGGCCGTGATCCGGTTGAATCTGTCCGAGCAGACCCAACGGGTTTTGTCCACCTTGACCCCGAGGGAAGAGAAGGTTCTGCGGATGCGCTTCGGCATCGGGGAAAGGGCCGACCATACTCTCGAAGAAGTGGGCCGTGATTTTGATGTTACCCGGGAGCGGATCCGGCAGATCGAGGCCAAGGCCCTGCGGAAATTACGCCACCCCAGCCGAAGCAAACGGTTGAAGTCCTTTGTGGAATAAGAGGGTTCCTTGGATGGCTTGTTTTAACACGAATTGCTGATTTGAAATTATTGCTGTTCTATATTGACATCAATAAAAAAATTAAATATAATTAAAATTTTAATTTCATAATAAGGTAAGGGCCCATAGCTCAGTTGGAAGAGCCACCGGCTCATAACCGGAAGGTCCCTGGTTCGAGGCCAGGTGGGCCCACCAGATCCGATGCACAGGGAAAATGTATTCTTTGTTCTTATGGGAACCAGAAAAATCTTAACTGTCAAACCCCCAATGTTTGGAGGTAAAAAAAGGGTGCACCCGACGGGTCTGCACCCTTTTTTTATTATAGATGCCTATTAAAGTCAGGGATATCCAAAAATGGATGGAGGCCCGATTCCCGGTGAGTTGGGCCGAAAACTGGGATCATATCGGTCTTCAATTAGGAGATCCCGAACAACCAGTTGAACGAATCGGGATATCTTTGGAAGCTACACCCCGTTCCGTTTCCTGGGCCGTTCAAAACGACCTGCGTTTGATGATCTGCCATCACCCCCTTTTTTTTCAGCCGGTTTATTCCCTGAACAGCAATCAAGAAATCGGTCTAACCGCTTTACGGATGGCCAAAGCGGACATGGCCCTTCTGGTCGCCCATACCAACCTGGATGCCGCACCGGATGGGGTCAGCGCGGCTTTGGCCCAGCGTCTGGGGTTGATCGACCTTGGACCCATTGAAAAGCGTTTTCATGACTTGGTCAAGCTGGTCGTTTTTATTCCCATAGGCTACGAAGAAAAAATTATGAAGGTCCTGGATGAAAAGAAAGCAGGCCGGATAGGTTCTTATCGGTTATGTACCTTCAAATCCCGAGGGGAAGGGACTTTTAAGGCCGAAATCGGCAGTCATCCGTTTCTTGGAGAGGTTGACAAGTTTGAAAGGGTTTCGGAATGGCGTTTGGAGGTTTTGACTCAGAGGGTTAATGTCCTTGAACTGATCGAGAAGATCCGCTCCGCCCATCCTTATGAAGAAATGGCCTATGATATTTTTCCGGTTGAAAATCCTTCCCCTGAGGTGGGGTTAGGAAGGGTGGGACACTTTGATCCTCCTATTTCCTGGGAAGCTTTAATCCAGCGCCTGAAACAGGAGGTTGAAACTCCTCAAGTGCGGGCCAGTGGACCGATTCCCCGCATGGTCCGAAAGGCAGCCGTTTGTGGAGGATCGGGAAGCACATTGATCTCGGGGGCTTTGTCGGCAGGTGCGGAGATTTTTATTTGCGGAGAGATAGGCTATCATCCGATTGTGTCTTACCAAGGGCAGGGACTGACGCTGATTGAGATCGGTCATTACCCATCGGAAAAATGGGTGGTCCCCGTGTTGGCGCGTGTTTTAAGGGAAGCAAACCAGGCTGAGGATTGGGGGATAGAAGTCCTGGAGGATATGCAACCAGGCGATCCGTACCTGACTTATTTTTAACATGAATATAGACTTTAACGAAAAAGGGCAATAGGCTTTGGGAAAAAGTAATCCGGAAAACCTTTAACCCTATTGCCCCTGGCCCATAGCCCATCGCCTCCCATAATTTTAATTTTGGAGATCCCATGCTAGAACAGTTGAACTTTTTGATCGAATTACAGCAGATTGATAAGACCCTTCAGCATATTCTTTTAACCATCGAAGAAAATCCCAGGAAAATAAAACAAATTGATCAGGAAACCCAACAAGTCCAGAGCACCTTTGAAGCCTTTGTCCGGGAGATGGAAGAAACAAAAAAACAGCGAAAAATCCTTGAGGGGGAAGTTGAAGATTTTGATCAAAGGATCAAAAAGAGCCAGGTCAAATTGATGGAAGTCAAGACCAATAAAGAATATAAGGCCATGTTGACCGAGATCGACGAATTAAAAAAGGCTAAATCCGGCAAAGAAGACCGGTTATTGGAACTGTTAGAGAAGGTGGAAGAAGGGGCCGGAAAAGAAAAAACCTTGAAAAATAACCTTGAAGATAAGGTCAGTGAAGGAAAACTCCAGAAAGATCAGTTGGAAAAAGAAGGGCAGGAGCATGAGAAACAACTTTCAGAACTGAACCGGAAGAGAATTGAACTGAGTTCTCGAATGGATTCCGCTCTTTTAAGGCAATATGAATTTTTAAAGGACCGTTTAAAAGGCCTAGCGGTGGCCGGGGTCAAAGATGCGGCCTGCCTGGGTTGCCATATGCATATCCCGCCTCAATTGTTTAATGAACTTCATCGCAGGGACCGAATTATTACTTGCCCCAGTTGTCTTCGGATCCTTTATTTGGTCGGACCGAGTGGAAACAAAGAGGACTAATTTTTTGCCGACGAAAAAGAATAGAACCGACTCACCTCCCTGGCAGCTCTTTACCGATGGGGCCTCCAAAGGAAATCCAGGGCCGGCAGGAGCCGGGTGGGTGTTGACAAACGGTCAAGATTCCGGTTCGGTTAAAGAGTGTAAATTTTTGGGACAGGCCACCAATAACGAGGCCGAATATCAGGCCCTGATCCTGGGACTTCAACAAGCCTTATTTTGTGGAATCCAAGAGATCCGGATTTATATGGATTCGGAATTGTTGGTTCGCCAATTAAACGGACAATACCGGGTAAAAAATCCAAGGCTGTCGTTTTTTTTTCGTCAGGTTCAAGACCTTTTGATGAAATTTTTAAAGTATGATATAATACATATTCCAAGAGAAAAAAACCGGGAAGCCGATCGAATGGCCAATGAGGCCATAAAAAGAAAAATGACGGGTGACGGGAACAAATAGTGAAAAGTGACCAGTGGCAGGTGGAAAGAAAAAACTGAATAAAAAATGGTTAAGGAATTTTCTTGACCCTTGTCACGCGTCACCTTTTTCTTTAAAGAGTGGAAGTGGATTAAATGATCGCTCGCCGGTTCCGGCGAGAGGAAAGTCCGAGCTCCACAGGGCAGGATGCTGGGTAACGCCCAGTCTTGGTAACGAGAAGGAAAGTGCCACAGAAAAGATACCGCCCCATATCGAGTGGCGAGTGACGACTAAAACCCCTTAAGGTTTTACTCCGATCTCCGAACTTAATATCGGGGTAAGGGTGAAATGGCGGGGTAAGAGCCCACCAGTATCCCGGGTGACCGGGGTAGCTTGGTAAACCCCATCCGGAGCAAGACCAAATAGGAGGGCGAAAGGGGTGGCCCGCCCCGGACCCTCGGGTTGGTCGCTTGAGGCCGGGAGCAATCCCGGTCCTAAGATGAATGATCATTGTCTCCGCTTTCAGGCGGGGAAACAGAACTCGGCTTACAATCCACTTCCACGGTTATTATAAAAGGGTTCAAGGAGTCCAGGATTCGAGGGTTCAAGGGTTTTTACTTCCATCCCTTTCACTCCGCCGTGCGGTCCTTGACCCCTTGAATCCTGGACTCCTTTAGACCTGAGGAATATTCTTGAAAACCATCGCCCTTATTACAGCGGCCGGAAAAGGCCATCGCATGCAATCCTCAATCCCCAAACAATACCTCTCCTTGGGCGGTAAACCTATTTTGGCCCAGACCCTGCAAGTCTTTGAGGATTGTTCCGCTATAGACGGAATCTATATCATTGTACCCCAGGACCAAATGGATATGGTGCAAAAGGACATTGTTGAACGTTATCACTTCAAAAAAGTCTTTAAGGTGGTCCGGGGCGGGAAGATCCGTCAACTTTCGGTTTGGAACGGTCTTAAGGCCATTCGTTCTGATTGCGCAATCGTTGTCGTCCATGACGGGGTCCGTCCTCTTATCACCCGCCGACTAATCACTCAAAGTATTGAAACAGCCCAAAAGAACGGTGCGGCGGTTGTAGCCGTTTTGTCAAGGGATACGGTCAAAAGGGCGGCTTTGGGGAAAAAGATTCAGACCCTGCCCCGGGAGGAAATCTGGCTGGCTCAAACCCCTCAAACCTTCCAATTTCCCTTGCTGATGAAGGCCTATCAAAAGGCCCATCAGGACGATATCCTGGCTACGGACGACGCCTCTCTGGTGGAAAGGCTGGGACATCCGGTCACTCTGGTTACAGGGGATTATTCCAATATAAAAATTACCACTCCTGAGGATCTGGCCTTGGCCGAGACCCTCCTTTCCAGAGTGAAAAGAGGAAAATAATGTCTATGTTCCGTATGGGCGTTGGCTATGATGTCCATCGCTTGGTCTCGGAAAGGCCCTTGATTTTAGGCGGAATCGAGATCCCCTTTCATCAAGGTCTGGCCGGGCATTCGGATGCGGATGTATTAAGTCATGCCCTTGGGGATGCCCTTTTAGGGGCCGTGGGTCTTGGAGATTTGGGCCGTCTCTTCCCGGATTCGGATCCCCGATATAAAGGGATTTCCAGCCTGCGGCTTTTGGAGAGAATCATATTCTTAATCCATCAGAAAGGATATAGGGTCGGGAACGTGGATTCCACGGTGGTGGCCCAAGAGCCCAAGCTGGCACCTCATGTGCAAAAAATGCAGACCGTTTTGGCCCCAGTATTACAAGTGCCTGCCGATCAAATCAGTATTAAAGCCACAACTTCGGAAGGACTGGGTTTTGCCGGCCGTCAGGAAGGGATTGCGGCTTATGCCGTGGTGCTGTTGGTAAAGGCCGATACTTGATACTGGATACTGGATAAAACTAAAAACTGATACGGGATCCTTGATGCCAACTCTACATCCAGCATCAAGAATCCAGTATCGGCTTTTGAAAAGGATCATTGGAATCATGCCCCTGAAAATATATAATTCTCAAACCAAACAAAAAGAACCTTTTGACCCTTTGAATCCTCCTCAGGTGGGCATCTATGTCTGCGGGGTCACCGTTTATGACAGTTGTCATATCGGTCATGCCAGGTCCATGATTGTTTTTGACGTCATGGTCCGCTTGTTGCGTTTCAAGGGTTTTCAGGTTACCTATGTGCGCAACTTTACCGACATCGACGATAAGATCATTGCCCGTGCCCGGCAAGAGGAAGTGGACCCTAAAACGCTGGCTGAAAAGTATATCCAAGAATTTGAAGACGACATGAAGGTTCTGGGGGTTTTAACACCGGACTTCGAACCCCGGGCCACCCTCCATATCCCGGAGATTATCGGCCTGGTTCAGAAACTTGTCGACCAAAAAGCCGCCTATATGGTGGAAGGGGATGTTTTTTTTGCCGTGGAAAAATTCTCTGCTTACGGCGCCCTCTCCCATCGTACTCTGGAAGAGATGCAGGCTGGGGCCAGGATCGAAGTGGACCCCCGCAAACACCATCCCATGGACTTTGCCCTGTGGAAGAAAGGGAAGCCCGGTGAACCGGTCTGGGACAGCCCCTGGGGACCCGGCCGTCCGGGCTGGCACATCGAATGCTCGGCTATGAGTTCCCGTTACTTAGGGGAGACCTTTGATATTCATGGCGGCGGAAAGGATCTGATTTTCCCTCATCATGAAAACGAGCTGGCCCAGTCCATGGCTGTTTCCTGTAAACCTCTGGCCCGTTACTGGATTCACAACGGCTTTGTGACTATCCAGGGAGAAAAGATGTCCAAGTCCCTGGGGAATTTTTTGACCATCCAGGAAATGGTCCGGCGGTTTTATCCGGAAGCGATACGCCTCCTGCTGCTTTCCCGCCATTATCGATCGCCTTTGGATTATTCAGATCAAGCCATGCAGGAAGCCCAGATGGGACTAAACCGGTTCTATACCCTGTTGAAAGATCTGGAACATCCGGAAGACCGGCTCCAAAATAAAGGGAATGAACCCTTGGTTTCGGAACGGATCAAAGAAGCAGAAGAGGCAGTCGGAAGATTCAAGGAAAATTTTCAACAAGCCCTGGAAGATGATTTTAATACGGCCCAGGCCATCGGGCACATGTATGAATTGACCAGGCAGCTTAACAGGACGATGGATACCGTGCGTCCAAAAGAATTAAAAGGCCTTGCCGATCCATTTAACCGGGCCGCCGGACTGTTGAAACAATACGGTCAACTGTTGGGAATCCTGACCCGGCCGCCGCAAGATTTTTTGGATCAGGAAAAAACGAGACTTCTCAATAAGAAAGGCTTGTCGGCCGAAACCATTGAGAGGCTTATTGCCGAACGGAACCAGGCTCGGAAAGAAAAGGATTGGGCCAGGGCCGATGGTCTAAGAGAACGCCTTGTGGAAATGAACATTCTTCTAAAAGATTCTCCCCGGGGGACTATCTGGCAGATTGAGGAATAAAAAAGATGTCTTTTTGTTTCAAGGAAAAAGGACTTGAGTTGCTCGTAATAAGAAAACCGGCGGGGGGCTGAAAGCTTAAATAATCTGCATAATATTTGATCTAACAGTCATTCTCAATATAACTCGCAGCTGGCACTTACACCTACTACTTCTCAGAACCAAGGCCTAAAGAATTTACCGATTACTAAAAGAAATATGGGAGAAATGGTTAGACCACACTGGCCTTGAAATTGAAGTGTAATCGTTCCTATTGGGCCAAATCAGAGCTTATCACAACGTCCAATTTTTGAGGGGCCAATTCATTATTGTTTATTAGTTATTAACGGCATAAGTTATTCTCTCATAGCCGCTCATTTTGCCATACACTGTTCCATCACTGCGAATGAGATGCATTTTTTCCAATTCTTCAGGTCCTATGTCAGAAATTAACTCCAGCTTTCTATCTTTCAAAAAATCCCTTATTTTCTTTGGATCAATGCCATAGACAAAAGGCTCGCCCTGACTGGCAAAAAGTTTTACTACAGGGCCTGATAGATATGCAGAATAATCTCCCTCTATGACAGATTTAAGACAGTAGTCAAAAACAACGGAACTTCCTGGAGCGCTTTGTTCCGCAATAAATTTCAGTGTCCCGTCCACTGCTTCCTTAGTCAAATACATAGTAACACCTTCCCAGATAAAAAGGGTTTTTTGGGTTTTATCATAACCTGCTTTCAATAGCGCATCTTCCAGGCTTTCCTTGTCAAAATCAATTGCAATATAGACAACATAGGAAGGTAGCGCCCCGAATATTTTAGCGACGATCTCTTTCTTTCGATTAATTGTGGCTTTCGTATCCAATTCAAAAAATTTTACATTGGGCATGGCGTCATGGAAACGATATGCTCGAGTGTCATATCCAACACCCAAATTAACAACTTGTTTTATTTCTTTGACTCCTTCTTCTTTCAGAATGGCATCAAAATGTTTTGTACGAGCAGTCATAAAATAATACCCACCATCGAGATATCGTCGTAGTCGCCCCGATCTCTTCTTGCGCATGTCATCTAATTCGAGTGGAGATTTATCCCAAAAACTCTTACTGATGAACTTTTCAGCAAGATAGTCCGGATTGCGCACTTTCACGTCTTCCTCATAAGCGCCAAGTGCACGTTGGGCAGCAACCACTTCGGCTGTCCAAGATGGTATTTCCGGATCAATTGCAGAAGAAGGGGTTGGTGATAGAATCAGGAAAATTTGGAATATTGCAGAAAACACGCTGATAATCAGTTTCTTAATCATAGAACGGTCCTCCTTAATTTTACGAAATAAGAGTTCAATTCTGGTTTATTCTGAAGATTAAACGTGTCTTAGAGCAATCTATACGTTATTGACAATAAATAACAATTAGGAATATATTTGTATTAAGATATAAATATTACTACATTCTCTTTTTTCTTTAAATGATCAATGCCCGATTTCGCATACCAAGTCAAGGTTTATTTTTTCGAGTTGAAGATTATTTTAAATTTTGATAAAAATATTAACTTATTGTAATAATTTACGAAATGAGCATTGAAGGGATTAATTAGGGCCAGAACATCCAACATATTTAACACCAATTTTCTGCCGCCCAGTATATCCGATATTTATTACTTTTCGGAAGATAGTCGTTATGAAAAATAACCCGAATAATCAAAGTCTTAAAAAAGAGATTGGTCTTTTCACGGCTACTGTTCTTGTCGTGGCCAACATGATTGGGACGGGTATTTTCACCACCTCCGGTTTCATCATTCAAGAATTGGGGCATCCCCTGGTTTTGCTGCTCTGCTGGCTGATCGGAGGTATTTTCGCCCTCTGCGGTGCCCTCTGTTATGGGGAACTGGGGGCTGCCTTCCCGGAAGCAGGAGGTGAATATGTCTATTTGCGGGAGAGTTTTGGTAAGTTGATTGCTTTTCTTTCAGGCTGGATCTCTCTGCTGGTGGGTTTTTCAGCCCCTATTGCCGTCTCGGCCATCGCCTTTGCGACTTACAGCGGCAGCATCTTTCCCCTTCCTGCTCATCCTCAATTCAGTCTGACGATTTCCGGCCTCACCATTCTTACGATTTCACCGATTAAGATAACGGCCATCCTGGCCATCATTATCCTTTCGTTAGTCCATTATCACAGCCTCAAGGTCGGCAGCCGGGTTCAAAACACTTTGACCTCGTTCAAAATAGCGATCATTGTTCTTTTCATTGCCGGCGGTTTTCTTCTCGGCAAGGGCTCTCTATCTCATTTTTCGGTTGAATTACCACTGGCGGCCATGTTCCAAAGCAAATTTGCCGTTTCCCTCATCTTTATATCTTTTGCTTACAGCGGCTGGAATGCCGCCACCTATCTCGGCAGTGAAATCAAGAATCCGTCCAGTAATATTCCTGTGGCCCTGTTCGCCGGCACGCTGTTGGTCCTAATCTTATACCTGCTTCTCAATATGGTTTACATCTATGCCCTTCCGGCAGGGAGGATGAGCGGCGTCCTGGAAGTCGGCGCCGTGTCGGCGGTTTCTTTGTTTGGGAAAAATGTCGGTAATTATTTCGGCGGAGCGATCGCCTTAGGCATCTTGTCGGCCCTCAGTGCCATGATCCTGACCGGACCACGGGTTTATTATGCCATGTCCAAGGACGGCGTCTTTTTCAAACTTTTCGGACGGGTCAACCCAAAATATAAAACGCCGGCCTTTTCCATTTTTCTGCAGGCGGCCATTGCCATTCTATTCATCTTGACATCATCCTTTGAAAAACTCCTTATCTATATCGGTTTCACACTGGCCCTCTTTGCCATGCTGACTGTCCTGGGTTTGATGATCCTCAGGCTGAAACAAAAGGCCCTGGTGTCTTCTTACCAAACCTTCGGCTATCCGATTACGCCGATCATTTTCATCGCCGGCAATTTGTGGATCGCCTACTTTTCCATAACGAGCCGGCCCATCACCTCCATCTGGGGTCTGGTCACCATTGGTGCCGGTATCCTGGTCTATTTATTTTTTAGGAGAGAAAAGTGAAAATCCGCTTGTAGAAGGTTGCCTTCAAGAAAACTTGTTTAACTTATTAAAAGTTTCCTACTCCTTAATAGACAAGAAGTCAACAAACTTAAAGTCCATTTCGTTGATCCCGGTTTCAACTCTTCCATTTTTTTAAGATGGAGGTTAGACGATTTCAGGAAGTAGGTATTTCATAGCTCAAAGTATAAGCGGTTTCTTTGAGCCTTCAGATTTGGGCTAAAATGATTTGGATTTTTTAATTCAAGACTTCCAGATCAAATCGGGCCAGCCGTTCTTTGACGGAGGCAATATTTCGTTTTTCTTCCATTGCTTTTAAAATATTTTTTCGTCCCTCCAGGGTCCCGAAAAGCAGACAGCCGACAATAAGATTTTCTTTGATGACCAGCTTCCGGTAGGTACCGGCTTCCGGATTCTGATCAACAATCGCTTCCAATTTGCCATCGGGATCGATATCGCCGGCAGCCAGCAAATCGATCCCGGCCACTTTGAGCAGATTGGAGAAAGTGGTCCCTGTATAAGCAACCGCGTTGCCGGCCATGTTCATTCCGGCTACTTCCCCCTGTTTTTCAGAGGCCGGCCAGATGCCATAGAGCATTCCCTTATGCTCAATACTGTCACCGGCGGCATAAATATTGGGGATCTCGGTTTCCAGGTGATCCGAAACCGGAATACCCTTACCGATCTTCAGGTTTAATTTTTGGGCCAGTTCCAGGTTGGGTCTGACCCCGGCGGAGATAATAATCAGATCGGTCTCTATTTGACGGCCGTCCTCCAGGAGAAGCCCCTGGACTTGATTTTCTCCGATGATTTCTTTGGAGGCCACCCCCAGATAAAAGGTAAGACCCATCTGCTCCAGACGGGTTTGAAGCATACCGGCACAAACCGGATCGGTCTGACGGGGGAGGAGGCGGGGAGCAAATTCAATGACCGAGACTTTCAATCCGGTTTTTCGAAGGCTGTTCCCCACTTCGATCCCCAGGATTCCGCCACCGATCAGTAGGGCTTTAGTCTTGCCGTTAGCAAAGCTCTTGATCTCCTGAGCGTCTTTGAGGTTGCGCAAGGTGAAAACCCCTTTTTTCTCCGCCCCTTTGATCGGCGGTACAAAGGAGTGGCTGCCGTCAGCCAATAACAGTTTATCATAGCCGTGACGTTCCCCTGACTGGGTTACGATTACTTTCTTATCGGTATCGATATCCACCACTTTTCTATTCAGAAAAAGTTGAATTTTTTGATCGTCATACCAGGTATTGGAGCGGATTTGCAGTTTCGGTAGCTCCACCTCTCCGGCCAGATATTCTATAAGACGTATGCGGCTGTAGAAGGGATAGGCTTCATCGGTAAAGATTTTTATTTCCCCCTGGGGATCATTTTTCCTGATATTCTCCGCAGCCGTTGTTCCGGCCACCCCGTTTCCAATGATGACATAGTTCATAGTTGGCCTCCTGGATGGTTAGGATAAAAAAATTTCATTTAGATATTTGGGCCTTTATTATAGTATATTCATATAAAACTCCCAACGAAATTATACTAACCATGAAACTCGTTCTTGTCCAGCCCCCCATTCAGGATTTTTACGATACGGAGATAAGGCTGCAACCTCTGGGCCTGGCTTATTTGAAGGCGGCGGTAAAAAAACATCTCCCGGAAGTCGAGGTGGTCATCAAAGACTTCCATCAAGGCCGTGGACGACGGACCGTTGCCTTGCCCGGGGAATTGACCTATTTGAAAGATTACTACCCTTTTCCGGACCAAAGCCCTTTCTCCTTATTTTATCAATATTATCATTTCGGGGCCCCTTTCGAAACCATTGCCCGGGAAGTGGCCCATGAAAAACCGGACCTAGTGGGGATATCCTCGCTTTTTTCTCCTTACTTTCGGGAAGTGCTTCAATGTGCTGCAGCGATTAAAAAGAAAATTAATTGCCCCATCGTTCTCGGAGGATCCCATGTCTCGGCCGTGCCTGAACTCATGCTTATGAATTCAGCAGTGGATTGGGTGATTCGTGGGGAGGGGGAACGGCCTCTGGTGGAATTGATAAGGGCTTGGCAGGGGGGAAAGGGATTGGAGCAGGTGCCCGGTTTAGGATACAAACAGGATGGCCGGATGCTTTTTAATCCTCCCGGTAGTCCTTGTCCCATTGAAGAACTCCCAATCCCGGATTTTTCAGATTTGGATCGGGAGACCTATCGTTATGAAAAGAGACCCTTGTGTTTTGTGATTACCTCCAGAGGTTGTCCCCATCGATGTTCTTTCTGTTCGGTGCACAATACCTTCCCCGGCTATAAAAGACGATCCGTCCAAAAAGTATTCGAAGAAATAGAATGTCGTTATCTGGGGGGATACCGGGTTTTTGATTTTGAAGATGATAACCTGACCTACGATCGGGAGGAGATGAAAAAGTTTTGCCGAAAAATCAGGCAGGGTTTTCCGCCAGGGGAAATTGAATTACTGGCCATGAACGGGATCTCTTATCAAAGTCTGGATCGGGAATTGCTGCAATTGATGAGAGAGGCCGGCTTTACCCATCTGAATCTTTCCCTGGTAACCTCCAATCCGATAATCCGGAGGGAAACGCAGCGACCGCAGGGAATGGAAAAATATCTCCAGGTAATCCGGGAGGCCTCACAAATGGGATTTAAGATCATTGTCTATCAGATATTGGGTCTTCCGGGGGAATCTCTGGATTCGATGATCCGGACCCTGTGTCTGAATTCCCGGCTTCCGGTTATCCTGGGCGCTTCGCCTTTTTATTTGACACCCAATACCGCCATTGCTCAGAGGTTTCCGGGACAGACCGAAGAGGATATGGTTAGGTCCCGGCTTACGGCCCTGGGGCTGGAAACCGATCAGTTCGGACGGGAAGACATTTATACCCTTTTTATTATCACGCGGATCATCAATTTTATTAAAGGCCTTGGTTTTCATGAAGATTCAATTGGTCTTGGAGGAGCCTTGAATCTGGCCCGAAATATGGGGAAAAGATCAGCCCTCGGGGTTGCACTTTTCGAAAAGCTATTGAAGGAGGGCTGTTTATATGCGGCCACCAAGGAAGGTTATCAACCGCTTCCCAAGTTTAATGCCGGCTTGTTTTTTAATTTTTGGACCAGTCTGGATATTATTAAAACGCAAAAGGGGAAGGTTATCAGGGTAAAAAATAGTTTTGACATTACTTTTAATGATGGTATCATAGAAAATATCTATGAATGGAAGGAGGTGGATCGGGATGACCAATAAGCTTAACCCAAAGGTCATGGCCAAGGAGGCTGCCTACTGGGATAAAGTGAAAAAGGTCTTGAAGGAAAATCCTGGAAAGGTATGCCACAAGTGAAAGAGTTGAAAATCCTAAACGTTGCTTGGATAGCAACGAAAAAAAAGGGCGGATAAGCCGGGGGTTGATCCTGTAGGCTTACCCGCCCTTTCTTCTTAATAAGACTCTGCTCCGAAAAAACCGAAACCAGCCGGACAACATTAACGAATTAATCCTAAATTTAAAACTCGAAACCTGAAATAAATTCAGACAGCTTATGTTAACGGTTAATTCCCTTGATTTTTTTGTCCAATGGCACTTGACCGAGCGATGCAATCTGCGATGCCGTCATTGCTATCAGGATGGGATGTTTTCCCAGGAAATGTCCTTGTTTGAAATCAGGCAGGGAATAGGAGAGGTTTGGGCGATGATCCAGGCTTGGTCAGAGGCTTACGAAATCTCTTTTAGTCCAAGTTTTAATGTGACCGGAGGAGAACCTTTTTTAAGGGCAGATCTCTTTAAGATTTTAGAGGATATGGGCCGGAAAGGGTTTGATCTGTATCTGTTGTCCAACGGTATCTTAATTAATCGGGATAAGGCGGTCAGACTGGCCGACTTGGGGATAAAAGGGGTTCAAATCAGCCTGGAAGGACCGGAAGAAATTCATGAATCGATCAGGGGTAAGGGGAGTTTTTCAGCCTCTCTCAAGGGTATTGCCCATTTGATATCGGAAGGAATAACCGTAACTCTGAATATGACCCTATCCGAACTCAATGCCGGAAACATTTCGGAAATGGTGGAGTTAACGAAATCACTCGGGTTAAACCGACTGGGATTCTCCAGATTGGTGCCCTCAGGAAAGGGAGCGGGACTTCTGCCTTACACCTTGTCGAGGGAGAAGGTAGGGGACCTTTATCGGCAAATCTTTTCCAATCCACTCGACGGCCTTGAAATTATTACCGGCGATCCCATAGCCTCACAGATGGATTGGGTTGCCGACGCAGAGAACCTCGGCGATGTGCCTTTGGGGGGGTGTGCGGCCGGGGTGTCGGGGCTGACCATTTTGCCTGATGGAACGATCACTCCCTGCCGAAGACTCCCTGTTTCGGTCGGAAACATACGAAAAGATTCTCTACGGGAATTATGGGTGACTTCTCCTATTCTGGAAAGTCTCAGGGACCGAAGTCAATATCAGGGGAAGTGCGGTTCTTGTAAACGATGGGCTGCCTGTCGGGGGTGCCGGGCTATTGCTTATGCCTATTCACAGGCAAAAGGAGAAGGGCATTTATTAGCGGAAGATCCTCAGTGTTTTCTCGATTTTATTTAAGAATAGTATTTAGAAAGGAGTTTCCATTTTTTTTGTTAAGCATTCTGCAACCGGTTATGGAGATTGGGTAAGGTCCGGGATTTTCAGATCCTCTCGGACATTAAATGTACATCTTCAGCTTTAAAAGAAGCGAAAACTTTCTCTCCAAGAGCGAGTTTAAATCCGGTAAAGGATCCTCTGGTCATATAGGAAACCAGGGTGAAACCGCAGTTCACGGTTACTTTCAGGAACGGACCGATCGAGGATATAGCGGCAATCTTTGCCGAAAAAACATTACCGGCCTTCATCGATTTCGTCGGATCAAGGATATCAATGACCACGTTTTCCGGGCGGATGCCGCAGAATACCTCTTCACCCGGCAACCGCTCCCCAAGGGCCTCTATCCCGCCTCCAGGAATGGAGATAGTGACCACCCCGTCCTTGCATGCCAGGACTGTACCCGCTATGACACTTTCCATTCCCACGAATTGGGCCACAAACAGGTTGGCCGGGTGGTTCATGACCTCGGCCGGAGAACCGTTTTGAACAATCCTTCCCCCATTCACCACCATGATCCGGTCCGACAGCCGCAGCGCTTCGGATTCATCATGCGTTACCAACACAGCGGCAATCCCGGTTTCACGGATGATTCCTTCCAGATCGGCAGTAATAGACTGCCTGGTCGGAGGATCCAAAGCGGCAAATGGTTCGTCGAGGAAGATGACCTCGGGACCTGTGGCCAAGGCCCGGGCCAGGGAGGTGCGCTGGGCTTCTCCACCGGATAATTTACGGGCCGAACGGTCGGCCAGATGAACAATCTTGAACTGTTCGAGGCCTTCCAAAACCTTTTTTTTAATTTCCTCCCGCGGTATCCCTCTGATCTTGAGGCCTGAAGCGACGTTATTGAATACGGTCGTGTCGAACAGGAGGGGCTCCTGAAAGACCATGGCGATTCTGCGCCGGAAGTCCAAAACCGGCTGGCTCGAGTTGATCTCTTTTCCCCGGAAAATAATGCAGCCGGTGACCGGTTTGAGCAGACCGTTTAGGGTCAAAAGGAGAGTGGATTTTCCGCTCCCATTCGGGCCGATGATTGAGAGAATCTCCCGGTCGGCCAAATAAAAAGAAGGGATGTCAAGTACCTCCACCCGTCCCCGGACTACTTTGAGATTTTCCGCCTCGATAACTTTGGATGAGCGGTTCATCGGGGACGTTCCCGTTGCTGAATCACGGTAAGGAGGTAGTTAACCAAAAAGGTAAGCAGGACAAGGATAATCCCCAAAGCGATGGCCATATCAAAATTTCCCATACCGGATTCCATGACCGTGGCCGTGGTCAAGACCCGGGAATACCCTTTGATGTTGCCGCCGACCATGATGGAGGCCCCGACTTCGGAGATAACCCCGCCGAATCCGGCCATAATCGCCGCCAGGAGGGGCAGGCGCGCTTCTCGGAGGAGAAACCCGACCATTTGCAGTCGGGTGGCCCCGAGGGATAGGATCTGCAGCCGCAGATCAGCCGGGAGGTTCTGGATGGCGGCGATGGTGATTCCCATGACGATGGGTGTGGCGATGGTCGCCTGGGCGATGATCATCGCCGTCGGGGTATAGAGGATACCCAGGAAACCGAAAGGCCCGTTGCGCCAGAGGAAGATCATAACAAACAGACCGACCACCACGGGGGGGAGGCCCATTCCCGTATTGACCAAGCTGACCAAAACCCTTTTCCCTGGAAAGTGGTTCAAGGCGACCACCGTCCCGATCGATATGCCGATAAACACACTGATAATCGTGGCCGTCCCGGAAACCTGGAGTGAGAGCAAGGTGATTCCCAGTACCTCCCGATTCAAGGTAAACAGGAGTTGGAAGGACTTGAGTATCCCGTCAAGGATCAGTTCCATTACAAACCAAGCGACTCCGGTTTTTTACCGGCATCGGGGAAGAAAAAGGGTGCACCGTATTTTGCTACGCCGAATTTGCCGATGATCTCCTGGGTTTTCTTGGAAACCATAAACTGGGCAAAGGCCTTGGCCCCGGCGGTGTTGACCTTGGGCCACTTGGCGGAGTTCACCTCGATGACATGGTAGATGTTGAGCAAGAGCGGTTCTCCCTCGATGAGAATTTCGAGGCCGAGGTTTTTCTTTAAGGCCAGGTAAGTGGCCCGGTCGGTGAGGGTATATCCCTTCTTTTCGGCAGCCACGTTCAGGGTCTGGCCCATACCAAGTCCGGTCTGTTGAAACCATTTCTGACCTTCGGGCACGACCCCGGCTGCCTTCCAGAGCCCCTTTTCCTTGGCATGGGTCCCGGAATTATCCCCCCGGGAAAGGAAAAGAGATCCGGTCTGGGCAATCACCTTCAGGGCTTCTTTGGTCGTTTTCATGCCCTTGATTTTGGCCGGATCGGCCGGAGGCCCAACAATAACAAAGTCATTATGCATAACCAGTATCCGGTTGATCCCGAATCCCTGAGCGATGAAGTTTTTTTCAGTGTCGGGGGAGTGGACCAGGAGCATATCGGCTTCTCCCTTTTCCCCCATTTTCATGGCCTGACCTGAGCCGACTGAAATCGTTTTGACAAAAAAGCCGGTTTCCTTTTCAAAAACCGGAATCAGGACATCGAGAAGGCCCGAGTCCTGGGTACTCGTTGTAGTAGCCAGGATGATATTTTTCTGCTGTTTTTCTGCCCCTAGGGAGGGAGAAAGAAAAAGTACTGAAAGGAGAAGGAAGACGGCCGTCCTCCCGACAATTTTATAAAAAAAATCGACCATTCATTTCTCCTGAAATATATTTAAGCTATTATTTATGTCATTTCTGGCATATTAGTCAATAAATATTTTGCTTCTATCATTAATTACGGAATGGCCTTGTCTAAAAGACCGACCGATAAATGATGGTAAATTCGATCGGTAGATAAAGGGGAGGGTTGTAGAATAGGGCTATCTCAGGAAGGCATCTGCTGCAGTGCGCACCAGAATTGTTGTTTCCCTCCGTTTGACGCCTTGAATATCATAGACTGCCAGACGTCGATCCTGAACCACAAGGATTTCACGATCATTCAGCCAGCCTACGAGTTCGGCATGAAGAATTGAAATTAACGGGCGGGTCCGGATCCCCGGCTGCACTAACTCGACAGCGGGAAGCTCGGCAATTGCCTTGCGGAGGCGAGCCAACTCTTCAGTGTTCTCCTTGCCCTCGGACGAAAGGCGAATCTGGCTGTCAGTCCGGGAAGTGGAGACGACGGTATATGCGAGCATCTTGTTGCCGGGCGCAAAATGCGCATTCGCAGTGTAGAAGCTTACGTCGTAGTTGCGATTGTTAAAGCGATCGAACTCGTCGTAAAGCACCAAAACCTTGCCGTTTTGGAACAGCAAGGTCTGATCGTTGCTTTCGTTGTCCCAGGCGCAACATCCGCCATCGGGTATTGCCGCAACCAGTACCTTTCCCTTCTCCGAAGCGGTGAGGGGCCTTTCGATAGGCTGAGGCAGCTTCTTGATCCGCCAGGTTCGTCCTGAGCGCTGGTAAAGGAGGCTCTCATGGTAGCTTGACCCTAGCTGACCTGGAATAAAGCGTGTCACCATGAAGAAGTCACCCACGACACCGTCCGGTGTCCAGAAATACCACTCCGGGCAGGTCTCAGAACAAGCCCCCGTTTCACAGCGGCACCATCCGTTAGATGAGAGGTTCGTTATCGGCTCCGGCCTCCCGCCAACAAGATCGGTACGCCAAATCCTCGTGGTAGTCCGGACAGAAGGTTTTGGATCCAATGGATCCTGAGCTTTTTTGAATTCGAATTTGTTTTCGAACCAGAAAAGTGAATCGGCACTTACCGAAAGGAAACATTGACGCGAAGTGGTTGTGTCCGTGTGCTTTGCTGCTCCGACCACGGGTTCCTTCATCCCTTCGAGCTTCCACTCTCTGGTCTGGTGGCCGTCCCAGAACCACAGGCGATCTCCAGCCGAGGCCATCTCGCCGCTTGCCCAATGCATACCATGCGGGGGAAGAAACGCCATCTGCCCCATGCTGTTGATGCTGAGATACTGTGGATGGGCGAGCAGCCGGCGAGAAACCGTAAGCATTCGCCGAGGCGTAAACGTGGTCATGTCATACTCAACCATCTGGTCCGGCTCCTGGAACACCCAGAGCTGCTTCGGTGATTGGGCCTGGGCCGCTGAAACCATAAGAACGGCCGCCAGTGTCTGAATCCAGAGTCGCATCACCAAGGACAGGGAAACCCTCGTGATGATTCTGTTCCACAGGCTCAAATGAAAGCATTGGTGGAAAATACGGTTCATAGATTTTTTCGCTTCACCACCGGACCGATCCACGGCCAAATCCCCTTCAGGCAAGACAGTCAACTGTCGGCTGCAAGAGCTATGTTGTGCAACCTTGAAGCCAAATGCGGTCCATTGTAATCCTCAAAACGCCGAGGGCATAACGAGTTATTCTAAAGTTTTTGTAAAATTCCCTAACTCAAGGTATCCCTTTGGGGATATTAACAAAGACCATTACCTGGTGTTGGAGGTCCAATGGTACGACAACCCTTCCAAATTTCAGCTAACCTATTATAAATCATAAACATTATCTTGACAAATTAATTTCCAACCCTTTAAGTTTTCATTCTGCCGGATTTTTAAACACTTCAGAGAGCATCGTGGATTTGGGAATGAATCTTGAATAAACCTCGAAAGTAAGCTACGCTTCATATCATTTAAATGAAGGAGGAATGATTCATGGCGGCCAACATTCCCACCCATCCGTCGGGTTTACCGGAAGAACTCGCCGGGCCAAAACCGGCAACAGAACATACGGTTAATAAAAATATGGCGGTACTAAAGGAACTGCCTTTTGAGGACCGGCGAAGTTTTGAAAATGCCGGCCGTGGTTTTATCGCCGGTATTTCCCCTCTCACCCTATTACGTCCGGGAGACGGCAAAATAACCTACGATCTTTCAGGCCTGGACTTTCTTTCCGGAGAAGCACCCTCCACCGCCAACCCCAGCCTCTGGCGGCAGGCCCAGCTCAATGCCCTGCATCACGGCCTCTTTGAGGTGGTCGAGGGCATTTATCAGGTCCGCTCCTTTGATCTGGCTCATATGACTTTGATCCGCGGAGAAACCGGGTGGATCGTGATCGATCCCCTGACCTCGGCCGAGTCTTCCAGGGCCGCCCTTGATCTGGCTGACCAATATCTGGGGCAGCGACCGGTGACAGCCGTTATTTTCACGCACAGCCACATCGATCATTTTGGGGGTGTGCTCGGCGTGATTAATCCCGAGGATGTTTCGGCCGGAAAGGTGGCCGTTATCGCCCCGGACCAGTTTGTCAAGGCCGCCCTCAGCGAGAACGTGCTGGCCGGTAACGTCATGAGACGCCGGGCCAATTATATGTATGGACATTCATTACCTCATTCAACCCAAGGCTTTATCACCATCGGCCTGGGAGCTCTGCTGTCGCAAGGGTCAATTGGTTTTGTTATGCCGACGGACATCATAAAAGAAACGGGGGAAACCCGGGTGATCGATGGGGTTGAAATCGTCTTTCAAATGACCCCCGACACCGAAGCGGTGGCCGAGTTTGTCTTCTATCTCCCCCAATTTCGCGCTCTTTGTATGTCGGAAATCACCTCCCATCATTTACATAATGTTTACACCCCGCGGGGAGCGCAGGTTCGGGATGCCCTGGCCTGGTCCAAACAGATTAACGAATCGATTACTCTCTTTGGGGACAAGCTGGAGGTTCAGTTTGCAAGTCACCATTGGCCGATCTGGGGGCGGGAGGAGGTAATCGATTATTTGAAGCAGCAAGGCGATCTGTACCAATACATCCACGACCAGACCCTGCGTCTGGCCAATCACGGATACACCAAAGAAGAGATTGCCGAACAATTAAGGCTACCCAAAAGTCTGGCCCGGAATTTCTCCAACCGCGATTATTAGGGGACCGTCAGCCACAACGCCAAGGCGGTTTTTGTCAAGTACCTGGGTTACTTCGACGGCAACCCGGCGACGCTGAATTCCTTGCCGCCGGTGGAAGCCGCCGAACGTTATGTGGACTATATGGGCGGCGCTGAGGAGGTCATCACCAAAGCCCGGAAATCTTTTAACGAAGGAGATTACCGCTGGGTGGCGCAGGTGATGAATCATGTGGTCCTGTCCGACCCTGAAAATATTCAGGCCCGGGCCCTGCTGGCCGACACCTATGAACAACTGGGCTATCAGGCCGAATCGGGGCCATGGCGCAATTTTTACCTGACCGGCGCTTTTGAACTTCGCCACGGTTTACCCGGCGGCTTTCCCGGAAAAATGAGCAAGGGCATGGTACAGGGCATTCCTCTGGAGAATCTCTTTCAGGCCCTGGCCGTGCGATTGAACGGCCCCAAAGCAGAAGGCAAGCATTTTGTCATTAACCTTTTCTTTACAGACCGTGAAGACCCTTATCTTTTGACTGTGGAAAACGCCGTTCTTCATGCTTTTAGAGACAGACAGGATGCTCATCCAATGGTGAAGTTATCCCTGTCCAGCCTCGATTTCAAATACCTGATGGCCGGTCTTATGACCGCGGCCGATCTTATCTCGGAGGGCCGGCTTGTGGTGGAAGGGGATTTGACGAAACTTGTGGAATTTACGGGCCTCCTCGATCAATTCGATCCCTTTTTCCCGATCGTCACCCCCCGGAAAGGGTGAGGTAAGAATTCTTCAAGGAATAATTTTGACATAACAACCTGATCCTGGTAATATTTTTGAATAGGTACCTTAACATGAATCACACCGGGAATTATTAACGGATTTCCATTACCGGCCTTTTAAATACAGAATAAAACCGAAGTGCATTATTCCCAAAATAAAATCAGAATAGGAGGACAAGGATGGCGGTAAATATTTTTTCTTCACCGAGAGAGATCTATTACGGGGCCGGAGCCCTAAAGAGTGTGACCAATGTTTTAGGTAAACGGGTCCTGGTCGTTACCGACAGCGGGGTCAAAGCCCAGGGCCTGTTGGATAGACTGGAAGGGATCCTCAAAGGCCAAGGGGTCGATTGGGCGGTGTTTGACCGGGTGGAGCCGGACCCCTCCCGGGAATCGATCGGGAAAATCCTTGTCCAGGCCCAGGATTTTCAACCCGACCTGCTGATAGGTTTGGGCGGGGGATCGTCGATTGATGCCGGGAAGGCGGCCTGGGTCCTCTATGAAAATCCGGATTGGGTCGGCCTTTCAGTGCCAGAGGTGTCGCAGAAGATGCCCCAATGTGTCTTAAGACAAAAGGCCCGATACGCGGCTATCCCGACCACCAGTGGAACAGGTTCTGAAGTCACTAGAACGGCGGTGGTTACCGATTCAACCAAGGTCCCTCCGTTTAAGGGGGCCTGGACTGCCCCTCAATTGGTCCCGGATGTAGCCATCCTGGATCCGGAATTGACCGTTACCATGCCGCCCTCGGTTACCGCCAATAGCGGGTTTGACGCCTTGTGCCATGCCATTGAATGCTATGTGTTGACCAAGCCCTCCGATATGATCGATTCCCTGGCCCTCTGGTCCGCCCGGACCATCTGTGAATGGCTCCCGAAGGCCGTTTCAAATGGAAAGGACCTTCAAATCCGGGAACGTATGCACGTGGCCGCCCTGCAGGCCGGGCAGGCCTTCACCAATGGAAGCCTGGGTCTGGTTCATATGCTGGCCCATATCCTGGGGGCAGAATTTCATATCCCCCACGGCCGGGCCATTGCCTTTGTTATTTGCCCGGTCTTTGCCTATTTCTATAGCACCCGCCGGGATCGCCTGGTCGATTTGGCCAAAGCCCTGGGTCTTTCCGGGGCCGATGATGAGACCGCGGTTCAGGCCCTGATTGATTTCTTGAACAAACTAAAACTGGAGGTCGGCATTCCCTTATCCATCAAGGATTCAGAACTTCGGGAAGACCAGTTTGTTTCCGGACTTAAAACCCAGATACAGGGGTTTCAAGCCCGACTGTCGGTCCTGCCCCCCATGATGCGGTCTATGCTGGGTGTTCCGGATTCAATGGAAGAGGTCCAGGCCATTCTGGACCATGCCTGGAAAGGAACAACGCCTGCTCTCAGGTAAAAGAAAGGAGGCCCAGCCATGCTGGTAAAAAACAGGATGACCACCGAGGTCATCACATTAAACCCGGATCAAACCTTATTAAAGGTTATGACTCTTATCCAGCAGAAAAGAATTCGTCATCTGCCGGTGGTTCAGGAAGGAAAAGTGGTGGGGATCGTCACCGAGCGTGATGTCCGAAAGGCCGGTGCTTCCGATTCCAGCTCTCTTTCGGTCTTTGAGCTGAATTATTTGATTGATCAAATCAAGGTTTCCAGTTTTATGACCAAAAAAGTGATTACCGTTGGCCCGGATGAACCGATCGAAGCAGCGGCCAAGTTGATTTACGATCACAAAATAGGAGCCTTGCCGGTAGTCGAGCAAAACCAACTGGTGGGACTGATCACCAGTTCCGATATCCTGGAAACCTTTATCGAGGTCCTGGGTATCAATGAACCCAGCGTCCGGGTTGAACTGGAATTGGAAAATCGGGTCGGCGCCCTGGCTGATACCACAAAAATTTTTAAAGAGCTGGGACTGTATCTGGTCAGTTTGGTGACCCTGCCCGAGGAGGAGGGCAAAAAGACCAGGGGCACGGTTTTCCGGGTCAGTCCGACGGATGAAAAAAAATTAAAAGAGTTTCTCCGCACCGTCGGGCCGCCGGTTATCTCGGTGAAATGAATTGACGGCCCGATAGCAAACGGGTTCGGATCGATCAATTTATCGATGATCAAACCGGCCCATCCTGATAATGGCCGGAAACGATCCCCTGGTAACCAATGGACTGCGCAGCAAGGCCCTGTACGAGCGGGTCGGATCCGAAGACAAAACCTTGCGGCTCTTTGACCCTCTGCGGCATGAGATTTTTAACGAACCCGAATACAAAGAAGTCATGGCCGACCTGGAGGATTGGCTGAATAAATATCGCTAATCCGAAGTGCTGAAGAAGAAAAAGGGGGCGTGAAGTTGGGGATATCGGCCGAACGAACCAAGGGGGATAGATTGGTCCAAAAGATGGAAAAACTTGAAAAGGAAATTCAGGGACTCAAGGAAGTTCAGCAAGCGCTCCAGCGGAAAAACGAACACTTGACGGCTCTGCATGAAACCTCCCTCGGACTGATTGACCGTCTGGACAAGGAAGAATTACTGGAAGCGATCCTGAATCGGGCGGCCAAACTGAGTGGGACGGAAAATGGATATATCTATCTGCTAGAACCTGGGGGTTCGGAGATGCAAATGCGCGTCGGGATGGGTTTTTTTAAGGGCCAATTAGGGCGGCGCGTGAAATCAGGGGAAGGCGTAGGAGGTAAGGTTTGGGAAACCAAGCAGCCTATATTAGTGGATGATTACCGTTTCTGGAAAGACCGGATCGATGATAAAGCGCTGGATGACCTCCGCTCCGTGGTGGGGATTCCATTAAAGGATAGAAAACGGTTTCATGGGGTCATCGGGCTGGCCAGTGTCGATCCCGCTAAAAAATTTCAGGATGAAGATATCTCCTTTTTAGGCCGGTTTGCCGAATTGGCTTTGGTGGCCCTGGATAAAGCCAGATTATATGCGGCGGTTCGAAAAGAGCTGACTGAAAAAAAAATGACCGAAGAAACGCTACGCGGGAGTGAAGAGCGCTATCGCTTATTGTTGAAATCCTCTCCCGATCCTATTGTGGTCTATACGATGAACGGCAAGGCCGTTTATGTGAACCCTGCTTTTGAGCAGACCTTTGGATTCTCCAGTGATGAAGTATCCGGGAAGCAAATCGATTTTGTCCCGGACGAAAGCTGGCCGGAAACCAAAAAAGCCATTGAGAGTATGATCCGTGGTAAAAAAATAGAACTGTTTGAAACCAAACGTCTGACTAAAGGAGGCCGGATTCTTGATGTTCAGATCAGTTCCACGATCTACCAGAACAATGACGGGCGGCCGGCCGGAAACATTGTCATATTAAGAGATGTCAGTGCCCAAAAGCGCGCCGAAAAAGAATTAAAAAAATATCATGACCACCTGGAGGATATGGTTGCCGAAAGGACGGCAGAACTGGCTAAAACCAACACCCAGCTCAAACAGGAAATTGAAGAACGGAAACGAGCTGAAAAGACCTTAAGAAAAAGAGAAGTAGAGTTGAAGGCCCAATCCCATCATCTGGAAGAAGTCAATACCGCTTTAAAAGTGCTTTTAAAACAGAGGGAATCCGATAAAAAAGAAACCGGCGAAAACGTGTTGTCCAACGTTAAGGAATTGATCTCCCCTTATGTGGAACGATTAAAAAAAAGCCGATTAAATACCAACCAGCAGACCCTTATTGATATCCTTGAATCCAATCTGAATAATATCATCTCGCCATTTATCAGCAAACTGTCTTCAAAATATTTCAATTTTACCTCCATGGAAATCAAAGTGGCCAGTCTGGTTAAAGAAGGTAAAACCAATAAGGAAATTGCCGAACTGCTATATCTTTCTAAGAATACGATTCTATTTCACAGACATAATATACGCAGCAAACTTGGGTTAAAGCATAAAAAAATAAATTTGAGATCCCAGCTTTTATCTTACAATGAATAGTGGTTTTAACCCACTATTTACCTGCTATTTTATAAACTTGACATATGATCTAAAGTTCGATAGGCATATTAGTAAAAAAGGGTTTTATTTTAACACTTCGATTTCTAAAAAAAATAAAAATGATTACCTTGGAAGAGTACCAACCGTTTCAAAACAACTCCAAAAATCCTCCTTTCAAACAAAAAAAAATAAATATCGATTGTTTTTATTGGATATATCCTTATAAAAATAAAATGAATTGTATTCGTTCCCTTTCCTCTTCAGGATAATGTTGTACTGTTTTAAATGGTTGTTTAGGGAGCTTTGAAAAATGTTCAATTTTGTTCAAGGTCCAGGAAGACGAATATTTTAACCACAGGAATACCTTTCGTATTTCGAGGACTAAAATTTGAGTCTGATGTGGAGATTGGGCAAACGGGGACGCTTTTCAAAGCTCTCGTTTATTCAGGAAGGAGCCTGTCCAAATGCCGTCCGATCACTTTGGGCCCATCATGTTAAAGGTCAATGACGTCAGTATGTTTTTTGGAAAGGTGGCCGCCCTTTCCGGGGTCAGTCTCGATGTTCGAGAAGGGGAAATTCATTCCATTATCGGTCCGAATGGCGCCGGGAAAACCGTTCTGCTTAATTGCATCAATGGTCTGTACCATCCTCAAAAAGGGGAAATCTCCTTCAAGGAGCAGGACATCACCAAAATAAAAACTTATCATCGGGCCGAACTGGGGATATCGCGGACTTTTCAGAAGATCGAATTATTCCGGGGCATGACGGTCCTGGATAATATCCGCCTGGGCCGCCATATCCATCTGAAGTCCGGTATTCTCAGCGGGTTCATTTATCTGGGAAAAACCGCCAAAGAAGAAATAAAAACCCGGGAATTTATTGAAGAAGAGATCATCGATCTTCTTGAAATTGAATCCATCCGCAATAAAACGGTGGGTATGCTGCCGTACGGCCTTCAAAAAAGGGTTGAGTTGGGTCGGGCCTTGGCTTTAAATCCCAAGCTCCTGCTCCTGGATGAACCCCTGGCCGGATTGAATCTGGAAGAAGTGGAAGACATGGCTCGTTTTATCCTGGATATCAGTCAGGAAAAACGATGGAAAGTAACCTGTATTCTGGTGGAACACGACATGGGAGTCGTTATGGATATCTCGGATCGGATCTCGGTACTCAGCTTCGGCAACAAGATAACAACCGGCACCCCAAGCGAAGTACAAAATAACGCTCAGGTGATCGAGGCCTATCTGGGCGAGGAGGACCTGTATGCTACAAGAAGATAATGCCTCTGTCATTCCTCTTCAGATCAACGAAGACCTGACCCTGCCCAAGGTCCTGGTCGAGACGGCCAAAAGGTATGGGGATTCCAAAGCAGCCATGCGTGAAAAAGAATTCGGGGTCTGGCGCCCGATCACCTGGAAAGACTACCTGGACAACGTCAAAAATATCTCCCTGGGTCTGGTCAGCTTGGGCTTAAAGCGGGAAGACAAGGTGGCCATGATCGGGGATAACCGCCCCGAAGGATTATGGATGGAAATGGCCACCCTGTCGGCCGGGGGAATTGCCGTCTGGCTCTTTCAAGACTCCCTCATGGACGAGGTGGCCCACATCATCAACCACTCCGATGCCGCTTTCCTGGTGGGCGAAGGCCAGGAAGAGGTGGACAAGGCCTTATCCGTTCAGGGGAAATGTCCTTTTCTGAAAAAGATCATCTGGGATGATCCCAAAGGGATGAGGGATTATCATGACCCCCTGTTGATCAGTCTTAAAGAAGTCATGCAAAGAGGAAGAGAGTTAGATCAAAAAGACCCCGGGCTTTTTGAAAAAATGGTTGCCCAGGGCAAGGCCAGGGATGTGGCCTTGCTTTTTTATACCTCCGGAACCACGGCTTTGCCTAAAGGGGCCCTCCTTTCTCATTACAATTTGTTGACCATGGGCCAAAATATGATGAATGTGGATCCCTGTACCCCTGAGGATGATTTTGTCTCTTTTTTACCATTTGCCTGGATTGGGGAACAGATGATGTCCATCTCCTGCGGATTACAGGTGGGCTTCACCATCAATTTTCCCGAAGAACCAGAAACCGCCCAGGAAAATATCCGCGAAATCGGCCCCCATGTCATGTTCGCCCCACCCCGCATGTATGAACAAATGACTCGAACCGTTCAGGTGAAGCATCTGGACTCCACCTGGCTCAAAAGGACCCTTTTCAATACGGCCATGAAAATCGGCTATCGGACGGCTGATCTGAAGTTTGAAAAAAAGTCGATTCCTTTGGGCTGGAAATTATTAAACTGGCTGGCTTACACCGTGGTTTTTAAAAAGCTGCGGGATCATCTGGGATTATCCCGGATCCGGAATGCCTACACCGGGGGGGCGGCCATGGGACCGGATCATTTCCGTTTCTTCCATGCCCTGGGGGTGAATCTGAAGCAGATTTACGGCCAGACCGAGATCGCCGGGATCTCCGTTTTGCACCGCAGCGGCGATATAAAATTCGACACCGTGGGCACCCCGATCACCCATACCGAGGTCCGGATTACCGAAGAAGGAGAGATTATTTCCAAGAGTCCTTCGGTCTTTCTCGGATATTATAAAAATCCTGAGGCTACAACCAAGACCCTTCAGAATGGATGGCTCTATTCCGGGGATAAAGGCTTCATTGATGAAGACGGACATCTGGTGGTTTTCGACCGGACCAAGGACGTCATGATTCTGAGCGACAGGTCTATTTTCTCTCCCCAGTATCTTGAAACCCGATTGAAATTTTCTCCTTTTCTCAAAGACGCCTGGATCATCGGGCATGAGAAACCGTTTATCACGGCCGTGGTCTGTATTGATTATGCCGTTATCGGGAAATGGGCCGACGAGAAAAAGCTTAATTACACCAGCTACCATGAACTGTCTCAGAAACCGGAGGTTTATGATCTGGTGGAAAAGCAGATTCGTGAGGCCAACAAAAGCCTTAAACCAGCGGCTAAAATCCACAAATTCGTCAACCTATATAAAGAGTTCGATGCCGATGATGAAGAATTGACCCGAACCCGGAAATTACGCCGATCCTTTGTGGAGAATCGCTACCAGGATATTGTCCGGACCCTTTATGAAGATAAAGACAATGTTCATATGGATACTACCATCACTTATGAAGACGGACGCGTGGTGCAGATAAAAACCGATCTTCATATCCGAAAACTTCCTGTGTAAGGAGGGGAAATCATGAATTTGTTTATTCAGGTAATTATTACCGGCATCCTGATGGGCGGTATTTATGCCCTGGTGGCCCTGGGCTGGACCTTGATTTATAAATGCTCCGGGGTGTTGAACCTGGCCATGGGCGAACTCACTTTAATCGGGGCTTATGTCTGCCTGACCTTTTATATGTGGGGTTTTCCCTTCCTCCTGGCCCTTCTTTGTACGGTCATTATCGGTTTTATCCTGGGACTCATTACCGAACGCATATTCCTGGACAAGTTGATCGGGGAGCCGGTGCTGACGGTTATTATGGTCACCGTAGGATTATCCTTTTTCTTTCGGGGTATCGTCGAGTTCCTTTTCGGAACCGATACGGTCATCTTCAGTCCTCCGGTTTTCCCCATGAAACCCATCGATATCGGGGGCATCATCATCGGCCAGGTTTATCTTTGGAGTTTTTTCGCCGCCATCGCCCTGTTGCTGATCTTTGTGGCCTTCTTTCAGTTTACAAGGTGGGGTCTGGCCATGCAGGCCACGGCCGACGATGAAATGGCCGCCCTTTCCCTGGGGGTCAGTGCCCGCTTTGTTTATGCCACAGCTTGGGGCATTGCCTTTATTGCCGCCGGGGTTGGCGGGGCCTTACTGGGTAATATCAACGGGCTTAACATCTCGGTCGGTTACCTGGGGTTATTGGTCCTGCCGGCCGTTGTTCTGGGAGGGTTGAATTCCATACCCGGGGCCATTGTCGGCGGGATCATCATCGGGGTTTTGCAAAACTTAAGCGGGGCATATCTGGACCGGTTCACCCCGGGAGGAGTCAAAGAAATCGCCCCTTTTATCTTTATGGTGATCATTCTTTTATATAAACCTTATGGACTCTGGGGTTGGGAAAGGATAGAGAGGGTCTAACCATGCAATATCTACCTTGCGGCATTTACCACGAATATTATCAGCAGGACCATGCCTGGTGGCAGACCCGGTTCGTCATCGGAAAGATGATCCTCCTGGGCATTTTTATCTTTTACATCCTTCCCTTTTGGGGGGGCCTCTATTGGGTCGGGGTGGCCACCTTAACAATCTATACCATCATGGGGGCCTTGGGCGTGCAGCTTCTGATCGGCTATTGCGGCCAGGTGACTCTCGGACACGCGGCCTTTATCGCCGTTGGGGCCTACACCGCCACCTTACTCACCCTTCAACTACATCTTCCCTATTTATTGAGCATGTTCATCGGAGGCCTGGTGGCCGGGCTTTGGTCCGTTTTATTCGGACTGCCTTCGGCCAAGGTCAAAGGGTTTTATTTGATCATGACCTCCCTGGCGGCCCAGTTCGTCACCGTGGATTTTATTCTGACCCAATACGTCAGTCAGATCGGCGGCCGGGGACAGGCCTTCTCTCTACCACCCGGGAGCATCACCATCGGGCCCTTGGTCCTGGACAGTGATTTAAAAGTCTACTTCCTGGGGGCCGTTTTGACCATCCTCCTGACCATGGGCCTGGCCAATCTGCTCCGGTCCAAAGTAGGGCGGGCCTGGATAGCCATCCGGGACAATGATATTGCCGCTGAAACCATGGGAATCAATATTATTACTTATAAACTGATGGCCTTTTTTGTGGCCGGTTTTATCGGCGGTATCGCCGGGGCCTTCTGGGTCAGTACCCTGGCGGCCCTGAGTCCGGAACATTTTCAATGGTTCTGGTCCCTCTGGCTGGTGGGGGTGATCCTTATCGGCGGGGTGGGCAGTATTTACGGGACCATCTTCGGTTCCCTGTTTATGGTCCTGATCATGGAAGGGCTGAAATTCATCATTATTCCCCTGACACCGGTATACCCGGCCTTGACCATGAAATTTTTATTCCTCAAAGAAGCCACTTTTGGTTTGGCGATTTGTCTGTTTTTGATTTACGAACCCAACGGATTGGCCTATCGTTGGTGGCAGATCAAGAATTATTTCAATCTGTGGCCGTTTTCGTATTAAGTCAATAGGATTCCAGGAGTCCAGGATTCAAGGATTCAAGTGCAAGGCAACAAAATTCAAATACAACCCCTCGACCCCTTGAACCCTTTAAATCAAAGGAGGTGATATCGGTTTCCCTGGTTAAATATTGTTCTATTATCTAAATGATTATTTATAACATCAAGCATTAAAAGGAGGTTGCAATGATGAGAAAGAAATCGCTTTTATGGTTAACTGCTTTTTTGATGACCTTTTTAGGGGCTGCCGGTATGGTCTGGGCGGCCCAGGGGGAAATCAGGCTCGGGTCCATCAACGACATGACCGGGGCCACCTCGGATGTGGGTAAAGATTATGCCCTCGGAATTGCCGAGGCCATTGCTTATGTCAATGACATCGGTGGCATCAATGGGAAAAAGATCAAACTATTCCAATATGATTATGGGTATCGTATCCCGGAAGCCGTGACCACTTATAAGAGGTTCCGTGATTTCGATAAGGTCGTAGCCGTCCTGGGCTGGGGCACCGGGGACACGGAAGCCCTTTCCCCCACCATTACCAAAGACAAGATGCCCTATGTTTCGGCCTCTTATTCAGCCCATTTGACTGATCCCAAGAAAACCCCCTATAACCTTTTCTTTTGTACTGACTACTCCTCCGGTGCCCGGTCGGCGATCACGGCCTGGTATGACAATGTCTGGAAAAAAGATGCCAAATACAAAGCAAGAAGAGATAAAGGGGAAAAACCCCGTTTAGTCTGCTTTTATATGGCGGCCTCCCCCTATGCCAGCGCCCCAATCAAGGCCATAAAGGATCATGCCGCTCTGTTGGGCATTGAGGTAGGACCAGACCAGGATGTTTCCTTGACCGCCCTGGATACCAAGAGCCAAGTCCTGGGGGCCAAGCAGTTTAAACCCGATCTGGTCTGGCACGGCAACACCACCATGTCCGTGGCTACGGCCATGCGGGATGCCTATTCGTTGGGTCTTGGGGCCGATCATGTCGTTAACGTTTGGGGATTTGATGAAAACCTGCCTCGCCTGGCCGGACCGGCTGCCGAGGGGGCCATGGGGGCCACGGTTTGCGCCTTCTTTGGAGGCAAGGCACCGATGATGAACAAAATCCAGGCTTATGCCAAAAGGATCAACCCAGGCGTTCCGGCCAATAAAAGGTTGGTTCGGACGATCCAGGCCTGGGGAGCGGTCCTCCTGTTGACTGACGCCATGAAAATCGCCGACAAACAGGGGAAATTAAACGGCGAAGGCATTATGAAGGCCATGGAAACCTTTAAGAATAAAGACTTCGGACTCGGATCCCAGCCGGCCAGTTTTTCGGCCACGGATCATCGCCCGACCACGGGAGCTCCTATTTTTAAGATCGAAAAAGGGAAGTTCGTTTTAGTGGAGGCGGTTGATCTAAAGAAACGTTGGCCCGATAAATGGGAAAAGGAATGGATGGGCTGGTAAGCCTGTAAATCAAATCCAAAATCCGAAGCACGAATCAAATTCAAATGACAAAAATTCAAAACTAGAAAGCCATAGAGTTTTGAACATTTGATATCTGGATTTTGGTTTTGTTTCGAAATTCGATATTCGAATTTCGGATTTATCAAGATGAAGTTTCAAGGAGGTAAGATCGTTGACTGAGGAACCGATCCTGAAGATCAATAGCATTGAAGTCAAGTACCATGAGGTTATTCTGGTCCTCAAGGGGGTCTCCATTGAAGTCCCTCAAGGAGGGATTGTGGCCCTCCTGGGGGCGAATGGGGCGGGGAAAAGCACCACCCTGAAGGCCATCTCCGGTCTGTTGAAACATGAGGACGGAAAGGTTTCGGATGGGAATATTGTTTTCCTGGGAGATCGGATCGATAAAAAAAACGCTGAAGACATCGCTAAATCCGGGATTGTTCAGGTTATTGAAGGCCGCCGTGTTTTTGAACATTTGACGGTGGAACAAAACCTCGTTGTCGGGGCTCACCTGAGGCGGGATCGGCGGGCCGTGAAAGACGGATTGGAAATGGTTTATCACTATTTCCCTCGTCTGAAAGAAAAACGGAACGAAACCGCCGGATTTATCAGCGGCGGGGAACAGCAAATGACCGTGGTGGGCCGGGCCTTAATGGCCAACCCCAAGCTGATGCTCTTGGATGAACCCTCCATGGGGCTGGCCCCCATGCTGATCAAAGAGATCTTCAATATTATTACCCGGCTTCATGAAGAATCCAAGATTTCCATCCTCCTTGTGGAACAGAATGCCAAATTGGCCTTGAGCGTCGCCCCCTATGCTTATGTTATGGAAAACGGGCGGATTGTTATGGACGACACGGCCGAAAAATTATTGGAAAATCCGGATATAAAAGATTTCTATCTCGGTCTTACCGATCTTGGAACCCGAAAAAGTTTCCGAGAGGTCAAACACTATAAACGCCGAAAACGTTGGTTAACCTAAAGGGAGGATCTTATGAAAAAATTCGCAGTCACCTTATTTTTACTGATCGGTATCGTTAGTCTTCTAGCCTTACCGTGCTTAGCGGCCGAAGAAAAAGCAGCTACGCTGGAGAAAGCAGCCCCTAAAGCCACCGTAGGCAAAGGGAAGGCCATGAAAATAGCAGCCGCTAAAGCCCCAATGGTTAAATTGGACCGGATCGAAATTGCCAACTACTGGGGCTACTATTTAGACGGCATTTTGGATAAGGAAGGAAAATTAACGGCCGGAAGAAGGGGGGCACCTCTGGTCCTCTCCTTTGTCTATTCCGTCCAAAACCCCAATAATTTTAAAATCATGCTGGACGATTTAAAGTTTACAGTCGCCTTCGAAGAGTTTGAACTGAATACCCTGACCTTCTTTGACGACAACTATATTCCGGCTAAGACAACCGATTACATGAGATTCAACGGGACCTTTGATTACAATACGGCCAACCTCTCCTTATTGGTAACCGGTGGATTCAAACTCCAGGAGATGAATATCAAGTCTGGTGATCTGTTGAAGAAATGGTGGGAAGGGATTTCCGACTTCACTTTCCCTATTACGGTCAACGGCACCGCAACCTTTGTCGGTCCTAACGGGAAAAATATCATCGTGCCTTTTGAAGGCACTTTTCCGCCTAAATAACAACCGGCCTTAGGTTCGAAGTTCGGAGTTGGGAGTTCGGAGTCATTGGTTGGGAGTAAAAAACCAACCGCACCGAACTCTAAACTCCGAACTTTTTTCTTACTAACCCTTAGGGGAGGAGCAATGGTAACCAAGAAGGACCGCTGTTCAGGCTATTTTTCCAAATTGGAAATCATGACCGAGTCAGAACGACGACGGTATCATAACAGGAAGCTGAAGCAGATTATAACCTATGCCTATGAAAAGGCCCCGGCGGTCAAGAAAAAAATAGACCAGGCCAAAATAAAACCCGGAGACATAAAGACCGTTAGAGACCTGGAGAAACTGCCCATTACCGAAAAGGCCGACCTGATCAGTCTACAAAAAAAGAATCCCCCCTTTGGCGGTTTTAACGGGGTGCCGCCCGAGGAACTTGGCCGCTTTTTTATTTCCCCCGGGCCTATCTATGAACCGGGAGAATTGGTCTATGAAGATACCCGCTGGGCCCAGGGATTATACGCCGGGGGATTCCGGGCCGGCGATATCTGTCAGATCACCTTTAATTTTCATCTGGTTCCCTTTGGCTTTATGTTGGATTCATCGTTAAAGCTTCTGGGCTGCCGAACCATCCCGGCCGGAGTTGGAAATACGGAACTTCAGGTCCGGGTAATGAAGGATTTAAAAGTAACCGGATTTTTAGGAACCCCCAGCTTTCTCTTCGCTGCCGTCCAAAAGGCCAAAGAGATGGGCTTAAATCCTCCCAAAGACCTGAATTTAAAAACAGCCTTTGTGGCCGCCGAAATGCTCCCCGAATCTTTGCGGGACAGTCTGGAATCCGAATTGGGACTGATGATCCGTCAGAGTTATGGAACCGCCGATATCGGTTGCCTGGGTTTTGAGTGCAGTCAGAAAAACGGCATGCATTTCCCCGACGATTGTATCGTAGAAATCGTTGATCCCCAGACCGGGAAACAGTGCAACCCTGGAGAAATCGGTGAGGTGGTGGGCACTTGTTTTAACAAAGTCTATCCTTTGATCCGGTTCGGAAGCGGGGACCTGTCCTATGTAAGCGACGAACCTTGCCCTTGCGGCCGGACTTCACCCCGGTTGATGAAAATTATCGGCCGGGTGGATCAAGTGACCAAGGTCAAAGGGATGTTTATCCATCCGGGATTGGTGGATTTCGTGGCCGCTAAATTTTCTGAAATCTGCGCCTGTCAGGTTGTGGTGACCCGGGAGGGACACCAGGATAGGATGATCTTTCGAACTGAACTGGTGCGTCCTTGTTCAGACCCAACCATCCTATCCGAGGCCATAGGAAAAGCGATCCAGGAAATCCTGCGTGTTCGTGGTGAGGTTGAATTTCTTCCAAAAGGGTCATTGCCTGAGGGGGCCAAGAAGATCGAAGATAAACGGGTCTGGGAGTAGACAGCTCGGAGTTAGTGCATAGTCCGAAGTTTGGAATAAAAATAGGCTCTTTCGTTTCAGAAAGGGTCTTTTTTTTTAATCCTTGACAACCGCAAGGACGAACAGTACATTTGTTCAAATATGCTGAGGATTCCAGAAATCCCATGGAAATAAGGAGGACGGTCCATGTCTTTTTCCACTATCCAAGAAATTTTTCAATTTGCGATCAATAAAGAAAAAGATGCTCAAACTTTTTATCGTTCCACCGCTTCACTGTCTCAATACCCGGGGATATCCCCCCTTTTTTTAGAATTGGCGGCCGAAGAAGAAAACCACCAAAAATTATTGGAAGAATTACCGGATCCATTAACCCTGCCGGAGAGTTCCAGATCCATACCGGATCTAAAAATCAGCGACTACTTGATGGATCTTAAATTCCATAAGGACATGAAATATCAAGAGGTGATGATCCTGGCCATGAAAAATGAGGAAAAATCCTTAAAATTTTACCGGGCCTGGGAGGCCAAAGCTCAAGACCCTGCTCAGAAAAAATTATTTACCTATTTGGCCGATCAGGAGGCCCAGCATAAATACCGGTTGGAATCGATTTATGATGAAAAAATATTGGATTGAAAAAGGAGATGAACCCTTCCCTGCCTGAAGACCCTTTGGATACCCTGGCTGAGGAAAAGGAACCGGGAACCAACCACCCCCCGAAAGGCCAGGTGGTCCCCTATGATCCTCTTCAACGGTATCTTTTGGAAATTAACCGATATCCCCTCCTTGATTTGGAAGAAGAGAAGTCCGTTCTCCTCAAATACCAGCAGACCCAGGATTCGGATTTGGCTTATAAGTTAATCACCTCTAATTTACGGCTGGTGGTCAAGATTGCCATGGAATTTCAGCGGTACTGGATGCAAAACCTATTGGACCTGATTCAGGAGGGGAATATCGGACTGATGCAGGCCGTTAAAAAATTTGATCCTTTTCGGGGCATTAAATTTTCTTATTATGCCTCCTTCTGGATCAAGGCCTACATCCTTAAATTCATTATGGATAACTGGAAGCTGGTAAAAGTTGGAACCACCCAGGCCCAGAGAAAGCTTTTTTATAATTTGAAAAAAGAGAAAAGCCGGCTCATGGCTCAGGGCATTGATCCGGCACCTAAACTCCTTGCGGAAAAGTTTTCCGTCAGTGAAAAAGAAATTATTGAGATGGATCAAAGACTGGGAGAATGGGAACTCTCTTTGGATGCCCCGGTCGCTGACGGTTCTTCGGTGGATCACAAGTCGATCTTGCCGGGCAAAGAAGCTTCTCCCGAAAAAACCATATCCGAGATGCAATTAAAAAATATTTTTAGGACTAAACTTCAGGATTTTCAAAAGGGACTGACCCCGCGGGAAAACATCATTTTTGAAAAACGGATATTGACAGAAGAACCTCTGACCTTACAGGATTTAGGGAATCAGTTCGGTGTTTCCCGGGAAAGGATCCGGCAACTGGAGGAAAAACTCTTAAAGAAGGTTAAGGCCTACTTGGAAAAGGAACTACCGGATTTAAACCCCGATTATCTTGAGGATATGTTTTGATGTCCGATACCCGATCTCGGATGTCGGGTGCCGGAAAAACAGCAGACGATGTCTGATGCAGGATACAGGATAAAAAAGAAACCGGCCTTGAGGGTCTCAGAAAATGCCGAGATCAGACGCGGTCCGTTTATATCCTGAATCCTGGATCAGGCATCAGAAAATATGGACATGCAAAAAAAAACTTCTCTATTTTTCGCCCGGTTGCCGATATTCTTTTTGGTCCTTCTATTGGTCGGCCCCGGGTGTCAAGGCCGGTGGTCTCAATTTTTTTCCGAACAGCCCGCTCCGACGCCTCCACCGGCTAACATTCCCTTAAAAACTCCGGACAGTCAATCCGAAGCCTATTATCATTTTTTAGCAAGCAGCCTCTATGCTCAGGAAGATAACGATACCCGGGCCATTGAAGAACTTCAGAAGACCTTGGCCCTGGTGCCCGATTCCCCGTTTTTGGAATTTTCTCTGGGGCGTCTTTTATTCAAGACTTCCAATCCGGCCGAGGCCCAGCGGCATACCCAAAAAGCTATTGATCTGGATCCAAAATTTCAAGAGGCCTATTCCCTTTTGGCGGAGATTTATATCTCCCAGCAAAAATGGGAAGAAGCCCTTAAGTCCTATCAGGCTCTTATCGATCTGGATCCCCAGGATGAAGAGGTTCTCTTTAATTTGGGAATCTTGAACTTGCAAATAAAGAAAATCCCTCAGGCCCTGGAATCCTTTCAAAAATTAATAAAAATAAATCCAAAATCCGAAAAAGGGCATTTTTTCCTGGCCAAGATTTATCTGGAGATGAAACAGTACGATCGGGCCAGATTCTATTTTCAAGAAACGGTCAATATCAATCCTAATCATATTAATGCTTATATGGGCCTCGGTCGGGTCTATGAACGGACTGATCAAACCAAACAGGCTTTGGCCATGTATCAAATCGTCCTCCAGAAGAACCCAAAAAATTTAGAAGCCCAGGAAAGTGCAGCCAATCAATGGTTAAAATTGGGGAACTATGACCAGGGACACGCACTCCTGGAATCCCTAAAGATCAATTCCAACCAGGATTTTGAAAGACGATTCCGAATCGGGATTATCTACCTGGAAAACAAGCATCTTGATCAGGCTTTTGAAGAATTCAGCGCCCTGTCAAACGAAAAGCCCGAAGACAGCAGGATCAAATATTTTTTGGGCATCACCCTGGTGGAACAACGAAAATTTAAGAAAGCTCTGGAATTTTTAACCTCCATTTCGACCCAATCGGAATATTTTCCCCAGGCCCTTATTATGCATTCTTATATTCTGGAAAAAGAAAAGAAGTTTGAGGAAGCCATTCAGTTACTTCAAAAGGCCTTGATTGTCTCCCCCAAAAAAATTGAGATCTACCTGACCCTGGCCTCCCTCTATGAACAGACGAATAATCTTCCGGAGGGTAAAAAAGTGCTCCTGGAAGGCATTGAGATCGATCCCGATCAGGCCGAACTCTATTTCCGTCTGGGGATTTTCCTGGATAAAATGGGTCAAAAACGGGAAAGCATCCAGCAATTGAAAACAGCCATAAAGAAAGACCCGTTTCACGCCATGGCTTTGAATTACCTGGGTTATACCTATGCCGAACGAGGGACCCATCTGGATGAAGCGGAAGACTTGATTAAGCGGGCCCTTAAATTCCGTCCCAACGACGGCTATATTCTGGACAGCCTCGGATGGGTTTATTTTAAAAAGAAAAAGTTCGATGAGGCCCTCGTTGAATTGGAGAAGGCCTATAAGTTGGCTCCCAATGACCCGGTCATCGGAGAACATCTCGGGGATGTCTATATTAAGAAAAGCCTCTGGGATAATGCCTTGAAAATATACCGTCGGATTTTGGAAGTTCACCCGGCGGCCAAAGAGAAAGAAACCATCCTGAAAAAAATCAAAGAGACCCAGCTGAAATTGGAGGAAGAAAAAGGAGGGGTTGGAAATCAGACCAATTAACCTTCTTATTTTCTCCTTCGGCTTGGTGTTGACAATGACGATAATGGCTCCGGCCTCCATTCATGACCAGTCTCCTCTTTCCCAGCCCGACTCCCAGACCAAAAACGATTTAAGCTTTCCCGCCCTTATGAACCGTTTGGCTATCCTCAATGAACCCGTTTCCCGGGAAGGAGCGGGACGCCTGGTTGTCCAGGCCCCCGGGGAAAGGTATAGTCTTCAGTTTCGCCTCCTGGCCAAGGGGCCGGAAGCCCTTCGTCTGGAAATATTCGATCCTTTCGGCCGGCCCATGCTCTATTTTGTTTCCTATTTGGGAGAAACCCGGCTGTTTTCAATAGCCCAGAAAAAAGAGATTCCTTTTAATTCCTCTCTTTTCGGCCCTTGGTCGGCCATTTCACAGATACCCATCGTTGAAATGCTAAAACTATTTTGGGGCCGTGTCCCTCTTTTTCCTTATGACACCTATAAACTCGACATCGGACAGGAAGAAGAAAAAAGAGTAATAAAGCTCTTTCTTTTGGGCAATGTTCAACAGGAGCTTTGGATATCCCCTGACCCCTTTTCATTGACCAAAGTCCGGATAACAAACCCTTCGAAGGAAGGAGAAATTGAAATACTCTTTTCCGATTTTTCCGAGGTGACCGGGAACCAGACACCGATGCGCTGTGAAATCAAGGATGGACCGGGGGAACATGTGCTGACCATCCGTTATGAAACTCTGGTCCTGCGACCGGACATTTCTGATGAAATATTTAAATTTTCCGGCCTCTCCGACTCCCAATCCACAGGAAAGGAAATCATACCGTAGGTCTGCCTTGATCAGTGGTATTCTGATCTTTTCGTCTCCAGGGATTTATTGTCAATTCTTTACGGTGCCTAAAAAGGGGGATGATTGTCCTTGACAGTGGATCGGTTTTCCCTATAGCCTGAAGCACGAAACTAATTTGGTGATAGGGTCTCACCGATGCATTACTCGTAACAACCGGAAGCGCGTTTTTCCGGATTTATCAGGGTTGATGGTTTCGTGAAAAATCCATCTGCTGTGCTGCGCTACACCCTTCGTTATTGCGGCGTATTTCTATGTACGGACTCATTCCTCAGGATTTCTTCGCATACACGGCAACGCGTAGTTATACCTTTTCAGAGCGGGTCCCGGTTTGCGCGCCTTGCCTCTGGAGTTTTTTATTTTACCGTCCCGTTTGATGACTTTTTACGCATCCATCAGGGTTGATTAATGATGTTTAAGAAAAAAATATTTTACGGATGGTGGATCGTTCTGGCCACCAACATCATTTGCATGCTTGGTTTCGGAACCTGGCTTTACAGTTTCGGCGTGTTTTTTAAACCGATGATGGACGAATTCGGATGGACTCGGGCCATGACCGCCGGAGCGGCCTCTTTGCGGAGCACCCAGGGAGGCATAGCCGGCCCGATTGTCGGCTGGGCCGTAGATAAATGGGGTTCGCGGAAGGTCATTATCTTCGGAGGGATCATCTCCGGGTCGGGCTTTGCCCTGATGGCCCTGGTTAATTCCTTGCTCATGTTCTACCTGATTTACGGCCTTCTCCTATCCATCGGCATGAGCTTCATGCTCTATCTTCCGGCTTTCACGGTCATCGCCAAATGGTTCAGGCGAGGCCTATCCAGGGCCATGGCCGTTTTGGCTGTCGGTGCCGGACTGGGTGGACTGATCTTTGCGCCCCTGTCCGCATTCCTTATAAAATTCGCCGGATGGCGTATTGCCTTTCTCCTCATCGGAATCCTGGTCTGGATCGTTGTTATCCCGTTGGCGCTCCTGATCAAGGAAAAACCCGAGGATATAGGGCTCAGGCCGGACGGCGTTTCATCGGATAAGGAACCGGCCCAAAAGAATGATCCGGAGAAACCGTCGAATCCAATCAAGACCATAGAGGCGTCTTTCCATGATTTTACTCTGAAACAGGCCCTGGCTTCCTCCACCTTCTGGTTGCTGGCCGGGGCCTTCTTTTGTCAAAGCCTGGCTCACTCGGTGGTCTTCGTTCATGGAGTTCCGCATCTGACCGACCTCGGCATCTCCGTGGAAAAGGCCGCTTTCAGCATTGGGCTTCTGACCCTGGTTAGTGTAGCCGGCCGGTTGATTTTCGGGTATTTAGGCGATTTCTTTGACAAACGTTTCTTATTCTCTATTTCTTATGCCCTCATGGGAACCGGTATTTTCGTCCTCCTATACGCAAAGACCATGCCGATGGTCTATCTGTTTATTTTAATATTCGGTGTCGGTTTCGGCGGCAACGTTCCCCTGATGCCGGCCATGCAGGCCGAATATTTCGGGCGGACCGCCATGGGCAAAATTCAGGGTTCAATGACACCCTTGATCATGTTCGCCGGCACCGTTGGTCCGATAATGGCCGGTTATTTTTTTGATAAACAGGGTTCCTACTTTATCAGTTTTCTGATCATTTCCATCGCCCCGTTTGTGGCGGCCATAATGGTTTTTTTCATTCCTTCCCTTAAAAAACACCGGCAGGAGAGATAAAATAACCGGTGGACATCTTATCCAATGTGGGATAGATTCTGTTAAAACTCTTTTAGTTTTTTATGGTTTATTACGCATGAATAACTATAATCGACGATGATTCGTTGCCGAAGAAACTTTTTTTCCCATGAAGCTCTGGCAAAAAAATCTTTACAGTCTCTGGCTGGCTCAATTGATTGCTGCACTCGGTTTGAGCATGATCATACCCTTTCTCCCATTTTACCTGCGCGATCTCGGCGTTTCAGGAAAACAAGCCGTCAAAATCTGGAGCGGATTCATCTATTCGGCCCCTTTCATGATCTCCGCATTCATGCAGCCGGTCTGGGGGTTGTTGGGAGACCGGAAAGGCCGAAAACCCATGGTGGTGCGGGCCATGCTCGCTTTAGCCCTGGCTAATTTTCTGATGGGGTTTGCAAGGAGCGCTCCACAGCTTTTAATTCTCCGATTTTTACAGGGAAGTCTTTCCGGGTTCGTTGCCCCGTCTCTGGCCCTGATGGCCTCTTGCGCGCCGGAAGAAAAAACCGGCCAGGCCTTGGGCACTCTGCAATCTTCTCTTGTTACCGGCATGGTTGCAGGACCTCTCTTGGGTGGGGTGCTGGCCCATCTGGTGGGCTATCGACCTCTTTTTTTCGGGACGGCATTTTTTTGTTTTTGCGGGGCTATCATTGTCATCAGCTTTGTGAAGGAAGAATTTGTACCCCGAGAGAAAAAAGATCGGTCCAGTGTGAGCCAGAATCTTCGCTATGTCATTCATACTCCGGAATTAAGAGTCCTGCTGCTTCTGTTGATTATGGTTCAGTTATCGACTGTGATTGTTGCCCCCTTTCTCAGCCTTTTTGTGGAATATCTAAAAGTCTCTCCGGCACAGATCGGCTTGATGACCGGGGTCGTTTTCGGCATAACGGGGATCACCAATGCTGCTTTTGCCCCTTTTTGGGGAAAAAAATCGGATCGAATCGGTTCCAGGAAGATTCTGCGCCGTTCGCTTATGGGGATAACCCTGTTCTCACTTCCTCAGGCCTTTGTTACCAACATCTACCAGCTATTAATCCTTCGTGGCGGATTAGGCGTTTTTTTTTCCGGAGTTATCCCGACGATCAACACGATTGTCCGGCGTTCAACCCCTCAAAATAATCAAGGCGGGATTTTCGGAATCTTTCAAAGCGGCCTTTTGCTTGGAAATATGGCCGGCCCGTTGATCGGGGGAATATTGGCGGCTTTTCTTGGGTTGCGGTCGATATTCTTGATCAGCACGGGCATTTTTTGTCTGGCGTTACTTTGGGAAAAAATCATAAGCAGAAAAACTCCGGATCTATTTCCGTAGCGGATATGCTTTCCAAAGGTATTGTGGTAAAGTAATGTCCATCGATGGTTGACGAAAACAGGGGGCTTTAAACTTTTTCCGATGCGTTTCTGGATTGCCCCTCATCTGGCCTTTCTGGTCCAATGGCTTCGTGTCCTTGGGGTTAATGTGCAACTCTGGGACAGGAGGGTGATCCTTGGTCAAGAAGAGGAGGCCGTCGTTCAATGGGATCGATATCCCCTGCCCCTGGAAGGAATCCGGATCAACCCGATTACCCTTTCCACCCCCACCCAAGAAGCCCTTTTAAAAGAATTTTTTGAACTTTCGGGCCTTCAACCGGGTCTGGAACAAATGTTCAAACGCTGTCTTCGTTGCAACAGTCTTCTTATCCCCATAACCCATGAAGATGCTAAACAAAAATGGCCCGATATACCGGAATATGTGCTGCAGACTCAAAAACACTTCAACTGGTGTAACCATTGCCGGAAGGTCTATTGGGCCGGAACCCATGTGCGGAATATGATCCGGACCCTGGAAGGCTGGGGGGTTATCTCAAACCCAAAAAAGTCGGAAAATTTTTTTTGACGAATAGGTTGGAAAAGGTTTAATATAAACCTATCGACAAACAAGGAGGTTGACCATGAGCTACGAATTGATCAAGGTAGAAAAGAAAGACCATGTGACCATCGTAACCATTAATCGCCCTGAAGTGATGAATTCCATCAGCCCCCCGACCAGTGTGGAGATGGACAAGGCTTTTAATGATTTTTGCGAAGACCCCGAGGCCTGGATCTGTATCGTCACCGGAACGGGGGACCGCGCTTTTTCGGCGGGTAATGATTTGAAATTTCAAGCCCAGCACGGTTCTGAGAAAATGCGGGAGATCATGAAGGATGTTAAAGGGGGTTTCGCCGGTATCACCAGGAGGTTCGACTGCTTTAAGCCTTTTATTGCGGCCGTGAACGGGCTGGCTCTTGGCGGCGGCTTTGAAATTGCCCTGGCCTGCGATATCATTATTGCATCCGAGAACGCCAGTTTCGGCCTGCCTGAACCCCGTGTCGGATTGATACCCGGCGCCGGCGGGGTGCACCGTCTACCCAGACAGATCCCCTACCATCTAGCCATGAACATGATCCTGACCTCAAAACGGATTTCTCCCCAGGAAGCTATGCAACTCGGGATCATTTCAGAGATTGTCCCTCTGGCGGACCTTCTGCCGACCGCCGAAAAATACGCCGCCGAAATTCTAAAGGCCGCTCCCCTGTGCATCCGGGCCTGCAAGGAATCCACCCTCAAGGGATTGAACGTTACCCTGGAAGAGGCCATGGCCACCACCTATCCGGGGCAGGTGGCCATGTATCAGTCCGAGGACTTTATTGAAGGACCTAAGGCCTTCGCCGAAAAACGCCCACCTCAGTGGAAAGGAAGATAAGTCAGCCTATAGCCTCCCTGTAGTCCGCTGCAACGGACTACAGGGAATACCTTCCATTAGAAAACCACCCCGAAGAAAGGTCCTTTCAAACTTTTTCAGGCGGATTTTATTGCCCGGGCTTTTTTAAGGAAAATATGAAATTAAAAAACCAGAAAGTACTTATCGTAGGCGGAAGCTCGGGTATCGGTTTGGCAACGGCCAAGGCCGCCTTGGAAGAAGGGGCGTCAGTCGTCATCGCCAGCCGGTCAATGGAAAAACTGGGAAAGGCCAATCACTCCCTTGGCCAAAAGGCCATGATCATTCAGGCTGACCTGGCCGACAAAAATTCTCTTGAGACCCTTTTTCGGGAGGTAGGACCATTTAATCATCTTTTCATATCCGCCGCTGAGCCGAAAACGGGGCTGATTAGAGACACCGATTTGGAAGATATCCGTTCGTCTTTGGAAACAAGATTTTGGGGAACCTATTGTGCAACCCAATTGGCCGCCCCAAACATAGCCAGAGATGGATCCATTATCTATATGTCGGGAAATGCAGCCGTGCATCCCATAAAGGGATCTTCTGTCGGATCGGCATCCGTGGCGGCCGTCGAGGCCTTTGCCCGGGTCATGGCCCTGGAACTGGCTCCAATAAGAGTCAATGTCATCCGGGCCGGATTGATTGACACCCCCTTACTCGATCGATATGGAAATCAACGCCAGGGTATCATTGAGGGATACTCCAAAAGGGTTCCCTTAAAACGGATCGGATCGGCCGAGGATGTTGCCGAAGCGGCCGTCTATCTTATGAAGAGCACCTATACTACCGGCACTATACTCCAGGTGGATGGAGGGGCCTTATTAATTTAATCCATGTGCTCGATACTGGATAAAAGCAAAAACCGATACTGGATACTTGATTAAAACCTCAGATTCAGAAACCAGAATCCAGTATCCAGAAGCCAGCATCACACCCAAAGAGCTGTCGACCCCGAGATAATAAAAAGTTAAAGATAAATTTATAGATTAGGAGTATTAAAATATGAACATAAAACCTGAAGAAGTCGGCCTCTCGGGAGAGCGCCTGGCCCGAATCGACCAGCATCTGAAACAGCGCTACTTGGCCTCGAAAAAAATCGCCGGAACACTCACGTTAATAGCCCGCCACGGCCAGGTGGCCTATCTCTCCCCATTGGGCCTTATGGATATGGAACGAAACAAAGCGATGACCGAAGACACGATCTTCCGTATCTATTCCATGACCAAACCGATCACTTCTGTGGCCTTGATGATGCTTTACGAACAGGGTTTTTTTCAATTGAACGACCCGGTTGATAAATATATACCGGAATGGAGAAATCTTGCGGTTTACGCCGCGGGGAATCACCCCCTGTTTCTTACTTCCCGGCCCGAAAGAGCCATGACGATTCGTGACCTGATGACCCACATGTCCGGACTTACCTATGCCTTTATGGAAAGAACCAATGTGGATGCCGCCTATCGTAAGCTCGAAATAGGTGTTCTGGGCGGCGGCAGGACACTCAGGGATATGATTGAAAAGTTGGCTTTCCTGCCCCTGGAATTTTCTCCCGGAACCCGATGGAACTACTCGGTCTCAACCGACGTCCTGGGGTATTTGATCGAAATAATGTCGGGGATGCCCTTTGACCAGTATCTAAAATCACGAATATTCGATCCCTTAAGAATGGTCGATACGGACTTTCATGTGCCTGTAGAAAAAATAGAACGGTTCGCGGCCAATTACAGTCGTCGTACGGACAAAACCCTCAAACTGGAAGATGACCCAGGTAATAGCACCTACTCCAAACCTCCGACTTTCTTTTCCGGGGGAGGAGGTTTGGTCTCGACGATTGCCGATTATTACCGTTTCTGTCAGATGCTGCTTAATGGCGGAGAGCTTGACGGTGAACGCATTCTCGGCCGCAAAACCATTGAGATGATGACCATGAATCATCTACCGGGGGGGCAGGACCTGAGCAGACTTTCCGTCAGTACCTTCAGTCAAATCGCCAATGAGGGTAATGGGTTCGGTCTGGGTTTTTCAGTCCACTTAGGGTCGGAGAAATCTCAGGTGATTGGCTCGGTTGGGGAATATGCCTGGGGTGGAGCGGCCAGTACGGCCTTCTGGATCGATCCTTTGGAAGACCTGATCGTCATTTTTCTGACCCAATTCATGCCGGATGGCACCTTCAATTTTCGCAACCAACTGAAGGCCATCATCTATCCGGCCATCCTGGATTAAAGGTTAAACAGAGGTCATCTCCCGCAATCGCTTGTATCCCCCTTGATCTTTTCCAGGGCATGGGGGATGACCGGCAATATCACCGGCATCATCTCTTCGATGGCTTTAAGCCCTCCGGGAAGATTGACGATCAGGGTTTCCCTTCTTGTTCCCACCTTTCCCCGGGAAAGTTGTGACAAGGGGGTGTGCTTCAACCCTTCCGAACGCATGGCCTCGGCCATACCGGGGATCTCCCGCTCGATGACCCTGCCGGTGGCTTCGGGGGTGAGATCTCGCGGACTTAAACCGGTTCCACCGGTGGTGAAAATGAGGTCCAGCTTTTTCTGATCAACCCATTCCACCAGGGTGTCTACAATCGAGGGGATTTCATCAGCAACCACGGCTGTTGTCTGAACTTCAAAAAGATCGGCAGGAAGCAAGGCCCGGATCTTCGGGCCTCCGTCATCGGCCCGCAAACCCTGGGACCCCTTATCGCTGATGGTTAGTATTCCTACTTGAATCATAACTGGATGCTGGATGCTGGATATTCGTTTTTATCCAGTAACGGTTTTTATTCTTCCAACGCCGCCTTGGCCTCCTGGATCACTTTCTCGCTCATATAGGCCGGGATCTCTTCATAATGTGAAAACTCGGACTGGAAAGAACCCCGTCCCTGGGTCATGGCGGTCAGGTCCGGGGCATATTTGGCCACTTCGGCCATGGGTACCTGGGCTTGAATGACCTGATAGTTCCCTTTGGAGTCCACCCCAAGGACCTTGCCTCTACGGCTGTTCAAATCCCCGATGACATCCCCCATGCTTTCGTCCGGAACGGTTACCGTAACCTTGACGATCGGTTCCAGCATAACCGGCTGGGCCTGCTGGATCCCTTTTTTAAAGGCCATGGAAGCGGCGATTTTGAAGGCCATTTCCGAAGAGTCGACTTCGTGAGACTTCCCGTCATAAAACCGAACCTTGAAGTCCACCACCGGATACCCGGCCAACACCCCGTTTTGCATGGCCTCGGTAATCCCTTTTTCCACAGCGGGAACAAAATTTCGAGGGACGTTCATACCGACCAGGGCATCTTGAAATTCAAATCCCTTGCCTCGTTCCTGAGGGAAGACATCAATATGCACCTCGGCGAACTGACCCCGGCCTCCGGTTTGTTTTTTGTGCCGATAGATGATTCCTTTGGCTGACTGGCGAATGGTTTCCAGATAGGGGATCTTGGGGGCTTTCAAGGTCATTTCAACCCCGAACTTTCTTTTAACTTTTTCGATGGTGGTTTCCACATGGACTTGACCCATGCCCGAGAGAATGATCTCTTTGGTTTGGGAATCCCGGTCCAGACGCAGGGTCGGATCTTCCTCCATCAGACGGGTCAAAGAGGAATAAACTTTATCCTCTTCGCCCTTGTTTTTGGCTTCAATGGCGTAAGAAATGACTGTTGAAGAGGGTGGGGTAAAGGGGAAGATGATCGGATCTTTCTCGTCGGCCAGGCTATCACCGGTGACGGTCTCTTTCAGTTTAGCTACGGCCAGGATACAACCCGGATAGCCGGCCGGGATCGGTTTTTGGGTTTTCCCTTCCAAGGCAAACAACTGTCCGAATCTTTCCCGGACCCCTTTATTGATATTATAGAAACCGGAATCGGCTGTAATTTCACCGGAAAAAATGCGGAAGATGGTTAACCTGCCGGCATAAGGATCGGCCAGGGTTTTAAAGGCCAGAGCGGCAAAAGGCGATTCTGTCGAAGGCTCTTTGCTTTTTTCTGCTTTGGTCTTGGGGTCCTGACCGGTTTGAGCCCCGCGATCCAAAGGCGATGGTAAAGCGGCATTAATAGCCTCCAAAAGCATATCGATCCCGATATTTTTCATCGCCGAACCACAAAAAACCGGTGTAAAGGTCTTTTGTAATACCCCTTTTCGAAGACCAAGGGCCAGCTCTTCGGGAGATAAATCCTGGCCTTCCAGAAATTTCTCCAGCAGGGTGTCGTCGGCCTCGGCCAGATGTTCGACCAGATTATCCCGATGGGTCTGGATCTCATCGGCCATTTCAGGAGGCAGGGGGATCTCTTTCCCTTCTCCCTGGGCCCCCGAATATTCAAAGGCCTTTTTACTCAAAAGGGAAACCACTCCTTTGAAAGTTTCGCCCTCCCCGATCGGCAAAGTCATAGGTACGGCCCTGGTTTTCAGCAAGGTCTGTATGGAAGTCAGGGTTTTTTGAAAATCGGCTCGTTCTCTATCCAATTTATTGATAAAAATGAGACAAGGAATACCGTTTTGTTCTGCCGCTGCCCAGAGGCGTTCGGTTTGGACCTTCACCCCGTCTATGGCATCGACGACCACCACTAATCCGTCCAGGACCTGGAGGCAGGCAAAGGTATCGGCGATGAAGTTTTCATCACCGGGGGTATCAGCTAAAAAAACCTTGAATTTCTTCCAGTCATAATGATGGAAAGCCGTATTAATGGTCAGGTGGCGTTTTAATTCTTCCGGCTCAAAATCCAGGACCGACGTCCCGTCATCCACCCTCCCCAGCCGGTCGATGGTCTTGGTGGTAAACAAAAGGGCTTCCCCAAGGGAGGTTTTACCCGCCCCGCTGTGGGCCACCAGTCCTATGGTTCTTATCTTCTCAAGATTTTTTTCCATACTCTTCCTTTCCCCCAGTACTCACGAATGATGAACTTGTAAAAAGTCATCAAAATAGACGGCAAAGTAAAAAGCTCTCCCGCCTAAGGCGGGACCAGGCGCGCAAATCCTGAGGAATGAGGCATACATAAACGTACGCCGCAATGACGAAGGATGTAGCGGAACACAGTAGATGGACTTTTTACGAAGCCGTTACAAATGATGCTTTAAATACCTCAAAAAGTCAACAAAAGTCAAGATATTTAACCTCAAATAATAGTTCAATAAATCCTGTAATAATCCCGTATTGTTTTTGCATTTAAGGGTTGTCCTAAAAAAATCAGCTACCTGAATTTCTGGACCCGTCACTCCTTGGGAAATATATTTTCTTGACAAGCATTCTTTTTGTAACTATTTGTAAAAATAAAGTATTTATTGAGTTGGTTAAAATTTATCCTTTAGAAAGGCCTCATGATCATTTTTGAAGCCCGCAACCTGGTAAAATATTTCGGTGGTTTATCAGCGGTCAAGGGGGTTGGTTTTCAGGTGGAGGAAGGGGAAATTTTCGGTTTAATCGGACCGAATGGTTCCGGAAAAACCACTATCTTCAATCTGATTAACCATTTTTTCCCCCTGACCTCCGGCGAATTTTTTTTCAGGGGACAGAAGATCACAGGCCTGAGCACCCATAAGATCTGCAAGCTCGGCATTGCCCGGACTTTCCAGGTGGTCAAACCCTTAGCCCGCATGACTGTACTGGACCATGTCATCGCCTCGGCTTTCTGCCGGGAAAACACCCTCAAGCATGCCCGGAAGCTTGCCCTGGAAACTATTCAATTCTGCGGCCTGGAAGCTTATCAGGACCAAACAGCCAAAAGCCTGCCTATCGGGCTCCGCAAGCGTCTGGAGATTACCCGGGCCCTGGCCACAAAACCCAAGGTCCTCCTCCTGGATGAAACCTGTGCCGGTTTGAACCCCAAGGAGGTTAATAAGGCTATCGAGTTGATAAAAAAAATAAATCAGCAGGGGGTTACCATCATCATTATCGAGCACATCATGAAGGTAATCATGACTATTTCGAAAAGAATCCTGGCAATTAATCACGGTCAGCCGATAACCGAAGGGACTCCGGAAGAGGTTTCCCGGAATCCCCAGGTGATTGAAGCTTATCTTGGAGAGGAATATGCTCAAGGTCAATAACATAGACGTCTCTTATGGGGATGTCCAGGTTTTGTGGGACGTCTCTTTTGAAGTCCGGGAAAAAGAGATCCTGGTTTTGATCGGAGCAAACGGGGCGGGAAAATCAACCACACTGCGCACGATTTCAGGGCTCCAGAGGCCCGCTAAAGGATCCATCGAGTTTGACCGGGTACGGTTGGACCAAATCCCGGAACACAAGACCGTAGAAACCGGTATTGCCCATGTGCCGGAAGGAAGGCGCTTATTCCCGGAGATGACAGTGGAAGAAAATTTGATTATGGGCTCCCTTTCCCCAATGGCCAAGGCCAAAAGGAAAGAAACCCTTCGACGGGTCTATAGCCTTTTCCCCAGGCTTGAGGAAAGGCGCAAACAATATGCCCGAACCTTAAGCGGAGGCGAACAGCAGATGTGCGCTATCGGGCGGGGACTCATGTCCATCCCCAAACTGCTTATGTTTGACGAACCTTCCCTGGGGTTGGCTCCGGTGCTGGTGCAGGATATCTTTCGTATGATCGAGAAGATCAACCAGGAAGGGGTAACCGTCTTGTTGGTGGAGCAGAACGTCAAACAGACCCTGTCTATTTGCAACCGGGCTTATGTTTTGGAAAACGGGAGAATTGTCCTGGAAGGAAGGGGGCAGGAACTCCTTAATGACCCCCATGTCAGGGAAGCGTATCTTGGAATCTAATAAAACAAAAATCCGGAATTCAGAACCCAGAATTCAGAATAAGCAAGACTATTTTTCTCTTCCGGCTTCCGGCTTCTGGCTTCTGGATTCTGGTTTTTAGTCATGGAAGCCCTGATCTTAGCCGCCGGCGAAGGGACACGTCTTCTTCCACTCACCCGGACAAGACCCAAACCACTTTTCCCTATTCTTAACCAGCCCCTTCTGCAATTAACCCTGGGCTACCTGAAGCAATTTTCTATTGACCGGGTGATCCTGAATACCCATCATCTGGCCGGCCAGATAGAAAGGTTTATTCAAGCTCAAAAAGAAGAGCTAACCTTTAAAATAGAAACCCGCTTTGAACCTGAAATTCTTAATACCGGAGGGGGGATCGGCAATACCCGCGATTTTTGGCGCTCCGATCCTTTTATGGTGATTAACGGTGATATCCTTACGGATATTGATTTGTACCCAGCCATTGATTTCCACCTGAGTCATAAAGGGCCGGTTACGATGATCTTGCATGATTATCCTGAATTCAATCAGATTTCAGTGGATGCGCTGGGACGGATAAAGGATTTTAGAGATACCAGAGGGCAGGGGTTGGCCTTTACCGGAATACACATCCTGGGGCAGGAAATATTTAATTACCTCCCCACTTCAGGGAGCTACGAAATCATCCCTAATTATCAACAAATGGTGGAAAGGGGCCTGCCGGTTTGGGCTTATGTCAGTCGGGGACATTACTGGCGGGATATCGGAACGCCCCAGTCCTATCTCAAGCTGCATGAAGAATTGTTGGCCGGACATTCGAATCTTGAAAATTCCTTTCCTTCCTCGCCCCACTTTAACAAAGGGGAATTGGGGGGGATTTTAATTCACCCTGATGCCCGAATCGAAAAAGGAGTTGAATTTTCCGGTTGGGCCTGTATCGGAAAAGGATGCCTGCTTAAAACAGGGTGCCGAATCATGGATTCGGTCCTTTGGGAGGAAGTCGTAGTGGAACGAAAAGTCTCGATCTCGGAGTCCATTATCGGCCGGAGCGTTCAACTCAGCAGGGATTGTTCCGGGGAAGTGGTGGTTTAACATGAGGACTTTGACTCATTTCTTAAAAGAGCATCTTCCTTCAGCCACCGCTTATACCGGTCGTCTGAGGATTCATCCCCTAAAAGGAGACGGCTCGGATCGCAGGGTCTATCGCCTTTTAGCCGGGGATCAAACTTATATTTGCGTTTCTCACCCTAACGGCCGCCGGGGAATTCCTTCGGAAAACGACTCCTTTTTTTATATCGCCTGGCACCTAAGAACCAAGGGCCTGCCCACCCCCTTGATTTATGCCTTTGATCCTCGCCGCGGTCTGTTCCTGATGCAGGACTTCGGGGATTTTTGCCTGGAATCGGTCATAAAAAAGATCAAGGAGCCTCGGCTGGTCAGACGGGTCTATGAAACCATCCTGAAATTGCTTTTGAAAATTCAGATCGAGGGATCCAGAGATTTCGATTCCCGGTACTGTTATGACACCCAGCTATACAACGGCCGATTTTCCTGGGAACGAGAATCCCGATACTTTATTGAGGCTTTTCTAAAAGGATATTTGGGTTGGAAGACGGTCCCGCCTTCAGTGGAAAAAGAATTGAAAGATCTGGCCCTGGCCGTGGATCGGGAAAAGGAGCAGTTATTTCTTTACCGGGATTTTCAATCCCGGAATATCATGATCTGGTCCGGCGGGATCGGATTAATCGATTTTCAAGCAGGCCGGCTGGGTCTGCCGCAATATGACCTGGCCTCATTATTGATCGACCCTTACGTAAATATACCGGAGAAAATTCAGGAAGAACTGATTGATTATTATCTTCAAGAATGTTCAAGCCGGCTTCCGGTCAATGCCCAAACCTTTAGAGAACATTATGAGATCATTGCCTTTCAACGAAACCTCCAGATCCTCGGCGCCTACGCCTTCCTTTCCCGCGTCAAAGGCAAAACTTATTTTGAACAATACATCCCGCCGGCATTATTAAGTTTAAAAAGACGGGTGTCCGGCAAATTATTCCGGCCTTATCGGAATGTTAGACTATTGATCGAGAACCTATAACAGCTATTTTTTACCACCACTATCTTTTAGCGTACCCATATAAATTCGCGAAAAAGCACCTGCGGAGCGCATCTGTTTTTCTATGATCCGATTGTAGTTCAGGATATCTTTTTCCGAAGCGCCGGCAATGAATTTTCTGGCGTCGTAATCCCCCTCCATACTAATCTTCTCAATGTCCATGTAGAGTCCGGTATCGGTCACGATAGCCTTCAATGCCCAGGACAAATCCCCGGCCGCAGCACGTGATTCTTTGGCCGCCACCTGGCTTGGAAACTGGTCGGAAAAGACGGGATAAGTTGAGTCCTTGGAAGTATCCCGCAGGGCTTTTATCATTATAAAACTATTATCGTGCTTTTGGAAGGCCTCACGAAACTCCTGGACCAGTAATTTTTCGATCAGAATATGCGCCCTGGACACTTCACCGACAGCCGACTCTTTCGGGCCAGGGATGCCGATCATATCCAGCAGGTTGATGGAAAGCATGGTCAGGGTGCTGCGCCCCGGCATAATGGTTGAGTGATAGGGCATGGTCAAATCTTGCAGATAATGCAGTCCCCAGCCGGCAAAGCGGTATCCCCAATAGGGATGCCCTGTTTGAAAGGCAAACTGGGCCAGGGAATGATACAAATGCGCCCTTTGTTCCGGAAAGCTCTTTTTAACAAACGGGGCAGCCTTATAAACGATCGTGGATTCATGGTAAAAGCCCATATGAAAAGGGGCCTGCGTACCATAGTCAAGCTTTGGATTGCCGAAAGGCTGCTTCCCGTAACCGTATTCTTTACTGAAGGAGGTGTCGTTGTCCTCCCAAAGGCCGATATCCAGGCCGTAATCGGGTTCGTCCGAAGCCGAAGAAAGCACCTCAAGGGCGCTTATTTTTTCTCCTGACTGGAGCGGTATATAGAGGTTACCCTGAAAATCTCTGGCCAGAATGCTCACGGCGGACTTTGGCAACGGTTTATTTTTAGGGGGCGGACCTCCGGGAAGTTGCATGACGTATAAGGGAAGTTCCAGGTTTGGATTCACCCGCAGGGCTTTCAGGAAGCGGATACGCAGGTTGGTTTCTTTGCTGGTTGAAAAATCCAGGGCTGGAGGTGCAGCCGGGTAAGACCGGACATTAGAGAGGGCCCAGGTTTCTTCCGCTTTGAGTAATTCCCCGATTTTAATTTTTTCTTTAGACAAGAACGATTCCAGCGGCTCGGTGACAACCTCCACTTGGTATTCCGTTTGACCTCCGAGGGCCGGATGGGTCAGATAGGCATGATTGGTCCAGGCGTTCGCGGAAAGCGGGAGAATCGCCAGAAGAGCCGCTCCGATTCCCAGGATTCTGAAATGAATTTTAAAAGGCATTTTCTTCCCTCCCGTTAAAATTAGGATAAAATTCTACTAACCATGAAAGAAACAGCAAGAATTCTTTTTATTATTGATATTTGGAAAAATCGATTCCCCTCAGCCGGCCCCGTTCTTCAAACCAGGCCTCCTCATTGATAGGAGGGGGTACGATTTGGTCCTGGCCTTTATGAACCAATCTAATGGCTTCCCCGGTGCAAGTACTGACACAAAGCCCGCAACCGATGCATCTTTCCTGAATGATCTGGTAGGCCTCTTCGCCCTCCTCAATGGCCTTGACCTGACAGCGCTCACCGATACATATCCCGCATTGGAGACATTTTTCCGGATCGATCTCGGCGTAATAATGGGAGTTGATGACCTGTGAAGCCGGAATGCCCAATTTGTTGATGGCATTCAACACCCCGCAGCAACAACCACAGCAATTACAGATGTAAATATTCCCCCCCTGCACATTGGAGGTAAGGTGAACGAGTCCTTCTTCTTCCGTCATTTTCAACAAGGAATAGGCTTCGTCACGGGATAGAACCTTCCCCTGGGGGGAGTTATCGAAAACCCCTGGCACAGGGGCTATGGCCAGACAAACCTGCAAAGGACGACCGCATGGGTGACCTAATAATTCCTGTTCCTTTTTGCAAATGCAATCATTGACCAAAAAAGATTGCCCTTGTTCGATCAAGGTGGAAACCTTTTCATAAGACAGGGCTTCCTGCTGCACGGCAATTTCCTTTTCGATAGGCAGCACCTGCATCAATTGAGGTGTTTTGGAAAAGAATTGCTTTCCAAAAACCGGTCCATATTCCTCATTAAGTGTGGCGAATTCCTTGTCCAATCGACCAAGTTGAAACTCATATATCCCAAAGGCCCATGGCAACATTTTAAAAACCCAAGTACCGCCAAGGTCGATGGCAAAGAGCTGCCCGTCCTCGCCCATATCTTTCAACCTTGCTTCCAAACCTTCCAAGGGACGCCCTGTTCGCTCAGATACTTGAGCGGCCGTTTCAAAGGTCAACCTCAGGTTGCAAAAAAGATCGGCTTGTTCCGGGGTAAAAATCTTCTTCAAGAGTTTAATCTCCACACCGCTTTCGGTAGCCGGAAAGCCATTCGGTAAAGTATCCAGGACCCCGGCCAGTTTAAGATAAACATCATTTTCCATGGCTTTTCTCCTTTAAAAGTTAACTATGATCTAATCATTGAATCGACATTATTCCGCATCTGAAAACATATTGATATCCGGATCCGGACTCCTACCCGGACCTGATCCGGGGTTCGCTGGGGGTACTACTATTGGGACAAGTTCCCTCCCTTATTCCATTATTGGCTTCCCGCAAGGTATGATGATAGAGGTGCCTTTTGAAATCCGATCCGAATCGGCGATAGACTTTAATGATATTGCGCTTACTGGGGTTGGGAACTTTTCTGCTGCCTGGTTTGTCGCCTCGCCTAGCGGGTGGATAATCTTCGGGTATTTTACCTCCTTATACCCATTTGCGATAGAAAATAAGTTAGGTTCACCCATTAAAAGGCCACTGTCAAGAGAAAAAGAATCCTCATTTGCCTCAATAAGGGTCAGGGTAACCCTTTTTTAAAAAAACCGGACTCGAGAGGCGAACCGATGTTTCAGAGGGCAGATCAGGAAAAAGGAATAGTTATCCCCTTAAATTTGAAAAGACTTCCCTCCCTGAACCTAGATTTTATCTTAAACGGTCCGGGGGTCGGCGGATAACCCAAAATTCTGGTCAGGGACTTCTTCATAGAAGGGAATTTTGAGGAAGGAATATCTTAACTTATTCCTTGATAAGTCTATCTCGCTTTCCCTAAATTTTCTTCGTCTTCTATTATTAAGCTTTTCTTACATTCTTCTCCGAGAAGACCTCCAACGGTTAATACCCCAAACCTCCTGCATTTTATATTGTTACAATAAAAAACATTCAAGTCTGTTAAGAAAATCCTTTCAAGCTTGTCATAACAGTCCACACAAATCAGATCTTTTCTGTCCATGTTTTTCCTCCTCTTACCCCTTTCCCTCTAACAGTTTTGCTCTTGCCATTTGTTTTTCGAATAAAGCCCTTTTTGACCCTAAAAACTCAATATAGGCTGTTTCTAGGGGGAAGAATTGACAGCTTCTCATTTCAGATCAACCAGTTCCCGTGGCCCGACTCCATTTCCGCTACTCGCTCACGTGGTCGAGGATATGCTTCTGCAGAATTGGGCGGACAGTCGCTTGCTCGACAATCATGAGGAGGTGGCCCCCTTTCTCGAAAGGGACCAGCCTTGCACCCGGAATGGTGGAAGCAGCGAAGGCGGCATTGTGGTAAAGCTGCAGGGTGTCGTCTGTCGCATGGAGTATCAGTGTCGGGGCTCGGACCGCGGCAATCCTCGTATTCGGCATCATCGCCTTGTTATCGAAAACGGTGCCGGCGGAACGCGGCGAAACCGGGTTCATAAAGTCAATAATTTGTTCAGCTAATTCTCGCTGCCGGGGCGTAAGCCTGGCAATTACTGCGTCGTTGGCACCCATTAATCCCATGAACTGCTTTTTGAACAGCTTGGTGAAGGCCCAGTAAAGCGGATCAAACTTGAATATAGTCGTCAGCATCTTGCCTTTCTGGTTCGCCTGCGCTTGGTCTTGTGTAGAGGAAGATGCGACACCGCAGGAGATGAGTGTCAGCGAGGATACCCGTTCAGGGTGCAATACGGCAAAGAGAAGAGCCGAAGGGCCTCCCTGAGACATAGCCACGACCGCAACTTTTTTTAGGCCCAGCCGGTCGAGCAAATAGGCGTAAGCATGCGCCTGGTCGTCCCATGTGGCCCCCTCATGGAAGGTCGAGCGCAGATATCCAAAGCGCGAGGGGGTAATCCAGTGGAATTGCTCACTTAGCACAGCCTGCACAATGAGTTCACCTTGATCGTAGCCGCCGCCGCTCCCATGGATCACCAGGACAACAGGACCTGAGCCGCCTTCGGTGTATTCGATATTTCCATAGGGTGAAGGTATGACCGTGCTCTTTCCACTGACCCGTTCATAGGCTCGATGTATATCCCGGAGATATGCTGCAGAAACCAAAACCACCACGGCGATCAGCCCTATCGCAATCCAGAGTAAAATCTTTCTAAGCATCTTACCTTCCTTTGGGGAACCGCTCACCAATGCCATCAGCGGTGCGGTCACACATGGCAGCGATTATCTTAAGCCTACAGATTGCAATTCCGGAAAAATCAATAAACCGAAACCTGTTGGCCACATTCGACTGCATGCCAAGGTTAGCCCTCAAGTTTTGAACCATGTCGCTCAAGAAACTTTTCGATCAGATCCGCAGCATAGGTTGCCCCACCGTAGGTATGCATCCTGTTCGAGATTCTCTTGGCGTTATCCGTAAACGACGGTTCGGAGAGAATCCGTCGAACCTTGGTCCTTACCTCATTAACAATGAGGTCCATATTTTTTTCGCGATTTTCGCGGTCCGGCACGATAAAATCACCCGCCCCCAGCGCGGCGACACGCCTGGCATTGCTCTCACGCTCCGAATAAGTGGGAATAATCAGTGCCGGGGTACCTGTGAAAAGCCCCGTTTGACATGAGCCATAGCCTCCATGATGAATGAGGAGGTTGCTCCTTTCCGCCATGGCGAGTCCCGGAACAAAAGGTACGTAGCGGAAATTCGAAGGCAGCGTAGAGAATCTCTTTGGAAGGTGGTGGTGCCCTGTGGTCAAAACGACCTGGATGTCTTCTTCGGCCAGGGCTTTAACGCATATATCAAGCACCAGATCCGAATCAGCCCAAGATGTGATCGGCCCGTAGCTTGGGTTCCCGCAATAGAGCCAGATCAACGGCCGCTCTCGGCTCAGGTCATCCCACCATCCAGGCAGTTCCGGATTTGCGCTTTGCCAGAGGATAGGGCCAACATACTCAACTTTCGTGTCTTCTGGAAGAGGATCCGTTTCGGGAAGGCCAACTACCAAGGTTAAATCCCCTACGACGAGTTCTTCTGTTCGGCTTATAAAACGAAAACCGATTTCCTGGAAGACCTTATTCAGTGTAGGCACAGGTGTTGGTATTTTGTCTTTGGACTCCTTCCACCATATGAAGCCCTTGCTCTTGGGGTGCATGTCGGACTGGATGACCGTGATGACGGGCTTTTTCAATGACCACGCCGCAGCAGGTGCCAAGAGATTCCAGGAATCCACTATCGTGTCCGGCTGATACTTAACTATGAGCTCCACATATGCTTCGCAGATGGAACGGACGAATCTTTGGTTCATCATCCCGCAAAGAGCCATGAAGTGATCCAAGTTCCAAACTTCAGGAGTCTTTGGAGGGAATTTTAAAGGGATGGCCTTGACATATTCGGTAATAAATCGAGGGAGGCTACCGAAATCTTTTTTCATTTGGCCTGATCTCCAGACCGTGAGGAGGCCTTTAAAGTCTAACCTACCGGACATTTCAAGGTAGAATAAAGGATGCCGCGGGAGGAGATTGGTAAAACCTTCTTGACTGATTACCTTGCTGGGAGCGTGAGCCGGGTTGCAGAAAGCGATCTCGTGTCCGCGCTTGGACAACTCACGGGCAATGGGTATAGTGCGTGTCAGTAAGCCAAGGTCGTCCGAGAAAAGTGTAGTAAATAGGAATCTTTTCATTTGTCTAACAGGTTATGGCTCATCTTGGGGTTGGACCTAACTAACCCATTTAAATATGATAAAAAACATCCCGTTTAGCGATTTTACATCCATCACGGATTGTTTTTCCAGTTCACATTCCATTTTTCATGGGTGGAACAGATCTCCGTGAGGTATTCCTCGATCCAATCTTTGATATCGGGGCTGATGTAGAACTTAGGCTCCATGAGCGGGTCGTCAGCCGAAATAACGCCCTTGCTGACCGCAATGTCGAACAGCGGTGTATGCGGCATTAACCTTATCCCCGGGCAGAAATCCAGCATCATGGGTTTTCGTTCTTCGAGGAATCGGATGGACTCTTCCACCGTTTCCCTGTTCTCTCCGGGGGCGCCGAACAGCAGGGAGAGAATGTAACTTATTTCCATCTCTTCCAGCATTATCAGGCAGGACTTTAATTCATCCTTGGTGAATCCCTTTCGCATGACCTGGAGCATCTTTTCAGAGCAAGTGTCGCAACCGGGTGAGGCAGACACGCAGCCGGCTTTTTTCATCAATTCAAGGAGTGATCTGTCTACAAAACCAGGATGTAATGTGGCCACCCAGTAAATACTCAGTTCGCGATCGATAATAGCCTGGCAGATGGCTTTGGCATGGTCTACCGGATGATTGAAAATGGCATCGGTAAAATACACCAGGTTAACGCCAATGTCCTTCTGGATCGATTCCAGCTCTGCCGCTACAGTCTGCGGGGATTTCATCCGCCAGTGTTTACCCATAACATGCGGGCCGTCACAATAGAGACACTCAAATGGGCAACCCTGTTTTACCACGATATTGGCCATGCCCCTTTCTTTGGCGTATCGCTGATTATCGAACAAGTCCCTGCGTGGAGGCTTCAGTGCGTCCAGGTTGGTGACGAATCCGTACGGATTATGTTGAACTCCACCTGCATCTCTCCATACCAGTCCCGGAAGATCCGTGTATTTAGAGCTTTGTTCTATTCGATCTACCAGCTTCGGAAATACGGTTTCGCCTTCGCCGATAACTCCGAAATCGGGTTCAAGATATTCAAAAACCGCCACCGGACTGACGGTAAATGCCGCTCCGCCGATGATAAGGGTGGCCCGGGAGTTTTCCCTGCATAGTTCAACGAATTTTTTTTCCAGGGGTAGATAGTATTCTGTATTGAGACGGCTTTGATTATCCAGATTTCTGATGGAAAGGGCGATGATCTGGGGCTCAAATCGGGCCAAGGCTCGAATTAATTCTGCTTCGGGCTGATCACAAAACATCAAGTCAAGCGCATGGATCTCGTGTCGCGATTCATCCATCTGGGCAATGATGGAGGCCAGTCCCAGCGGCATCGGCAACAAGGCAGCTCTGGACCGATTGGTCGAGACAAACAGTATCCTCATACCAGATTCTCCTGTTATTGGTAAAAATATTAACGGTGATGGATAATTGTAATTAGTGTAATTGGTTTTAATTGGTTTAATTGGGGGTCTGGCCACGACAACTTATTGATCATAATGTGTCAGGAATAGGTGTTTTGAGGCCCTATATCGTGTTTTTTAGACCACAAAAGAGCCTTATAAGAAACAACCCCCACCCGGATTTTTATTTACTTTGCAATATTTGCATAATATGCCAGATATAACCTGGAATAAAATGCCGCTTTGCTCTTGCCATTTGTTTTTCGAATAAGGCCCTTTTTAACCCTAAAAAACGCGATACAGGCCGTTTTTAGGGGTCAGAATTGACAGTATCTCATGTCAGATCAACTGCTTCCCGTGGCCCGACCCCGTTTGGCACTCGCCGTTTGAGCCGTTCAGGTCCATAAATTCGGTTATCCTCAGCTGGACAGAAAAGCAGATTTCAGTTTGGAAAGTCCGTCATCTCTGTCAACGATCTTTCCCTTGCTAACGGCATCATCATACAATGCGACCAAAGCACGTGAATCCTCGAGAGATATAACATTCATAGTGATCGCGGCCTTTGCGGTTTGAATTATTTTCTCCGCTAGCAGAAGAGATCGTACATTGGATACACGCTCAATGAGAAAAAATGATTCGGCAGCGGACGGCTTGTTAACAACAGCACCCCAGAAATAATGCATCGCAGCCAGAGCACCATAGACGGTACGATCAAAGCGTACTGATGCGATGTACATCTCTATTTGGTTGTTCTTCGTAACGACCTTGTGGAACCACCTCGCGAGAAGGAGTTCGATGATCTTTCTGCGTACTAACTTCGTAGGCTGCATGATGAATAACGTTCTGACAAGCTGTTGAGTGATCGTAGAGCCGCCAGAACGCCGTTTCATTCCCACAAGTCCGAGCAACGCACGTGCGATACCCCTTATGCTGGTCCCCCGATGACGAAAGAACTGTCTATCCTCGATGAACACAAGAAGCGTTTTGAGAGTTGAAAGATCCACTCTCAACCTTTGATACTCGTAACATGCAAGAGTGGCCCGGTAGATTATGTATTCGTAGTTGTGAACGAGTTTGAGGCGGAGTAGGCGCGCAAACATTTTGATAAACAAGAGACTCTGTCTCTCATGCGTGTCGAGTAGTGCGCGCCTATAGACAGCAGCCAAGAGAAGTGCCCATCCCAGTGAAATGCACACTGGTCCATACCAACCAACGAGAGCGCCAATTGGAATAGACTCAGCCACCGCGGACTGGAGTGAAGCTAGGAGGAAGAAAAGCACCACGCAAGAAATACCAGCGAGCACGTAATAAGGGTATGCGACGTAGGTATTCCAGCCGGGAAACAAAAACACTGCATGCGGCTCATCCGCACCTTCAACGCGCCAGTTGGGAAGCACAAGCTGCAGTGTTCCATAGCTTAGGCCAAGCATGCGCCTAAGAATGATTACCTTACGCGAGGCATAGGCAATTGCCTTCTGTCTGTCGGCGAAGTACCGAAGCCCGACCCACGAAAAGCCGCAGACCAGAGTGAGTAACACGAGAAGGGTCAAGGGCGCTGGCACTATCCCTAGAAATAGGTCGGTAAGTTTCTTGAGAGAACCGACCGCAAGTGATCCTAGAGCAGCGGCTGCAAGTGCTGCAATGCTTAACGCATTAAGAAAGACACGCTCCTCTGCCTCAAGACTCTTGGCAGCCGTCTTGTATTCTTCCAAGGCAATATCGCGCTTCGCGAACGAGTAGGTAGGGAAGTGTTGCTTCCACCCTGTCTCTTCTTGCTCCTCAATCATCCCTGTCCTTTTATCACATTTCACGCTCTATTGGTCTACACCGTTCATGCCGACGCGCAAGCGTCGGCATGAACATTCCGCATAAGATGCCGGTCTGGAGCTGGTAAAAAAACTTTCCCACCCATGACTTCGCTGGCGCTACGCGCATACCCTACAATTCAAAGCCCCGGGCAGCCTTCATGCGGTGGTTGGCTGGCTCCCGCCCTCAATATTGTCTACGAAATCCTTCTGCTTCACGAACGGTCTTAAGTCGGCAATTGTTGTTGTTATATTCATACCATCAATTGCCTGAGTGCCTAAAAAACCCTTACTAAAGTCTCTGGCTCTGGCGTCGAACACCATTAAAAACCCGAGGTTTGTTTTCTTGTTCGCCATATAGTGCGTAAGTTGCTCGATCCCCTCTTGAGCGTAACCTGAAGTATACCCTCGTCCACACATTTTTAGCTCAATGATTACTTTCTCGCCTGTCGGTGTAATGACGAATATATCCATCCGGCCAGCGCCCGAAGTAATTTCTTCGAAAGTAAGGATTTCAGTGCCAAATTTGCCAACCAAGAAGGTATGAAGTAAATCTTTTGCTCTCTTTTCTGGATGAGATATCCATTTAGGATTTTTGGCCTCTTCGTATTGCCAAAACGTCATTCGCTTCTCGGATTGTATGTAGCTCTTAAATTCTTCAACGCAGGCTTTCAGTAAAAGCTTATCTTTTTGGTCATCCAGGTTCACAATAAAGGTGTCTCTGCGGGGATAAGTGATGTTTGACAGATTATAAGGGCAGGTTTTAGGCGAGTTCTTCGTCTCCATGAAAAGGGGAGGAAATTCTTCTTCCAAAGAAGCACATTTTTTGAGTAACCCTGTGACATATTCTTCTGCGCTTTGAAAAGCCACCTTCAGCATGCTCTCTGTAACGGCGGACCATTCAGCTCCTTCTAAATTCCAGTTATTCATCAACCTATCGGTTATTGTTAGTTTCAATTTATGTGTATTGCTTATTTCTCTCGGAGTGCCGATTAGGGCTGTCTCAATAACCGACAACTTAAAATGGCATTCGAGGTTGTCAGTGTTGAAATCCCTTTTATTACGACAGTTAAGAAATTTAACAGTTTTTTGCATAGATGATTATGCCTACCGTTTAGTAGAATATCTGGACTGAAGACAGTCAATGGACGCCGGTTCACCTGCGGAACTGGGGACAAATTTATTTGGACACGGGGCTGTCAGGTGCAACCGCGTTGTTCTGCCGCGCTTGCGCGGCGGGACAACCGGTTGGCAAACCGGCGCCCATTCATGCCGACGCGCAAACGGCGGCGAGAACGCCCAGGCTGATCCGACCGTTTTTCGTTCGGGTCGAGCCGGTGGTTATGTGGGTTTTATGTTGAATATGTATTTGCTAATCCACCTTTTTCAATATCTTTTTCAAGATCGGAGTATTTATGAGAATCAGAAATCCGTTTTTCGAGTTCCTTTATTTTTTCTTCCGCTGCCAGGAGTTTCGCCTGAAGAACGCCGTTCTCCGTTTTAAGCGAAAGATTCTCATTTTCAAGTTGCTCAAGCTCGAATTTATAGCGAGCCGCAGAAGGAATCTCCTTTAATAAATCTGCGATCCATCCCATACTACACCTCCTCTTAGGGATAAGGGTTAATGATTTATTTAAAAGCACATAATGAGGGCTCAGGCGCGGCGGCCGAGGACTGTTAACCTGCACCTCGGGCGTGGTCCGTCGTCGCATGGAGCCCTGGGTTAACAATATTTCACTATCTGCCTTGCATAAAAATGAAAAGCCCAAAAGACACAATACCAAGCAAAAACAAAATATGTTCTAGGAAAGTAAGAGCCCAAAGGGGAATGTGTAAATAGTTTCGTATTTTGTATATATCTCCATATGTTACTTTCATTTTAGGTAAATTTTGCACAATGGGAGGAATGGCCCCAACCACATTGGCAGCTACTAATATCGAGAGAATAAAACCAGCGAGAGATAACACCATCCAATTCTTGGAATCGGGGTTTATCCCGCTCTTGATCATGAAACCAAGAATTCCGAGAGCGCCAACCTGGATAAGGGTGAGAAAGATGCTCCATCCCAGAAGAAACCTAAGAGCTTGGGTGGCAGCAAGGATTTTTTTGTCAGAGCTTTCAGTCTCCGAGGGTGCTGTTTTTGATTTTGAGGAGCCCTCTTCTTTTCTTTCTGGATGAACTTTGTCTATTATTTGCTTGGCAATTGCTTCAAGGCCATACTCGCTACTGATTGCAACGAGATCAGCTAACGGAGATGAAAACTTTCTGACATCATCCCGAGTAACGCCATGCCATACAGGTAGTATGGTTTTGCGTCCATCCATCTCCTCCGCCACTAATCCTCTTAGCTCTCTCTTAGTCCAGTTCTTGCTAAAAAAAGCCTTACTCAAAACAACGAGGCCGTACTTGGAATTCTCCAGGCCATAGTCAATTTTCTCCGACAGGCTATCTCCAATAGTAAGCGTAAACTCGTCATACCAGACATTCAATCCCGCAGCGCGCAATTTGTGCGCGAGTGGCCTAACGAAATCGTCTTTATCTTCACTGGCGTGACTTATAAAAAGATCGTATTCCATTAAACTCTCTTCGGGCCGTCGGAACGATAGTTCCGAAAGGCGAGGAGCCAATCGGACTCGAACGACTTGTTGGCGCCGCTTTGGCGGCGACGGCAAGTCGGGCGAGAGCGAAGGCTCAACTCCACGTTAAGTGCTGCTACTCTCGGGCGCTTTGATCAGGCCACTCGTGAGACCAAAGCCACTCATTTTCTGGACAAGGTCATTTGCAAACAAGAAAAGAGTCCATGCAATATTCGCAAACTCCAGGGCCGAAAATGTGACCTGTTCACCGATGCCGAATGTCTTTAGGGCTTCCCTGCTTCGCATAGCTATTACACTATCCTTTTCAACTATCTGTCCCAACACCAACTCTTTTTCCCCATCTTCGTTTTGCACAATCAAGTCCAGATTCGTCCATCTTACTTCAAACCCTGTTGACGCACTGATGTCTAGCTCAGTCACTACTCCGTTTCTGTGCACCAGGCAATTCCGTGCCGCGTTGGAGCTTAAGATTTGCTCTCGAAGCTTTGTGTCGATTTGAATGCCATGTTTATCCTGTACGTGGGTAAATTTATCGGGCAAGCCAAGGCGATGAAAGCTCTTCGCGCCTGATACAATGATTTGGTTCCAGAGTGAACCTGTTATTTTAACACCGTCTTTCTGCTTTACGGCCAACTCCCAGAAGGCGAGTACTTTGTGAGCTGATTCGAAAAAGCTGTTAAAGTGCTCTATGATGTCCCGAAAGCCATTAGAGAGTATCCACTTTTCATACTGCTCTGTTGCCGTCTGCGCGTCCCATTTCAACCCCCCATCAAATATCATCGTTACGTTGTTGGTAGGCAATTGCAGGCAATCTATATTGAGCTTGTCTTTCGATTGCAGGCCAGCGCTAACGAGGTAGATAGTCCGCTGCAGTGACCGTTGCAGTTCGCCGCGTAGGGCATCGAGGTTGATGTTTATGCTTATTTCATGATCTGCCATATGGTTTTTATACTTAATGCGGCGTTGACCCGTGGCCCGCAGGTTGCGGGGCCGAAGGCCCATGCAAGCAAGTGCAATCGGTGTCCAATGGCCTGGTTGGCGCCGCCAAAGGCGGAGCCGGCCGGGACATGGACCCGATAGGGGCAACGCCGCATTGGCGACGCCCTCAAGGGCGGCGCCAACAATATATTGAATAGTTTCTTTTCAATTACAAAGAAGTATTAATATTAATCATTTTAATAATAAATTAATCAACCATATTTATTTGATATTATTATTTTAATATGGTTGTTCAACACCTGATTTCTATGCTTAGGGGGTTTCCCGTTCAATTTGAATATACCCTGATCCTGTTTCCATCTGAAGGTCAGAAACCGGGGGAAAATTTGGATCTTACCGGAAATAGGTGTTTTATTGAGCGGATCTTTTGGGATATGGATGGGGACCATGGATCTCCTAAAGATCTTTTTCAGGTTGTTGAAAAAGGCCCATCTGGTGTGTTGCCCTCACCCCTCGTCATTCCGGCGTATTTCTATATACGCCTCACTCCTCGAAATTTCGGGAGGCCTTCCAACTAAACCTTTTTGAACAACCTGAAGTAATTGGTTCTTTAGTATCCTGGTAATGCTGAAGTGAATTATAGACCATACTGGCCATTTTGCAAAGAAAGTTATTTTAGCTTTTTTCTGAAATCCTCCAAACCCAGGAAGTCAGTGCTTTATTCCTGTGTCAAGCTGATTTTATTAATTCTTTTGCAAAAACCTTAAAAATCCCCTCAGATTGGTGGAAAGGACATCGGAACTTTCTATGGAATGGGCTGTTTTTGATATCAAGACCTTTTTACTCTCTCCAATCAGACCAGCGGCTTTTATCAACCGTTCCATATCGGCCCTTGACGGTGAGGAGGAGAGTTTTACCTCCACGGCATAAGTAGTCCTGCCCATGGTGAAGATCAGATCGATTTCATGGCCATCGCTGGTTCGAAAATAGTAGGGACCGTCAAATGGGAAATTCTCTATATTCAAGAAAATTGGGGGGGAAAACCCCCATTCGAAGGAAGGTTTTTATTGATCTCCAAATCGTTACCGGGCAAAAATTCAGGCCGGTATGATCTTAAATGAAAGTTAGTTTTGTTCCAGCCATGTTCAATAAAAATTTATCCGGCATTTCCCTTTCCATGTAATTGATGGCCTTCCGGCCGGTACAATGGGTGGGGATGACATAATTCGGATCAAAGGCCTTTAAGGCCTGGGTTGTCGGGTCGATAAAGGGTTCGAAATGGCCGCCGGTGAGATGAAATCCACCCATGACCGCATGGACCCGTTTAATGCCGGTGACCTTTCGGGCATAGTTCACCGTATTGATGATCCCCGAGTGGGCGCATCCGGAAAGAACCACCAGTCCTTTATCCTTGAGGTGCATAACGAGGGCGGTATCATCCTCAATGGCGTCAAATTTCTCCTGGCCCTGCTCGACAAAATAGGCGTCAGGCAGGCCCTTTTCATAGGCGGTTTCACGGGGAATCTGACCTAGAAAAAGAATCGATCCGTCCATCAGGGGGTAAGGTTTTTCAGTTTCCACCAGGTCAAGACCCGCCTCCCGGATCATTTCCCGGGTAAAGGCCGGGAAATTAATTTTAAATTCTTCAGAGATTTTTATATAGCGAGGGTGTCGAAAAGCCGCGGGATGGATCACCAGGGGGATTCCTTTCCGACCTGTTTTTTGAACCAATTGTTTGAAACCGCCGGTATGATCGGAATGACCGTGAGAAATCGCTATGGCCTGGATCGCTTTCATATCCGCATTCAAAATGTCGGCATTAAAGGCGGCCCCGAATTCTGAAAGTCCAAAATCGAAAAGCATCTTACGGGTTTGTTCCCCCTGTGTTACGGAAATCAGGGCAGAGAATCCGTGTTCGGCCAAAATCGTGTTTTTCAGTTCCCCGTCTTTTAAGGGGAATATCCTTTCAATGATATCGTTGCCGTCACCGGCAGCGATATCGATATAATTGTCCTGAAGCGTCAGGATCTCCACCTTATCAAGGAGGGTTAATTGGTTATCCATTTTTTTCTCCTTTCAGGCTTGATGTTTAATATCTCGATTCGTTCTTTAAAGAAATTGAAGCTCCCTGCCACAAGGTGCGGTTTCACGCTGACGGCGTGACGGGGAATGGACTTGTTATTCAAATTACGCACTCAGGCATCGGCTTAAGGTCTGGAACGTCTTCTTTCCGGTCTTCCTCTGGAATCGGCGTCCGTCCTTCGTCCCTGGGTGGTTCTCCTTCTTTCGGTTTCCGGTCTGCGGCTTTTCCTGGGGCCCGTCGGTTTTGGTAAAGTCAGCCAGTCTTCCTCCGGTTGAATGCAGCTTAGCTTCCTGCCCATGTATTCCTCGATAGGCGGAAGGTAAAAGGCTTCCTCCTCATCGGCGAAGCTGATGGACGTGCCGGCGGCCCCGGCTCGTCCGGTACGCCCGATTCGGTGCACGTAATCCTCCGCATCATGAGGCAGCGTAAAATTGATCACATGATCCATCCCCTCGATGTGCAGACCCCGGCCGGCCACATCGGTGGCTACCAGCACCCGGAATTTTCCGGACTTGAATTGATCCAGACGCTGGATGCGCTGTTTCTGAGGAATATCCCCGGAAAGTTCCGCACAGTTGATCCCATAGCGGGTGAGCATCTCTGCCAGGCGTCTCACTTCGTCTTTCCGGTTGCAAAACACCAGGACCTTTTTTAAGTCCAACTTATCGATGATGTTGTAGAGCAGGGCGAATTTCCGGTCCATTGTCACGATGTAGACGATCTGGTCCACCGTGTCCACGGCGACCTGCTCCGGTTCGATATCCACAATCACCGGGTTATGGGTCCACTGGGCGGCCAGGCGGGTAATATCCTCAGTCAGGGTCGCGCTGAAAAGCAGGGTCTGACGTTTTTCCCTGGGCGGGGTGGCGTGGATGATCTTTCGGACATCCGGAATAAATCCCATATCGAGCATCCGATCCGCCTCGTCGATGATCATCACCTCGATCCTGTTCAGGATCAGGTCCCGTCGCTGTTGAAAATCGAGCAACCTGCCCGGTGTGGCCACGACGATATCCACCGGGACACCGGCCAGTTGTTTCTTTTGTTTCTCGTAATCCATACCGCCGAACAGGGAGATCAAGGCAAGCTCGGTGTACTGGGTCAGTTGGCGGGCCTCCTCGGATATCTGGAGCACCAGCTCCCGGGTGGGGGCGATCACCAAAACCCGGGGCGTCCCGGGCTTCCTCCTGCCCTGGATAGGATTATTCAACATCCGGGTAATCACGGCAATGAGAAAGGCCGCCGTCTTGCCGGTGCCGGTCTGGGCCTTGCCGCTGGCGTCTTTGCCGGACAGGGTGCTGGGAAGAATTTCGGCCTGGATCGGCGTACAGTACTTAAAACCCAGATCATGGATGGCGTGCATGAGCGGATCGGGAAGGGCAAAATCATGAAAGCGGGTTTTTCCTTCGGCCGGCGGAACCTTGAACTGGGAAATCCGCCAGGACACTGCCGGTGCGGGGACAGCGAGGGCCGATGATCCCCCTTCTCCCGGAACATTTCTACGGCTTCTTTTCCGGGGGCGTCTTCCGGGATTGGAACGGCTTTTTGTATCCGGAGGCGGCAACTCCGGCGGAGACACCGGAACCGCCGCTTTTTCTTTAAGGACGGTTTTTCCGGATTTACCGATCCGGCTGATCTTTCCCACTACTTTTTGAATAAAATGGATCATCGCTTTCCGTTTAAATATATTCCACTTCGCTCGTTCAGTAAACCATTAAATGCTTTATGCTTTCCAACTCCAATTCGTCCTTCTTCGATTTTTTCGAATCCCGGTCTAACGATTCAGCTTAAGGGACATATTCTCCCTTTAGACCATCCGCGTCCAAGGATTTGAGACAAACCCGGACCCGCTCGTTCTTTTTAAGCCGGTCTGGAATGGAAACCGTCAGGTAGTTTTCGGTCAGGGCATGGGTCCATCCTTTTTTTTTGGCTGGCTGAAGACAGAGGGCGGAAAAATCCCTGCCCAGGCAACGGCGGATAAAGGCTTCCCTCTTTTGCCGGTCAATGGCCCGGATAAGTTGCAGCCGTTCTTTTTTAACCTTGTCCGGGACGGGATCGGGAAATCCGGCCGCCGGTGTTCCCGGGCGTGGAGAAAAAGGAAAGATATGGAGATAGGACAAAGGGATTTCTGATAATAAGCGAATGGTTTCTTGAAACTGGGTTTCCCCTTCGCCCGGAAAACCGACGATCAGATCAGCCCCGATGGCCGCAAAGGGGATTTCCTGATGGATGGTCTGAATCAACCGGCGATAGAAATCGGTGGAATAGGTCCGGTTCATTTTTTGTAAGATGGAGTCGTCGCCGGACTGCAAGGGGATATGGAGATGAGGACACAGGTTGGGGAATTTTTTAAAAAGTTGGAGCAGGGCAGGGGAGACCTCCTGGGGTTCGAGAGAACTTAATCGGAAATGCAGGCGAGGGTGTGTTTCCAAGAGAATTTCCAATAGTGAAACCAGATCAGCGGCCGGACAAAGATCTCCGCCGTATTGACCCAGATGGATACCGCTCAGGACCAATTCTTTGACCCCTTGGCAGCATAAAAAAGAGACCCCTGAGACCACTTCGTCCACAGGCAGGCTTCTGGACCTCCCCCTGGCTTTGGGGACCAGGCAATAACTGCACCCGGCGTTACATCCGTCCTGAATGCGTAAAAAGGCTCTGGTCTTTTCAACGGGCAGAGGGAAATGCGCTTCAACCGGTCGATCCGCTTTAGGTAACAGAATGGTTCGAGCCCGTCCCGGTTTTTGCAAGGTAGCCGTCAAATCCGGGATTTGGAGTTTGTTGAAAGTTCCGATCACATAATCCAGACCGGGAATTTTTTCGAATGCTTCAGGGAAGAGTTGACCGGCACATCCCGCAGCCATGACCACGGAGTCAGGATGATTGCGAACGGCTTGCCTGACCATCTGAGCCGATTGCCTCTGGGCTTCGGCGGTAACGGCACAACTGTTGATAATATAGAGGTCGGCCTGTTCCTTGAAAGGCACGGCCTCCCACCCCTGGGCCTGAAACCGTTCCATAAGACAAGCGGATTCAAACTGGTTGACCTTGCAGCCCAGGGTGTAAAGGGCCACCTTTAGAGGATTACTCTTACCGGGTTTCTTCAATCCAACCCCCCCCCAGAACCAGATCCCCCCAATAGATAACAGCGGCCTGGCCGGGTGTGACGGCCTTTTGCGGGCCTTTAAAATACACGCTTATTTTCTGGTCGTTCCCGACCCGTAACCGGGCCTGGGCGGCCTTATGTCGATAACGGACCTGGACCGAGACCTCCAGATCATCAATATCAAGGGGGCGGCATAAGAAATGACAATCGGAAAGGAGACAACTCGAAGATTCCAGATCTTTTTTCCCGCCGATGACCAGGCGGTTTCGGTCAGGTTCCATGCGGACAACATAAAAGGGTTCCGCAGCAGGTAACCCCAGCCCTCTCCTCTGACCGATGGTATAAGCAAACAATCCCTGATGGGTCCCAATTTTGTTCCCTTGGATATCCACGATGTCGCCAGCCCGGATTAGGTCGGGAGGACCTTGTTCAAGCAGAAACTCCCGATATCCTCCTTTAGGAAGGAAACAGATATCCTGACTTTCTCCCTTGGGATTGACCGGCAGGCCGATTTCCCGAGCCATAATCCTGACTTTTTCTTTAGTCCAAGTGCCCAGGGGGAAGAGAATTTGCTTGAGGTATTGTTGTGTAAGCCTTTGTAAAAAATAGGATTGTTCCTTTGATTTATCAAGCCCGCGGGCAATGGTCAGACCTTCTCCCCAGGGGGCCGGGGCCAAACGGGCATAATGGCCGGTGGCAAAAAAATCGGCTCCTAAGCTTATTCCCTTTTCAAACAGCAGGCCGAATTTGATGACCGGGTTGCAGACTATGCAGGGATTAGGGGTTCGACCACGTTTATATTCTGAAATGAAATAGTTAACTACTTTTTGTTGAAATACTTCTTTAAATGAGAAAACCTTCAGAGGTATTTGTAAAAAGGAGGAGATCTTTTCCAGCCAGGGCAGGGGAGAATCAGGGGAAAAGCCAAAATTGGCATGAAGACCTATGACTTGGAAGCCTTCTTTTTTTAAAAGATAGGCCGACAGGGCACTGTCGATTCCACCACTTAAGGCTACGGCAACTGTTTTCAATGGATAATTCTGACCGATTGTTGAAAAAGGATCATCTGTGGCGTTGACCTCATTCCTTGTCATTCCGACGTACTATTTGTACGCCTCCATTCCCAGGAATTTTGGTTGCCTTGCATCTAATCCTTTTTGAACAACCGGTAAATTCATTTTATTAAGCATCTAGTTGGCAAATTTTTTAAAGGCCCTCTCAAACCCGGGCAGGGATTTCTCGATGGTCGCATCCGGTGCACAATAAGCAATACGGAAATAACCCGGGGCGCCGAAGCCCATGCCCGGCACAGCCAGTATCAGTTCCTCCTGCAGGGCTTGGATAAAAGCCACATCGTCCGGGATGGGAGATTGGGGGAAGAGATAAAAGGCCCCTTCCGGTTTGGTGAGTTGATAGCCGATTTGGGTCAAGCCCTTGTAAAATATGTCCCGTTTTCTTTGATAGATTCCAATGTCCACCGTCAACCCTTGTACGGCCGGCAGGAGCCGCTGCATCAGGGCCGGGGCGTTGACAAAGCCCAGGATGCGGTTGGTGAAGGTGCAGGCGGCCAGCAGTTCTTCCTTGTCCGGGATTTGTGGATGGACCGCCAGATAACCGATCCTCTCTCCCGGCAGGGAAAGGTCTTTGGAATAGGAGGTGACACTGATACTTTGACGGCAGGCCTGAAAGATACTGGGTACCTGGATTTGATCATAGACGATCTTCCGGTAGGGCTCATCACTGATCAGGTAAATCACCCGCCCTTGTTCACGTTCGTAGCGGTGCAAAAGATCCCCCAATTGCCTGATGGATGTTTCATCATAGACCTTGCCGGTGGGATTATTGGGGGAGTTGATCAAGACGGCTTTAGTCCTGGGGGTCAAGGCCTGTTCGATGGCTTTTACGTCGAGCGAGAAATTCGGACCGGTGGGGACCACCCTGGGGACCCCCTGAGCATTGTCGACATAAAATAAATACTCGACAAAATAGGGGGCCAAAACGATCAATTCCTCTCCCGGTTCCATCAGAGCCTTTAAAACCGCGTTTAAGGCACCGGCCGCCCCGCAGGTCATAATCACCTCCTGCTCGGTAAAAGACAAGCCGTGTTCACCGGACAAAAAATCGGCCACAGCCCGGCGGGTTTCCAGATAACCGGCGTTGGACATATAACCGTGAAGGGCCGGAACCGGCTCGCTGAGAATCTGAATCAATCTCCGGTGCACCTCTTCGGGCGGGTCCAGATTGGGGTTCCCCAGACTGAAATCAAAAACATTTTCTTTGCCATGTTTGGCCTTGAGAATATCCCCTTCCTCAAACATTTTTCGAATGAAGGAGCCTTTTTCCATGAAGTCTCTTATTTTTTGAGCAATGGCCATCGCTTTCTCCTAACAGACTGATGAAAATCGTTTATTTGTTTTCAGATTCTTACACCGTTTAATCTGAGAATTTATTTCTAACTTTTGTTGTTGTTCCGGATTGCGGGTTATGAAATCGAAGCCTTTTGTCTTCAAACTCGTAACTCCCTGCCTGCCCGCAGGCCCGTAACTCGCACCGCTCAAATTTAAAATATTTTTGGCTATTTTTTAGGTTTATATCTTTCGGGTTCATCAAAAAAATCCAAGGCCTTCATCGGGGACAAGATGCGTATGGAATGAACAGAACCCGCGGGAATGAAATAAGAATCCCCTCGCCGGACAATCTGCATTTTTCCATCCACCGTCATTTCCACTTCTCCTTCCAGCATAACCCCCCATTGAGCCTGATGGTGATGAGCAGGGATCTCCCCCGGCCCATTGGCGGTAAAAAAAACCGCCTGCATCCCTTGACCCTGAAATAATTTCCCGTTGATTCCAGGGAGACTGATATCAATATCCTCCAGCTTCTCGATCATCTCCGGGAATAGAATTTTTTCCATTAATTTGTTCTCCTTAGAATCGATAAACTTGTACGTATGTCAATAACATAATCTCCGGTCTGGGTAAAGCCCAAAAAAGAACCAATACTTGACAAAAAAGGGGGCGCATGCCATAACTTATTTGAAATTATTATTAAAAGGGGGGCCAAAATGAAAAAAATTCTAGTAACCGGAGGGGCTGGATTTATCGGAAGCCATCTTTGTGAAACCCTGATGGACCAAGGCAATGATGTCGTCTGTCTGGATAATTTTTTTACTGGCGCCAAAGAGAACATCCTGCATCTTAGGGATAATCCGCATTTTGAAATTGTCCGTCATGACCTCGTTAACCCCATAACTCTGGAGGTCAACGAAATCTATAATCTGGCCTGTCCGGCTTCTCCGGTTCACTATCAGTTCAATCCGGTCAAAACCGTAAAGACCAATGTCATGGGCACGTTGAATATGCTGGGTCTGGCTAAAAACGTCAAAGCCCGCATACTCCAGGCCTCCACTTCGGAAGTGTACGGCGATCCTTCGGTCCATCCCCAAAAAGAGACCTATTGGGGGAATGTCAACTGTATCGGCCCGAGGGGTTGTTATGATGAAGGAAAACGGGTGGCCGAAACCCTGATGATGGACTACCATCGGCAGCATGGGGTGGATATCCGTATCGCCCGTATTTTTAATACCTATGGGCCCCGGATGGCCGTAAATGACGGCCGGGTGGTCAGTAATTTTATTGTTCAAGCCCTCCGTGGTGAATCCTTGACCGTCTATGGTAAAGGGCAGCAGACCCGATCTTTTTGTTATATTTCCGACATGGTTCGGGGGTTAATCTCCATGATGGAACAAGACGATACTATCGGGCCGGTTAATCTGGGCAACCCCATTGAATTTACTATTTTAGCCCTGGCCGAAAAGGTGAAGGCCATGACCGGCGCGAAGTCCTCCATCATCTATAATCCTTTGCCTCAGGATGATCCTGTGCAACGAAAACCCGATATCACCCTGGCCCAAAAATATCTGAAATGGAAACCTCGGATAGAATTAGATGAAGGGCTCCGCCAGACTATCGAATATTTTCGCAGCCAGATAGCTTGAAAAAATATACTCCGCTTATTTTTTTTACTTTAATATTATGCCTGTCTTTCGGATTGTTTCCAGGTCAGATTTTATCCGCCGGATCGGTCCGGGTGACCGGGGTGATCGATGGGGACACCATTATAATCGGCGATGGGCAACGGGTCCGATACTTGGGGATAAATACCCCGGAAAAAGAAAAAGACGGACCGGCCGAGTTTATGGCCCAGGAAGCTTACTGGTTCAACCGCAAGCTGGTTTTGAATAAAGAGGTTCGGTTGGTGTATGGTCTGGAAAGACGGGATCGATTTGACCGGGTCCTGGCCTATGTCTTCCTGGATAACGGTTTGTTCATCAATGGTGAACTGGTTAAGAAGGGTTTGGCCCATGTCCTGTATCATGGGCCCTGGATGGAACGTTTCGGTGAATTGTTGCAGTTACAAAGGGAGGCTATGAAGGATTTTCGAGGGATCTGGGCCAAAGCCCTTGAGAAAAGTGATGAAAATTACCGAGCTCATGTACATACCCGGAGGTTTCACCGTTCAGACTGTTCCCTTGGGGAAAAGATCGCTTCAAAAAATTTAATCCGGTTTCAAACAAAAAAAGAGGCCTATTGGCAAGGATACAGCCCTTGCCGGACCTGTAAACCTTGAGTAAAATAACCATGAATGAACGTTCATATCCGGATCGACCCTGGGTGGGTGTAGGGGGAGTCGTCTTCCAGGGCGATAAAGTTTTATTGGTTAAAAGAGGAAAAGAACCCGGGCTGGGCCGGTGGAGCATCCCCGGAGGGGCGGTGGATGTGGGAGAGTCCGTCAAATCGGCCCTCCAGCGGGAGATCGAAGAAGAAACCGGTTTATTGGTGGAGGTCCTGGATCTGGTGGAGATCTTTGAACGGATCATCCCTGATGCCCAAGGGAGGATTCTCTATCATTACGTTCTATTGGATTATTGGTGCGGGGTGAAAGGCGGAAAACTTACGGCCCAAAGCGATGCAGATGATGTGGGGTTTTTCCCGGTCGTTTCCCTGAAGACCATAAATCTGCCCCGGGAGACAGAAAAGGTTATCTGGAAAGCCTATGAAAAACATCAAAAATTTTTACTTGACAAAAAATAAAAAAGGGAAGAAAAACCGAATTATTTGACCTTATTCAGACCAAGGCGGGGTGTATGGAAAAAGAAGGTAAAGCCAAGGGTAAGTGGTTATTTTTTTGGATAGGGGTGATCGCCTCCCTGCTGTTAGGGTGGGCGGCTTTCCCTAAACTTATCTATTTCAAGAAAGATCAACCGGTCCGTTTCAGTCACCTGAAGCATGGAGAAGAGGCCTCCTTAACCTGTGAGGATTGCCATTCTTTCAGAGGAGACGGAAGTTTTTCCGGTATTCCGGACCTCGCCAAATGCTTGGAGTGCCATGAGTCGGCTATCGGAAGTTCCAAAGCAGAAGCTGATTTTATCAAATTGGCCGAAAAACTAAAAAAGGAAAACAAGAATATCCCCTGGCTTATCTATTCCAAACAACCCGATAATGTCTTTTTCTCCCACGCCGCCCATATCAAGATGGCCAAGTTGGAGTGTTCAGCCTGTCATAAGTCGGTTGGCGGCAGGACCGAAAAAAATCCGCCTTATCGGTTTAAGTGGATTTCCGGTTATGCCCCGGAAGTGATGAGCATGAAAACCTGTGAGACCTGTCACGAGAAGAAGGGGATCAGTAATGCGTGTTTTGTCTGTCATAAATAGCGCTTAAATCCGAAATTCGAATTTACTAATGCATGCAAGGAAAAGATAAGATGGCCATTGATCGAAGGGATTTTTTAAAGTTTGTGGTTGGGGGTGCAGTGGGAACGGTTTTATCTCCGTTGCCCTGGGTTTCTATGGATGAGGTGGCCAAGTGGACCCAAAGGTGGGCCCCGATTCCTGAAAACGGTGGAACTTCCTATGTTCATTCGACCTGCAAGCTTTGCCCCGGGGGATGTGGGATCCGTATCAGATTGATTAATCAAAAAAGAGCGGTCAAGATCGACGGCAATCCCAATCATCCGGTCAACCGGGGCGGGATGTGCCCTCTGGGTTTGGCCGGCCTTCAATACCTTTACCAGGAGGATATTCGGGTTAAATCCCCGTTAAAAAGGATCGGGGCACGCGGCAAAGGGCAATGGAAACCAATCTCCCGGGAAGAGGCTCTGTTGGAAGTCACTACCCGGTTGAAAGAATTTAGGCAAAAAGATTTGAGCCATACCGTAGCATTCTTGGATGGAGAAGGGGAGGGGAGTCAAGCTTATTTGGCGGCCAGATTTTTAAAGGCCTATGGTTCTCCAAATTACATTCGACCCTTTCAATTGGGCGATCTGGAGGAAATCCTAACTCAAACCATTCATGGTATCCGGGCCAGGGTAGCCTACGATCTTCCCAGGGCTCAATACGTCTTAAGCTTCGGAAGCGCCTTGCTGGACGGATGGGGGAACCCTGCCTGGGTGGCCCAGGCTTTTCAGGGATGGCGGCAGGATCACCGGCAGGGAAAGGTCAAATTGATCCAGATTGACACTATGGCCACAACAACAGCCTCCCTGGCTGATGAATGGATAGCTATTAAACCGGGAACGGAAGGGATTCTGGCCTTAGGCATGGCTCAAGTGATACTTGAGAAGGGCTGGTACAACAAAGATTCGGTTCGTTCCAAAACTTCCGGTCTGGATGGTTTACAAGTCCTTTTGAATAAGAATTATACCCCGGATCAGGTGGCCGGATCAACAGACGTCAACAAGGAAACGATCCATAAGTTGGCCAGAGATTTTTCCTCCGCCCAGCACCCGGTGGCTCTTTGGGGCAAAGGCAAGGGCGAGTTACCCGTCAGCCTCTTTGAGGCCCAGGCCGTTCATCTCCTGAATCTATTAGCCGGTTCTATCAATCGCCCGGGGGGTGTTTATCTGCAGCCCGGAGTTTCCTATGCTTCCTGGCCGAAGATGCCTTTGGACGGTACAGCCCAGAAAGGTCTTGCTCAACCGAGATTAGACGGGGCCTTGTCTTCCAACTATCCCAAGACCGGTCATTTAACCGGCCGGTTTTTTGCCAATGCCGTGCAAAAAAAACCCTACCCCATCAATGTCCTGTTTATCAACGAGGCCAATCCGGTTTTTTCTATTGATGAAAAGGAGGTTCTCCGGGCTATAGACCAGATTCCTTTCATAGTCAGTTTTTCTCCCTTTATGGATGAAACCGCTTCCCTGGCCGATCTGATCCTTCCATCGCCTACTTTTTTGGAGCGTTGGGACGACAGTTATCCCTCTTTGGGAGTGCCCTTCCCTGTTTATGGATTGACCAAACCGGTTCTGCCTCCCCTTCATGACACCCTGTCTATGGGAGAGGCTATCCTTCATATTGCGAAAAATTTGGGCGGGACGGTTGAGGAAGCCCTTCCCTTTAAAAACATGGAAGGGGTCCTAAAACAATCGGCTAAAGGTCTTTACGATTCCAGGAAAGGCCGGCTTACCAACGAACCATTGGCGGAAAAGGGAAAAGGAATCTCTGCCTCCTTTGAATCCTTTGATAAATTTTGGGAACAATTGGTAGCCCAGGGGACCTGGTATCATGCAGAGAACAGGGGCGAAGAAGGAAAGGGCCGATGGGATTTGTCTTCCTTCATCCGCCGGAGCGGGGAACCTGAGACCGCTGAGACCCAGGCCCAATATCCCTTTTGGATGGTTCCCCAATCGTTGCTTCTGCTTCAATCCGGCTATTTAGCCAATCCCCCCTTTCTGACCAAATCACTGGGTAAAGAAACTCTGATTAAGAATATGCTGGTCGTACAGATGCATCCCAATACAGCCGGGTCTTTATCCTTAAGAGAAGGGGACGGGGTAGTGATCAGCTCGATGAAAAAGAAGATTCGAGCCCGGATTCACCTCTTTGAAGGGGCCAGGCCCGATTGTGTCTTTGTCCCCTTAGGCCTGGGACACAAGGCCTTTGATCCCACCTTGAAGAACAGAGGGTCCAATCCTTATCCTATGTTGGATACGGTGGTGGATCCCGCAACCGGGCTGGAAGTGGGTTGGGCCACCCGTGTAAAAATAAAGAAAGCATAGAGGTTGGTCATGAAAGAATTATCGGGCGGAAAAGAATTGTATGGTATGGTCATTGACCTGGATAAGTGCACCGGGTGCGGGGCCTGTGCCGTGGCCTGTATGGCCGAAAACAACCTGTCTTTCCGGGAGGACGAGACCGACAAACTCAGGACCAACACCTGGATGAGGCTATATCGGTTAAACAACGGACAGCACTTCCCCGGAACCCGAGTGGCCTATTTACCCCGGCCCTGTATGCATTGTCAGCACACCCCATGTGTTTCGGTCTGCCCGGTCAATGCCACCCAGCTGGATGAGAAAGGGATAGTCAGTCAAATCTATCCCCGATGTATCGGCTGCCGGTACTGTGTGGCCGCCTGTCCCTACCATGCCCGGTATTTTCACTGGTGGGACCCGGTTTATCCCAAGGGTCTGGAGAATTATTTGAACCCGGATGTTTCCCTGGCCATGCGAGGAGTGGTCAATAAATGCACGTTTTGCAACCACCGCTATCAGCGGGCCAAGGACAAAGCCTTCCTGGAGGAGCGTCGGGATCTTAAAGAAGGAGAATACATCACAGCCTGCAGCGAGGCTTGTCCGACCAGGGCCATTATCTTTGGTAATCTAAAGGACCCCAACAGTCAGGTCTTCCGACTCAGTAAAAGCCCCCGGACCTTTCGACTCCTTGAGAAATTAGGGAGCCAACCCAAAGTCTATTACCTGACTTCGCAGGATTGGATTCGCCGGCAAGGGGATAATTATTTGAAAAACGAAGCCGCTAGAAAGGTTTCATAACTTTGGTTTCAAGGGGTCGAGGGTTCCAGGATTCAAGGAGTTGTATTTTAGATTTTTAACTTGAATCCTTGACCCCCTGAATCCTTGATCCCTTTTTTTAAGAGGTAGGACATGAATGAGACCATAATGCTCAAGGATGAGGCCTTAATCCCGGAGGGTTTATCCAGGTGTTCCCTGTTCAAATTTTCCCTGTGGATTTTTATTTTACTTTTGGTCGTGGGTTGGGGGTTACTGGCCGCCTTTTTGATCTTTTGGAAGGGATTGAACCAGACCAACATGAATGATTATTTTGGATTTGCCCTATGGATCACCTTTGACCTGGCGGTGATTGCCTTGGGGGCCGGTGCCTTTTTTACGGGTTTTTTGACCTACCTCTGGGGCAAGAAAGAATTGAAGGCCGTCATCAATTTTGCGGTGATGATCGGGTTTATCTGCTATAGCGGGGCCATTCTGATCCTGACACTGGATATCGGCCAGCCGCTTCGTTCCTGGTATGGATTCTGGCATCCCAATGTCCACTCCATGCTGACCGAAGTGATGTTCTGTATCACCCTTTATCTTGGGGTATTGATGATCGAATATGCCCCGTTGGTATTGGAAAATCGAAAAATCAATGCGAATGCCTTTGCCCACCATTTTGCCCATAATCTGCATCAATTGATGTTTATCTTCGCCGGAACAGGAACCTTTTTGTCCTTTTTTCATCAAGGGTCCCTGGGCGGCATGTTCGGGGTCATGTTCGCCCGACCTTTTGCCTTTCGGGGTGGATTTTTTATCTGGCCCTGGACATTCTTTCTTTTTATTGCCTCGGCCATTGCCTCCGGTCCGGCTTTTACGGTTTTGATCACCTCCCTGACCCAGAAGGTGACCGGCAGAAAACTGGTCAAACCGGAAGTGCTGGCCTTGATGGGAAAGATCGCCGGAAGCCTGCTGATTGTCTATCTCATTCTAAAGTTTGCGGATACGATCTATTGGGCGGTAGTCAATCTGCCGGCTCGGGGGCTCAGTTTTATGGGACAATATCAAGGTCCCTATGGATTTTGGCTGGTGGTGGCCGAATTGGGTATTTTTGGAATCCTTCCGGCCATTATGCTCATGAACGCAAAATTGAGGATGAGACCCGGGTGGCTGGCCTTGGCTTCTCTGTTGTCATGTGCCGGTGTTGTCTTTAACCGGTTTATCTTCACCGTGGTTTCCCTGGCCCTGCCGGTGATGCCTTTTGACCGCTTAGTGACTTATTGGCCCAGTTGGCAGGAATGGGCGCCGACCATTGCCTTTCTGGCCTATGGGGCCTTGATCATTTCCTTGTCTTATCGGTACCTGCCGGTCTTTCCACAAGAAAGGGAACTTAATGAATAATCTGGAAAAAGCATTGACAATTATTCATGGGTAAGATAAAAACCGTTTTTTAGTGTTAACCTTTTAATAATAAAAACAAACTGCCCTGGTTATCTACCTTCCCACTTTTCGGTTTTTATCGCCATAACGGGGTCGTTGGTATCTTTTGTAGTAGTTTTAGGTAACCCCTTCGATGAAAGGGCATCAAAGTGGTACTGTTAAGACTTCAGAAAGATTTACCACGGTACGACAACAAAAGCTCGTCTTATTCGCTTCTCGTTAAATTATCAATTACTATCCATTTTTTAAATATAATTAGCACATTATCCCAATTAGCCTAGTTTCTTTAGTTTATTTTTTGGATTCCGGGCTTTTGGGGAGGTGGTACGATCGAAAACAGAAAGGACGGTATTTTTTCCAAGAGGTAGTTTTCTCTCTTTAAGATGGCCGATTCTAAAACAATATTCCAGGAAGATTATAAATATGTTCAAATTATATGCCATTAGGCCTTTCAATTTGGACCTATGAAGAGAATGGTTCTCCTCATCTTTATAATGAACGCCTTCCCAAAGAATGGAAAATAGCTTTTGCCGCTGAACCCAATGATGCACTAATAGTAAATGGTACAATTTATCCTCAACATAAGATGCCTAAGAATTCATAATAAATTAAGTTGAGAAATTGGAAGATATTTAGAAAGGTTAAGATTGGGGAGTTCAATCAACTGCTATCGGGGAAAGCAATATTTATATTTTGAAAAAAAATTGGGGGGAGGAGTGGACCCCAGTAATTGAACAACCCGAGACTGGGAATATGCTCTTAGTTTGAAAGTTACTAATGTATCCTTATCTGGGGTGTTTATAGAGGTCATCATGATCGAGGATACGTAGAAGCAATAGAGGGGCCGACCAGTCAGGATTTCCGGCCGGCAAAAATTCTTGCGGATCGAAGGAAAGGCGGAGGCGCCGATCAATCCTTGCCGACCAGGCCGTGGGGTCGTTGATAATCCGTTCCAAATGAAGCCCAGGGTGCAATGGGTTTGTCCCCAGTAAGTTTAGCGATTTCGCCAACTTTTTCCTTAGGAGCGGATCGGCCCGCAGCCCCTCGACGTCCTCAAGAAATTTCCGGCTCGGGATCAACTTCGGCATGTTTCATTTCCTTAGTGAGCCAGGCGGGCATTGATGTCGTCCCGCTCTGACGGGCTTCAGCGAGTTTTTGGAGTCCCTGCTTCCCAAGTCGAATACCCTGGTAAATAGCAATAGGTTGCAACAATATCGCCCCGCCATCCATAACCTGCAAGTCAAGATGGGCGCCGCTTTCCAAGCCCAGTTCCTTTCGTATCGTACTCGGCAGGTTGATGCTTCCCCGTTTGTCCAAAGCAATAAGCATTTTAATATCCTCCGATTTATTATTTCCGTTTTTATGATAATGTCAATATGACAATTTGTCAAGAAATAATTTTTATTTACATTTAGGTCTTTAGAATATGCCCCTGCCTAGGTTGGATATCCCCAAATGGCGTATTAGCCTATGGTTTTTTCTTGACTTTTGAGCTTGAAAGAGACAAAAATTTTTTATGGGCATGGGCAAAAGCATTTTTTTTATAGTCGGTTTTATAATGGTTATAAGCGCTTCCCTAATGGCCGAGGAGATGGGGAAGTCAGCCCCTTCGATTGCCTTGAATCCTACGGTTGTCAATGTTGGTAACCTGATTGCCTCCGTACCGGTCATACGCAACATTTCCGTTCACAATTTAGGGAATTCTATTCTTACTATTTCAAAAATCAAATATTACTGAGGCAGTAAAGTGGTCCGGTTTGACCCGACCATCCCGGCCGGCGGCCGGGGAGAAATCCTGGTTCAATTGAATCCCGACCGCCTGGATGGAAATTTTGAGCGTTTTTTTACAGTTGTCAGTAATGACCCCAATAATCCGGAAGTGAAAATTCGATTGTATGGACATGCCCCTGAGTTCCCAAAGACGACCGGAAGTGATCATATTTGATTGCGACGGGGTTTTATTTGACTCCCGGAAGGCCAATCAATTTTTTTATAATCATCTATTGGAGCACTTTGGAAAGCCTTCCCTTACCGAATCCGATCTGGCCTACGTTCATATGCATACGGCCGGAGAGTCGATAACTTATTTGTTCGGTGACAATCACATCCGGGATGCGGTCCTGGCCTATAACCGGACCCTTGATTATACCCCTTTCTTCGGGTTGATGGAAATGGAACCGGGATTGACCGAGTTTTTAAATTATATCCAACCGGAGATCAGGGCGGCTATTTCCACCAACCGATCCACCACCATCGGGCCATTATTAAGAAGCTTTAACCTGGAATCTTATTTCGATATCGTAATCAGTTCTCTGGATGTAAACAAACCGAAACCGGACCCTGAATCCGTTATTAAAATCCTTGATTATTTTGAAGTGGGCCCTGGACAATGCCTGTATGTCGGAGATTCGGAGATCGACGCCCAAACCGCCTTTCGGGCGGGGGTTCCTTTTGTGGCCTATAAGAATGCATCCCTGACGGCCTATCTTCATGTTCAAGGATTTTCGGAGTTAACAGATTTTTTAGAGGATTCAAGGAAGTCAGGAGTCAAATCAAAAAGCTGAAAGCTCAAAGCTCAAAGGAAAACCCTTGAATCCCGCCAACGGCGGGAAATCTTGAATGGTATTTCGGTATTAAAAGGGCAAGGATCGATTTTCAGGGTCCAGAATATGATGGACCCGAACCTCAGATTCTCCCAACAAATCGGAATAAATGGAAAAAACCAGGTAATTGGAAGTTTCGCCTTTAATGGTAAAGGACTTAGAAAAGGTCTTATATTTGTTCTTGGATGAATCTTGAGCGAGACTGATAAAAATCGAGTGAGGCCCTTCTTTAATCATATCGTCAAACCAAATCGTGTCTGCCCCAAACCCACTCAGGATATCAAGATATTCTTTTTTCTTGAAATCCTCCCAATCCTTTTTAACGGTTAACTCTTTATCGTCCAGCCAACAGGTGATATCCTGAAAAGAAAGAACCTTTCCGGTGGTCTCGTCGGAATCCCAATTTATTTTCGCCGGTGTCCTGCTCTGGATGGGTATGGTCTGAGGCCAGGTCTGTTTACTCTTCTTTATTTTCATTAAAGCCACTATAACCAACCGTCCTTTGGCCACTGTTGGTATTTGGATTACCGACAGCCCCTTTTCTATCTCTTGAGTGGAAAGCGCGGGGCTTAGAAATTGTTCCCGGCGGATATCGGTTCTCCCGGTTTCACTTTCGACCAGGCTGATAGGTTTATCGAAGGGGATCAGGTTCACCGTCACTTTTAATCGGTTTCCCGCCTCCGGGCTGATTTGGCCGGTTACGATCCAGTCAACAGGAAACGATTTGAATCTTCTAAGTAAGTCCAGTTGGAAATTTCTTTGTGAGGAGCTTTTCCACAGGGGATCGGCTATCAGACTTGCTTTAAGGCTTTGGTTGACCGGATGCTCTTTCCCATAGACATGAAATTGTTTTTCTTTATTTAAGGCTGCCCGCAATTCCGAGGAGATTTCATTTCCGATCTCGATTGATTCCCCGAAGGAATTGCAAAAATCAGAAACCAGAATCCCAAGCACCGGTCTTTGATAATAATCAAAACCCAGGTCGGCAGCCTGAAAAGAAATCGATTGAATCAGGTTTTGAATAAAGCTCTTTTTAGCGTCTGAGATAATCGTTGGCGTAGAGAGGACTTCATCCTTCTGGGCATAACCGATGTGGATCGTTCCAGCCAGCACCAACAAGCTCAGAATTATGGAAAAAACGAATATTTTTTTCATCGGTCCCCGCATTTCCTTTTGCTTTATTTTGTTAATGTTCCGGATAATAAAGATGATCCCCAACTGCAATTTCTTTAATGCTTGAATCAATTACACACAAAAGCAGATGTTCATTGATGATCTCCAGGACAATAACCCGTCCGGCCTTGGAAAAGGGATAGGTTTTATTCTTTTCAATCGTCAACGTGTTCTGTTGAAAAATCTCAAGGATATCACCCTTCTTGACCGGAATGGTTTTGCTCAAAGAGACGAAAACCTTATCCCCGGTCGAAAGGGCTTGTTTCCTTTCCTCCATCGGCGAAACGATGGTCCCGGCCATTTGTGATTCCAGTCGAATTTCTTGAGACGCACCATGGATCCGGACCAAGAAGCCGAAACAGAAAACCAACACCATAAAAAAAATCAAAACCCGTTGATTTTTATAAATCATAAGTTTCCCCTAACGTTTTACGGTTTTCTTTCAACCTTTTCCCTTCAGGCACTTGAATCCTTTTATTAACTTTCATTCCCATCATTCCCAAAACGCTCGGAGAGGGAGGACTTTTGTATTTTGGTGGTGAGAAAAATAAGCAGCTCGGTATCTTCCGTTGTCCGGTATCGTGTTTTGAAGAGCCAGCCTAAAATGGGAATATCCCCCAGCCCGGGCACCTTGTTATCTTGAAAGGTTTCTTTTTTATAAAGGATCCCTCCGATGACCACCGTATCTCCGTCAGTAACCATCATTTCCGTTTTGGCTTCTTTGGTCTTAATGGTCGGATTTCCCAATGAGTCCACTTTGGTAAAGTCGGGTTCATTTTTTGAAACTTCCACGGTGATACGGATTTTTTTACTGCTGGAAATATGGGGGGTTACCTTAAGAACCAAAGCGGCATCTCTATAGGCTGTTGAATAGGTATTGTTTGGATCCCGGGTGGTTACAGGAATCGAGGATCCCTGTTTGATGGTGGCCTCTTTATTGTCGATAGTCAGTATTTTGGGAGAAGAAATGGTTTTTCCTCGCCCTTGTTGTTCCATGGCTTGGATGCGAACATCTATATTTAAGTTGGTTGAGGCAAAAGTGAATCCAAGACCTCCGTAAGCCGTGGAGGTACTGGATAAGGGGAGGTTGACGGCATAATTACTTCCTGCCCCGGTCACCGATTCCGTACCTCGGATGGTCCCGGCAAACGGTCCATAGGCATTGGCAAAGGAAGAGGCCCCGCCCCACTGAACTCCCAAGTCGCGTGTGAAAGTTGCATCGGCCTCGACAATGCGGGCTTCTATCATGACCTGGGAAATAGGTTGATCTATTAGTTTTATTAATCCTCCGATATACTCCAATTCTTTTTCGGGTCCTCTGGCAATCAACATATTGGTATGAGAGATACTCATGATATTGACATTGGCGCCGGAGGTTTTGACGGTTTCCGTTACGGTTTCCCGTTGACTTCCCGTTCCTCTTTCACTGGCTATCTTCTTTTCTTTTTCTATGGAGCCTTGTATTATTTCCTCCACCATTTTCACATCAACATTTTTAATCTGAAATTCCCTTTTCTCCCAATTAATTTTCCCGACCTTTTGACGTTGTTCCTCGGTCTTTAATTCGTCTTGTTCTTCTTTTCTTTTGGCCTCCCTTTCTTTTCTTTCATCGTCCAGAATTTTTTTATAATTTTCAGCGGTGGTAATCAGGATGGTTTTTTCTCCGCGGTTCATTTTTTTTAGATTGTTGGACTCCAGGATGGAATCCAAGGCTTCATCCCAGGGGACTTCTTTTAAACTTAAAGTGACCTTTTTCTCTTTTACCTCATCACCGACCAGGATATTTCTCTCGCCCACATCGCCGATCAAGCGCAACACATTGTGGAGATTGGACATATAAAAATCAAAGGTAATGCGCGGTTTTTGAGCAAGAGATCTTTCTTCCTTCAAAAGATTATCCCGGAAGGTTTTTTCTTTTTTGAATTCTTCGATGGGGATTTTAGGAAGGATCTCCTCTTCACTCTTTTGGGCGATTGGTGGAGGGGTTCTTGGTTTGATATTGGAAAAGTCAATAAAAACTTGGTAGGGCTTCCCTTTTTTAGAGGAGAAATGATAGGTTGGTTTTTGATTGACTGTAAGAACAATGCGGACTGTTTTGGAGTTGAACTGGGCATATCGTAATCCCTCGATAAAGGGATCTTTGATTTCAAAGGTTTTGCCTTTGGTAAGTTGACAAGGACTTAAGTCAATCGCCAAACGATTAGGACCGGACAGCGTGAAAGAACGATAGGAAACAGGCCGGCTTGTTTTTAGGATTATCCGCAATCGACCCGGCATAACCTGGTCCTCTATTTGGATTAATCGGGCCTTGGGGGATGCTTTTTTCGCTTTGGCCCAGAGGGAAGGACTGTTTCCCGACAGCCCCAAAAAGAAAAAGAGGGTTCCCCAAAGAAAAATAATAAGCCGTTTAGTTTTTTTGTTCATGTTCGCTCTCAATTAAGGGTGAAACATTACTTGACGGCTTCGTAAAAAGTCCATCTGCTGTGTTGCGCTGCATCCTTCGTCATTCCAGCGTACTTCAAATCCACGCCTTTTTCCTCAGGATTTCTTCGCCTACACGGCCATGCTCAGCCCCACCCTTTCAAGGTGGGACCCGGTTTACGCGCTTTGCATCTGGGGCTTTTCCTGGGCCGTCCCTTTCGATAACCTTTTACGAGTTCATCATTTCTTGGTTGCCTGTTTATTCGACAAAAAGCAACGAGTTTATGGCGCTCCGTATTGAGATTGTGGGAGCTTCAAGGTAATTTTTCTGAAACTTTTTCGTCCTAAAAAATCCTTAAAGGGTTCCTCGATGATCACTTCTTTGTCGGATATCTGAATGACTTTCCCTTTTCTTTTGCCGATGCGGGTTCCAACCTGTATAAAAAATCCTTTCCCGGTCAGGTCCTGGACCATGGCTTTTTTAATTTCCGGACCGCTGATCACCCCTACCAGATCGAATTCGGTAACTTCAAACCGTTCCAAAGGTAAAATTTTATTTTTTCCCTTCCCTTTTGCCTCAAGGGCTACCGTGGTGGGTTGGAAAGGGTCCGGTTTTCCCGTTGGATCATAGGGGGGGAGGGTTGTTTGTTCGGACTTCTCCGTGGGGAAAGGGATCGGCTGCCGGGGCGTGGTTGTTAAGGGAACCGGTTTTGCCGCTTGGGGCGTGGGAAGCATCCTGCGAGTCGGTGAATCCTCTTGAGCTGTTTTGCTGCAGCCCCATATTGCCAGCGGTATTATAAAAGATAGAACCAGACCTTTTCTCATAGTTATTTTTTCTTTCCCGCCTTCCGTATCGGTGTTGATGAGGGGGGTGGGGGGGGCAGGATCCGAAAAGTCACCATCTGACACCGGGCAATAATTTGGGTTGTTTTTTCATCAAAAGTCCCCAGTTCCAATTGTTTTATATTAATAATTCTGGGAAGCCTTCGGATTTGATCAAAAAACACTCCAATTTGATGATAGGAACCTTTGAGATGCAGGGTAAGAGGAATTTCGGCGACGTATTCCTTGGGGTCTTCCAGCCCCGGTTTAACCAGAAGGAATTCCAGACCAAGTTGCTGTCCAATATTAGCAACATTTTTAAGTAGATGGGGTATTTCCTTGGCTTCCGGCAACATGACCACCAGCTGTTTATAAAGGACATCCATTTCGGCCAGCTCCTTTTTGAACCGGCTGATTTGTGACCGTGTCTGGATAATCTGAACCAATTTTATTTTTTCTCGATCGATATCCGCTCGGAGTTCCTTTGATTCATTCCACCTGGGCAGGAGTAAAACGAAGCTTAAAAGCGCTCCTAAAAAAACCATTCCTGCGATTGCCAAAAGGATTTTTTGAAGAAAGGTGAGTTGCGTTATGCGGTCCGTTATGGAGGAAAATTGGGTCATTGGGTCCTTATTTTTTCTCCACTGGGAAATCCGGTGGTTTTTCTTTTATCCGGGCGGTCAGAGTAAATTGTTTAACCTTCAAATCCTTATAAACGGTCTGAAGGGATTGAATCAAATCCACTTGCCTAATTAGGGGGGAGGCTTCAAGGCGTTTCATGTACTCCGCCAGAATTTCGTTACTGAGGGATATTCCATCGATCCGTATTTCCGGTCCGTTTTCCTTTAAAGTGGTCAGCCAGAGTTGATTGATCGGCAGGGTCGTCGCGATATGCTCCATCAGTTGAACCGGACCGTGCCGATCTTTTTCCAGATTTTGAAGAAGGGTAAGTCTGTTTTGAGCGGTCTCTTTTATTTCTTTCAGCTCTTTGATCTCTTTTTGAAGGGTGGCGGCTGCCCGAGTCTGCTGTTCAATAATCCCTTTTTCTTTTTTTAGAAGTTGAATTTGGTTCCCTAAAATCCAATAAACGATAATGATGACCCCAAAAAGAAGGGCAGAAGCCAGGATGGTCCCCTGAAGCAGCCCCGGCTGTTTTTTTTCCTTTCGGACCTCATGGGCCGCTAGGAGGTTAATCCTGATCATCCTGTGCCCTTTTGGCGTAAGGCCAGGCCAAAGGCAATGGCCAGTTGGGGCCCTACACTCTGTAAATAGTTCGGGTCAAATACCTCCGGATCAATCCGGAATTGGGAAAAAGGATTGAATAATTCTACCGGGAGTTGAAACCCTCTGGAAAGTAATTGGGTAAGACCGGGCATCAAGGAAGACCCGCCGGAAAGAATGATTTTCGTCGGTTTGGTTTCAGGATCCGAAGCGATTAAGACGTCAAATACCTGTTTGATCTCATCCGTCCAATTTTGAACTACGGATAAAACAGAAGGGCCGATTTTATCCATTTGGTCTGGGGAGCGATTCTTGCCCAATTTTATTTTTTCAGCTTCTTCAAAAGAAAGGTTCCAGAGCGATTGAATTTTTTCGGTGAGCTGCCGCCCTCCCAAAAAAATGTCTCGGGTAAATATCGGGCCATTTTGGTTAAGGATATGAAGGGTGATCTGACCGGCGCCCAGATTAATCAAGGCGACAGGGGCGGCATCCAAGGGATGACTGTTCTCGTAGGCATTAGCCAAGGCAAAGGCCGCTACATCGGCAATAGAAGCTTCGAGTCCCGACAAGTCTATAATTTCCTGATAGGCGCTCAGAGTTTCTTTCTTGGCAGCTACCAGAAGGACGGACATGGTATCCATATCCCCCTTGACCGGACTCAAAATTTGAAAATCGAGATTAACTTCTTTAATATCGAAGGGAATATGTTGTTGGGCTTCATACTGAATGGACTGGGACAATTCTTTTTCCGACATGACCGGGAGATTAATTTTTTTAATAATAACCGAATAACCGGAAATGGCGAAGACGATTTCTCTTGTTTTTATCTGCAGATGGCTGATTAATGATTGTAGGGTATTCGCAATTACCTGAGGTTCTTTGATAACCCCATGAATTATCGAGGAGGGGGGTAGATTGGCTAGACCGATGTTTTTTAGATAAAGCCCTTTCCTGCCATGAGCCAGATGGCAAACCTTAATGGCATGAGAACCTATATCTACTCCAATATATTTTTCTTGATTGGTGCTTGAAAACCACATGGTGTCTTTGTCAAAGTGATACTGGTCTATAAATTATTTAAATTTATTAAATGGTTACCGCATAAACAACTATCCTTTATTTGGTTATGAAGTTCTTTCCGGTCGAAGTGAACCATATAACTTTAAGAAACTTTGGCTAAAGTTATACAGGGAATTAACCTGGTTGTCAATAATTTATTGTCATTAAATATAATTATTTTTAATTAAATAACAAGAAAAATTTATCAACTTAGCTCATTTATCGGAGTTAGATGCTGTTTTTTTTTAGTTAATTTATTGTAATTATTTATAAATTAATCTTTTTGGCCAATATTTTTATTGAAAATGGACACCGAGTGCATTCTTCGTTAGGCCATCGGCGTGATTGCGTGGGTTAGCGGGCGAACAACAATAAACATTCCCCTTGCCTGGAATCCCGCCAAGGCGGGATTCCACTTCGGTGCAGGGAGCTTCAATTTTTCCTGTAAGGATTAAGGGTTAGGGAAGCTTCACTTATAATGGAATCAAAAAAAGTCGTCACCAAGCCTGCCCCGGAGTCTCTCTGTCCGGGGGTGAAAACTTGGGTCCATATGTTTAATAACTCATTGAACATGCTTGATTAATTTTGGAGTTTGTCCCGCAATTGATGCAGGACCGGAATGACGAAAATCCGCTTTCGGCGACTTTTTACGAGATCATCAATGATAAATAAAGACAGGGTGAATAATTTGGATGAGGGAAAAAAGTTAGAGAAAGGGTGAAAAAAAATCTTGGCCGTGCATCCTTTCTTGAATCAACGCCAACAAAGACCTTGGTCTAAGACCAGTATTCGAGATAGATACGACACAAACCGCATTATTTACCGCTGCTTCCTTCCGGACCTGACGGGATTCATAACCGTTTGTTGCGTACCGTCCAATTCTGTCCTTAAAAAAGGTTGCTTTGCCGTCGTTACAATCCTCAAAAGGAGATTCTGCCCCGCATGAGCGGATTTCGGGTACAGGGCACCGCCAGCTCCCCGCTTAGCACGGCCAAGAATGGGCTATACGTCGACCCTTTCTTTCAATTCCTTTCCAACTTTGAAAAAGGGGAGTCTTTTTTGGGACACATTGATAATAGAACCGGTTTTTGGGTTTCTACCCTTATAGCCGTGATAATTTTTTACTTTAAAACTGCCGAAACCGCGGATTTCCACCCTTTGCCCATTGGCCAGGGCCTCTTCAATACTTTCGAAAAAATGGGTCACCACTAATTCGGCATTTTTGATGGTCAGGTCCTGATCTTTGGCTAAGGCTTCAATCAACTGGGACTTGTTCATCGTCGATTCCCTTTCTTTTTAGTTTAAGGATTAGATCCTATTGGATTTAGGGTGTTATTTTACCTGGTTTTTATAAAAAGGCAAGAACTTTTAACAGGTTCATTTCCAAAAAATCGCCTCGGCTTTTAAGAAAAGATATTGATTTTTACACCGGTGTGAGGTAAGAACTGGTTAAAAAAATAGGGAAAAAAGATGAAAATCAAAAAATCAATCCTGGACCTAATCCCCTATCCCCCGGGAAAACCCATCGAAGAATTAACGCGGGAATATGGGATCCAAGAAGTCATCAAATTAGCCTCCAACGAGAACCCGTTGGGACCTTCTCCCCGAGCCTTGGGGGCCATACGACGAGCCCTGTCCCAACTCCATCGCTACCCGGATGGAAGCGGCTACTATCTAAAGCAAGCCCTCAGCCGATTCTTGAGGCTTGAACCCGAACAAATTTTATTGGGAAATGGATCCAATGAAATTATCGAGCTGGCTTTGAAAACCTTTCTAAAACCGGGGGTTGAGGTCATTTCCCCTTTTCCCTCTTTTCTGGTTTATGAGAAGGCGGTTCAAGCCTTGGGCGGAAAGAACCTCTTGATGCCGCTTAAACAGTTTACGATTGATCTGGAAGGGATGATGGACCGTATTAATCCACGAACCCGGATTATTATTATCAATAATCCTAATAATCCTACCGGGACCATCATCAAAAGGAGGGAGTGGGAACGGTTTTTAAAGGGCGTCCCTGACCGTATCCTGATCCTATTGGATGAGGCCTATATTGATTTTGTTGAAGACCCTGATTGTCCAAACGGATTGGAATACGTTAATTCCGCAAAAAATCTTTTAGTCATTAGAACCTTTTCCAAAGCCTACGGTTTGGCCGGCCTGCGCATCGGCTATGGTCTTGCCCAAACCGATCTGGCCGATTATATCAATCGGGTCCGGCAACCCTTTAATGTGAACTCCCTGGCCCTGGCCGGTGCTTTGGGGGCCTTGCAAGATAAGGCTTTTTATGAAAAGACCCGGACCCTGGTTCGAACAGGCAAGAAAGCCTTGGAAAAGCAATTGGCCGAAATGGGAATTTATTACGTATCGTCTCATACCAATTTTATTTTGATAAAGGTCCCTCAAAAGGCACAAGCGGTATATGAAGCCATGTTGAAAAAAGGGATTATCATCCGTTCCATGGAAAGTTACGGTTTAGAGGATTATATTCGAGTCAATATCGGCCTTCCCGAGGAAAATCGGCGGTTTTTAAGGGCATTAAAACAGGTACTCAATAGATAAAAGAGACCGCATCTGGCCTTATTGAAAAGCAATCCTCAAAATTTTTATCCCTGAGAACTATCCAATTTGACGGATAGCGAGATCTCCAATATGTCTAAGCCTAACATCATAATCACTATCGACGGTCCGGCCGGTTCTGGAAAAAGCACTGTCACCAAGCGGTTAGCCGAGCGGTTGGGATTGGATTGTCTCGATACCGGGGCCATGTATCGGGTTGTCGCCTGGGTTTTAAGAAAGCAAAACCAAGAGGACTTGTCAGGTGAAGCCCTTACCCTTCTAATAAAGGGATTGGATTTTACCATAGAAGGAAACGGCCCTGCCCAGAAGGTCTGGATTGAAGGGAAAGACATCAGTCAAGAAATTCGAACCCCGGAAATCAGTCGTTTGGCTTCAGCGATGTCTATGAAAGCCGAAGTCCGGTCGGTTTTAGCTGAAAAACAAAGGGCCCTGGGAAAGCAGGGTGGCCTTATTGCTGAAGGAAGGGATATGGGTACGGTTATTTTCCCCCGGGCTGATTATAAATTTTTTTTGGATGCCTCTCTGGATGTCCGGGCAAAAAGACGATATAAAGAACTGATCCAAAGAGGGCAAACCCTTTCCCTGGGAGAGGTGCGGCAGGAAATGGAAGCCCGGGACCGTCAGGATCAGGAAAGGACCCTGGCCCCTCTTCGCCCTGCAGCGGATGCCCTGGTGATCGACACCTCCGATTTTTCGATCGAAGAAGTGGTTCAATTGATTTGTTCCCGTATTTTTCATGGGACCAACGCTTCTTTTGGAGATCTTCTTCCCGCCTAAATTGGAAGAAGGGGATGTTCAATAAAACTTGATTTTTATGAATATTCTTGATACGATTCTTTAGTTAGGGTGGTGCCTCGGAAATGAGGTTACCCTCTTATATTCCGGAATTGATTCGAAGCCGGTTTTTTGAGTCTGAAATTTGGCGGTGACGGGGCTGTCTGAAAGAAGGATCTCAGGGGGTACAGAAGAACAAGAAGCATTATCCATAATAAGACTACTGAAGAGGGAAATGGACTTGGAAAGAAAAGGGTTCGACCTCTCTTCGGTTCTTGAGGAGAAAAAAAGGAAGTTTAGGGGGATGATCGTTTAATGGAAAAAAACACAGAGGAAACGGGTAACCAAGAACACGAAACCCAAACCAAAGAAAAAACGGCTTTGAACGAGAAAACCCTGGGGACCCCGGGGGAAGAGGAATTCAGAGAACTTTATGAGGAAAGCCTGAAGACTTTTCAGGAAGGGGAAGTGGTTAAAGGGAGGATTGTCGGCACCGATAAAGAATTTGTCATGATTGATATCGGCTACAAATCGGAAGGCCGCATTCCTATCAGTGAGTTTTTAACCCCTTCAGGAGAAATAACGGCTCAAACCGGTGATTGGGTAGATGTCCTGATTGAAAAACGAGACGATGAAGAAGGGGATATACTGCTTTCTAAAGAGCGGGCCGCCAAGATACTGGTCTGGGACGAAATCAGCCGAATTTATCGTGACGATGGAATTATTGAAGGCAAGATAGTCGGAAAAGTTAAAGGCGGACTGACGGTGGATATCGGTATTCCAGCTTTTCTGCCCGGATCTCAGATCGACCTGCAGCCGATTCGCGATATGGATCATTTATTAGAAGCCACCTTTCCGTTTAAAATCTTAAAATACAATAAAAAAAGGAATAACGTGGTTCTTTCCCGGCGGGTTCTGCTGGAGAAGGAAAGGGATGAACAAAGAAGTACGATTTTAAGTACCCTTGAAAACGGCCAGGTATTGGAAGGAGTGGTAAAAAACATTACCGATTACGGAATTTTTATCGACTTGGGCGGAATCGACGGTCTTTTGCATGTCACCGATATGAGCTGGGGCCGAGCCAGCCATCCTGCCGATCTATGTAAGGTAGGCGACAAAATGCAGGTCAAGGTATTAAACTTTGACCGGGAACGCCACCGGGTTTCCTTAGGATTGAAGCAGCTTCATCCCGATCCTTGGACTACGGTAAGAGAGCGGTACCCGATCGGGCAAAAGGTCAATGGGAAAATCGTCAACTTGACCGATTATGGGGCCTTTGTCGAATTAGAGAATGGAGTGGAAGGATTGATCCATGTTTCTGAAATGTCCTGGACCCAAAAGGTAAAACATCCTTCTAAACTGGTATCGGTGGGGGAAGTCGTGGAGGCGGTGGTTTTGTCTGTGGACCCCGACAAAAAAAGGATCTCCCTGGGGATGAAGCAGGTGGAACCCAATCCCTGGGATGTGATCGCCGAAAAGTATCCGGTCGGAACCGTGATTGAAGGGAAAATAAAAAATATCACCGATTTCGGTCTGTTTATCGGTATTGACGAGGGGATTGACGGGTTAGTGCATATTTCGGATATTTCTTGGATCAAGCGGGTGAGACACCCTTCGGAGTTGTACAAAAAAGGACAAGAGGTTCAGGCGAAGGTTCTGCATATTGATAAAGATCAGGAACGGTTTTCTTTAGGGGTTAAGCAATTGGAACCGGATCCCTGGGAAGAGATACCTAAAAAATATCCTACCGGATCTATCGTTAACGGGATCATTACCAATGTGACCGATTTTGGGATCTTTATCGAGGTGGAGGAAGGCGTGGAAGGGTTGGTTCATGTCTCGGAAGCCAGTAAAGAGAAGATCAAGACTCCCGTCGGGCTGTTCAAGGTCGGGGATCCGATATCCGCCAAGGTAATCAATGTCGCCAAAAAAGAGAGAAGAATCGGGCTTTCCATCCGCCGGGCCAAGAAAGAGGAAGATCAGATTTTGATCAAAGAATACCTCAATAGTTCCAAAGAGGCCAGTTCCAATCTGGGTGATTTGCTCCGGGAGGAGATGGAAAATAAAAATAAGTTTTCCCTGGATTCGGACGAATCCTGATCCCAACCTCCTTACTTCATGGGGAAGTTTTTCAAAGCTCTCTTTTATTACCATGGAGGAGTGCTTTCGTAAGAAAACGGTCAATCCCTTCGGAGTGGAGGATTCGGAGTTACGCTTTTACTCCGAACTCCGGACTCAAAACACAAAACTTTTATTTCCACACTTTTCCGGGTAACGCCCTTGTCCGAAAAAAAACATCCCGTTCTATTTGGAATATTGATCTATGGCTTGGTAGCCGGCGGTTTGATCCTCCTTTGGGGAGGCATCACCATTTTCTTTAATGGGGATTCCCATCTTCCTTTTGGAAGTCGTATCGGCGTAGTCTCCATACGGGGGATTATCACCGACTCCAGGGGGGTGGTGGAACAAATAAAAAAATATCGGAAAGACAGCCGGGTCAAGGCGATAATCCTTCGCATCGATTCACCCGGAGGAGGGACAGCCGCCTCCCAGGAAATTTATCGGGAGGTCCAACGGACCATTCCCGGAAAAAAAGTGGTCGCCTCCATGGGAAATGTGGCCGCTTCCGGGGGTTATTATGTGGCCTTGGCTGCCAATAAGATTGTGGCCAATCCGGCGACCCTGACCGGAAGTATCGGAGTGATCATGGAACTGTCCAACTTTAAAGAACTCCTCAGTAAAATCGGGGTGAGCCGGGAAGTGGTTAAAAGCGGTCCTTACAAAGATATCGGTTCCCCGGTGAGGGAAATGAAACCCGAAGAGCGCCGTCTCTTGGAAGAAGTGATTCAAAACGTCCACCATCAATTTATTGAGGTCGTGGTTAAAGGACGCCGAATAAGCCGGGAACAGGTGGAAAAGATAGCCGATGGACGAATCTTCACCGGGGAACAGGCCAAAGCTCTCGGTTTAATCGATGAATTGGGGAGCTTCGAAGACGCGGTAGAACTGACCAAGAAAATGGTTGGTCTTTCGGGCGAGGTCAAATTGATTTATCCGGACAAGAAACGCTTCTCTATTTGGGATCTTCTTTTCAGTGAATGGCTGGGGGAGATCAGGCAATCCCTTCAACCCGGCTGGCCCACGGCCCAACTTCTATTGGTTCCGCCGATTTTTTATAAGAACTGACGAAACTCTCCCAACCCTTCCCTGATCACTTCAATCTGGTCATCGATCAGCGAAATGATGGTGGACGGTTGATTAGCCGGTATCCCTCCATCAATAGTCAGATCAATCTGCGATCCAAAAGTTTCCTCGATCAGTGAAGAATCGGAAAAGACTTCCCCTCCTGAAAACCCGACACTGGTGCTGATGATCGGATTGCCCAACGTTTTAACCAAGGAAAGACAGATATTGTTGTCCGGCACCCGAATGCCTACGGTTTTTCTTTTAGTCACCATGATTTTAGGGACCAATTTGGTACCCAGAAGGATAAAAGTATAGGGTCCAGGCAGGCATCTTTTCATGATCTTGTAGGCTTGGTTGGTGACCTGGGCATACAAACTGATGTTTTTTAAGTCCGAGCAGATAAAGCTGAATGGTTTCTTGGGGTCTCTCTTTTTGATCTGGTAAATTCGCTGGATCGCTTTTTTATTATACATATCGCAACCAAAGCCATAAATCGTATCGGTTGGATAGGCAATGATCCCTCCTTCCTTTAAAATGTTCACAGCCTTGTCGATCAACCGCTTCTGAGGATTGGAAGGATTAATTCGGAAAATCATAAGAGCTCCTTTACCGGGGATTAAAACGTCCATTGGTCCCGCTGAAAGCGGGATTGTACTCATCCCTCGTTATTCCGGCGACCTTTTATGCGCGCCTTATTCCTCCGAATGGGGATGCTTTGCCTCCGGACGTTTTTAATCGTCCTGCAGTCAATGGTATTAAAGAATAAGGTTAAGGCTGGGAATATCCTTTCCCATACATGGTAATCAGGTTTACATTATATTAATTATATCTTAAAGAAAAAAGTCTTGTCAAACGATCTGCTAACTTCTATAAAAAGGAAACAGTTCGGATTATTGAAAGAGACTTAATCAAGGCCCTAAAAGATCTCAAATTCCCCTAATTTCCCTCTGAAAAGGGGAAGAAAGTTCCTCACCTTCTTTTTGATAAAGGGAACTCCGGAAGGGTATCAATAATACTTTAACCTATTTTAATTCAAATAAAAAGCAAACTTTGAACAATTTTACGGATGGGGTTATTGATGACTATTCCCTCGTGGTTTTTTTATTTATTCCTGTTCATTCTTGGATTGGTTCTCGGGAGTTTTTATAATGTGTGTATCTACCGTTTGCCCCGTGAAGAATCCATTGTCTGGCCCGGTTCTCGGTGTCCCCATTGCCGACATCCGCTCTCGATTCTGGATAATCTGCCCTTGGTAAGCTTTTTGCTATTGAAAGGGGCATGTCGCTATTGCCATGCCCCCATTTCTTGTCAATATCCCTTGATCGAAGGGATGACCGGTTTGGCCACGGTTATGATAGGCTGGAAATTCGGCCTTTCCTGGGCCTTTTTACAGGCATTGCTTTTATTCGGCGCCTTACTGGTGATTTCTGTAATCGACTTATCTCATCAAATAATTCCCGATCTGATTTCCTATCCAGGGATAGGGATTGGATTGGTTTTTTCCTGGTTGACGGGTTCCCCGGGCTTGTGGTCCTCTTGGATCGGCTTGTTGCTGGGTGGCGGACTGTTATGGCTCTTGGCGCTCGGATACCAGATGGTGGCCGGGAAAGAAGGTATGGGAGGGGGGGACATCAAGTTATTGGCTATGATCGGTGCATTCCTCGGTTGGCCGGGGGTTTTGGTCACCCTTCTGCTCGGCTCCTTTTTAGGTACCTTGGTTGGTCTGGCGTTGATCCTGATTTGGAAGAAGGATCGCACCCATGCCGTTCCTTTCGGCCCTTTTCTCTCATTGGGTGCTGTTATCCATCTCTTTTTCGGCACCATCCTTTTGAACTGGTATCTCGGTTAAAAAAAATCCTGACCCTGATTTTTCTCCAATCCTCCAATCCTCCAATCCTTGTCCCTCATTTTTGTATTAGACCCTTTTGTCCTGTCGGAGCACTACGAAACATGAAAATATCCCTCCCTCCCTCACCCTCCCCTTCAAAGGGGGGAGGAAAGGGGCGGGGGTGGAAAAATACTATTTCTCGTCCTAAAGGAGGGCAGCAATCATGTTGGTAAGAAAAAACAACTCCGGCTTTTCTCTAATCGAGACGTTTTTCACTTTATTCATTTTGGGCCTGCTTTTTTCTATGGTCTGTTATGGTTTTAACCGGCTTATACCCGGGTATCGTCTGGAAGGGGCGGTTCAAAGTCTGGTTTCGGATTTCCAATTGGCTCGAATGAAGGCCATTTCGCAAAACTGCTATTACCGGATTCAGATTATCCCTGACCAGAAAAAATATTTTTTGGAACGGGAATCCCTTAAAGGTGTTTCCCGATGGCCGGGAACCCAAGAGGGGGTCCTGCGGATGTTCAATAATCCCGGAAATCCCTATTATTATCCCGGTGTGGCCTTGGAAAGCAGTACCCATAACCCGGTTTTTTCCCCCCGGGGAGCGGTGGTTGGAACCACCGTGGTTTTAAGCAATTCCTCCGGTCAAAAAAAAATCACCCTTTCCTCTCAGGGGAGGGTGAAAGTGCAAGGGGGCTGAAATGGAAAAAGAAGTAAAGGATAAGGGCTTCACCCTAATCGAAGTGATGGTCACTTTGACCATTTTAACACTGGTATTGGGTGTGTGTTGCCGGATATTCCTATCACAGGCCCAGGCCTACAAAACCCAAACCAGGATCGTCCAAAGACAACAAGGACTGAGAGCGGCCCTGGAAATAATCGCTCGTGATTTCAAAAGTGCGGGATATCCTGTTTCGAATCATTCCTTTTTAAAGGATCTAACGGATTGGATCCCTGATTCTTTTGTCCCCAAGGTCCCCCAGAATGTATCCCTCAACGGGATTGTTACCATAACCCCAGGGGACCATAACCCGGATATACTTTCTCTATTGATCGTCCTGGCCAATGAAACCAATCCAACAGTCCTGGCCCAGGAGACGGTGGCCGGAGATACCTCCCTTCAATTAATCTTAAACGGTTCGTTAACCAATGACCAATACAATCCTCTCGATTTGCTCTATATAGGAAAACCTCCTGAAGTGGCCCAGGTCAAAGCCGTTTCGGGTTCCTGTCTAATCATTGATACCGATCCTTCCAAACCAGGCAACCAGGGGTTGAAAAAGGCCTATCCCCAAGGAACAGAAGTTGGAGAGATTAGTTTGGTCAGCTATACTGTTTTTACCGACCACAACGATTCGGGAGGGAAATACCACGACCCAGGGGTTCCTATACTGAAAAGAAAGGTCAATGCTTGTGGTTTTGAACCCCTGGCCGAGGATATAAACCAATTAAAGATCGATTCAATAAATAATGGATTGTTCCGGCTTCGGCTTTCCGTTCAAACCGGTCCTTCTCCGTCTTCATCCCGGAATACCCAGGAAAAAGAATTGACCATGAGTACACAAATCATGAAAGGAAATTGAACAGCGCTTTCCGTTCAAAGAGCCAAGGGGGTACTATGTCACCGTTTAAACAACAAAAGGGAGCCGCTTTGGTGGGGGTCTTGATGGTTTTATTGCTTTTGACCATACTGGGATCCACCGCTTATTTAACTGCCACTACCGAACTTAGTATCAGTTCCAATTATAATCAAAGTGTTCAAGCCTCATATGCGGCCGAGGCGGGATTGCAACATCTGTTGTTCGGTTATCGTCAAAATCCCACCTATTTTTTACAGAAAAAAACGGGTCAGGAAATGAATTTCCCCATTCAGGAACCCGATCAACCAAACCGGACGGGTACCCAGTTCTGGATTGACGAATTACGGTATGATCCCCAGGATCCCCCGACTTATGCGGAAGTCATTATGGTTGGGAAAGGTCCCGGTCAAAACGGCTTGAGCCGAGTTCGGGCCACTATTTATTGTGCTCAATCTGGAGGGTCATCCGATGTATCCCCAATTTTTAAAATGGGAATCGTCACCGCCGGGCAGATCCATCTGAGCGGCTCATTGGAAATTCTTGGGAATCTGCACGCCAACCAGGGCTATTCCATAACCCCTTCTACCGTCGTTGACCAACTGAAACAAAATCAATTTTCGGTTACCCAATCCATAGCCCCGGAAGGCCCGGATTATCTCGCTTCTATGGAAGTCCCTATGATTTCCGAAAAAGGTTTTCAGGAATACCAATCCACGGCCCTGGAATCCCAAAACCAAAACCTCTTCGGCCAACAAAAGTTGGTCCTTAGCGGCGACCAGAAAAATGGTTTAATTTTTGTTGACGGGGATTTGACCCTGCAAGGGAACGATCTCTGCGGGGTAACCATTGTCGCTACCGGATTGATTACCCTTAACGGTTCCACCCGTCTTTCGGATGATCATTTACTGGATACGGCTTTTATTGCCGGGAGAGATATTATCTTAAATGACTTCTCTCAAATCGCCGGTGTATTTTGGTCCAACGGCGTTGTTAAAAAAACAGGCTCCGGGAGGCTTATGGGATCCATTGTTTGCCAGGGAACTATTTTTCAGACCGGGGGATTACAGTTTGAGAGGGTTTCCCGGATCTCCAATGCCTATTTGTCTCAATCACCGGCAACGTATTCTTTTAGCTTGAGCGGTTGGTCGCAGATGTAACGATTATCCGGTTGAAGAATTCGTAAAAAAATGAATAAAAATTCTTGACAATACCAAAACCGTTATGCTAATTTCTTCATCAAAGAGAATTGGTTTCCCCCATGAATCGAGTAAAAACATAAAGGTAAAAAAGACGGAAGACTTTTTTACCTTTTTTTTATTCTGCCCGAGGAAGGAATTTGTACCCTTAAAGCTTTATCTTTACAAGGAGGGGAATGAATGAAGTGCAAAGGGAAAGTGAAGTGGTTTAATGATGCCAAGGGGTTTGGGTTTATTGAACAGGAAGGGGGACTGGATGTCTTTGTTCACTATTCGGCTATCCAGATGGACGGGTTTAAGACATTGAAACAAGGGCAGGATGTGGAGTTTGAGGTTAATGAAGGGTCCAAAGGTCCTCAGGCAGCCAATGTAATGAAGCTATAAGCATTTTCAAACCATCGGGGAACGATTGGAGGCCCTCTACAGACCTATCGAACACGGAGGGCCTTTTTTTTGTCATCCCTTCTTAAATTCGAATAAATCGGATCTCAAAAATGAGGTTTAAGTTAAATCCGAAATCCGAAATCCAAAAACAATTCGAATGAACGAAATCCAAAATTCCTAACGTTTTGAACATTATTAAGGGTCTCTTCATAGTCTTAACATGAAACTAATGAGTTTGCATTAAATAAGACACTCCCGGTCCATTTTGGTCAATATTATTTTGAGACCCTTAATAAATAATTGACCTTTTGATTGGTTTCGGATTTGTTCCCTATGGTCACTCCCATCCCGATTTCATCGGGACGGGTTCCCGGTTTCGTGCTTCGAATTTGATTAACCGGAAGGGTGGAAACGGCAGTGCTTGATCAACTACAAATCGTCAACCTGGCCCTTATTGATCGGGTGACCCTTTCTTTCTCAAACGGACTGAATATTCTTTCCGGTGAAACCGGGGCCGGCAAGTCGATTATTGTCAAGGCCGTTAACCTCCTTCTGGGTGAAAAACCGTCTCCGGACACCATCCGTCAAGGCGCGGAAGAGGCCCGGGTTGAAGCCCTTTTTACCTTAACCCCTGATCATTCCCTGCAAGGCCTTCTGGAATCCCTTGGCCTTCCGGCAGAAGAGCAGATACTGATCAAGCGTACGGTCCAGCCCGGCGGAAAAAGCCGGGCCTGGATCAATGGAAGCTTGACCAATCTGTCGACCTTGAGCCGGATAACCCGCTCTTTGATCGGCATCTCCAACCAGCATGAATATCAATCCCTGTTGAATCCGGTCCAGCATCTTTACCTCTTAGACCGCTTTGCCGGTTTGCTTCCCCTGCGGGAAGAAGTTCAGAACCAGTTTTCTTTCCTGGAAGAGCGAATCCATGCCTGGCAAGAGCTGAAAGATCAGGAACAGAAACGGAAGAGTCAAAAGGACCTGTGGCTTTTTCAAGCCCAGGAGATTCAACAGGCGGATCTCCGTTCCGGAGAAGATCAAGAATTACAACAACGGAAACGGGTTCTTCTACAGGCGGAAAAGATATGGGAGAAGATTCACCAGGCCCAACAGACATTGTTTGAAGAAGAGCATTCCTGCCTGAATACCCTTTCCCTTTCCAAGGATTTGATCCGGTCGGTGGTTTCGATTGACCCCAGCCTCCAACCCCTGTTTAAGGAGGTAGATACCCTTCAAGTGCATTTAATGGAAATCATAACCGGGTTGCGGGATTACCTTTCCCGCTTGATCTTTGATCCTCAAATTTTGGAACAGGTCGAGGAGCGTCTTGATCGTATACAGCGCTTGACTGCTAAATACGGTTCAACAGTCGAAGAGGTTTTAGACTACGGGGAACAGATTGAAAAAAATTTAAAAGAAGGCGAGGACCAAGTTTATCGGCTGAAGGGTTTGGAAGACGAGATTCAGGCGGGGCGAAAGCGGCTTTTTGAAACCTCAATGGATTTATCGCGAAAAAGGAAAAAAGCCGCTTTGGATTTGACTTCCCGGATTGAGGAGCAATTAAAAGGTCTGGGAATGGGGGGATGTCAGTTTCAAATGATTTTTTCTCCCGGAGTCAACGAGCAGGAGGCCGACGAGAACTACCGGTTTGAGGGGACCGGCTTGAGCCGGACGGGTATAGAAAAAGGGGAGTTTTATATTGCTCCCAACTTGGGAGAAGGTTTGAGACCCCTGGCCCGGATCGCCTCCGGTGGGGAACTCTCCCGGATTTTACTGGTCCTCAAGGGACTGCTGTCTGACCAGGATTCCCTGGAAACCCTTATTTTTGACGAAGTAGACTCCGGGATCGGGGGAAGCCTGGGGGAGTCCGTGGGCCGGAAGTTGTCTCAACTTTCCCAAACCCACCAGGTGGTCTGTATTACCCATTTGCCGCAAATTGCTGCTTTTGCCGAGACCCATTTCCAGTTGTTCAAGGAGACCCGTGCTCGGCGGACCCAGACCAGGATCCGTTTGCTTCAAGAAGAAGAACAGGTTGAAGAAATGGCCCGCATGCTGGGGGGATCTTCCTCTTCCGCCAAGACCGTCTCCGTGGCCAGGGAAATGTTAAGCCGCGCTAAAAAACAACGAGTCTGACCATGGCGGATCTTTCCCCTTGCTTGATCAACCCTAAAAAATCCCGTTCTGAACCCGGTATTGATGCACAGGCCCTGCTGATCCCCCTTCCCGGGGATTTACAGCGGATGGCCAGGCTCTTCGGGCAAGCCGGGTCCCCTTGTTTTAAAAATAATCTCTTGCGGGTTTTTCAACTCAGGGATTCCCGGAGAACAATCGGAATAGCCGGTCCGGCGGTTGGAGCCCCCCAGGCGGTTATGATTTTAGAAAAGCTGATCGCCCTGGGTGCCCGGCGTGTCATCCTTCTGGGTTGGGTCGGAGGGCTATCCCCGGGTTTGTCCCCAGGGGATCTTATCCTGCCGGATGAGGCCGTCAGTGAAGAGGGGACTTCCCGACATTACTCCAATGAAATGCGTTCCAGACCTTCTTTTTCCCTGCTTCGGGATATAAAAACGGCCTTGAAAGAGGAAGGTTTGTCATTCAATCAAGGGCCGGTCTGGACCACCGACGCCCCATACCGGGAAACCATTGCTAAGGTCAGGACGTTTCAATCCCAGGGGGTGCTGGGGGTGGACATGGAGACTTCGGCTGTCTTTACCGTCAGTGCCTTTCGAGGGATCGAAGCGGCCGCATTATTAATCGTTTCAGACGATCTCTCCAAAATGACCTGGCGCCACGGTTTCCGGGAACCCCGGTTTTTACAAGCCAGGAGGCAGGTTATTCGAATTGTATATCAATTCGTGGTTCGTTCTTCCGTCTAATATGAATTGGGAGCAAGAGGATTAAATAAGTAAGGTGTCGACGCAATTCTGCATTAAAAATATGACGAGGCTTAAATATGGATTTAAGGAGGATAATGTTCCGGGATTCATGCGAGAAGCGTTGAAAAGAAAACCAGGCGGTTCCCCGGTGGGGAACCTTTTCTATAGCTCGGCGGATCGGCCCCTGAATGGGGGTTTCATTTTTAGGTCGGTCTTTCGGCCCCCCGGCTCCCGGGGGGGGAGCCTCTTCAAAAGCTCGACAATACGGTCGGCTTGGCCGACCTTAGCAAAAAGCTCCCATTCAGGAGCCGTATCGAGCCGTCCGACCGGTCCGAGCGTCTGAATCCTGGAATCTTCGAACATTATTAAGTAACAAAAATGAGGAGGGATCATGGTGACTTTATTGGTGATTTTTATTTTAGTTGTTGTCCTGGGTTTGCTGGTGATTGCCCCTTACAACGCCTTGGTTCGCGGGCGGAACGAGGTCAAGAGCGCCTGGAGTTCCATTGATGTGCAACTTAAACGTCGATATGATCTGATCCCCAACCTGATAGAGACGGTCAAGGGCTATGCCGGACATGAACGACAGACTTTAGAGGCGGTCGTTCAGGCCAGGCAGCAGGCCATTGACTTCAGCGGTAATGCTGAAGAGCGGGCCAAGGTTGAAAATGCACTGACCACAGCCCTGCGATCACTATTTGCTGTGGCCGAGTCCTATCCGGATCTCAAGGCCAACCAGAACTTTTTGGCCTTGCAGGAAGAACTGGCCAATACAGAGAACAAGATCGGTTTCTCCCGACAATTTTACAACGATATGGCCAAGCAATACAAAAACAAGGTGGAGATGTTCCCGAGCAACATCGTAGCCAATATTTTCGGGTTTAAAGTGGAGCCGTTCTTTGAGGTTGAGTCCGCTGGGGATCGGGCAACCCCTCAGGTGAAGTTTTAAAAAGAGTTGGATGACAGAAAGATAATGGAAATTTCCCCAAAGGATCGCTATTAAGGGTCTCATAAGATGGACTCGTAAAAAGTCCATCGACAGGCCGAGGACGATTAAGTCCCGGCCTGGGGTGAAGGTGGAACCACTTGAATTTACTTCAAGTGGCGGGAGAGGGGAAGCCCTTTCCCGCCTCGCGAAAAGTCGGTTTTTGACTTTTTTCGAGGTTATCTCTCATATGAGACTTGACATGAGAATGAAGGGCTTGCATTAGATAGGACCGGGGGTATCTTATTTTTGGGGATTGTCCAAAGGGTAACTTGTCGCCCTATCCCAGCCCGTCCAGTCCCGCCGTCGGCGGGATTTCGAGCTTAGGTGTAGGCCTACTTCAGACTTAGTTAATATATTTGGCCCGGCAAAGAAGCTCATGGCGTTGGGGTGGACAACCCCAAAAATAAGATACCCCCGGTCCTTTTACTGTCAATATTATTTTGAGACCCTTAAGAATGCGGAAGCAAGGATAATCCAATTATTGCAAGGGAAGGGAGGTTATTATGGTAGAAACACTCTATAACATAGGCTGGTCTTTGATTTTTTCAATCGTTGGAGCGGTAATCGGGATAATCCTGGTGATCGCCTCTTCACTCGTCCTTCCGGCGCTCATCAATCGCCTGACCCCAAACATCGACGAACAAAAGGAAATAGCCCGCGGTAATTCAGCGGTCGGGGAATACTTCGGCCGCGTCGTGGGATCAGCCATTCTGGGAATCAGCATCGTCGTGGCTGCAGCTGTGTTGGGCGGGATTATTGCGGCCTTGCATTAGAAAAATCAAGGGTCAAGGATCAGGGATTTAATCAGGGTGCCGATAGAAGGTGGAAGGTGCGTATGAAAAAGCTTTTCGGATTGGCAGGTTTGGTTTTGATATCGATTTTTCCGGTTCTTTCCTGGGCTCGGGGCGGCGGAGGATGTCTGGAAGAGGGTACGCCGGTTCTGACTCCGAAAGGCTTGATCGCCATTGAAAAGCTTAAAACAGACGACCGGGTTTGGGGTATTTCCGGGGGAAAATTAAAAGAAGCCACGGTTCGGGCGGTTATAAATGTGCAACCCGAAAAATACTTGGAAATTTCCACCGGGGAAGCCCGTCTGAGGATTACCCCGGAACATCCGGTGATGACGGCCCCTGGAGAATACCTTCAGGCCGCTCAACTGGTTCCAGGGCGAACGGTTTTTTTTATCAAAGGAAAAAGACTGGTGCCCAGCCAGGTCCAGTCCATCCGAAATTTGGCTGGCAAAAGCCCGGCATATAATCTATTGGTCAGCCCGGGGGGGACCTTTATTGCCGGAAATTTTGTCCTGCATAACAAGGGCTGTTTTTTACCCGACAGTCCAATCCTGATGGCCAACGGCCGTGAAACAAAGATCAGCGCCGTTAGGCCGGGCGATTTACTTTGGGCCTTTAACCCTGACGGCCACTTAGTCTCCACCAAAGCCCGATCCATCATTAAGCACGAGGTGGAGGAATATCTTCTGATGAAAACCGACCGGGCCACCCTTCGTGTGACCGAGGAGCATCCTTTCTATGTGGGCCAGGGGAAATTTAAGACAGTCGAGGCCTTAAAAATAGGGGATACCGTGATGGCCTTTGATGGAAAATGGCTGACGGAACAGCGAATCATCTCCATGGAAAGGATTCATCAGAAGACTCGGGTTTATAATCTCCAGACCGATCAGCCCAATACTTTCTTTGCTCACGGCCTGGCGGTCCATAACAAAGGCGGAGGATGCTTTCCAACCGGGACCACTATTACCACACCGCAGGGGAGAAAAACCATTGAGCAATTAGCTGCCGGTGATGAAGTCCTGGGGGTTGATGCCCAGGGACATACCGTTCGAACCCAGGTTAAAACCATCTTTATCAATCGAAATCCTCTAATGAAGGTTGAAACCAGGGAAGGGAGTTTTCTGGCTACCAGGGACCACCCCGTCAGTATTGGAGAAGGGAGATTCCGGCAGGTCGGGGACCTCCAGGCCGGAGATCTTATCAATCGGTGGGACAACGGCCGCCTGATCAAGGAGAAGATTCGTGGAATACATTACACCGCCGGCCAGGGGCTGGTTTTTAATCTGGAGGTCGATAGGCCGCACACCTTTATCGCTGAAGGTTTTCTTGTCCACAACAAGGGGGGAGGATGCCTAACTGCAGGTACGCCCATCAATACACCTCAAGGTGCAATCTCCATTGAAAAACTCATTCCGGGAAACACGGTGCTGGCCGTGGACCCCCAGGGGAAGATCATTCCTTCGCGGGTTAAGAAACTATTCAGGACCCAGGCCCTTGTTCTCAATCTGGTTACCGATGCCGGTTCTTTACGAACCACTGCCGATCACCCCATGGGCTGTATGGATGGAGATTTTATTCTGGCCGGACAACTTCAACCCGGTCAAAAGGTGCTCGTCTGGAAGGAAGGTGTCCTCCAACCCGCCACCGTTATAAAGATTACCCGGGAGGAACGGGAACTTCCGGTATATAACCTCAGCGTTGAATGGCCAAACACCTTTCTGGCCGCGGGCTTTTTGACCCACAACAAAGGCGGAGGCGGTTTCCACAGCTCAAGTTCCCGTTCTTCTTCCGGAGGCAGCGGTGGAGATCTTTCCTTTTTTCAATTTCTTTTTGTTTTTTTCTTTGTCATCATCTTCTTTATTATCATCATCGCCGTTATTGCTTCCTCCGCTTCAAAAGCCATAAAAAGTAAGGCCGAAAACCTGGACTTCGTTTATCCCCGTAACCGAATCATTCCCAAGGCGGAAAAGACCGAGAAATTGCTTGCCTTTCTCAGTCAACAGGATTCAGCCGTAGCACCGGCGGAACTTCGTAAGCTGGCTGAAACCACATTTAAGAAATTGCAGGAATGTTGGGGCAAGCGGGAATACGGCCCTATGGGCACCCTGTTGATGCCCAACCTTTTTACCCAACATACGTCCCAGCTCCAGGGATTGATCCGGAATCACGAGATCAACCGGATCGACGATCTCAAGATAGAACAGATCGATCTGGTGAATGTCCGCTATACCGAAAAGACCACCCAGAGGGAATTCACTGCCTTCATTACCGCCTTGGCCCGAGACTACTACTTAGACGACCGCACAGGAAAGTTCCTGCGGGGAGATCAGACCCCGGCCCGTTTTCAGGAGTTCTGGACCTTCCAAATGATGGATGGTCGCTGGTTGCTGCGGGAGATCGAGCAGGCCGGGGAATCGGATGTGCTGAAAGAAGATAACTTTGCCGAGATGCTGACCGACGATACCCTGAAGGGGATCTATGGCGAAAAAGCCGCTCCAAAAGGGGAGGCCGGCCCCTGGCTGGAAAAGGAGGTCGAGCAAAAGGCCACCCGCATCGACCGAATGTTGAATTTCCTGTCCCAAACCGACAAGCTCTGGGATCGCAATCAGATGCTCGAAAGAGCCCGCCGGATCTTTTTAAATGTTTACCTGGCTCGGGAGGCGGGAGATCCGGGAAAAATACCCATGGAAGATTTATTCCCCAATGTTTCCGAAAATCTGCGAACCCAATTAGTTAAATGGAAAGAGGGTGGATACGTCGGCGAATACCGCAACCTCTGTGTCCGAAAGGTGGAACTCCTCCTGGTGCGCAATTATGCGGATAATACTCAGGATGAATTTACCGTGAGAATCAGCGCTCATGCCCAGCAGATCATCCGAAAGGGTGAGATGGTTATCAGAGAAGAAGCTTATGTAACTCCCTTTGAAGAGTATTGGACTTTTGGCCGGTTGGACGGACAGTGGAAGCTTAAGGAACTCCTGCCGCCTGGACGGGGAAAAGGAGCGGTCGCTTTAGAGAATATCGACGAGGAAAGCACTCCTGATCAACTCCAGTGGTATTATCGCCAGCCCAGGGCCAAATAAGGAATCCGGGAGAATCGAAATTTAGGATTTTGGAAATTTTTTTAAGTCAATTGAGAAACAACGTCCCCTCCGAGAAACACGACGGAAAAGGAGATCACAGCATAGCTATAAATTTATCAGTCTTTAAACACACTTCAAGCTGAGCATCCAAAGCTGCAAGGTAATGCTCTGCTTTGATCATCGCGTTGGGATTAGATTTGTCAACAAGTGCTACAACTTGTTCCTTACAATTTTGAAGCATGATCCGCACATTATGATTAGACCGCCTCTCCTTTTCAGGATCAAAGGGAGGTAACCCAAAACCACCAATTACAAAGGAGTGCGACAAACGTTGGAACGGAAACAGTGCTGTGACTTCACCATCAGTTTTTACATATCGTGAAAACATTTTTTTAACGCACGAATCAGTGTAAGTTGCTATATAGTCGCAAATCACTTGATCGACTTCGACGAACGGAGTTCCTCTCTCATCAGCACTTCGTTTAAACGCAGTTACGTGAGATTCTTTACCATATGCTTTCTGGTATCCAGAGCCAATGACCTGATCTTCAGTGTGATAAATGAGGCCACGGGTAATGTAACCTCGGCACATAAATCCCTTAGTTAACAGCATAATCACTGCTCCCCAGCAATGTTGCACTAAATTAATCACTCCTGCTGGTGAGACTTCACTAGATACGATTACGCAGTCAGAAATTTGCTTTAACTGGAAGTCGAGGTCTCTTTGTAGATATTGGCTCTGCGGGCAGGTGGTTGGTCCATACTTTTTGAATTTTTCCTTATCTTCAGGTTCTCCCAGATGTTTAAGAGCTTCAAGAAGTTCCTTTAAGGCCATACCAGTCCCAGCCTCGGCAACTTCTACCATGTTCTTGAAGCCGAGAATATCGATAAAGCCAATGAATTTATCTTTGAATTCCATATGATGTTCTTTCTGGTAACGATTGGGCTTTGCGGCAAGGGCCGCTTTTTGGCCCGAGTCCGCCAACAGCTCATGGTTATGTGGCTTTTTGATACTCACCTTGAAAAGCAACGTTCATACCAAAAATACCCACCCAATTCTTTTCAGTAATGATGAGCTTCCCATTTTTAAATTTTAATAATACTTTATAAGGCTCTCGTCCGGGAGCCCTCCAAGTGAAATTTATCTGATTATCGTGAAGTTCAGCAACGAAGTTCAAATCACCGATATTAGGTCCATGCTCTCTATCCGTTCCCCAAAGTGCTATGCCTTCTATATGATATTTATCATCAGGCAAACGCTTAACTTTGATTTCAGCACTTTCATATTTTCCATCTCGGATATAGTGCCCGGTTATAGAATCTGCTCCTAAATCGGTCGCCTCACCAAAAAATACAGGCCCGGAAAAAGCCATATTAATAGATTTAATCAGTTCTTCTTTAAATTGAAGGACCTCTATTTTCGTGAAATTTTTACTTTGGCGGGTTGTACTGTCATATTGGTCATGATGATCGAAGCAAAGGAACGCTAAATTAGTCTCAGCATTATTAGATGGGTCGCCATCAAGATGTGCAATTTGGCCCTGCTTGATCGAAGTGTCTCTGTTCAAACCGAAGCAAATACAACATCTTCTACGAGCTTTAAGAAGTATATATGCTTGTATTTCTGGCGTTACGATTTTTCTATTCATGTGTGATTCCCACATAACGCCCCTGTTCACCGGGCGACAGTTGTAAACGGGGACGCTGTTAACTTATTAACTTGCCAATAAAGTAAACTCATTCTCCTCTGCGATCCTTTGACCACGTCTTACCGACACACTGACCGATGGAATCGATAGGCCAAGTTTGATCGACAAATTGGA
>MGQB01000014.1 GCA_001797675.1 Deltaproteobacteria bacterium RBG_13_43_22 | reverse complement strand
CCCATGATCTATATGCCCTATCGTCCCTACATTCACATGCGGCTTCGTCCGCTCAAATTTCTTCTTCGACATCTCCCCGCCTCCCTTTGGTTAAATTAATTCCTTCCCTCTCCCAAAAAAAGTTTGAACTTATGGATTAACCCTTTTTTTATCTTTGACAAGAGATTCGAATACGGATTGAGGAACCTTCTGGTAATGGGAAAATTGAAGGGTAAAGGTGGCGCGGCCTTGGGTTAAGGATCGAATACCGGTTGAATAGCCGAACATTTCGGCCATAGGGGCCTGTCCACGGACGATCCGAGCCTTACCCCGGCTTTCCAAACCCATAATTTTTCCCCTTCGGGAGTTCAAGTCCCCCATCACTTCTCCGATGAATTCTTCGGGAGTAACAATTTCCACTTCCATAATCGGTTCCAATAAAACCGCTTGCGCCCTGGAGGCTGCCTCCTTAAAAGCGATGGATCCGGCAAAGAGAAAAGCCCGTTCTGAAGAATCAACCTCATGAAAAGAGCCGTCTTCCAGCCTGACCCCTACATCGACCATGGGGTATCCGGCCAGTCCCCCCCCTTCCATGGCCTCGATGATCCCTTTTTCCACAGCTGGAATATATTCCTTGGGGATCACACCACCGACAATCTTATTTTCGAACAAAAACCCGCTGCCGGCTTCCCGGGGATAGACCGTAAGCCAAACATGGCCGTATTGTCCGCGACCTCCGCTTTGACGAATGTACTTTCCTTCGGCCTTGATTTCCCGGGTAATCGTTTCTTTGTAGGCCACCTGAGGTTTCCCGATATGAGCAGCCACATTAAACTCCCGGGTAAGCCGATCGACTATAATTTCCAGGTGCAGTTCCCCCATCCCGGAAATGATGGTCTGACCGGTATCCTCGTCGGTATGAACCTTAAAGGAAGGATCTTCGGCGGCGATCCTCTGAAGGGACAACCCTAACTTATCCAGGTCGGCCTTGCTTTTGGGTTCGATGGCAATCGAAATAACCGGCACCGGGATGTCCAGCGATTCCAGCAAAATAGGGGCATTAGGATCGCAGAGGCTGTCGCCAGTCGTGGTATTTTTCAACCCCACCACAGCCACAATGTCCCCGGCCCGCATCTCTTTGATCTCTTCCCTCTGATTGGCATGCATCTTCAGTAAACGGCCGATCTTTTCTTTCCGTCCTTTGTTGACATTAAGGACCGACTCCCCGGAGGATAATCGGCCAGAATAAACCCTTAAAAAGGTCAAATGTCCCACATAAGGATCGGACATTAATTTAAAAGCCAAGCCGGTGAAAGGGGCTTCTTCGACGGCCTGTCGTTCTTCCGTTTCTCCGGAGGGATTTTTTCCCTCGATCGGGGGAACATCGGTCGGGGCAGGCAGATAGCGTATGATGGCATCCAGGAGAGGCTGAACTCCTTTATTTTTGAAGGCTGAACCGCAGAGCACCGGAACCACCTTTTGTTGAAGGGTGGCCTGCCGCAGGGCCTTGATGATCGATTCTTCCGGCAGTTCTTTTCCTTCCAGGTAGGCTTCCATAACCGCATCGTCGGTATCGGCCAGGATTTCAATCAATTTCCGTCGATACAAGGTAACCGTCTCTCTCAAACTCTCCGGAATAGGTTCGGGTTCCAGGGTCCTTCCCAGGGTGGCTTCATTAAAAGAATACGCCTTAAGGGCGATCAGATCAACGATCCCCTGAAACGATTCTTCTTTCCCCAGAGGCCACTGGATAAATACCGGGTTGGCACCCAGTCTTTCTTCCATCATTTTCAGACACCGTTCGTGATCGGCACCGACCCGATCCATCTTATTTATAAAGGCCAGCCTTGGGATTTTATAGCGGTCCGCTTGCCGCCAGACCGTCTCCGATTGAGGCTCCACCCCGGCCACGGCATCGAAAACCGCTATCGCCCCATCGAGCACCCGCAGACTCCGTTCGACCTCGATGGTGAAATCCACATGCCCGGGGGTGTCGATGATATTGATCCGATGATCGTTCCAGATACAGGTGGTGGCCGCCGAGGTAATGGTGATCCCCCGTTCCTGTTCCTGTTCCATCCAGTCCATCACCGCCGACCCATTATGCACCTCACCCATCTTGTACGATACCCCGGTATAGTATAAGATTCTTTCGGTGGTCGTGGTCTTTCCGGCGTCAATATGGGCCATAATCCCTATATTCCGAATCCGTGATAATAAAACCTGCTCAGACAAACAATGACTCCATTTCCCGTTTCAAACATGCCCTTCGTCACCGGCTACCAGCGGTAGTGGGCAAAGGCCTTGTTGGCCTCGGCCATTTTGTGGGTGTCTTCTTTCTTTTTGATGGCCGCCCCCCGGTTATTAGCCGCATCCAACAACTCCCCGGCCAATTTGCCTTCCATGGTTTTCTCAGAACGGGTCTTGGCATAGTTGATGACCCAGCGGATACTCAGCGAAAGCCTCCGGCTGGATTTTACCTCTACCGGGACCTGATAGGTGGACCCGCCGACTCTTCTGGATTTAACCTCAATCACCGGTTTGACATTATCGATGGCCTTTTCGAATACCTTGATCGGTTCCTCTTCGCCCTTCTTGCCGATTAACTCCAACGACCGATAGAGAATCGATTCGGCGGTACTCTTTTTCCCCTGGCGCATCAGAGAATTGACGAACTTGGCCACCAGCAGACTGTGATATTTGGGATCGGGCAAGATTCCCCTGTGAACGACTTCTCTTTTCCTCGGCATTCCTACCTCTTTTTAAATAAACAATAGATTAATTAAGGTTGTCATTTATTTTTTCTTCAACGATTCCGCAATCCGAAATCTAAAATCCGAAATGATTATTTGGGTCTTTTGGCCCCATATTTGGATCGGCTGTTTTTCCGATCGGCCACACCAATGGAGTCCAGGGTCCCTCGAATAATATGATATCGAACCCCGGGCAGATCCTTGACCCTGCCGCCTCGGATCAAAACTACCGAGTGCTCCTGCAAATTATGTCCGATCCCCGGGATATAGGTGGTTACTTCCATCCCGTTGGTCAAACGCACCCGGGCAACCTTTCGAAGGGCGGAATTGGGCTTTTTCGGCGTCGAGGTATAGACTCGAATACATACCCCCCTTTTTTGCGGACAACCCCTTAAGGCCGGAGCCGTATTTTTCCCTTTAACCTGTTCCCGGCCCTGACGAATTAATTGATTGATTGTAGCCATAAAATCGTGTTTTCCCCTCTTTGGGATGGTTTCACTGCCTAAAAGCTAAAAATCAGAATTTATAAACTGATTTCTGTTAATTGTCAATCTTTTTTTCAGCACCTTCTTCTATTTGTGGAAGGAGGATCTTGCGATATACCGGCATTCCCGATCCGGCCGGGATTAAACGCCCCATAATCACGTTTTCCTTAAGACCTCTCAGGAAATCCTTCTCGCCGGCGATACAGGTATCGGTCAAGACCTTGGTGGTTTCTTGAAACGAAGCGGCTGAAATAAAACTATCCGTGGAAAGGGAGGCCTTGGTGATCCCCTGGAGCAGGGGTTCGGCCTGAGCCGGATTCCCTCCTCGAGCCAGGATCCCTTGATTTTTCTGCGTAAAGGCCTGCCGTTCCACCTGGTCTCCCATCAGATAGTCCGAATCTCCGGGATCCTTGATTTTCACCTTACGCAACATCTGTCGGACAATGACCTCGATATGCTTGTCATTGATCTTGACCCCTTGCAGACGGTAGACTTCCTGGACTTCGTTGACCAGATATTTGGCCAGTTCTTTGATCCCGCTGACACTCAGGATATCATGCGGGTTGGCCGAACCGTCCATCAGGGGTTCTCCGGCTAGGATCATATCCCCTTCCTGCACACTCACATGTTTGCCTTTGGGAATCAAATATTCTTTGGCCTCACCCACCTCCGGGGTGACGATGACTTTTCGTTTTCCCTTGGTATGTTTCCCAAAAGAAACCGCCCCGTCGATTTCGGAAATCACGGCATGTTCTTTGGGTTTTCGCACCTCAAAGAGTTCGGCCACCCTGGGTAGACCGCCGGTGATATCCTTGGTCTTGGTGGTTTCCCTGGGGATTTTAGCCACCACATCGCCGGCTAAAACCGGATCCCCTTCGGAAACCATGACGATGGCCCCTATGGGCAGGAGGTAGCGGGCAAAGGAATTGGTGTCCGGGAGTCGGGCTGTTTTTCCGCTCTCATCTTTGATGGAAATTCGTGGCCGGACCTCGGCATCCCGATATTCGACAATAACCTTACTGGATTTTCCGGTAACCACATCCCGCCGTTCCTCCAGGGTCGCCCCTTCGGTCAGATCACCGAATTTGACCCGGCCGGAAACGGCGGTAATGATCGGAATGGTAAAGGGATCCCAGTTGGCCAGAAGGGTTCCGGCCTTAACCGATTGTTTGTCTTTGACCTTCAACAGGGTCCCATAGATAAGCGGGTACCGTTCCCGCTCTCTACTTTTTTCATCCAAGATACAAATCTGACCGTTTCGGTTCATAACCACCTGGTCCCCGTCCCGATTTTTAACGGTATGGAGTTGGACAAATTGGACCTTGCCTTCGGTTCGGGAATGAAGGGTGGTCTGTTCACCTCGTTTGCTGGCTACACCGCCGATATGGAAGGTCCGCATGGTCAACTGGGTTCCCGGCTCCCCGATGGATTGGGCGGCGGTTATCCCGATCGCCTCTCCGATATTGACCTGTTTGCCGTAAGCCAGGTCCCGTCCATAACACTTGGCACAAACCCCTCGGACGCTCTGGCAGGTCAATACGGATCGGATCAGGACTTTCTCTATACCGGCTTCTTCAATCCGTTCCACCGCCGCCTCATCGATTTCGCTGTTGGCCGCAACCAGTACTTCTTCTGTAAAGGGATCTTTGATATCTTCCAGCGTGACCCGTCCCAAGACGCGCTCGCCGATAGGCTGAATCACCTCCCCGGCCTCCCGGAGTGATTCAACAAAAATGCCGTCAATGGTCCCGCAATCGATTTCACTGATGATCACATCCTGGGACACATCCACCAGTCGTCGGGTCAGATATCCCGAATTGGCTGTTTTAAGAGCCGTATCGGCCAGCCCTTTTCTGGCCCCGTGGGTGGAGATAAAGTACTCGAGCACACTCAATCCTTCACGGAAATTGGCCCGAATCGGCGTCTCGATGATCTCCCCGGAGGGCTTGGCCATCAGACCGCGCATTCCGGCCAACTGTCTCATCTGGTCCTTGCTCCCCCTGGCCCCGGAATCGGTCATCATAAAAATGGGATTAAAACTGGTAATTTGGAGATCTTTATGATCCTGACCGGTGGATACCTCTGATCCCATAACCTGCATCATCTTTTGGGCAACGTCTTCACTGGCTTTGGCCCAGATATCGACCAGTTTATTGTACTTTTCCCCGTCGGTGATCAATCCGTCGGTGTATTGCTTTTCAACTCTCCGGACATCTTCTTCGGCCTTTTTCAATATTTCCTTTTTTTGGGGAGGGATCTTCATATCCGAAACGGAAATCGAAATCCCGGATAATGTCGCATAATGGTACCCGATATCTTTTAGCCGGTCGGCCAACAGAACGGTCTCTTTGATGCCAGCTTTCCGATAGCAGTCATCAATCAGTTTGCGGACCTCTTTTTTGGTCATGACCCGGTTAATGCGGTCAAAGGGAAGCATGGGGGGCAGCACTTCCCCCAAGAGGACCCGTCCGACCGTCGTATCGACCAGCCGACCGTTAAATCGGACTTTGATCTTAGCCTGGAGATCCACCTGATCAGCGTCATAGGCTATGCGTACCTCTTCCGGGCCATAAAAGATCTTCCCTTCCCCTTTGGCGAACACCCGGTCCCGCGTCATATAATACAAACCCAAAATAATATCCTGGGAAGGAACAATGATCGGTTCTCCATTAGCCGGGGAAAGGATATTATTGGTGGACATCATCAGAACCCGGGCTTCAATCTGGGCCTGGATGGACAAGGGGATATGGACAGCCATCTGGTCCCCGTCAAAATCAGCATTAAAGGCCGTACAAACCAACGGATGCAATTGAATCGCCTTCCCCTCGACCAAAATCGGCTCAAAGGCCTGGATACCCAGACGGTGAAGGGTCGGGGCCCGATTGAGCAGCACCGGATATTCCCGCACCACTTCATCCAAGGTGTCCCAGACCTCCGGAGTTTCCTTTTCCACCATCTTTTTAGCCGTCTTGATGGTGGACACATAGCCTTTTTCTTCCAGCCGGTGGTAGATAAAAGGTTTAAAAAGCTCCAGGGCCATTTTTTTAGGAAGACCACACTGATGTAGGCGCAAGTTAGGACCGATGACAATCACCGACCGGCCCGAATAATCGACTCGTTTCCCTAAGAGGTTTTGCCGGAACCGGCCCTGCTTGCCTTTCAGCATATCGCTTAGAGACTTCAGGGGGCGCTTATTGGTCCCAGTGATCACCTTGCCCCGCCGACCGTTGTCAAACAGGACATCGACGGCCTCCTGAAGCATCCGTTTTTCATTTCGAATGATGATATCGGGGGCATTGAGTTCCAAGAGTCGTTTTAAGCGATTATTCCGGTTGATGACTCTTCGATAAAGATCGTTCAGATCGGAAGTGGCAAACCGGCCGCCATCCAGGGGAACCAGGGGTCTGAGGTCCGGGGGTAAAACCGGGATAACCGTCATGACCATCCATTCCGGACGGTTTCCGGAATCCTTGAAGGCATCCACCACCTTAAGCCGTTTGATGGTTTTTTTCTTTTTGGCCTCCGAATGGGTCTTCTGGGCCTCTTCCCGCAGGGCTTTCGATTCGGCCTCCAGTTCCAGGTTTTTCAGCAGCAACTGGATGGCTTCGGCCCCAATACCGGCCGTTACTCGATCCCCAAATTCTTCTTTAATCTGGCGATACCGCTCTTCGGAAAACAGACTTCGAACCGGTAGGGAAGGTTCTTTGGACTCCATAACAATATAGGCTTCAAAATAGAGGACCTTTTCCAGTTCTTTTAGGGTCAGGTCCAAAAGGGTTCCTATTTTACTGGGCAAGCTCTTCAGGAACCAAATATGGGCCACGGGGCTGGCCAGTTCGATATGTCCCATCCGTTCCCGGCGGACTTTGGATTGGATGACCTCCACCCCGCATTTTTCACAAACCACTCCCCGGTGCTTCATTCGTTTATATTTTCCGCAATTGCACTCGTAATCCTTGGTAGGACCGAATATCTTGGCACAAAAAAGCCCGTCCCGCTCCGGTTTGAAGGTCCGGTAGTTGATGGTCTCCGGCTTTTTTACCTCCCCGTGCGACCATTCCCTGATCTTTTCCGGAGAGGCCAGAGAAATTTTTACCGCATTATAATTCAACGGGTCTTTGGGCTTGGCGAAGTAGCTGAATAAATCTTCCACAGTTTACTCCTTAAAATTTTAGGTTCAAGGACTCAATTCAATTTCGGATTGCAGATTGCAGATTTCGAATTTTACAATCGTTTCTCATTCAATCTTTCTTCGGATTTTGGGTTTTCCAATTCCGCAATCCGATATCCACAATCCGCAATAATTAATGGGTTCCCGTCTGGGGCTCCCCCTCCAGGAGTTCCACATTAAGCCCCAGGCTCTGTAATTCCTTCACCAGAACATTGAAGGATTCGGGCAATCCGGCTTCCAGAACATTGTCTCCCTTGACGATCTTTTCGTACATGCGGGTTCGGCCGACCACATCATCCGACTTTACGGTTAAAAATTCCTGCAAGGTAAAGGCCGCCCCATAAGCTTCCATCGCCCAGACCTCCATTTCCCCAAGACGCTGTCCACCGAACTGGGCCTTTCCGCCCAAGGGCTGTTGGGTGACCAAGGAATAGGGTCCAATGGACCGGGCATGAATCTTATCATCAACCAGGTGATGTAACTTCATCATATACATAATCCCGACGGTTACCGGACGGTCAAAAGCCTGCCCGGTCCGGCCGTCATAAAGAATGGCCTGACCTGTTTCCGGCAGTCCCGCCAATTTGAGCAGTCTTTGGATATCTTCTTCTTTGGCCCCATCAAAAACCGGGGTGGCCATATGGACCCCTTCTTTAAATTGATCGACTAAAACAGTAAGGTTCTCTTCCGATAGCGTATCCACATACTCTTCCACTTTTTTGGATTCGTAGATTTTTCTTAGCAAACGATGGGTTTCCCCGTCCCTTCCCAGGGTATTCAACAGCTCGGCCACTTTTTTCCCCAGCTCCCGCGAAACCCATCCCAAATGGGTTTCCATAACCTGGCCTACATTCATCCTCGAAGGAACCCCCAAAGGATTCAGGACGATATCCACCGGGGTTCCGTCGGCAAAATGAGGCATATCTTCCGCGGGAAGGATCCGGGAGACCACCCCTTTATTTCCATGACGGCCGGCCATTTTATCTCCAACCGAGAGCTTACGCTTCACAGCCACATAGACCTTGACCATCTTGACCACGCCCGGCGGCAGTTCATCCCCTCTTTTTAATTTGGCGATCTTCCCTTCAAAACCCTCTTTGATCAGAGCGACCTGCTCCTGATACCCTTTAATAATTTTATCGACTTCGTCTTTGAGTTCTTTCCCCTTGGCCACAGAGAGTTCTTTCCATTTTTTGACCGGGATTCTGCTAAGACGCTCGGCGGTGAATTTCTCGCCTCGGGATATGATGACTTTTCCACTGCGGTCTTCTTTAATGGTTCCGGCCGACATTTTTCCGCCCAATAATCCTTTCAAACGCAGCAGGGCCTCCCGCTGGACGATCTGGATTTCATCATTTTGATCTTTCATGATCCGGGAAATCTCTTCCTCTTCTATCGTCCTGGACCTGGAATCCCGTTCCACCCCTTTACGAGAAAAAACTTTGGCATCAATAACAATCCCTTCGATCCCCGGCGGAACTCTTAAGGAGGTATCTTTGACATCCCCGGCTTTTTCTCCAAAGATGGCCCGGAGCAGTTTTTCTTCAGGAGAAAGCTGGGTCTCCCCCTTAGGGGTAATCTTCCCCACCAGAATATCCCCGGGATTGACTTCGGCCCCGATGCTGATGATCCCGCTTTCATCTAAGTTTTTTAAGGATTCGTCCCCGAGGTTGGGGATATCCCTGGTAATCTCTTCCCTTCCTAGTTTGGTGTCTCTGGCGATAAGTTCAAATTCTTCAATGTGAATCGAAGTAAAAACATCGTCTTTAACCAGATGCTCACCCACCAGGATCGAATCTTCAAAATTATACCCGCCCCAGGACATGAAGGCCACCAGTACATTCCGTCCTAAAGCCAGTTCTCCCCGTTCGGTCGATGGCCCGTCGGCAATGACTTGACCTTTACTGACCAGGTCCCCTTTGCGAATAATCGGTCTCTGGTTAAAACAGGTATTCTGATTCGAGCGTTGAAATTTGGTCATCTTGTAGATTTCCACTCCGGTTCCCAAGGCTTTTCCCGATTCTTTGCCCGAGAGATCACGGATCACAACACGGTCGGCATCTACATCCTCAACAACTCCGTCCTGTTTGGCCAACACCGTAACCCCGGAATCCCGGGCCACCACTTCCTCAATACCGGTCCCGATAATCGGAGCCCGGCAAGCCAAAAGAGGAACAGCCTGGCGCTGCATATTCGATCCCATCAAAGCCCGATTGGCATCATCGTTTTCCAGAAAGGGGATTAAAGAAGCGGCTACGCTGACTAACTGATTAGGGGAAACGTCCATGAGATGGATCGGCTCTTCTTCCTGGTTAACCATGACGAATTCCCCATCTCTCCGGGCGGAAACAATGCCGTCCATAATCCTTCCCGATCGATCTACCGACACGTTAGCCTGGGCGATATTGAGATCCTTTTCATCCATCGCACTTAAAAAGTTTACCTCACGGGATACGGCACCGTCTTTGATCGTCCGATAAGGGGTCTCAATAAACCCGAATTCGTTAACCCGGGCATAAGTGCTCAAGGAGACAATCAAACCGATATTGGGGCCTTCAGGAGTTTCAATCGGACAGATCCGTCCGTAATGGGTGGGATGAACATCCCGAACCTCAAACCCGGCCCGTTCCCGGGTCAAACCTCCCGGTCCCAGGGCACTCAGCCGTCTTTTGTGAGTAATTTCCGAAAGCGGATTAGTCTGGTCCATGAACTGAGAGAGCTGACTGGTTCCAAAGAATTCTTTGACCACGGCCGCCACCGGCTTGGGGTTGATCAAATCATGAGGCATGAGGGTTTCAATTTCCTGTAAGGTCATCCGTTCTTTGATCGTTCGCTCCATACGCACCAGTCCGATGCGATATTGGTTTTCCAACAGTTCCCCTACGGCCCGAACCCTTCGATTTCCGAGGTGATCGATATCATCAACCGGCCCGTTGGTATCTTTAATTTCGATAAGCTTCTTGACGGTCAACAAGATATCTTCCTTACGTAAGGTCCGCTCCGTTAAAGGGATATCCTGGCCTAATCTTCGGTTCAATTTAAGACGGCCCACCGAGGAAAGATCATAATTTTCCGAATTAAAAAAAAGATTTTGAAAGAAATTATTAGCAACTTCCAAAGTGGGGGGATTGCTGGGACGTAATTTCTTGTAGATTTCCAGGATAGCCTCTTCGGTACTGGCAATTTTGTCTATGACCAGCGTATCCCGAAAGGAGGAACTGACATTGACCCCGTCTATAAAAAGAAGGTCAAAATAGGGTATCTTTTTTTCAATAATCAGATCCAACTTTTCTTTGTTCAGGGGTTCATTACCGGCTGCGATGACCTCACCGGTTGCCGGGTCAACCAAATCCTGGGCCAGATATAACCCTTCAATATCTTCACTTTTGGCCGCCAGAGCGGTAATCCGGGCCTCTTGAAGCATCTTAATGATTCGTTTGTTTATTTTTTTGTTCTTCCTGGCTATGACCTCACCGGTCAAGGGATGGACAATGTCACGGGGGGCTTTTTTACCTAATAGAAAATCGGGGTTGACTTCTCGCTTGAGTTTCCCGTCTTCAATGGTGATTCGTTCCCGTTCATAAAAGAAGTTTAATAAATCCTGGTTGGTATACCCCAGGGCTTTCAATAAAATGGTAACCGGGAATTTGCGGCGGCGGTCAATACGAACGTAGACGATATTTTTGGCATCAAATTCCAGGTCGATCCAAGATCCCCTTAAGGGAATAATCCGAGCCGAATACAACAAACGCCCGCTGCTGTGGGTCTTCCCCTTATCATGATCAAAAAAAATACCCGGCGAACGATGAAGCTGGCTGACCACCACCCGCTCCGTTCCATTGATGATAAAGGTTCCCTTGTCGGTCATCAGAGGGATCGTTCCAAAATAGATATCCTGTTCCTTGATGTCCCGGATGGTCTGACTGCCGGTGTCTTTATCCAGATCATAGACGATAAGGCGGACGGTGATTTTCATCGGAACTTCGTAGGTCATGCCTCTCTGGAGGCATTCCGCCTCCTCATATTTGACCTCTCCAAAAGAATATCGGACAAACTCCAGCGAGGACATACCGCTGAAGTCTCTGATCGGAAAAACACTCTTAAAGACCCCCTGAAGACCCACTTTTTCCCGCAGATCGGAGTCCGTCTTTTTTTGCAGAAACCGTTCGTATGACTGCTTCTGCATATCGATTAAATTGGGAATGTCGATGATTCTTTCGATACGCCCGAAATTTTTTCGAAATCGAATGTTGTGAATAGACCGTTCCTTCATTCTGGCTCCTTCCTTACATTACCTTAGGAAGATTGTTGTCAAGTTAAATTCTCTCAACAAAGATTTAAAAGTTTTGCCGTACTTCTGTTACGAGTTTCGAGTTACGGGTTACGAGTTGAGATTCGCGGTGGGTTCCGATAACTCTCCCCCTTATTCACCCGGAACCCGAAACCCGCAACTGATAACTTGTTATCCTTAACGAAGATCTCTGTGTGTCAGTGGTGAACTGGCGTTATGAAAGAACGAGGTTACTTGATTTCTACCGTTGCCCCGGCCTCTTCCAGTTGTTTTTTCACCTTTTCGGCTTCTTCTTTGGAGACCCCTTCTTTAATGGTATTCGGCAGGTTCTCAACCGCATCCTTAGCCTCTTTCAGACCCAGGCTGGTAATGGCCCGAACCTCTTTAATCACCTGGATCTTTTTATCCCCAACCCCGGTGATGATTACTGAAAATTCCGTTTGTTCCTCCACGGCCTGGGCTTCGGCGGGGGCTTGTGCCATACCGGCCATTGCCATAACCGGGGCCGAAGCCTTAACGCCGAACTTATCTTCCAGTTCTTTAACTAATTCCGATAGTTCTAAGACCGTCATATTTGAAATAAACTCGATTACATTTGCTTTGGTAATTTTCTCAGCCATCTTAATAAATCCTCCTTAATTTCTTTTAGGCCTTGGCTTTTTGTTCTTCAATAGCCTTTAAAGTTCCCATAAAATTCTGAATAATTCCGGCCAGGGTCGATACAAAACCCGTTGGCACGGCGATGAGTGATGATAGTACCTGTCCCAACAATACTTCTCGGGGAGGCATTTTGGACAATTGCCGAATCGAATCTCCGGAAATGGGTTTTCCTTCCAACACCCCGCCTTTGAAAACAAAGGTCTCGCGGTCTTTAGAAAAATCCGCTAGGACCTTTGCTGAGGCTACAGGATCTTTGTAGCTCAGGGTGATCCCGCAGGGACCGACGAATAAATCTTTCAAGGATGTCATCGGGGTTTCCTGAGCAGCCCGATTAAACAGGGTGTTTTTCACTACCTGATACTCATCGCCGCCTTGCCCCAGATCCCGGCGTAAGCGGTTCAACGACCCGACATTCAACCCGCGGAAGTCGGTAATAAAAACGGCCTTGGCTTGGGTTAAACGTTGATGGAGGTCGGCCACGATCTTTTCCTTCTCAGCCCGTTTCAATGATTGTTCCCTCCTTTCTTTTTACTTTTTTTTCAGGTTTTAAAGTCCGTGACGCCGACGGCTGAGTTCATTTTCCCAGAGTCTCGGCAGGCTGAAAGGGTTCATTTAGGCCTTCGCAAAAGCACCTGCGGTCTTTGACTCTAAAACCAAATTTTTTCGAGGATTCCAGGGTTCCAGGGTTCAAGTGATTTTTCACAGGTTTTTCAAAGGGGGTTGACTCGAACCCTTGAATCCTTTACTCCTGGAATCCTATTCTTACTTCGCTATTTCCTTAACAAATGAGGTATCTATTTTGATCCCGGGTCCCATGGTGGTCGAAATAGTCACGCTCTTTAAATAGGTTCCCTTACTGCTGGAAGGTTTCAGCCGCAATAAGGTATCAAACAAAGACATAATATTGGGCATCAGTTTATCCGCTCCGAAGGAAACCCGCCCTACCGGGGCATGAACAATCCCATTTTTTTCCGCTCGAAACTCAATCTTACCGGCCTTGATCTCCCGGACCGCCTTGGCCACATCAAAGGTCACGGTCCCGGTCTTGGCATTGGGCATCAAACCCCTGGGGCCCAAAATTTTTCCGATCTTTCCCACCGTACCCATTAGATCCGGCGTGGCAACGGCTTTGTCAAAGTCCATCCAGCCGCCTTTTATTTTTTCAACAACCTCTTCGGCCCCAACGAAGTCGGCCCCGGCTTCCAAGGCTTCCCTTTCCTTTTCTCCCTTGGCAAAGACCAGGACTCGGGTGGTCTTGCCCGTGCCGTTGGGTAAAACCACGGCCCCACGAACCATTTGATCGGCATGACGGGGATCGACCCCTAAACGGACCGCCAGGTCCACGGTTTCATCAAAGCGGGTAAAAGAAGAAGATAGGGCCAACTGAATCGCTTCTTCCAGCGGATAGCGCTTGGTTCGGTCTACCGGCTCAATGGCTTTCTTATATTTTTTCCCTCTATCTGACATAATGTTCTAACCCACCTCTCTAAGGATCTTAGCCAATCTCAATCCCCATGCTTCGAGCCGTCCCTTCAATAATCTTCTTGGCTGCTTCCAGGGTGTTGGCATTTAAATCAGGCATTTTGAGCTTTGCTATTTCTTCAATTTGCGTCGGACTGACTTTTCCGACTTTTTCACGATTAGGGATTTTGGACCCCTTGGCTATCTGAGCGGCCTTTTTCAATAATATCGATGCCGGTGGGGTCTTGGTAATAAAGGTAAACGACCGATCGGAAAAAACGGAAATCACCACCGGGATAATCATCCCCTCCTGACCCTGGGTTCGGGCGTTAAACGCCTTACAAAACTCCATGATATTAACCCCATGTTGCCCGAGGGCCGGGCCTATCGGCGGCGAGGGATTGGCTTGGGCCGCTGCAACCTGAAGCTTAATATAGGCGACAATCTTTTTAGCCATTATCTCTATTCTCCTTTGTTAATTAAAAAAAGAATTCAGCATTCAGGAGTCAGAATGCGGAATGCGGAGTTGTTCCTATTAAAGTTTTATTCTGTATTCTGACTCCTGCCTTTACAACTTCGCCACCTGGACAAAGTCGAGTTCAACGGGAGTGGCACGACCGAAAATACTAATCAAAACCTTAAGCTTCCCCTTATCCGGTTTTACTTCTTCAACCACCCCGTTAAAATTGGAAAAAGGACCATCAATCACCCTCACTTCATCCCCCTCTTCAAAAAAGAATTTAGGTTTGGGTTTGACGGCCCCTTCGGCCATTTGTTCGATGACCTTCTGTGCTTCATCATCGGGGATAGGAACGGGTTTATTCTTTTCCCCTATAAACCCGGTTACTTTGGGGGTATCCTTGACCAAATGCCAGGTCTCATCATTAAGTTCCATGCGGACCAGAATATAACCCGGATAAAATTTCCGGGATGAGGTCTTGCGTTCCCCTTTGACCAATTCCACCACTTTTTCGGTTGGGACCAGGATATTGGAAAATAAATCTTCTTTTCCCAGGGACTTGATATGCTCCTCTAAGGCCAGCTTTACCTTGTGCTCAAAACCGGAATAGGTGTGAACAATATACCATTTGTGTTCCACAGGTCCCGCCTTTTACTCCTATGATCTTTTTAATAAGAATCCCACTGCCTTGGACAGCCCAACATCCAACAAACCCAGAAAAAAAGCAACCAAAACGGATAAAATAATCACCATGCCGGTAGCCGCGATCGTCTCTTTTCTGGAGGGCCAGGTCACCTTTTTCAGTTCAATGCGAACTTCTCTAAAGAATTCTCTGACCTGACCTATCCATTGGTTTTTCTCCACCCATCTGACGACCAGTCCTTCGGCAGGGCCTTCTTTAGGACTCGGTTTTTTCAGATTTCCTTTATCTTTGCCTTTGGGCGCAATCGAAATCTCCCCTTCTTGACCAGTTCCGTTTTCATTATCCACCCGCCTGGTTTCGGATTCGATTATCCCATGTTTCTTCTTCGTCTTGACCTTCTTCATGCTCTTATAGGGCCTCTTTAAGATTAAATTCCGGTATAGGTTTGGCAGGCCAGGAGGGATTCGAACCCCCAACACCCGGATTTGGAGTCCGGTGCTCTAACCATTAGAGCTACTGGCCTGTAAGACCAGGCGAACACCCCTCGACCTTATTTGGTTTCCTTGTGTACAGTGTGGCTCTGGCAAGAATGACAGTATTTTTTAAACTCTAACTTGTCCGGGGTTTTCTTCTTATTTTTGGTAGTGGTATAGTTTTTCCTCTTGCATCCGGTACAAGACAATATGATTATATCGCGCATGCTAATTCCTTATAGCTTATAGGCTGAAGGGAAAAATCTTACCCATAGATTTGCGTAGTCCTTCAGCCTTCAGTCTTCGGTCTAATAGTCTGTTTTTTTCCTATTCGATAATATCCGAGATAACGCCGGCGCCGACCGTGCGGCCCCCTTCCCGAATGGCAAAACG
>MGQB01000013.1 GCA_001797675.1 Deltaproteobacteria bacterium RBG_13_43_22 | reverse complement strand
TTTTTCTTCGGTCCGCTTGACCACGTTGATAATATCGTCTTCATTACTGACATCGCATTTCAGGGCCAACCCCTTGATTTCACCGGCAACGGCCATGGCGCCGTTTTCGTCGATATCAGCCACGGTGACGCCTTTGGCGCCTTCCCGGGCGAACCGTCGGCAAAAAGCCCTGCCGATGCCGCTGGCGCCGCCCGTAACCACAACGACTTTATCGGTAACTTCCATTTTTACCATCCCTCCCTAGAAAGCCAGGCTACCCTGTTTATGGGTTATACTTAATAACCTTTCCTTTCAGGCTTCAATCTTCAAATGACCTCGTTAAGAATATTTTTCATGACTCCGCTTTAATATCGGTTGCGCGGTTATACGGTTCGATGCTTTCGGGGTCCATTCGGACCGAATGTACCAATTCAAAAAAGTCCCGGAATGCAATTTTTAAGATCAAAAGACCGCTCCGGTGTTCTGCTTTAATACGCCGTAATGGGCAAGATTCAGGACCTGCCCCCCGACACTAATGAGAACAGGATCCGTCCGGCCTTTTCTCTTTTATTAAGGGGTCACGTCTGCCTTTGACTCTTAGTCTCCAACCAGCCCAAAACCTATAAACCGCCCTAAAACCGGGGGCGAATCTTACCTCATGACAATTGCCGCTAAAGAACCCCGCAAACGTCAGAAAATACTTTCTAAAATAATTCCCATCTCCTCTTTTGAAAGAAGTGCAGGGCTGTTTTTACAGTCCGCAAGGGTGATTACTTTTTCAATATCAGCAGAGGTCATGCCAAAGTGTGAAAGCTGCGGAAGCTTTAGTATCTCTGTCCAGTTGCGAAGAACTCCAAGAAACCGTTCGCAGTAGAAGATGTCTTCATTCCCGGAACCACTGGTAAAGAGTCTTCCGATATCGGCAAAACGTTTTTGTGCAGTAAGGTTTTTCTCATCAATAATCTTTTTTACCACATGGGCCATTACCGGAAAGAGGAGTTTCCCGCAGGCCACCCCGTGCGGCACCGGGAACAGTCCGCCAAGAGGTCCGGCAATGCCGTGCACTGCGCCCAAACCTGCATGGCTGAGTGTTATCCCCGAAATCAGTGCTGCATACAACATTTTTCCACGCAGAGATATATCATCACGATGATCAGTACTCAGCGGAAGTAAACTTTGTAAAGCAAATGAAAGTGCCTTGAAGGCAAGAGAATCGGTAAAAACATTTGCTTTTATTGAGGTGTACGATTCAATTAGTTGCGTTATTGCATCAAGGCCACAGGCAATTGTAATCTGCTTTGGTGCAGTCAGTGTAAGTTCGGGATCAACGACGGCAACATCGGGCATGTATGCATCGTGCCGGAGAGATTTTTTATATCCCTCTTTCCGATCGCATACGACGGCATTTTTTGTTGCTTCACTACCTGTGCCGGCGGTTGTTGGAACTGCAATAAATGGAACTTTTGCTCCGGAGAGTTTTCTGGTTCCGACCCCTTCCAGGTAGTCTTTAACATTGCCGTCTTCTGGAAGCATTGCAGCGACGGCTTTACCACAGTCAATGACACTTCCACCACCGATTGCGACAACGACGTTGACTGATAGCTTGCGATATTCGCGGGTTATTGCATCAATGGATTCCGCTGTCGGTTCACTCCGGGCAGATACGAAATTGTATTTTATCTTGAATTGATCAAGCTGCAAAGCAAGCGCATCCAGGCGTCCGGACTTTCTAAACGATTCTCCGCCAGTTATGATGAGTGCATTATGACCGTACGATCGTATTATTTTATGAAGATCAGAAAATATACCGGCGCCAAAAATTATCTTGGGCAGGCCGGAGATAGCAAAAGAGCTTATCGATTCCATGCGGATTTTTCTATAGGCGCAAGAACCGTATGGGCGATTCCCTTGCGCGGTTGGGCCATCCAGGGCTCAACGGTTTCCCGCCATTTCAGGTAATGGGCTGTTTTTTTATGTGCGGCAGATGCCTCGTCGGATTCATATGCTTCATACAGGGAAAACGCCGCAGGGTTATCCCGATGCTGCAAAACATCAAACCTTAGATTTCCCTCTTCTTTTATTGAATTATTATGATTCTCCATTGTTGATTCAATAAACTGATTAATATTTTCCGGTTTGACAAGAACATTTACGATTGTGACGATCATAAAAGACCTCCTGTGAGCGGCCTGTTCATGGCATAGTAATAATAGGGGACGTTCTTTTTGAATCAACTTGTTATTTACAGTTGGCTGATCGTTATTGACTTAACCCGATCATTGTATCCCTTTTCCCTTTATTCCATTATCACGGATAAACAGGGGGCCGCTTTTCCAAGAAGGCCTTCATCCCCTCCCGCGGTTCCTGGGTCTGAAAACATTCCCGGAAGGCCCGGATACCCGCGGCGATGGATTCGCTCAGGTTGAGTTCCATCCATTGGGCGATCAATTTTTTTTGCAGAATCATGGCCGTAGGTCCGTTTTGGAGTATTCGATCAGCCCATTGCCGGGTGGCTTCTCTTAGGACCTCTTGAGGGACCCTTTTGTTGATCAAGCCGATCCGCTCGGCCTCGACCGCATCGATCATTTCTCCCCTATAGACCAATTCAGCGGCTCGACCGAGCCCGATCAATCGAGGAAGGACGGCTGCTTCGATCACCGAGGGGATGCCCACCCGGACTTCGGGCATGCCAAAGCGGGCATTATCCGAGGCAAGGCGCAAGTCACAGGATGCGGCCATCTCCAGCCCTCCCCCAAGGGCAAAACCGTTGATGGAAGCGAGGACGATTAATTCGGCCTGGCGGATAGCCAGAAAACACCGATGCAGATCGGTGATGAATCGCTCGGCCCCTCCCGGATCCAAATCCTTCATGGCCCGTACATCCACCCCCCCGATAAAGGCCCGGTCTCCGCTTCCGGTAAGGATCATAAGACGGATGTCTTTCCTGGCGCTCCATTCTTTAATGGTTTCGGTCAGACCCATAATCAATTCGTGAGTCAGGGTATTTAAAAATTGAGGTCGATTGATGGTGACGGTTACCATAGCCCCTTCACGGTCGACTAATATCATGTGGCTCCTTTTGTACCATTATGGTTTTTGAAGTGTGGTTAACGTGACGGATGAATGAACGGACGAAATGATTATTTGATAACCCCTTTTATTATCCCCTTCAGAATCAAAGCCCCATTTCTTTTTTGAAAAATGGGGCTTTGATGGTTCCGGGTAAAATAAAAAAGGAGAAGATTGTTTCCCATATCCAATCTGTTTCTCCCTCAGATCAAAATGGATTTTTCGTTTCCTGGCCGGCGATCTGGGTTTTGGTCATCCGATCGCCAGGCCATATCCCTTTCGGGATGAAGGGGGTACTCGTCTCAGGCAACGACCTGCTGCGGTTTGTCCTCCAGACCATATTTCGATTTTAAGAATTGTTCCCCCGTGGTAGGGTAAAGGGCATAAACGAGCAGATCAAAATCATCCTTGGCCAGAGGCCCTATTTTTATTCTGGCCTCCTCGAGTTCCGGTTCCAGATAATCGGCGGCCCTTCCGCTGACCGGGGTCTGCCCCCGTTTATAATTTTTTAGAACGATTTTCTGAATCTCGGGATCAATGGGCGTCGGGGTTTTCCCGTAAAGCCCATAGACCAGGTCCTTGACTTGATTGGTGATCATCTTATATTTACCGAGCAGAACATTCAAGACCGCCTGGACGCCTACGATTTGGGAGGTCGGGGTAACTAAAGGCGGGGTGCCCAACTCCCTGCGGGTAATGGGGACCTCGGCATAGACCTCATTCAAGCGGTGAAGGGCCTTGGCCTCTTTGAGCTGACTGACCAGATTGGAAATCATCCCGCCCGGAACCTGATGGACCAGGACGGCCGTGTCGATAACCGACATGCGGTTGGTGGCCAGGAAATTGCCGTACTTGGGGGCGATCGTTTCCAGATACTCACCTAATTCCAGTAGGGTATTCAGGTTCAGTCCCGGATCGCGGGGTGTGCCCATCAGGGTGGCCACAATGGGTTCGACGGCCGGTTGTGAAGTCCGCAAGGCAAAAGGGGCCAGGCAGGTATCGATAATATCCACCCCGGCCTCAATGGCCTTCAGGTAGGTCATGGAGGCCATACCGCTGGTATAGTGGGTATGGAGATGGATAGGAATTTTGATGGCTTTCTTCAATTCCCCGATCAACCAGGCAATGTCATACGGGGCGATGATTCCGGCCATGTCTTTGATGCACAAGGTGTCGGCCCCCATGCCCTCCAATTCTTTGGCCTTGGTGACATAGTAATCCATGTTGAAAACCGGGCCCCCTAAAGACCTCTCGGTCAAGGAATAGCAGATGGCCGCCTGGAAGTGTTTTCCGTTGGCCTTGATCCGCTCCACACAGGTTTCAAAATTCCGGAAATCGTTAAGGGCATCAAAGACCCGAAAGATATCCATCCCCGCCTCACAGCTCTTGTCCACAAAGAGCCGGCAGACATCATCGGCATAATTGCGATAGCCGACTAAATTCTGGCCCCGCAGGAGCATGGTTAAAGGGGTCTTCTTGATATATTTTTTCAGGGTCCTGAGCCTTTCAAAAGGATCTTCGCCTAAAAATCGGTGCATGGTGTCAAAGGTCGCTCCGCCCCAGACCTCCATAGCCCAGAAGCCCATTTCATCCATCCTTTCGGCAATAGGCAGCATGTCCTCGGTCTTCATCCGGGTGGCCAGTAAGGACTGGTGTCCGTCTCGAAAGGTGTTGTCCTGAATCTTTACCGGGTGTTGGGGACCATCCCAAATATGATCTGTCATCGGTATCCTCCTTGTTCAAGGTGATATTAAAATAAGCATTGGTGTCAACGGTGTCTTTTCGACTTGGTAATTCTATATGGGATAATAAAAAAGTTAAAGGGAAAAACAACAGGCCAAATCTCATTTTTTTATCTTAGGGAATGGTGTAATTCTTTTTATTTGCCAAATTTCCTAATTAAGGTTATATATAAAATTTATTACAATATCTCCTGGTTATGGCTTTAAAACACAAAGGGATTTTCTTGGGGGATGCAAAGCAAGTGAAAATAAAAAAGCGCTGGTGATGGATGCCGAAAAATAACAACTTGTTGGCTCTTCTTAAAGATCTTTTTCTCACCCTTCGTCCCAAACAATGGATCAAGAACGGGGCTTTGTTCGCTCCTTTGCTTTTTTCCCAAAATTTATTGAATCGGCCGCTGTTCATTAAAACCCTGGAGGCCTTCATCCTTTTCTGCCTGCTGGCCGGATCGGTGTATATCATCAATGACCTGAGGGATCTTAAAGAAGACCGCCTGCATCCCGTTAAACGAAACCGAACTATGGCTTCAGGCAGAGTCAGCCCTCTCCTGGCCGGGATAATCGCTGTTATCGCCCTGGCGGTCGGCCTCATTGGAGGCTGGGGGATCTCTCTCCCTTTTTTTGAGACCCTGGCGGCCTATTTCCTGCTCCAGATGGCTTATACTTTTTTTCTAAAGCATCAGGTCATTCTGGACATCTTTTCGATTGCCGCCGGATTCGTTCTAAGGGTCGTGGCCGGTGGGTTGGCCATCGGGGTTCACATTTCCCCCTGGCTTTTTATCTGTACAACCCTCCTTTCCCTGTTTTTGGCCTTGGCCAAAAGACGTCACGAACTGGTTTTCCTTAAAGAAGATGCCGCAAATCACCGGGAGATCTTAAAAGAATATTCTCCATACCTTCTGGATCAGATGATGGGTGTGGTAACGGCCACCACCTTGATGAGCTATGCCCTTTACACCATCTCGGAAGAGACCATCGCCAAATTTCATACGGCTAATTTGATTTTTACCATCCCTTTTGTCCTTTATGGGATTTTTCGTTATCTTTATCTGGTCCATCAAAAGGTGGAAGGCGGGCGTCCCGAAGAAATTTTGCTGACCGACCGTCCCCTTCTTTTGACCGTACTGGGTTGGACCATTACCGTGTTGATCGTCCTCTACCGTTGAAAATAAAATGGCCGATCCTCAATTTTCCATTCTCTCGAAACGGTTTTTTCTTTTTTTAGGCCTGGGAGTCGGGGTTTTTTTAGGTCTTTCCCTATACGGAAACTGGGGAGAGGTGAGCAAAGCCTTTAAGGGTTTTTCTTATTGGATCCTGCCCTTGATTTTGGCTTTGGCCTTTATGAACTATCTCAGCCGTTTTTGGCGCTGGGAGTTATACTTGAATCAGGTTGAAATTTTTTTAACTCGTAAGGAGAGTTTTTATATCTTTATGAGCGGGCTGGTAATGACCGTAACTCCCGGGAAAATGGGGGAATTATTGAAATCCTACCTTCTCAAGGAAAGCCGGCAGGTGCCGCTGACCCGCTCAGGTCCGATTGTCCTGGCTGAACGGTTTACTGATCTTTTGGCGGTTTATCTTCTGACCCTTTTGGGAGGCATCTCTTTCGCCTTTGGGTCCCGGATCTTATGGGTAGGGTTATTGGTTTTGGTGCTGGGTTTGCTGCCTTTAATCTCCCCTAATGTGTTTCACAAGCTCCTTGGTTTTTTGAGCCGATTTTCATGGGGCCGACGCTTGGAAGCCCCGCTGACGGAAGCCTTTCACACCCTCCATGATCTTATGGGTTTTCGCTTGCTTTTTTTAGCCACGATCCTGGGGATAGCGGCCTGGTTTTTTGAATGTCTGGCTTTTCAGGTCGTTTTCCAGGGGCTGGGGGTTGAGGTCCCTTTAGTTAAGGCCACCTTTATTTATGCCTTTTCCACCCTGGCCGGGGCCTTGAGCATGCTGCCGGGCGGGATCGGGGCGGCTGAAGGAAGCATGACCAGTCTCCTGCTCTTGATCCAGGTGCCCAAGGCCATGGCCACTACGGCCACCATTATCATCCGGATTTGTACGGTCTGGTTTGCCGTTCTATTAGGATATGGTTTTTTAAAATTATATCAAAAACAGAAGCACTAATTTTAACGTTTTTGTATTGAGGTGTCTTATTTTTTGAATTTTCCAAAGGGTGATCCTGAATTTTCAATCCGGCCCGAATAGCTAAATTTGAGAAGGAGCCGGGGGTTCACCGGAGCCTATTTCGAACTTTGGTGTAGGCCTGCCTTTGACCTAAGGTCTAATTTTTTACCTTTATCAAATTAATTTCCTGTGAGTGGAAAACTCAAAAAACAAGACGCCCCAATACATTAAAACATGATAGAAATCCATTCTTAGATTACAAAGTGAAAAACCGATGAACATTAATCTGGTACGAAAAATTGATTTTTGGGCGGGTATTCCGGCCTGCTGGCTTTTGACTTTGGTGAATCGTTTTATAAAACCTCTGGTCAGAAGGGCTCCACAACCGCCGGAAAAATTTCTTTTTATAGAGCTTTCAGAGATGGGGAGCGCTATCCTGGCCTACCCGGCCATGAAGGCTCTTAAAAAGGAATATCCTTCTGCTGAACTGTTTTTTTTGATCTTTGAAAAAAACCGGGCCAGCGTAGATATTCTGAGATTAATTCCCGAAAAAAACGTCCTGGTCATCCGGGAAAAAACGCTGTTTTCTTTTTTAGCCGATTGCCTGAGAGTAATCATAAGAATGCGGAAAGAAAGAATGGATTGTGTTTTTGATTTGGAGCTGTTCGCCCGGATAACGGCCCTTTTCACCTTTTTAAGCGCTGCCCCGATTCGAATCGGATTCCATAAATTCCGGATGGAGGGGCTCTATCGCGGCAATCTTCATACCCACCGAATCCAGTATAACTACCAGCAGCATATCAGTAAATCATTTTTGTCTTTTGTCCAGGTATTACGGTACCCGGAAAAAGATTGGCCGGCCATGGATGAGACCATCCCGGATCAAGAGATCGAAACCGCTTCTCATTATCAGGCTGCGGAATCCGGGATTGCCCGACTATGGGAAAAATTGCATGGCTTATGTCCGGAAATCAACCAAGGGCAAAAGCTGATTATTCTTAATCCCAGTGCCGGCGAAATCCCCATTCGGGCCTGGCCGGTTGAAAAATACATTGAACTGGGAAAACGTATTTTATCCGATCCCCGAAACGTGGTTATTTTAATAGGAGCCGGTGCCGATTGGGAGACCACCCAACAGGTGCACCGGTCCTTGAACCACGAGCGATGTGTCCAGTTCACCGGCCAAACCACCTTTCCGGAATTGATGGATCTGTTCATCGTCTGCGATCTCTTGATCACTAACGACAGCGGCCCGGCCCATTTTGCTTCCCTTACGCCCATCAGGAATTTTGTTTTTTTCGGGCCGGAAACCCCGCGGCTCTATTCGCCTTTGGGGAAAAATACCCAAATCCTGTATTCTGATTTTCCATGTTCCCCCTGCCTGACGGCTTATAACCACCGCAATACCCCCTGCCGGGACAATAAATGTCTTCAGGCCATCCCGGTGGATGAAGTCTATGATTTGGTCCACTCGCATCTGTTAAAAGAGTAACTGACCAATTTTTCTAAGCACAAATTCCCTAAAATCTTGTTGATCACTTCCTGGTCTCCGATAATGCGGATGATCCACATCAATCCCTTGCCTTGGGGGCAGGCAAGGGGATCGACCTCAAATATTTTTTTAATCAAGCGAGCCCGATTCCGGTTGGGTTTGGTGTCCTCCCCCGGTTCTATGACACCGGGAATGAGGGCATCCTCATTTTATATCAGATCGGATAAACCAGATTTTTATTCATTTGAGACCTTATTCAAGATTCTATCTTGATACCGAAACCGGCCCGCATAAGATTCAGCCCTTCTTGTTGGATTGACCACTGACGGCCCCCCAGCAGACCCCCATCAACCACCAGGTTTATGCCGTTGACAAAGGTCGATTCATCGGAAGCCAGGTAAACGGCAGCCATGGCAATATCTTCCGGTAGACCGGCCCGACGGATCGGCTGCATGGCGGCCAAAGCCTGCTTGAGGACCTCGGCGCTCTTTTCAGCCTCCTCGGTAGGTAACCCCAGGGCCTTGCCGAAAATGCCGGTGGCGATCCCACCGGGGGAGATACTATTGACTCGAACATGACTTTCCCCCAATTCCATGGCCACACATTTGGTCAAGTGGATCACGGCCGCCTTGGCCGCCGAATAAATTATTGATGACGAATATCCAGCCAGCACACCGGCAACGCTGCCGTTATTGATGATGCTGCCAGAACCCTGGGCCCGCATAACCGGGGCGGCGTGTTTCATGCCCAGCATGACCCCGCCCAGGAGGACCGACAAGGCGGCTTCGTATTTATCCAAGGGGATGGTTTCGATGCTCCCCACCGGGGCCGGACAACCGGCGTTATTAAAAAGACAATCCAGCCGGCCGAAGCGTTCCACGGCATAATCAATCATGGCCTTGACCTCCGTCTCTTTAGAGACATCGGTCTTCAGAAAATCTACTTTGGAGCCTAAGGTCTGGGCGAGCTCCCGTCCCTCCTTTTCCCGTCTAGCCGCGATGAGCACAAAGGCCCCCTCCTGGGCGAAGATTTCCACGGTCCGTCGCCCGATCCCGCTGGTCCCTCCGGTGATGATGGCCACCTTGCCTCGTAAACGTCCACTCATACCCTTTCTCCTTTCATTCCTGATGGCTTTGTCAAAAATCCATCTGCTTTTTTATGATCCACATTATTAGGGTTAGGTCTTTGGTCTTGGGGTTATCCTTCGGTTTGATGGTATCACTTTTTGTGGCTGCATGCACGCACAGGTGTCAAGACGATTTCACTGCCGAATTGCAAGAGGCAAGAAGGGTCTTCTGAAGAAAATGGGGCCATGCAGGTCTGGAATTTAAAAATAGAAGGGGATAAAGGGAAAAGAAAAGATAGACTTCCAAAATTTAGACCTATGGTGCTCCCCAGGCATCCTGACCTTCCCTTGTCTCAAACGGTCCAGCGACCCCTGAAACGCCCTCTTTGAATGGGAGAATCAAAAGAAAAATCAGGTGAAGCATAGCGTTTACTTTGCAGCAGCCCAACAGGCATTTCCCGATCCGCATCATATTATAGCAGAAGACTCGCTCATAACTCAGACGAGGATAGGTTCTACTGTAATGGACGGGTTGACAAAGACATTCTGACCGTCAGGTTTACTTACAGAGGCAATGTCATCCGTATCGAGATACATCACACGATCAAAAGACCTTATAACCATTAGCTGAACGGTACGTGGCAAGACAGCGCGACGCGTCGGTGGCCATCATGTTACCATTGACCAGAACACGGGTGGCATTGAAGCGAATAATTCGCCATAAAAATTTAATAAAAAGAAAAAAACCAAAAACCAACCTGAAGCGGTTGGCTTTTGGTTCTTGGATTAATTTTCTAAATCCAGGTGACCCAATTGGTTAAAGGTTCCCTTTGACTTCGATACCGATTGGCCGGGGCTTTCTGATCCGGATATCCCAAGGCAATCCCCACCAAAATCTTTTTCCCTTTGGGAATAGGGAGATAGGTCCGGATGACTTCCGGGTAACGGGCCAAGGCAGCCAGAATGCAGGTCCCGAGACCCAGGTCTGCGGCCGACAAACAAAGGGTTTGGATGAACAGACCGGCATCCAGGAAGGCATAGGGGCTCAAGCCCTCATCCAATAAAAGATAAATAAATACCGGGGCACCAAATCCTCTGAAATTATTTAAAGAATGTTCGACACGTTTCGCCGGGTCATCTCTTTGAATCCCCAATATCGAAAATAAATCCTTACCCACCTGCCGATAACGGGATAAATAGGGTTCGGGAAAGGACTTGGGCATTTCAAATTCAGGGATTTGAACCGTTCCTTCCCGGGCTTTTTGGCAAAAGGCCTCTCCCATTTTCTTAACCCGATCTCCTGAGACGATCAGGACTTCCCAGGATTGGGTGTTTCCCCAGGAAGGGGCCCGGCCGGCCTGTTTGAGAATAGTGGTGATGTTTTTTTTCGGTACCGGTTTCGGTAAAAATCCCCGGACACTCCTTCTTTCTTTAACGGCTTGTTTTAATTCCATGTCTTCCTCCTGTGATAAAAGCTTTAAGACCTTCCGGTTTTTCCTGATATATTTTTATATTCCAATGAATTCCCAACCCCCACAAAATCATTTTTTAATAGACAATCAAATGGTAAGCATGACAATATGTTAAATATGACGAATTTATAAACAGTCATAAAATGAGACGACACGGAAACAAGATCCAGATGCACGGCGCGTAAACTGGGATCCACCCTGAAAGGGTGGGAATGAGCCTTGCTGTGTACGCGAAGAAATCCTTAGGAATAAGGCGTACATAGAAGTCCGCCGCAATAAGCCAGCCCCGGTAAAAACCGGGTAGGGGTGCAGCGCAATCCCGCGAAACGAGGGACTGATGGACTTTTTACCAAGCCCTCAGATTTAATTCTACCTTATTTCTTTATGTTATAGCAACTTTTGATTTTTTCCAAGGCAGGGATAATTGCCCAAGACTTCAAAAACTCCTGGTCCAAAGATAGATTCTTCTCCTGACCCGCAGCTTTTGGAAAAAGCGGAAACCTTCCTTAATCGACTCCTGGCCCTTGATGAAACCGATGGTTTAACCCGGGAAATCATTAATAACCTGGCTCAAGAATTGGATGAAAATCCTGCCCTGGCCGACATCTTTTTAAAAAAGACCGCGACCCACAAGGGCGGCCCTTTTTCCCCTTGGTTTTTGTTGAATCTGAGCCGAGAGGTCCATTCAAAGCCGGTTCAGAAAGCGATTAAAAGGACTCTCTACCGGTTAGCACAAAAAGGCATTAAATTACCCCCTTCTTCGGACCGGGAACCCAAACAGGAAGGTGGGATTTTAAAAGATATTGACCCGGTCCAGGCAACCGGCTATCTCTCGGAGTTTGACGGTTTGCGAAATCAAATGGTTGGTCTGCTGATTCCCAAACCCGCGAAGGGCCAATTGTTTATCTTTTCTCTTATCAGTCCCCAAGGATTAGAAAATCTGACCGTTTTAGAAGTCAGCAAAAGAGAGGTTAAGGATATTTTAAGAGAACTCGAAACCCAGTCAGGCCATGCCTTTTCCCAAGCCGATTTCGGTCATACCACCTTTGTCCTGAAGGAAGCCCATGATCGGTGCTCCAAGTTGTCCGAAAAGGAAGAAGGGGTTTATACAGGGATCATAAGCTTTCTGGATGGAAAAAAAATGCTCGGTGTATCCCCGGTTATCAGATCCCTGTTAACCGCAGAAAAACCCGTTCACCTCCTTTCTTTGGATATTCATTTACTGACCAGAATACCGGAGATGATCTATTTACTTCCGGAGCCAAAGGTCCTTGAATCGTACATCCAGGCCGTTCAAGAGGTCCGAACCGGCCTTTTAATCCTGAGTGAGGTTCAGAAAAAAGAACGGCTGATGGATATTGTTTATAGGGCCGTCCAGGAATCCTTCCGGCCGGAGGCACGGGGAAGTCTCCTGCGTTATCTGGAAGAGGCCGCTTATTGTTATTATCTTAAAGGGAGAAGGGAAGAAGCCGAAAACCTCTTTTATTGGGCAGGCACCTTAAATCAAAAGATAGAACCCTGGTCGGGCAAAGAAAATCCCTTGTTACTCTGGTTGATGGAAACGGTCCTTTTAATGGAAAGTCCCGATGAGAACCTTACGTCCGGACAGGAAGAACAAAAAACCGAAGGCGGGATCATCATTCCATCCTGGGTTAAATGATAATAAAAAATTGAAAAGGAGAGGCTGATGATTACTTTATCGATAACCACCTCTCGGCAGACGGAGTTTCTGGATATTACCCGGGAAGTGGAAAAGGTGATTGTAAATACCCGGGTCCTGGATGGGCTGGCCTTGGTCTTTATCCCTCATACGACCGCGGGAATTACTATCAATGAAGGGGCTGATCCCAGTGTTCAGGAAGACATCCTGAAAATACTGAATCAGGTGATCCCTTCCAAAGGGCCTTATCGTCACGGGGAAGGGAATTCCCCGGCGCATATAAAGAGCAGCCTGATCGGTTCTTCGGTTTTGATTATGATTGAAAACGGCCGAATGGTCCTGGGCACCTGGCAATCCCTGTTTTTTTGTGAATTTGACGGCCCAAGAACTCGGAAGGTTTTGGTAAAAATTATTCCTTAGTCTCCGGGTTGGGGTTTACGGTCGGTTCCCTTCCGATTTTTAATGAGTAGATTTTTTCCTTTTCAAAATAATTCTGGGATACATCATAATTATAATCTGAACTTAACCGTAGGCTAAAAATACAATCAGGGCCCTGGCTGGATACATCAAAGGACAACAGCGGTTTGGACTTGGCCTGATGAAATTCAATCGGTATAAGGGATTTTTTGACGTTTTTAAAAACGGCAATAAGACGGGAACCCTCGGCGTTTTTATCGACGGAAATCTTGGGTAAAAATTTTCGGTCGACAAAGATATAAATACGAAGGGCGTTTTCTTCTTCTTTAATAACGATAGGCCCTGAAAAACCGGGACTTTTACCGGGTTTTGGTTTGGGTTCTTTTCTAGAAGGGGTTTCGGGAGGGGCAGGTATTTCTTTAGTTTTGGAAGGCGGTTCCGACTTAACTTCCATGGGAAAAATAAAGAAATTTTGGATGAACCCTTTCTGGACTAATTGGTTTCCAGACCGGGTGGCCTCCTCTTTAGTTCCATAATGATCGATATAGACGGCAAACCATTTTTTCTGGTTCCGATCTTCCTTGGTTGTATAATGGGCGGTAATTTTAAATGATTTTAGATGCTCAATCTCCTTTTGCGCCCCCTCCAATGTCGAGTAAGCGGACACCTGGAGAACGAACCGGATGGTATTTTCGGCCCAGAGATTATTGGCGCTCCGAAGGGTCAACGGATCCCCGATGAGCAGACCGGCTATGATTAGGGCTAAAACAGAACGTTTCACGGCGACTCCAAGCCTTGACGGCTTCGTCAAAAGTCCATATGCTGTGTTGTGCTGCATCCTTCCCCGGTTTTCACCGGGGCAGGCTTATTGCGGCGTACCTCTCTGTACGCCTCATTCCCCAGGATTTGCACGCCTGGCATCTGGAGCTTTTTACTATGCCGTCCCCTTTGATGACTTTTTACGAATTCATCAAGCCTTGATGACCAAATCAATAATTTTGATGATAGCATATTATCAATGAAATATGCAATTTTGAAAATAATGATCAAGCCAATCGATTTATTCAATTTCCTTTTTTAAACTCTTTATGCCTTTCCCAAAAGTGGTCTATTATATCTCAGGACATGGTTACGGCCATGCGGTTCGCTCCATCCAGATCATCAACGAATTGATTAAGTTGGGGTGTAAGGTCATTATCAAGACAACCACCCCCGTATTTTTGTTTAAGGAGGGGTTATCCCGCCCGGTGGAGATCCTGTTTGAAGGCTTTGATGTTGGCCTTGAGCAAATAGACAATATCCGTTTTGATCTGGAAAAAACAAAAAAGAGCGTTATAAAACTCCTGGCTTCGGCTGAGGAACGGATACGGAAGGAGCAAAAATTTTTCTCCGACCAGGGTATTTCCGGGATCGTTTGCGACATCCCTTTTATCCCCTTGGCCGCTGCCGGAAGATTAGGATTGCCGTCGGTCGGTATAAGCAATTTCTCCTGGGATTGGATCTATGCTCACTACGGGAAATGGGATCCGGAATGGTATTCCTTGTCCGAGGCTATCCGTGGATATTACCGGGAAGGAGATCTCTTACTGCGGCTGCCTTTTTATGGAAAGATGGAGGCCTTTCGCAGGATCGAAGACATTCCCTTGGTGACCAGAAGATCTGAGAAAGAAAAAGACCGGATTAGACTTGCCCTTGATCTTCCTCAGGACCGTAAAATCGGTTTGGTTGGTTTCAGTCAGGTGGAACTACATGATCAGGGAGCGAAAAAAATCGAGCAATTATCCTCCGAATACCTGTTCTTAATCAGGCCTCCCCTGAACTTGGAATCAAACATTTTCAGGAAAGTGGAAGGAGGGGAGTTCTCTTTTATCGATCTGGTCTGCGCTGCCGATCTGGTTATCACCAAAGCCGGATATGGGATAGTGGCCGATTGCCTGTCTCATGGTACCCCGATGATCTATTCCGACCGAGGAGAATTCCCCGAATATCCGATATTGGTCGAAGGGATCAAAAGCCATTTGTCTTGTTGCTATATGCCGAAAGAAGATTTATATTCCGGCAATTGGGAGTCTTATCTGGAAAGACTTTCCAGTCAACCCCGGATTCAGCCTGAAATCAGGACCGATGGGGCACAAGTGGCGGCCAGAAGGATTTTGGAGTGGATGGAAATAAGAAAGGGGCCATAGTTATGGGGCAAAGGGTAAAAGGTGTTCCTGACTGCCGACTGCTAAAGGCTGAACGGGCTCATCTCAAAAAAACATTTTCGGATTAGAAGTATTTATGAAACGGGGGAAAAGGAATTATTAGGAGGAGCCTTTATGTTATCAGGGATTAAGCTTCAGGATTGTTTTAAAACTTATACCTACGATCAGGATAAGGCCAGAACCCCCCAGGAAACGATTGCCCGGGTTCGGGCTCTGCTAAAAGAAGTGGACCTGGATATCCTGAAAGAAACCATACGGATAGACAGCGGGAGATTAGGAATCCCCATCTATATCAGCCGTTGCGGCCTGGATGCGGTCCGGATCATCGGAACCCAGAAACAGATGGGTAAAGGGGGGACCCCGGAACAGTCCGAAGCCAGTGCCCTGATGGAATTGGCCGAACGGTTCAGTTTCTTTCATTTTATTAAAACCCGCCCTTTTATCCGGGAAACCTACCGAAACATCAAAGACCGGGCCCTGCCCTTTGAAGCCCTGGCCCTTTGTTTTTACGATCAATCAAAAGACCTGGAAAAAATCAAAGAAGTGTTTGAACAAATCCCCTTATACTGGGTTTGGGCCTATAATCTGACCCAAAAAAAGGATCAACTGGTCCCCATCGACTGGTTTTATCTGATCCATGAATACAACGGGCCTTCAGCCGGCAACACCCTAGAAGAGGCCGTTTTACAGGGATTGTGTGAAATAGTGGAACGTCATGTCTCTTCGGTTATCAGTCATGATCTGATGCTGACGCCAACCATCGATCCCGCCTCGGTATCCGATCCGGCGGCCAGGGATCTGATTCAAAAATTCGATCAATTGGGGATCAACTTGTTTCTTAAAGATTTTTCCTTGGATACCGGCATTCCGACTGTGGGCTCGATCGCTTATGATCCTTCCACCTTTCCGGATAAAAGTGAAATAGTTTTTACGGCCGGAACCACCCCTAATCCGGAAAAATCATTGATCCGGGCAGTCACGGAAATTGCCCAATTGGCCGGAGATTTTAACAGTCGGACCCGCTATCGCCCCACCCTTCCCAAATATCAACGTCTGGAAGATGCCCAATATGTCATGGCCGACCCCAAGACCATACCGATCACGGACCTACCCAATCTTTCCCATGAAAATATCCAGCAGGAAATTGAATCCTGTGTTCAGGCCTTGTCCCGGGTCGGCCTGGAAGTGTACATGGTCAATGTCACCCATCCCAAGTTAGGGATCCCGGCCGTTTATACCATTATTCCCGGGGCCCATTTCCGGGACCGGACCAGACATACGGGGGTCCTTTTCCATTTGGTTAAACTGGTCTCCATGATGGAGGACCCCGGAGAGGCCGCCTCCGAACTCCAAAAGATCATCCGGGTTTTTCCCGACCGTTATGAAGTCAATTTCTTCCTGGGATTCGCTCTGGAAAGAAACGAACAGCCGGAAGAAGCCATGAATTATTTCAAGAAGGCCCTGGATTTGAATCCGCGGAATATTGATCTGAGCAGTATTTACTGCCATATTGGGGTCTGCTTGAAGGACCTGGAACAGTACAAGCCGGCCATTGAGTCTCTCAAAAAGGCCGAATCCTATAATCCCGATCAAAAAGAGATTTACAACACCCTGGGCTTTTGTTACTTTAAATTAAAGGAGCACCATAAAGCGATTGAGGCCTTTGAACGGGCCGTTGAGATCGACCCGGGTTCCGGGATCGATTATGCCAATATCGGATCCAACCTCCGGGAGTTGGGTCATTATCCCGAGGCTGTTAAACTCTATCAGATGGCCCTGGACCTGGATCCAACGATAGCCTTTGCCAGGGATAATATTGAAAAATTGACCCGGTTGATAGAAATAAAAGAAGGATAATTCATTTTAACGTTCGTCGTTCAGCGTTCGTCGAAAAAGAAAAGCATTCATTCCCATGTTGGATTTTAATAAGACCTTTAAAAAATATGAGTCTCTGGTCGCCGAGATTGAAAAAGGCGTCGGTAAAATCAAAAGCAACTTTCCAAAGGAAGTCCGATGTGATAAGCGGTGTTGCGACTGTTGTTTCGCTGTTTTTGACCTTTCCCTGATCGAAGCGGTTTATCTGAACTATCATTTTTTTCGAAATAAAGAAAAAAAAGACCAGGAGGAGATCCTGGAAAGGGCGAATACCGCCGATAGGCAGGCCTATCGAATCAAAAGAAAACTTCATAAAATGGTAACCCAAGGAAAGCCAAGGGAGGACGATGTCCTTTCTTCCCTCTCCCGGGAGCGCATTCGGTGTCCTTTCTTAAACGGGGAGGATCTTTGTGACCTCTATGAATGCCGACCGATCACCTGCCGGGTTTATGGGGTTCCCACAGCGATCCGAGGGGAAGGTCATACCTGCGGAATATCCGGCTTTCAGGAAGGGACCGCTTATCCGACTATTCATCTCGATAAAATAAATACCCGGCTTTTGGAGTTGTCAAAAGATTTGTTAAAAGAAATAGGGATCGGTGACTCCCCTTTGCAGGAAAGGCTGGTGCCCCTTTCTTCGGCCTTGCTGACCGATTATGACGAGGAATTTTTTGGATTGCCGTCTGGTTGAACAGGACTAAACACTTAAAGCCGAACGGAAGTATCGTAATAGTATAGAGAGGATTGCTTATGGCCAATTTAACACCGGAAGAAGAAGCCAGAAAAAAGGCCATATTCGATAGTATGTCCCCGAAACTTCAACAACGCATCTTGAAAAAAGGGTATGAGGTCTGGGACCCTTTTATGGAACCGAACGATCCAATTGATTTGCGGAAAGGAAAGCTGAATCGAACGGCCTTGGATTTAACCCGGGCCTTTTTAGCCGCCTGTGATTTTTCGAATTACAGCAACGCCTTTGGTCAAGGGGCCTGGGAGATCTGTAAAGGTTTGATTGACGAAGACGACCGGTATATAGGGATGTATGCCTTTTCGTTATGGTATGAAAAGGAGTCGGTCAAGGCCGGGACAAAATAGGCCCTTAGACCCGCTGGAAATTAAAACCCCCGTTTTCTTCGGTTGGTTTTTATCTGTGAGATCTTTGAAAAATGTTCAGTTTTGTTCAAGGTCAATCCGAATGGGGTCAAATCTTTCAAATGGCATTTTCTTCTTTTCCGTGTTTATTTTTTTGCCGAGGTCCTGATTACTTTCCTTTCTTCTTTTCCTGCTTGGCCTTCTTTTTTTCTTTGGCTGTTTTGGCCGGTTTCTTTTTTGTTTCCTTCCTGGTGTCCATTGATTTTGCCATGAGTATCCTCCAAAAAAGTTTTGTTATTTTAAGAACCTAATGTATCATATGGATTATTGAAGGTCAATCCAAGATAATGACTTTTTCTTCCTCTCTTTTGATCACTTCACCAACCGTAATATTTATTCAGCGATGAAGTCCATACCAATGAAAGGCGCAGATCACCAGGGAGTGGGTGATCTCCCCCTTTCCGATCAAGTCTTTTATTTCCGAAAAAGGGACTTCAATCAGCTCGAATTCTTCACTCTCCTCGGGGGTCATGTCGGCGATCTTTTTCACGCCCCTGGCCAAAAAACTATGGCAGCGGTTGGTTAAAAAGGCCGGGTTAGGGTGGACACAACCCAGATATTCCCAGACCTCGGATTGATAGCCGGTCTCTTCAAGAAGCTCCTTCTGCCCGGCGGCTAGGGGGGTATATCCGGATTCCACGATTCCCCCGGGTATCTCCAAGGTCACCTCTTCGATTCCAAAACGGAATTGCCGTATTAAGAGAATATTTTCATCCTCGGTTAACGGGATCACATTAACCCAGTCTTGGCTTTCCAGGATGTAAAAGGAGGCTTCCCGATGATATCGGGGTAATTGATATCGATCTTCCCGGATGGTAAAAATACGTAATGACTGGACGGTTTTTGATTGGATTCGTTTCCATCTTTCGGCCAGATTCATGGAATGGTTCTCCTTTTCGGAGTTCACTTTTTAAATTCTATTATCAAGGTTTTTTCATAGGCCGCAAAAAGAGATTTTGTCAAGGGTATTGTCTTAAAACCAAAAAAATGATGGCTTGCCTTTTTACCTTTAGGCCGGAGGTCGTTTATGATAGAATTATAGATAATATCGAAGTCGAAGTAATGGCAAAACTTGAGGAGGTCAGGGCATGGAAACATCCATTACTAAAATTTGGGCCAGGGAGATTTTGGACTCCCGCGGCAATCCTACTGTTGAGGTTGATGTTTTTTTGGAATGTGGTGCCTGGGGCCGGGCGGCGGTTCCTTCCGGGGCTTCGACCGGTATTCATGAAGCCCTGGAGTTACGGGATGGAGACAAATCCCGCTATGGCGCCAAGGGGGTTCTCAAAGCCGTTAAGCATGTAAACCAAAAGATCACTTCCGCACTCCTGGGCAGAGATGCCCTGGATCAATCCGGTCTGGATCAAAAAATGTTGGATATCGACGGCACGCCCAACAAGAGCAAACTGGGGGCCAACGCTTTGTTGGGTGTCAGTCTGGCTGCGGCCCGGGCGGCTGCGGATGCCGTCGGTCTTCCACTCTATCGTTACCTGGGGGGCATTTCAGCCCGAATATTGCCGGTCCCCTGCTTTAATATTTTAAACGGGGGTGCCCATGCCAACTGGCAGGGAACCGACCTCCAGGAATTTATGATCGCTCCGGTAGGGGCATCCAGTTTTCGAGAGGCCTTACGCTGGGGAAGTGAGATTTATCAGGCCCTGAAAGGGGTACTGAAGAAAAAGGGGTACTCCACCGGTGTCGGGGATGAAGGCGGTTTTGCGCCGGCCTTAAAAACAAATGCCGAAGCGATCGAGGTCATACTTCAGGCCGTTGAGAAAGCCGGATACCGTCCCGGAGAGCAGATAGGTATCTCCCTCGATCCGGCCTCCAGCAGCATTTATGAGAAAGGACTCTACCACCTGCGCACGGAAAACCGTAAGGTTTCGGCTGCCAAATTGGTCGAACTCTATGCCCAGTGGGTCAAGAAATATCCGATCGTCTCCATTGAAGACGGCCTGGCCGAAGACGACTGGGAAGGCTGGAAACTGCTCAACCAAGCCCTGGGACAAAAGATCGAACTGATCGGGGACGACCTGTTCGTGACCAATGTCCAGCGAATCGAACGCGGTATTGCCGAAAATGCAGCCAATGCCGTGCTGATCAAACTCAATCAAATAGGGACGCTGAGCGAGACCATAGCGGCCATAGACCTGGCCCGCAGGGCCGGATGGGGGGCCATGATTTCCCACCGCAGCGGCGAGACGGTGGACAGCTTCATTGCCGATTTTACCGTGGCTATGGGCACCGGACACCTCAAGACAGGGGCTCCTTGCCGGGGAGAGCGGGTCGAGAAGTATAATCAATTATTACGCATTGAGGAAGAATTAGGAAACGCCGCCATCTATGCCGGGCGCAAAGCCTTTGTGCGGTAGATTCTTAATCTCTTTAATGTTAGGATTTTTTTCTCACATTCGATGCGTAGGTCTTAGGGGGTCTTGTTTTTGGAGTTGTCCAAAAGGCAATTCATCGCCTAATACCGGCCCAAAAACTAAGTTGATTGGAAGCAGGGCATTCACCCAAGCCTGTCTCGGGCTTAGGCTTCGGCCTGCTTTCGAACCAAAGTTCAAATTTTGGCCCGGCGAAGAAGCTTATGGCATATCAGTGGACAACTCCAAAAACAAGACCCCCTAAGACCAATTTTCAAAGATGAATAGAAAAAATTCAAATTTCTTTGGTTAGTTTTTCAATCTGAAATAATGAAAGGAGGCCCGGATATTGCCGGACCTCCTTGAGGAGAGGAGAATAAGGTTAAAGGTTAAAATCATAACCGGCTTCCGCCGGAGCCGAAACCGGCACCTTGGCCGGGACCGCCGCAAGGACCTTGCCGCCACATTCTAAGCCTACCCACGCCTTGACGAAAGCCCCTGCCTGAACTGAAAGTTCCGATCTGAGCAGCCTGTTCCGGGGTCAGGGTCTTTCGGATTTCGAGCCGAAAATCCGTAGTCTTGGCCTGCATTTTATCCCGCAAGTCATTAATTTCCTTTTGCTTGGCCAGGATCTTATCCTTATCCGGATTCGGGGCGGTCCAAAGGGTACTCAGTTCCAACCGCTTGGTCTGCATTTCATTACGCAGAGAAACGGTATCCTTCCAGTGTTTTTCCCTTAATTCCTTTAAGTTGGTTTTCTGTTCCGGGGTCAGGTTTAACCGATTAAACCCAGCTGGGCAATCCACCTTATTCCCAAAACCGTATCCTGGTCCGGAGGCAACCGCCACTCCTCCCATGGCTACCAGGGCTAATCCAACCATCCAAATTTTAAAATTAACTGACATTATTTCCTCCTTCAGAAAAGGTGTTTTCTTAATTTCTTAGTAATTCAAGACCCGTGCCAAAGAACTAAATAATTTATAACTTTATGTATTAACTAACTTTTTTCATCAGGCATCGTCTGTTCCCTGGTTACCATTTTCGACATTTTTGTCGATTTTCCTGGTTCACTTTTGGTGACCAAAACCCACGTTACCAGAAAACATATAGTTTATTTAATTAGATATATTACTTGCAGGGTGTGGAAAGGATTGTCTTTGGGATTCGACAATAACAACCTCAAAACCTGGACTAATAATCCATGATGAACTCGCAAAAAGTCATCTAATGAGACGCGAAACGACACAGTAAAAAGCTCCAGATGCATGGCGCGCAAGCCCTGAGGAATGAGGCGTATCAAGAAGTACGCCGCAATAAGCCTGCCCTGGTGAAAACCGGGGAAGGGTGCAGTGCAATCCTGCGAAAAGCGGGACTGATGGGCTTTTTATAAAGCCGGTCCCTTTGGAAGATCAGGAAGATAAATTGAAGGCCCTTCGAGGTGACAGGGAAACGTCAGGCTTAGGAAGTATTTTCCCCATTTCCATCAGGTTAGTCAGAGTGCCGTTTATTTTAACTTTCGGCACATCAAGCAAAAGGCTTTTAAAGGTATCCACACAATCCGGGCAAAGCTGAGTACCGCGTACTTCTTCGATGATGTCCAAGGCGTTCTCCTGGCTCATCCCTTTCCTATACGGGCGATCGCTGATCAGGGAGTGAAAGGTATCGGCAACAGCCGTCATTCTGGCCCACTGCGGTATCTTTTCGCCCTTGAGCCCGGATGGATAACCTTTACCATCAAAACGCTCGTGGTGATGCAGGATAACTGGAAGCAGGGGTTTGATACTTGGAATCGATCCCAGAATGGATGCCCCGATTACCGGGTGTTCCTTAATGATGGCGAACTCCATGGCGTTGAGACGGCCTGGTTTTAACAAGATGGTATCAGGAACACCGATCTTTCCCAAATCATGCAGCCTTCCGGCAATGCCCAGAGACTCTATAACATCCTGGTCGGCATTCATACGGGCCGCCATCCTGGACACTAGTCCGGCTACCGCTTCGGAATGGCCTCTGGTGTATTGATCGCGGGCCTCCAGGGCAACGATGAGGCTGGTTATGCTGGCCAGCATCATTTTTCGTTCAGAATCGAGGCGTTCCCTTTCTTTGAGCAAAATAAGGAAATGGTCTGAGAGAAGTTTTTCAATCGTGATGATCACCTGTTCCAGATTGAAAGGCTTGATCAGATAACTGGCTGCCCCCCATTGGAGCAAACGGCGCATAACGGCCCGATCGGCATTGGCACTCATCATGACAAAGGGAATGGCGGACAAAGCAGGGTCGGCATGGATATTTTTGCATAAATCGATCCCATTCATTTCCGGCATGTCGATATCGCTTAAGATCAGGTCAGGACGGAGGTCCTGAATCCGTCTCAACGCCTGCTTCCCATTTTCTGCGGTTATCACTTGGAAGCCTTCCGTTAACAGGGCCTGTGAGAGGAGCTGTCGGATTTTCAATGAATCGTCTACAACCAGAATCAGGCGGCTGCGGTGAAATTTGGATTTTTCAAGTACCCTTTCAATGGTCTCATTCAGCTGGGTCTGGGCCTCTGACTTTGAGACATAGGCGGCCGCACCCACCCTGAAGCCTTGCTCTATATCCCGGTCCGAATCCATCGAACTGAGTATAATCACAGGGATGCCTCTTGTGCTGGGATTGCTTTTAAGCTTTTCACAAAGGCCAAATCCGTCCAGATGAGGCATTTCAATATCAGCAATAATCAGATCAAAGTTCCCTGAAAGTGCCTCCTGTAATCCCTTTTCGCCGTCTTCTGCTTGACTGACCGTAGCGCCGAACTTTTCAAGCTGCTTCGATAAACCCTTTCGAATAATCAAACTATCATCGACGATGAGTATGTTGGGTTGATTCATGAAAGTGGGTCCTCTGGTTTTGTGCATACCAAAACACCGAAAGATAGCTTTCTTTGAATATAATCGGCATTCTGCAGAATAATCTTTAATAAATTAAGGATAAATTTTTGAGTCGTACGAAGAACTTGGGCAAAAGGGGACGTTTTTCAAGGCCCTCTTCCAAAAAAGTTGGGGTTTTCCCAAAGGTTCCCGGGGTGGCTCCGGAACAGAAAGGATTCTTGGGAACTTGAGTGGAGTGGATTGGGCGAGCGGGTTTTACTTGGCTCGGCGGGTGTATATGGTTTTATATCGATCTCCGGAAGCCATAAGACAGGTGGCACATTCCCTTGTAGTTTCCAGGGGTTCTACCGGTTCGATAAGGACCTCGAACCCCAGTTCCCGGTATTCATCCACGGCTTCGGAAAGACGCGGCTCGTCGGTAATGAATTGTCTTATCCAGCCTTCGGCCGCTAATTGATCGTGTCGGCTCATTTGTTACTCCAGTTCAGAATTTTGAGTTCGGGTTTCGGGGTAACGAGATATTCTACCAAGAATGGGCAATGGCCCCTGCTTTACAAGCCCCTACACAAGGCAGGGGTGGGTGATCCGAAACCGGTTTGCACAACCCGCAGGTGTATTTGATTTTTCTACGTTCCGATTCTTTTACGGCGGCTACCGGAATTTCCCGAAAGGGGTCGTTGGGGTCCTCATCCCGAACTTCAAAGATGCTCCCCGGACAGGCCGGAATGCAGTCCCCGCAGCCGTTGCATTTATCCGTATCAAGACTGATAAAGAATTCACCGGAACCGTCTTTAAAACCGAAATTAGCAATCATGGTAAAATCCTTGTTATGAGTTGCGGGTTACGAGTTATGAGGTGTGGGTTAAAAAGGTCTTGGTCATCCATCAACCCGTAACATTTTTTTACTTTCCCTTTTCCACCAACTCCCGGGCAAACAGGGCCGCCCCGACTGCACCGGCAATCTGGGTGTCATATTTTGGGGTCAGGGCCTTGATATTCAATTCTTTTTCCAACCGGGAGACCACCCCCACATTCTTGGCAATCCCTCCGGTGATGGCAAAATCGGGTTCCACCCCGATCCGTTCCAGCAAGCTGACCACCCGATGGGCCATGGCCGAACTGTAAGCGGCAATGACCTTTTCCTTGGGCCAACCCTCCCGCAATAACCCCGAGGCCTCCGACTTGGCAAAGACCACACAGGTACTGCTTACCGGCGGGGGTTCTTCTTCCACCTTCAGGGAAAGGTCTCCGATCTCATTGATCGAGATCCCCAAAAGGTCGGCAAAGACCTCCATGCCCCGGCCGGTTCCGGCTGCACACTTATCATTCATTAAAAAATTGGTCACTTTCCCCTTTTCATCGATATGGATGGCTTTGCAATCCTGACCCCCCATATCCAGAACGGTCCTCACGGTCGGGCCATACAAAAAATTGGCCCCCCGGCCGTGACAGGCGATCTCGGTTATGGCCCGCTGAGAGAAAGGGACATTAACCCGGCCGTATCCCGTTCCGACCGTATACTGAATTTTATCCAGAGTCAGGCCGGTCCCTTCCAGTGCCCTGTTCATCGCATTTGTGGCACTGTTGGGACTGTCCGAACCGGTCCTCATATTACTGTATGCATATAATTCTCCATCGGTCATCACCACAGCCTGAGAACTCACCGACCCTACATCCACTCCGGCGGTTATAACCTTGGCCGATCTCCACTCCTTATCCGGCGCAGTCCATCGGGATTCGATCCATCTCCAAAATTCTTGAGGCATATATCGTTCTCCCCTTGTCTTTACCGACAGGCCCAAATGAAAGCCCGAAAAGGGCACTATGCAATAAAAAGGATCCAAAGAGTTGAGGAATCAAGGACCGCGCGGCGGAGTGAAAAACGTGGAATTAAAAACCCTTGAATCCTCGAATCCTTCTACAAATTCATTTCCCGGCGGCGATTAAGGCCGCACCCAGGGCACTGACAAATTCCGATTGATCTGGTGTGAAGATCTCCGTTTCCAGTTCTCTTTTTAAAGACGCCACAAACCCCACATTTTTTGCCATCCCTCCGATCAGCAAAACTTCCTTTTCCATACCCACCCTTCTGACCATGGAAACGATCCGGTCGGCAATGGCGTCATGCACGGCCCGGGCCATATCCGCCTTGGGGGTTTTGGCATGGACCAGAGACACTAATTCCGACTCGGCAAAAACAGCACACTGGGCGTTCATGGCCACGGCCTGGGTGGACTTCAAGGACAATGGCCCCAGCTCCTCTAAGGTAACTTCCAGAGCCCGGGCCATGGCCTCGGTAAAGGCCCCGGTACCGGCAGCACATTTTTCATTGATGGCAAAATCGACCACCCTGCCGACAGCGTTGATTTTGATAACCCGTGCTTCTTCGGCCCCCACATCAATAACTGTTCTTATCTGCTTATCTAAAAAGACCGATCCCTTGGCTGCAGCCGAAATTTCAGTCACCTGATCATGGGCCATAGTGGCTTCCTTTTTACCGGTCCCCGTGGCCATGATCCGGTCGATCTGGTTCATTTCTATTCCCGCCGTGAACAACCCCTCTTTCCAGCCTTCCTTTAACGACCTCTGGACATCATATCCGGCCGTGATCAGGGCTTGTCCAATGTTGACTCCATCTTTCAAAATAACCATCTTGACGGTCTTGGCACCAATATCCACACCTGCGGTAATCATCTTCTATCTTCCGTTATAAGAGTGATGGGTCTCAAATGACGGGTGATGAGAAAAACCTTGAACATGGACAGCGAGCGCATTCCCCGCAACTTGCTGTGTGGGTTAGCGAGTGAACAACAATAATAAACATTTTCCTTACCTGGAAGATTCCCTGCACCTCGCTGCAGGGAGCTTCAAATTTAAGAACCCTCGTCACCTGTCACGCGTCACATTATGAAAGAGTATGGGATAAGAAAAAGATAGGGTCAAGGAGAAAAAGGGCGAAAGGCGAAGGGGTGGCGAAATAATAATCGTTGTCTATTCCTCTTTCTCGGGTTTGAAAGAAATTGCAGGAGTCATGAGCGCTTCGGTTAAAACGTAAGCGGCTTGTAGGGCCGATGTAGGGCAAAGCGGAAAGCATTCTTTGCAATTCCAGCACTCTTTAGAAGATATCTCCGGAATGAAGCCTATCTCTCGCCTTGTTCCTCGGTCAACAAATCCAACGGCGTTCTTCTTTTTGACCTCGGCACAGTACCTTACACATAGACCACAATGAATGCAAAAGGAAGCCTCTTTTTCAAAACGGTCTTTGTCTGCTCCATATTCTTTAGCCAAATCCTGCAAGGCCGGGGCATCCGGAGCATGAGCCAGCAATAGTTGTAAGATCATTTTGCGGGTTTTATCTATCTTCTCAGACCTGGTTCTGACTACCAAATTTGGTTCTACCGGGTAAAGGCAGGCGGCAACGAGTTTGGGCCGGCTGTCGATTTCCGCTTCTACCGTGCAAATCCGGCAAGCCCCATAAGGCTCTAATTTCTCGTGGTGACAGAGTGTGGGTATGGATATCCCGGCCCTTTCGGCTGCCTCTAAGATGGTCATCCCTTCCCTTGCTCCAACTTCTTTTCCGTCAATCTTTAAAAGGATTTGACTCATTTTTCTTTGCTCTTTCTGATTAAAATTCTTTCTCCTTCAGGAATAGGAAACGGAACGGGCTCACCGGAAATTTTTTTCACCGCACCAAAACGAGGGGGGCATAATTCAAAGCAGGTTCCACACTTGGTGCATTTCTCCTGCTCAATTATATGGATCCGGTTCTTGCCACCACTAATCGCCTCTGAAGGGCATTTCCGAAGGCAAATCATACAGGCCTGGCACTTATCCGGGTCAATGTGGTAGGCGATGAGCTCCTTGCAGGAAAGAGCCGGACACCGCTTCTCCTGGATGTGTGCCTCATATTCATCCCTGAAGTAGCGCAATGTGCTTAGAAACGGGTTAGGGGCACTCCTGCCTAAGGCACAAAGTGAGGCATCGCCGGCGACCCCGGAAAGTTCCTCCAGAAGGACGAGGTCGCCCTCTCTTCCCTTTCCTTTGGTGATATTGGTGAGAATTTTAAGCATCTGCCTCATGCCTTCACGGCAGGGAACGCATTTGCCGCACGACTCATCCGTGAGGAAGTCCAGGAAATACCTGGCGACATCAACCATACAGGTATCTTCATCCATGATGATCATCCCGCCTGACCCCATCATGGAACCGGCCTGGGTGAGCTCGTCAAAACCAACTTCCAAATCCAACAGATCCTCAGGGATACATCCTCCGGACGGCCCCCCGGTCTGCACGGCTTTGAACCTCTTGCCTCCAGGGATTCCACCGCCTATCTTGTAGATAATATCCCTCAGGGTCATACCCATGGGTACTTCCACCAGGCCGGTATTGGTTATCTTACCGACCAGGGAGAAAATCTTCGTGCCCTTGCTTCTTTCCGTTCCACATCGAGCAAACCAGTCAGCGCCTTTATTGATGATCAGTGGCACATTAGCCCAGGTCTCAACATTATTCAAAACACTGGGTCTATCCCAAAGGCCCTTGACGGCGGTGTGGATATATTTCGGTCTGGGCTCTCCAGCCCTGCCTTCCAGCGCCGTCATCAGAGCACTCGATTCACCGCAGACGAAAGCGCCGGCTCCTTGGTGTACTTTAACGTTGAAATCAAATCCGGAGCCAAGGATATTTTTCCCCAGCAAACCAACCTCTTCAGCCATCTTGATGGCGATGGTCACATTCTCTACGGCTAAGGGGTATTCCTGCCGAACATAAATATAGCCCTCGTGGGATCCGACGGCAAAGGCTCCGATGGTCAACCCCTCGAGGATGGAGTGCGGATTCCCTTCGAGAAGGCTCCTATCCATATACGCTCCAGGGTCCCCCTCGTCCGCATTGACGATCACGTACTTTATTTCGCCGGGGGCATGGCGAGATTCTTCCCATTTTCTCCCTGTGGGAAAGCCGCCGCCGCCTCTCCCTCTCAGGTTGGATTTTTTGACTTCCTTCAATACCTGCTCGGAGGTCATCCGGGAAAGGGCTTTGGCTAACGCGGAATAACCGCCAATGGCCAGATAGTCATCGATGCTCTTGGGATCAATATTTCCATTGGAACCGAAAACAAGCCGCTCTTGGTTCTTGTAAAAGGGGATTTCGGATTCATGAATTATCTTGTTATGGGTAATGGGGTCGGTATAGAGTAAACGTTCTAGGACCTTTTTCTCCTTTATTGTCTGGGAGAAAATTTCAGGAACATCCTTAGGCTCTATTTGGAAATAACATATTTCCTCAGGGTGAATAACGATAATGGGACCCCTCTCACAAAAACCATGGCAACCGGTCCTCCTGAGGTCCACTTCAGCACTTAAGCCTTGTTTTTTAATCTCCTCTTCAATACGCAAAGCGACGTCTGCACTACCCGAAGCATGGCAGGCAGATCCGGAACAGAGTGTAATACAAGATTTATTGGGGTCTCTTTTCGACAAGATCCCTTTCCGGAGTTCTTCCAATTCAGCGGGTGAATTTATCCGCGGCATCTTTTTATCCTACTCATAATTTTTTAATACGTCTGCTGTCTTGGAGGGCAACATCTTACCGTGAGTCTTCCCATTGACTTCCATCACCGGTCCTAAAGCACAGCAGCCGAGGCAGTTAACAGTCTCCAGACTGAACTTCATATCCAGGTCCGTTTCGCCGGGTTTAATCCCAGTCAGGTCTTGCACCATGTCGAGGAGTCGCGGCGCACCACGAACATGACAGGCCGTACCCATACAAAGGTGAATTTCATGGCGTCCTTTAGGGACCAAGCTGAAGGCCTTATAAAAGGAAGCGATATGCTGTATCCGGGTAAAAGGAACTTGCAATTTTTCGCTGACCCTCTCCAAGGTTTCTTTAGGAAGCCAATGATTTTCACTCTGAATCTCCAATAATACCTGAATGAGTGAACTGGCCTCGCTCTGATGTTTATCAATAATCCGATCGATTCTTTCCTTATCCATACGCCGCTGTCCTAATCTTCTCTTTCACCTTAAGCGGGAACAAAGCGCTGCCGGCCTTCATCATACCGGACAAAACCCTGCCTTGATGAACTATTAAGGTGTCTTGATACTTCAGAAGGGTTTAAACCTAAAATCTCAGTGAGTTCTCCCGTTGAACGAGGTCTTTCCCGCAGGAGCAACATGATTTGACTTATGACCATTTTATCGGCAATGGTCTCATTGAACAACTTGTTTAGCTCATCACTCTTGAAAAATTTATGATAGGCTTCTTCCGATTGAACAGGGACTCTCAACCGTTCCCTTTCCACCAGTCTAATGTAGGGGACGAGCTTTGTCACCGCTTCAAGTTTGACCTTCAAGGCCTGTTCGTCAAGGCCTTCGTTTTGACCAAGCGGTCCTATCTCCTTCACCTTTTTGACAAAATCGTTGGTAACTTCTGCAAAAAGGTTTCCTTCACCGGCCGACATAAAGGCGATCCTTAACCTCTCCGGATTCAGTCCGATTTGTTCCAGTATTTTTTTACCCAGAAGCACCAGGCTTAGGGCATGATAATTTCCATGGGTAATATAATTACATTCATTTAAACGGCACCCACCGATAAAAACCCCGTCCATTCCCTTGGAGAAAGCCCGGAATACAAATTCCAGGTCGACTCTCCCGGAACACATGACCCGTATCAGTCTCATTTCCGGCGTATATTGCAGTCTGGAAACTCCAGCCAGGTCGGCGGCGCCGTAGGCTCACCAATGGCACACAAAACCGATGATCCTTGGCTTGAATTTAAATCCTGTACTCATTCTTTCTCACCTTTTCAATTTCGGATTTCGGAATTTAAAACCTTAAAAGCTAACCTTTGAACCGATTTTTATGATTCTTAGCGCCCCCGGGGGCATGATTATTTGATAGGAATCCCCCGATGGGTCATTCCTCGGCTTCCACCCGTCTCACGCCGCCGCATCAATTTGGTCCAGGATCTCTTCATCGGTATAATGTTTTAGTTGTATGGCCCCGGTAGCGCACTTGGTGTTACAAAGACCGTCACCTTTACAAAGGACCGGATTAACCCTTGCTTTTTTACCTTCCAGAGTATCAAAAAAATAGATGGCGCCATAAGTACAGGCGGTAATGCAGGCCCCACAGGAAATACACTTATTCTCATCCACCTCACACACAGAACCGGACGCGATGACCGTATCATGGGAAAGCAGGGTTATGACCCGGCCGGCAGCGCCATAAGCCTGGTTTATCGTTTCCGGCATAAGCTTGGGATAGTGAGCCATTCCACAAAGATAAACGCCGTCTGTACCAAACTCAACGGGTCTTAATTTGACGTGGGCTTCTTTGAAGAAGCCGTCCAGGCTCAAAGTTACCTTGAAAAATCCGGCAATTTCCCTGGTGGTTGCAGAAGGGATAACCGCAGCCGCCAAAGCAAGGTAATCAGCATCGATAACCAGCCGTTTCCCTAAAATAAGATCGGTTACGGAAATCCTTAGAACCGGCCGGCCCTCCTCCTGATCTGCTTCCACCTGAGGTTTATCCTCAGGGGTATAGCGGATGAACTTTACATCCTTTTCCGAAGCCTCCCGGTAATAATCCTCTTTAAACCCATAGGTTCTCATATCCCTGAAAAGTATGGTGATATCCATCCGGGGATTGAGCTCTTTCAATTTCAAGGCGTTTTTGATTGACACGCTGCAACATATCCGGCTGCAGTAATTTCGGTCTTCGTTTCGGCAGCCTACACATTGGATCATCACCAGGCTTTCGGCCTTAATGACTTTTTCGTTTCCTTTGGCAATCTGCTCTTCCAACTCCAGGTGGGTCATGACCCGGTCGTCTTTCCCATAAAGGTATTCGGTTGGTTTATAGACATCGGCACCGACGGCAATAACGGCTGCGCCGTGTTTTATCACTGTGAGCCCTCTTTCAGACTTCACCCGGGTGACGAAATTCCCCACATAGCCGGAAGCATCCGAGATGATCGCATCCGTATAAACATGTATTCGCGGGTGCTGATACACCCGGCGTATCAGATCACCTAAATAGGCCTGAACATCCAGTCCTTCCAGGGTATAATGGAGTTTTCGTGCCGTTCCCCCAAGATCAGGTTCCTTTTCCACCAGGTGAACCTCGTGTCCCTGGTTGGCTATGGAGAGCGCACAGGTCATACCGGCTAATCCGCCACCTACCACTAAGGCCGTTTTGTCGACCGGCAGATCAAATTCCTGTAATGGCTCCAAATGGCAGGCCCGTGCTACCGACATACGGATGATATCCTTGGCCTTCTGGGTGGCTTCTTCCTTTTCTTTTGAATGGACCCAGGAATTATGCTCTCGAATATTTGCCATTTCGTAGTAATAGGGGTTAATTCCCGCCTCCCGAAGGGTGTCCCGGAATAACGGTTCAAGAGTTCTGGGGCTGCAGGCAGCAACCACTACCCGATTGAGACCTTTTTCCTTGGTTACGTCGGTTATTTCTTTGGCACAATTCGTAGCACAGGAAAACAGCTGTTCCTGAGCGTAAACCACATGGGGTAAAGTCAAGGTATATTCAACGGTGGAAGGAACATTGACTACCCTTCCGATATTGGCCCCACAATGACAGACAAAGACGCCTATTCTTGGTTCCTCTTGGGAGACATCCCTTTCCGGAGGATATATCCTTTCCTCGGCCAGCTCCCCTCGACGGTAAGAAAGGAGTTCACCGCATTGTGAGCCGGCTCCGCTGGCGGTAAAAACCGACTCTGGAATATCTGAAGGACCCTGGAAGGCTCCGCTGACAAAGATCCCGGGTCTGGTGGTCTCCATAGGATTGTAAGGAATGGCTTTACAGAATCCGTGTTCATTAAGCTCGATGCCGAACTTAGAAGCCAGGTTCTTAAAATCAGCCGGAGGGTTCAATCCCACGGACAGGACCACCATATCGAAATCTTCCTCTTTTACTCCATCCCCGGTGGTAGCGTATCGTATCGTTACATTCTTGCTTTCCGGGTTCTCGCTTACTATTGATGCGTAGCTTCTTATAAACCGAATCCCGGGCAGCTGCTCGGTTTTTTGGTAGTATCGCTCAAAATCCTTGCCATAGGAACGAATATCGTTATGGAAGATGGTACACTCGGCTTCCGGGTCATGATCTTTGGTCAAAATCACCTGTTTCTGGGTATAGGTGCAGCATACGGAAGAACAATAGCGGTTATCGCCGGGGGTAACCCGTCTGGAACCGACACATTGAATCCAGGCGATTTTATGGGGATGCTTCTGGTCGGAAGCACGCCGTATCTCACCTTCGTATGGCCCGGTGGCACACAACAAGCGTTCATAATCCATACTGGTTACCACATTCTGCATCTTTCCGTAGCCATATTCATTTCTCACCTTAGGATCAAACGGCTCAAGGCCGGGAGACAGAATGATCGCCCCTACATTGACTTCAACCTTCTCCTCCGTTTGATTGAAATCGATGGCGTCGTTCTTACAGACCCCCTGGCAGATAAGGCATTTTTTTTCTTTAAGGTATAGGCAGCTTTCAGGGTCTATGTAAGTGATTAGGGGAACGGCTTGAGAAAAGTATATATGGACCGCTTTATTGGCCGAGATATCCTGATTGAATGGATCAGGGACCATAACCGGGCAATACTCTACACAGGTAGTACACCCGGTACACCGGTTCTCATCAATGTATCTGGGTTTTTTACTCAGGGTTACCTTGAAATTTCCAGCTTCTCCTGCAACCCGGTCAACTTCCGTTAAAGTCAGGACCTCGATATTGGGATGCCGGCCGACCTCGACCAGTTTGGGCGAGAGAATTCACATAGAGCAATCATTGGTGGGAAAGGTCTTGTCCAGCTGGGCCATATGACCGCCAATGGCCGGTGATTTCTCAACCAGGTAAACCTTGAAACCCGCCGTGGCCATATCCAGAGAGGCCTGAATGCCGCTGATCCCTCCACCGACAACCATGACATCGCCGATATTACCGGCTGCGAGACTTTTACAAAGCTGTTCAATCGGTTCTTTTTCCACTTGTCTATGTCCTTATTGCCCCGTTATAGCCGCGGGAAAAGGGGCAGCCTCAACCTTCTGCCTTCGTGCGAAGGTTATGCGGTTATAGCTGAAATAGCTTTATCTTGCCGAAAAAAAATTAGTCCAGATACAATTCCGCTTTACAATGATTACACTTTACAACGCCCCGGAAAACTTTTTGACCGCACTCAGGGCAGATATAGCGGGCTTCTTCATCTTGAATCCATTTTTCCGTACCGACCTCTCGCCAATAGGGGATAGCCCTTAAAATAACCTTTTTGCCGACGGTCATGGGAAAATCCTCAATATATCTACAAGGAAATTCATCGCATTGATGACATCCGGCGTAACCTTTCTTTCTTGTGCAGTTCCTGATTTCACACTGCTTGCAATGCATAAACTGATCATCCGATAAACACCCCTTGCATCGTATGTCTTCGGCTGAAAGATTTTCCGTATTGGGAAGAATGCCTTTGCCGGGAACCTCCCCCTTGTAAAGATTCGCTAACCGCTCCTTGAATTTCTGGTTAATATCGCGGTGGGCGATATAAACGGCACAGACTCCGCAATAAAGACCACAGGGAGAAATAAAATCCGGATTGATCATCGAAATTGACTCCTGCCGGTTCGATCTTCTTTTACGACACCGGGATAACGGGTTTTTTCAGTTTCCTAAAGCGCCTCATAAATAATTTCCGTCAGGTCCTTAACCTCAATTTTTTCAGTAACCTCTAGAGTCAACCGGCTATCCTCAAAATTGGTGATGCAATAGGGGCAGGAAGTAACCAGCACCTCAGCCCCGACCCCCAAGGCTTGTTCCAATCGGAGGTCGGAGAATCTTTCTCCCTTTGGAGTTTCCATCCAAATCCGGCCTCCCCCTCCCCCACAACAAAGACTGTCTACCCGTGAATCCGGCATCTCCTTCAGTTCCAAGCCGTGAATCTTCTGTAAAATCTCCCTGGGCTCATCATAAATGCCGTTATGTCGACCCAGGTAACAGGGGTCATGATAAGTGACCCTCTTCTCATAAGCCTGGTTAAACCCAAGCCGCCCCCCATTAACCAGCTCGAATAAAAATTGCGAGATATGAACCACTTCAAAGTTCACTCTGAATTCGGGATATTCGTTTTTGAAAGTATGGTAGCAGTGTGGAGAAGAAACCAGTATTTTCTTCACTCCGTGATCGATAAAGGTTTTGATGTTTTCCCTGGCCAAGCGTTTGAATAATTGCTCATCCCCTGTCTTTCGGATGCTCTCTCCACAACAATTCTCCTTGTCCCCCAGTATGCCGAAATCCACCCCGGCCCGGTTCAGGATCTGAGCTGTAGCCCGAGCAGCCTTTTTTAACCGGGGGTCATAGCTGAAATAGCAGCCGGGGAAATATAAAATTTCTGTTCCCTCGGTGAACGTTTTTATCGAAAGGCCTTCCGCCCAATCCGCCCTCTTTTTTCGTGCTTCACTCAAGGGATTGCCTTCCCCAGTGAGGCTGGCGCTTGCAGTACGCACAGGCTTGACGGCAGTCGGAAAAACCTGATATTCCGTGGCAACCCGGCGTAAAGCGACCCCGGAATCAATCTGTCTTACGTCCCTGGGGCACAGCGTTGGGCATCTTCCGCAGGTCGTACAACGCCAGATATCTTCATTCTCTATATCGGTCAAACCGAAGGTGGCCTCTCGAACGATCCGGCGCATGCTGAAGGTTCTAACCCTGTTCCACGGACAAACCGTATCGCATAAACCGCATTGAAAGCATCTTTTGAAGGCGTCTCCACCGTTGGCTTTGATGATTTCTATGATCTCTTTATAGGGGGCTACAGTCTCCACGGTCTTATTATATCCTCTTCCCCTTACTGTTTTTGATTCTTAGATCCAATAATCTCAGCATTTATTTCTAAGTTTTCAATAACTCGGGATCAATCACTTCAAGTGGTGCGATACTGGATACTGGTTTCTGGGTTCTGGATAAAAACGAAAAACGATACGGGGTTTAATTAAGATTAATCCAGCATCCAGTATCCAGCATCTTTTTATTATATTGAGTCCGCCTCAAATTTGGAGGATCGGGTTTAAAAAACTCAATTTAAAATATCTTTGGTCAGCCTTTCTTTGACTTTGACATTCGGGCAAAGGAATCCATTACCTTCTCCAATCCGTATTTATCCACCAATGATTCCAATCCAATCTCGACGTCCTCCGGCTTCTCTTCTTCTTCGACTTCCTCTTCCCTTTCTTCGTAAACCAGGGCATCATTTAAGCACCATTGAACACACAAGGGTTTTTCTAATGTCGGATCGCTTTCACACATATCGCATTTTAAAGGGAGACCTGAATCGGGTTCTTTAAAAAGATCCCTGGATGGGCAGGAAGCCCGGCAGAAGCCGCACTCGTCGTATTCCTTGCCATCAATCACATACTTGTCTCTGCCCATACATTCGGCGGCGGTATACTCACCCGCGTATACCGGCACATATATATCTTTGAGCGGTTCACGAATTACCCGAATACGGGACCTGGCCGGATTATTGCCACTGTATTTTGGCGCAGCATGAAAGGCAGAGCAGATTACCTCACAGGCCCGGCAACCGTTGCATTTATCAACATCCACTTTTATTGTTTTGACTAATTTCTTTTTTCTCTCAGCCATGACGGTTACCCACTCCTCACCTTATTCCTTCTCGGGTAAAATCCCTCTCTGAATGAAGTCTTCACTGATGTAATCCAAACCCAATTCATGTAAGGACTCTTGGGTAGGAATACCCTCATTATTCCACCCCTTAAATTTATAATACTCATCTAAAAGCTTGGCTTCAAGCTCGGGAAATCTCTTTTTCCAATGGTCTTCAGGAGGCTTCTCATCGGCTCTCCTCAGGCCTCTTCTTATATTAATGGCCCGGACTAAGGTTCGGTATCTCTTGGCTGCTTGGGTTAGTTTGGCTTCATCCATATCGATACCGGCCCCTGAGGAGATAAATTTCGGGTAATTGTGTATATGATAGGGAGGCTTCAGATGAAATGAGGACAAGCCGGCGCACATTCCGAGGGCATCATCGATATAGTGCATCCTTTCCTGCCAGTCAACAATATCGCAACACATTTCAACGGTCGGGTAGAAGGGCATTGAGTTTTCTCCACGGAGTTCCCAGTCCAAAAAATATTGCTTAAACCTTTCATCAGGAACCTGGAACCATTCCTTGACAAAGGCTTCTCTCTCTTCTCTCGTTGGAAAAGGCGCCTGGGGGAACTGCCCTTCAATCTGGGTTATGTTGATCTTCTCACCGGTACAATACATCAGAAAATAAATGGGATTCAGCATGCCCAGTTTGAGAGGCAGCTGCTCATGTTTTTTGATGTTATTATGCGCATAGGCTTCTGCGCCCTTACCGATCTGTTGGGCCGCCCAATGAGTTCCATTGGCCAAGACATCTCCAATTCCTTCCCGACGGACGATTCGGTCCAACAGCCAGTAAAATCTCTCCTCGTTCTCGGACGGCATCCCCGGCAGATCCTGGTCAGTCAAAATGCCGGCTTCATAAAGCTCCAGGGCGAAGGCCATTACCTGCGGGGTAGAATATCCGTCCACCCCGTACTCCGTAGCCCTTTGAGCGATTTTAAAACCGAAATCCAGGTCGGACATGGCCGCCATGGTATAAGTCAGTTTGGAGAAACATTTCATCATATAGGTCGGTAGTCCTGGGATGGAAATGGTCGCCCCGCATTTCAACGGACAGTTATAGCAGCTTATTAACCTTGTCCGCATACTCTCCATAGTCTCCATCCAGGCCTTGGCAATTTCCTCGTTCCAATAATCTCTTCTTCGGTGCCGGGAATTTCCCCACATAAAATTTTCGGTGTGCCACTGCTCATCATGGACGGCCATCTCTTGCGGAGACCCGAGCCTGGCCAAAATGGGTATTACCCCCGGAATATAATTTTCTTCCCGGAACTTGATATAGCTCAATACTTCGTTGCAGAGCTCCATAAATTCAACCGGTTGGGCAACATGAATATCCTTGGTTCCGCGAACAGCGATCGCCTTTACCCCTTTTGCTCCCATCACGGCGCCTAATCCCTGTCGGCTGGCACTGGACCTGCCCTGCTCAATAGACGCAAAAAAGACCCTGTTTTCACCGGCCAGACCGATAGCCGCCACCTGGGCCTTCGGTTCCTTCAACTCCTGCCGGATAAGTTCTTGGGTTTCAACCGCGCCTTTACCTTGCAAATGAGAGGCATCCCTTATTTCCACCTGGTCATTGTTGATCCACAAATAGACCAGATTGGGGGATTTGCCGCGAAGGATCACCTTGTCATAACCGGCATACTTCAATTCCGGGGCCCAGAAGCCCCCCATCATTGAAAAAGCCATTAACTGCGTCTGAGGAGAAATAGTGGTAACAATAGTACGGTTACAACCGGGAGCAGGTGTGCCGCATAAAAGACCGGTGCCGAATATCAGGAGATTATCAGGGGAAAAGGGGTCGGTTTCAGGAGGAACCCTGTCCCATAATATCTTGGCGTTTGTACCTAAGCCCCCCAGGTAAAACTCGGTTAATTGGGGAGCGGTTTCAACCTTCTCGATGCTTCCTCGGGATAGATCGATCTCTAAATTAAACCCGGTCTCTGCGTACCTCATTTTTTTACCCCTTATACAGTCCCTGAATCCAAAAATTACTCTTTCAGGTCCAATCGTTTATACAAATTAATAAAGTTGCTCCGATCAAACCCGATGGATTTAAAAAAGGAAAGCAGATCTACTGAATCCCAGCGGACGGATGTATAAATTTCGAATATTTTCTTTTTCCGGTAAGTCTCGAATAGATGACGGGCCAAAGTTTGGCCGATACCTTGTCCCATGTATTGGGGGGAAATACCAAAGTTTTCAATCCAGCCGCCCTGTTCCAAACCAAAACTGTTAGTCAGAATTTCACTGATGATAAACCCCACCACCTGTCCCTCCACCTGGGCCACAAAGCTGACACTGCCGTCTTTCTGAATATGGTCTCTTAAAAAGGTTTTCTTTTGCTGGCCCACTTTGGCTTGGGTGATCGCCTCCTCAATCCTGATAATCTGAGGCAAGTCCTTTACCATCAATTTTCTTATTTTTGTTGTTTTCAAGGTCTTTTTTTCTTTCATCAGTCGATCCTTATTATCTTGACATGTTTGCCGACCCATTCAGGAGGCAGATAAACACGCCCGCTGTTACCGCTCTGCTTGACCTCTTTCTCTATCATTTCTTCTCCAAAAACCTCAAATTTGGCCTTAGGAGATTTGAAAGGCTCTTCTCCCATAGAAACCGTGGCTGGTGATTTTTTTTCTTTTTTTTGGCCGGTCATAGAGGACCCCTATTATTAAAATGGTAACTGAGTGGCTATAAATTAACTATAATTTAACTATAAAATGATTATAATTTCCTAAAATCTTTTGTCAAGAAAAAAGTAGCTGGGGAATAGGGCGTGCTAACAGTTCAAAGTATTTAGTTCGGGGTTCGGAGAAAACGAATCCGGATTCCTGATACCTGATGTCTGATGCCCGATCCCTTATCCATTGCCATATCCGACATCTGATATCCCACATCCGGCATCCAGTATCCGATCACGGGGGAAGAAGTAAACCAAAGGGGGTCAGCTCCTCATAGGGAAAGAATCGGGGCTATTAATTACCGATCGTTACCCTTAACCCCACTTTTTCAATAATTCCTTGTAGCTTATGGATGTGCTCTTCATGGGGTGCTTTGGCCTCCGGTAAAGGATAGGTCAACCCCAATTGTCCGCTTTTGGATTTCCCTCCCTCATGGTAAGGGAGAAAGGAGATCTTTTGAGCACCCATTTGCCGGCCTAATGAGGCAATTTTTTTTATATGTTCCTCAGAATCATTGAATCCGGCGATGAGAGGAATGCGCAGCCAAATAGGGATCATTCCGGAAGCCTTTGCCAGGTTTTTCATTATGAGTTCATTGCCCACACCGGTGGTTCTCTTGTGTTCATCCGAATCCAAATGCTTGAGGTCGAATAGAAGTAAATCGACGAAAGGCAAAAGGGCTTTCAGCTCATCCCAGGGCCCGTACCCGGAGGTATCCAAGGCCGTATGAAGCCCCTCGCTTTTACATTGCTCCAATAATTTTAAGACAAATCGGCCTTGCGATAAAACCTCCCCACCCGAAAGGGTAATCCCGCCGCCGGAATTCTTATAAAAAAGCCTGTCCTTTAAAACTTCCCCCAGAACCTTACCGACTTCCATATAGGTCCCGCAGATATTCAATGATTGATACAGACAAGCCGGAACGCATTTCAGGCAGCGATCGCATTTTTGACGATCTATTTCCCTTCCCCGCTCCGGATGGATGGTGATGGCTCCCTGTGGGCAGACTTCCACACAAGCCCCACACCCTTTACATAAAATATCCCGAATCATGAGGCTGGGGGAAAAATCTTGTGATTCGGGGTTGGAACACCAAAGACAATGCAACGGGCAGCCTTTCATAAAAACGGTAGTTCGGATTCCCGGCCCGTCGTGAACACTGAATTGCTGGATATTGAAAATGAGGCCTTGTTTTTCGTTCTTCATTCTGTGAATTTTTCTCTAAATTTCGTAACCGCTTAGATTCTAACCCTTTAACATCCGAGAAATACCCTCTAACTTTCTATTCAAGGGTCATAGGAGCTTGTTTTTGAAGTGGTCCATCCGCAAGCCATAAAGTTCTTTGCCGGGCCAAAATAATAACAGGATATCGATCCCGTCAAAGGCTGGACTGAGCCGGGTTAAAACCTCATAATCACCCTTTGGCCAACTCCAAAAACAAGACCCCCTATGGACTTTCTCCTGAGAAAGAGAGAAAAAATCCAAATTGCTTTGGATAGAATTTAACCCCCTTTTTCTCGGCCACAGACACACACCGACTCACAAGAAAAAATCTTTCTTTGTCCGTGCGGGTCCGTGGCCAACAAGAAATTACCCTAAGCTCTGTTCGGTTCTGGCGATGATGTGGTCCTGCAACCCCCGGGACAAATCGGCAAAGTAGGCGCTGAATCCGGCCACCCTGACGATCAGATCGGCATATTTTTCCGGATAGTTCTGGGCCGCGACTAAGGTTTCCTTATCCACGATATTGAACTGAATGTGAGGGATATTTAACTCTTTCCAGGTCTTCAGGTAGCTGATGAAGGCCGGTTTTAAATCCTCCTCCAGGAATTTAGGAAGAAATTTCTGGTTCAATAGATGGTTATACGTTTCTATGGTCTTGATCTTGGCGCAGGAATTGAGTACCGCCGTGGGGCCTTTTTTGTCCTGCCCCGGTGACGGAGCCAGGGTTGAATCGGCAAAAGGTTCCCCATCCAACCGGCCTTCAGGCGTGGCCGGGGTATCGACCGCCAGGCCGTAGGTCGCCGATACGGCACTACCGTCCCCCCTATTGGAAAGACCGTATCGGTCCTTGATGGTTTCCATGGCCGCCTCACCCTGGCGATGCACCTCCCGGGCGACTGAATCGGCATAATCATCATCGTTGCCGAACTTGGGGGCATTCAGACAGGCCTGCCGGATATCCTCCCGGCCTTGCCAGTTATTGTCCATGATCTTGATCAATTCCGGAAGGGTAACCAGTCGGTCTTCAAATACGACCTTTCGGATAGCCGTTATGGAATCGGCCACATTGGTCCCGCCGATGACTTGGGCAAAATGATGAACCATGGACGGATACACCCATTTCCGGGATTCTTTCCCGCTTTCGATACAGCCGTCTATCACCCCGGAATAAAAGGGCCGGGGACAGTATTTTTCATAGAGTTCCAGGTTGACTCTTTCCAATTGTTCTATTTTGTTGGTAAAAAATGCCACCTGGTCCACATAGGCCTTTAGTACCTCTTCCCACGATTTGAACTGAGCCGGATCAGGGGTCCTGGCGCCATGCTGCTCTCCGGTCTTGGGATTCACCCCCTGGTGCAAGGCCCACCAGAGACATTTCGGCAGGACAAAATAACCCACGGAACGGCGCATCATATTCTTTCCGGGAATTTCTATATAAACACAGCCGGTGACCGCATAATCTTTTACATCTTCATCGGGAACCCCCCATCGCTTAAAAAGGGGGATCAGGGCCTCATCATTAAAAAGCGATGGATAGCCGATACCGGTTTTAATCACCTCCACCGCCTTGGAATACAAGGCTTCAGGGGTCCCGTTATGAATCCTTAAGACGATGCTCGGTTCAATCAGCCTTAATTGCCGGGCGGCTTCCAATACCAGGTAGGTCAGATCGTTGGTCACATCCCGGCCGTTTTTATCCGTTCCCCCGATAGTGACGGCCTGTAGGGAAGCCACCCCTCCGTAAACGGAACTTACCGTCGGTGAGTAAACCAGCCCCAGTTCGTTGAGTTTGATCCATAACAGTTGAAGAAGGTCCAGCGTTTCTTCTTTGTTGATCCGACCTTCTTTCAGATCCTTTTCATAAAATGGGCCCAAAAGATGATCCAGTCGGATTCCGATCCCCAGGGTGGAATATTCCAGATAACGGATCAGGTGAATAAAGAAAAAGAATTGAACCGCCTCGATAAAGGTTCGGGGCGGATTGGCAGGCACCCAGGCGCAGGTGCGGGAAATTTCCTCCAACTCGGCCTTGCGGGCCGGGTTTTTCTCCTTGCGGGCCATCCTTTCGGCCAGTTCGGCGTACCGCCCGGCAAAACCGGTCACCGCTTCTAAAGCAATAACGACCGATTCCAGGAATTCCTTCTGTTCCACATAATCGCTGGGGATCGTTTGGTTGACCTCCGCTATTCTGTCTTTGGCGGCCTGAATTCTGCCTTTCAGACCGGTTTTAAACAATGCCTCATAATTGGGAATGCCCAGTTCGGATAATTGGGTCCAGAGAAAGGTGCCCTCATAGGTCCAGTATTTATAGAGGTCTTCTGGCAATATTTCCTGATGGCGGTCGCTCATGGATTTACCCTTCCAGTATTCGCAGAGTTCATCCAGCTCTTTTCTTCCCGCATCATCCAGAAGGGTTTTTCCCGCTTCGCTGTTTACCAGCCGCTTCACGGATTTCCAATTCTGGTCTATGGGATGGTAAATTCCGTTGGGGTCCGCAGTTTGATAACCTACAATTCGTTCATGATCTCTGATAAAAATATCCATTTTATTGATTAGGTTGGCCAGGGCCCTGGCCCGGCGCAAAACCATGGCCTGTCCGTCCGTTTCCTTATAAGATTCGGTAAACAGACGGGAGCGCTGGAGATCCAGCCTGATTTCCGCTCGAAACATCCCCCGCTTCGATTCATCATCCTCATAACCCCTTTTGATGTTCCGGATGGCTCTGCTGACCACTTTTTTCCTGAGTCCTTCAGCCGTTTGCATTTTTTGTCCTCACTTTATATCGAAGTTTTATAAAAATGGTGATTGGTAGAAGGGTCGATCTTTATAATCTACCCCTATTCCTCCCGACCAAAGTAAACCAGGTAAATTCGGAATCCCATTCCTTAATAAATTCAAATCCGGGAACCTTTAAACCCTGCTTGACTTCCAGAAATTCACTTCGCATCAGCCCGGAAAGGACCACCCATCTTTTTTCAAAAAAGGATTTGTTTTTAATGAGTTCCTTGATTACCGAGAAATGAAGGTTGGCCAGAACAAGATCGGCCGGCTGATGAAGATATGCTTCGGCCCGACCTTCAAGAATTTTAATCTTCTTATTCAGATCATTTAAGTCTACATTGTTGTTGGCCGTCCGGACACAGGCGGGATTCCAGTCGACGGCCAAGACCTCTTCCGCCCCTAAAGAAACAGCGGCCAAGGATAAGATACCCGTACCGGTCCCCAAATCCAGAACTTTTCGGGGTCGATCCCGATCATAAATCCACAAGAGGGCCTGAAGGGAATCCCGGGTCGTGGGATGATGTCCGGAGCCGAAGACCACCCCGGGGTCCATCCGGATAACGATGTTTTCCGAGTCTTTTGGCCGGGGCATCCAGGGTGCAATAAAAAATAATTTTCCGATCGACCAGGATTCCAAAAGTTCCCCTCCCTGCCAATCCTTATAGGTCATCGAGTGAGTTCGAACCCAGGTCAGGTCGGGATATTTTTTGAGAAATATTTTCAGGGTGTCTTCTTGGGGTTCGGAAAAAAACAAAAAATGGCTGTCTCCTTCCCGCCAATGGGCCAAAAAGCTTTCCCTAAAAAACCTTTCGGGGTCAGAAAGAGGTCCTTCCAATTCATAGATATGTAATGGATCGTCGGGGACCATGTCGGGTCGATACTTTTTTGTCCTTAACTACGCCGATCCCCATTGCCTTTTTGCACAATCATTTGGTCCAATCCAAAATTAAAAATGGCCATGGCGGCAATGTGGGCCAAACTGCTCAGAAAGAATTCTTCTCGGTGGGTTAAACGCCGTTGCGGGGTGTTCGCCCTGAGATACAAGGTTCCGAGATTCTTTTGATGGAAATCCAAATAAATGGTTTTTAATATATATTTTGAAGGACTTTCGGTCAGATGAGGTAATGATTCCGATTCTCCGGATTGGTGTTCTCTCTTTAAAGATTCCTTTAATGCGGGATATTTCTTTAATTCCAGGAGCAGCGGCCCTTTTTCGGGGCTGTCATCCGAGGAAACCATATAACCGATTTCTTCATCTCGATCCATATAAACGGCCGTACAACGCTGCAGTTCGAATTTATTAGCCATAAGTTGAGTCAAGGTCAGGAGAAATTTGGGCAGGTTTCTGTCCTGCCCTATGGATTGGGCCACTTCCGTCAGGACTTCCAACTCCCGATAATCTTCTTTTAAGATCTCCTTTTCTTGAAAAATTCGATTATAGGATTCCATCATCCCGTGGAAGAAGAAAGTGACGATAAAGATAAAAGGAAATCGAAGCAGAGTGTTCGTCTCCAGGAATTTCCCCGGCTCTTTAAGATATAAGGAAATCCCATAAACGATCAAGATCAGCCCTAAAGCGGAATAGAGCAATTTGGCCCGACGGGAGGCGGCGGCCACCAGCAGGATCAGGAAAAAAACCAAATAAAACTGCGAATCATTTTGAATGGCCAGGAAGAGGGCCAGGGTGGTTAGGATAACATCCATTATCAGGATTAAAAAAATGAACTTTTCTTTCCGGAACCAGCCGTCCGGGCAAAGGGACAACGCCAAATTAGTTATAATATAAAAGGGGATGAAAAAAATCAGCGGGGTTAAAAGTCCTTTAAAGGGATAATTAAAGTATAAGATACTGCCAACAATAATAATAAGAATCCACCGCAGGAGAAGAATGAAATGTTTCCCATAATCTTCTTTAAACAGCATGGGGCCTCCTTTGTTTTTGGTTCATCCCAATGCAGGCCGTTGACCGCAACAGGATTCGAAATGACCTTTCAGAATTTCAACTTCTCGGTAGCGGCCTCGCCTTAAAGATCAAGAGCAACTTTTTTATTATAACAGTATTGCGTCTCATTGTAATAATTATTTTATTTTTTTAAAAACAAGAGGAGAGCCTTGAAAAATGTTCTATTTTGTTCAAGGTCAAGGAAGACGAAAATTTTAACCACAGGAATACATTTAGTATTTTGAGGATTAAAATTTGAGTCTGAAGAGAGAGATTGGGCAAAGGTGGACGTTTTTCAAAACTCTCAAGATTTTGGGCAGGGCTTGCAACGCTGGTTCTCATGAAGCTCTCTGGATCAAAACTTCGGCGAGACCTCCGACAAGCTCACTCGAGTCGGTGCAGTCCCGCCAACGGTGGGATTCCATTTCAACCGTTCAGAGGGAAATAGGCCATTCAAATTTTTCTCTTTTGCCACGGACCCAAACAGACCCACAGAACCTGATGTCTGTCTGGGTCTGTGTGGGTCCGTGGTTAAAAAATTCCCCGGCTTGGGCGGGCCCGGAACTCGGTTATTTATTCCGGATGAGCCAAATCCTATTCCACCGGCACCCAATAATAATCCAGCACCGTGTTAGTAGGTTTTTCGGTCCTAAATTCCGCCTTGACCCTCATCCCTATATGCGGTTTGCCATACAAAAGATAACTTTTGGGAATAGTGGTCAAGCCCGGGATCTGGACATCGATCTGCCAATAGGGGGTGGAAAGCTCTATCCCGGCGCCGGCATAGGCTACTTCGGTATAGGCATAGACTTTCCCGATCACCGGATTGCGAAGGGTTTTCCATTTCATTTCCGTATGGCAATCCGGGCAATGGGCCCGTGGCGGGATCCAGAGGAGATTCTCCGGGCATTTTTTGTTGGGGCAAAAAGTGGCCTTCAATTTTCCTTCCTTTAGCCCTTGGAAAAAAGGTGAAAGCAGGCCGTAGGTATGGACATGAGTTAGGGTCCGGGGCCATTCGATAACTGTTTGGGGCTCGGTTTGTTTTATCTTCGTCACCTGACCGATGAATTTGATCTTTTTTTGTTTTTTGATCATGTTCAGATTCCTCCTTTAAGCGCTGTTTCTGAGAATACCGACGGTCACATGGGAACCGACCCCGGCATGGGATACCCAAAGAGCTTGTTTGCTTTTTTTCGGGATTTGCAGGCTCTGCCAATCTTTGGGTTTTCTTTTCCCCCATTTTTTCCAAATATTCGGGTCCCCGTGAAATTGGTCGTATTTTTGCTGCAACTGCCAGAGACATTCCACGGCCTGGAAGATCCCGGTGGCCCCAACGGCATGCATGGTTCCCAATAACCCTCCCGATAAATTGGAAGGACATTTCCCGCCGTAATAGGCATCCCCGGATTCGATATACTCCTGCTCCCGTCCGTAGGGCCTAAGACCGATATCCCCGTAGGTCTGAAGATCGCTGATGGTGAAGGCATCGTGCAGTTCCACCAGATCCAGTTCCTCCAGCGGATCGTAAATGCCGGCCATCCGGTAGGTCAGCCAGGCGGCGAACCGGGCGGCCAGAAAACTTTCAAACCCGGGCCAGCGGCTGCCTTCTTTCAGTAAATTTTTATACATCCCCGGAGTTTCGTTGGGCAGCAAAGGGATATCCATGGGCCTTCGGTCCGCCACCCGCAGGGTATGGGTTCCGCCGCAAATAAATACCTCGCAAGGATGATCGGTTAACCGATAGGCCGTTTTTTCATCGCAAAGCAGGGCACAGGCCGATCCAACGCTCATGGCGCAACATTCCAGAAAACGCAGCGGATAGGCCGACATACGGCCGGCCAAAACTTCTTCCACGGTATGCTTTCCCGGTTGCTGGGCATAGGGAGAAGAACAGGCATAGAGGCGATTTTTAACGGCAATTTTGGCCCGAGTGGTTTCCGAAACGTTGAAGGCCCAGGCAAAGCGGTTGGCCATGGGGGCGTAATAGGAAGAATAAACCCGTCCCAGTCGGGTTTCGAAATCCTTGCAGGCGGCGGTGGAGATATAAAAATTTCCCGTTCGGGTATCGACTTCGTCCATCCGTTCCCAACCGGCTGCCAGGGCCACATCCGCATACCCGGAGGCCACGGCCATGGCGGCATTGAGGATGGTGGTACCCCCGGTCGCTCCGCCGGTCTTGATCCCGGTATTATAAAGGGGCTCCAGGCCCAGATAATCATGAACCTTGGCCTCACACAACAGTTGATCCTGGAAATGATCGGCGAATTCCCCATAGGCGCAATAATTGATCAAGCCTTTAATTTCCAGGGGGTCCATTTTGAGGTTGTTGTCTTCCAACATCTGCTTAAAGGCCATCATGACCAGTTCTTCCAGTTTATATTCCGGAAAAAACTTTTTATAGGCCGTCGTGCCGCCGGCCACCATGAAGACTTTTCGATTCCATTTGGGAACCCGCAAATTCCCTTTTTTAAAAGTTATCATCCCTGATCCTCCTTCTTATTTTTTTAATTGGTTGATAAAAAATTCCAGTTGGCTGATGGTCTGTTTCCAAATGGCCGGATCTCTGGAGGCCGAATAGAGGGTAACAGCCCCGTTGATAGCGATCACGAAAAAATTGGCGATTTCTCTGAAATCTAACCCCTTTTTCACCAACCCTTTCCGATCCGCTTCCTCCAGCCAGGAGCGGAATAATCTGGAAAAGCGGACAAACCCTCCGAGAACCTGTTTACTCATCGAGGCCGATTGCCCGGAGAGCTCTACCAGCATGTTGGCAAAAAAACACCCGCCTTCGAACACATTCCCTCCCAGGTAATCCCTCAGGGCGTTTTCGATGGTTTTTTCTATCCGTTCCAGGGGATTAGCAGTCTTCCGGACGCCCTTGAAAACAATACTTCTCCAGATCAGGACCGCCTCTGCATAAACGGCCTTCCAGATGTCTTCCTTGCTCCCGAAATGACCGTAGAGCCCTCCTTTGGTCAAATGGGTCGCTTCCAGAATATCGTTGATGGACGTATTAAAATATCCCTTGACCGAAAAAAGTTGCAGGGATTTTTTTACAATCTGCTGGCGGGTTTTGATTCCTTTGGTCCCCATAATTGCCTTATTGACAAAAAACAGAACGGTTGGTATATTTTTATCAAAAAAGAAATTATTGTCAAGAAGAAATCAAAGGTGCCGTAATCCATTTAATTTTTTAATGACTTTATTAAAATCCTATAGTAATTTTAACGAATGGGCTTAGCGGAACTGGATACCAGGATCTTTTTCTGGGTCAACCAGGGGCATCGGAATCCCTTTTTTGACCTGGTCATGCCTTATATCACTGAATTTGACCACTGGAAATATTGGTTCCTCCTCGGCTGGCTCACCCTGTTTATCGTCGGCGGGAAAAAAACAAAGCTGACCCTTTTCCTTCTGGCGGTTCTGGTTGGGGTCCTGGATTATTCCAACAGTTTTTTATTCAAACACCTCTTTGCCCGCCCCCGGCCCTGCAATGCCTTGTCCGGGGTCCATATCTTCTGGCCTTGTCCAAGGTCCTTTTCCTTCCCCTCCAATCATGCAGCCAATTTCTTCGGTGCGGTCTTTTTCCTCTCTTATGCCTATCGTTCCTGGACTTATTTTTTAATCCCTTTAGCTTTTGTTGTCGGCTATTCGAGAATCTATGTTGGGGAGCATTATCCATTCGATGTCTTAGGCGGTATCTTGCTGGGGGCTTTGGGGGCGGCTTTATTCCTCTGGATCCGCCATTATTGGCTTTCTTTTGGAAAGAAGCCCAATAAGGTTTAAACAATAATATTTGAAATGGTTGATTTGAAATTCGAAATCCTGAATTCGAAGCACGAAACAAATACCAATAATCAAAATCCAAAAAATAAAACTTTTAGAACATTGGTCATTCGAATTTTAAATTTGGTTCGGATTTGGTGCTTTGAATTTCGAATTTGTTCTGACCTCATCTTTGATAGGATAGGAGATAAACCCTCAGATGGGTATTGTAAGAATCTATTCAAAAGAAATAAGGGAGACGCCTTATGGATTTTTCCTTGACCATGGAACAGGAAATATTAAGGAAGTCGGTTCGTGATTTTGCCGAAAAAGAGATTAAACCCAAAGCCCGGGAACTGGACGAAAGAGAGGAATTCTCCTATGAAACCTGCCGGGCCATGGGGGAATTAGGTCTTTTTGGCATGTTCGTTTCTGAAGAGTACGCAGGCCAAGGACTGGACTATATTTCTTATATCATCGCTGTGGAAGAAATCGCCCGGATTGACGGTTCCCATGCCGCTACGATCGCCGCAGGGAATTCGCTGGGGATCGGTCCTCTTTATTATTATGGAAACGAGGAACAGAAAAGGAAATACCTGCCGAAACTTTGCAGCGGGGAAATGCTTTGGGGATTCGGGCTTACTGAACCCAATGCCGGTTCCGATGCCGGAAACACCCAAACCCAAGCGGTGCTGGACGGAAACGAATGGGTGATTAACGGCAGTAAGATCTTTATCACCAATGCCTCCACCGATATTACGGCCGGGGTAACGGTCCTAGCCCGAACCGGGATCAGGGAGGCTGGGAAAAAGGAACTCAGCTGCATTCTGGTTGAAACCGGAACCCGGGGTTTTGAAGCCCGCCCCATGCACGGAAAACTGATGTGGCGGGCCTCGAATACCAGTGAACTATACTTTGATGACTGCCGGGTTCCCGAAGACAACCGCCTTGGCCCTCAGGGCGAAGGATTTCATCAGATGCTGGGAACCCTGGATGGTGGGCGGTTGAGTATCGGGGCCATGGGTCTGGGGGGCGCTCAAGGATGTTTTGAAATGGCCAGACGATATGCCACCCAACGAGTGCAATTTGGAAAACCTATTGCCTCCTTCCAGGTCAATTCCTTTAAACTGGCCGATATGGCCATGGAGATCGAACTGGCCCGGCTGCTCCTGTACAAGGCCTGTTGGCTCCGGGATAACCACAAGCCCTATGCCAAAGAGGCGGCCATGGCCAAACTCTACTGTTCCGAGGTCATGTACCGCTGTGCCAATCATGCCGTCCAGCTCCACGGCGGCTATGGTCTGATGAAGGAATACGATGTGGAGCGGTTTTACCGGGACCAGAAATTACTGGAGATCGGGGAAGGGACGTCCGAGATCCAACGGCTGGTCATCTCCCGCCTGATCGGAGTGATTTGAAAAAAAATCAAGGCTTCAAGGAGTCCAGTCCCGGCGGGATTGAACCTTCGAATCCTCGAATCCTTGGCCCCCATTTTCGTACTTAAGATAATCTTATTTCTTTTTCTCTATTTTTCTTTTTTCCTCATCCCGTATTTCCCGCCTAAGCAGTTTGCCCACCTTGGACTTGGGAAGCATGTCTCGGAATTCGATATACTGGGGGACCTTGTAAGGGGCCAGCCGTTCCCGGCAAAAGCGGATCAATTCACTGGCCCCGACCCCTTTGGCATCGGACTTTAAGACCACGATGCCTTTGATCCGTTCCCCGACCATGGGGTCCGGGACCCCGATCACGCAGGCCCCGATAACCGTGGGGTGGTCTTGGAGAACCGCTTCGATTTCCGAAGCCGAAACACGGTACCCCTTATGCTTGATGATGTCGGCCAATCGTTCCACATAATACAGCTCCCCTTGTTCATCCTGACGAACATAATCCCCCATCCGATAAAAGGTCTGCCCCTCGATATCGAAATAAGAGCGGGCCGTCTCCTCGGGTTTATTCCAATAATACTTGAGGACAGATTCGGAGGTCACCACTAATTCGCCGATTTCTCCCAGGGGCAGAGGTTCAAGGGTTTCGGGGTGAACAACCAGGCAGTGTCTCGACTTCAATGGTAAGCCGATGGACAAGGGGTCCGGTTCTTTTCCGAGCCGGCCGTAGGTGACATGGCCGGCCTCTGTCGATCCGTAGACCTGAAATATGGGTACCCCGACTTTTTCTTTCCAGCGGTTGAACACCTCCAGCGGGAGGACATCTCCGCCGCAATAACAATACCTCAAGGAATCGATCCTATACTGGTCCAACCGATCGTTTTCCAGGATCAGGCGGTAAAGCATAGGAACCCCGAGCATCCATCGGACCTTGTATTTTGCAATGGCCTCTAAGATGGCGTCTACCTGAGGCACGGGCATCAGGACGGTGGTATTACCGCCATTGAGCCCAGCGGCGATAAAAAAACCCAGCGCCATGATGTGGAACAAGGGGTTGACGGCAATATAGGTATCATCCCCTTCCCGGATGAAACCTTTGAAGACATCATCGGCTATATCGTTGACATAGGAGGTCATTCCGGCATGGTTCCCCGGCACCCCCTTGGGAAAACCGGTGGTCCCACCGGTGTAAAGGATATAGGACAAGTCCTTCCAGGGATCGATTTCCACCAGGGGTGGGGCAGAGGGGGATTTCAACAGGTCTTTAAAGAAAAGGACCTGGTCGCTCTTTTCCACAACGCCATAAGGGATCTTGTCAAAAAGGAACCCCAGGGTTTTTTTATAACGGGGAAGCAAATCAGCTATATTGGTAACCACGGCCCGCTTCAACCCGGTATCAGTAAAGGCCTCTTTTACATACCCGAAATTGACATCGTGGCAGATGATCGTTTCCACCGCGGCATCTTTAATCATATATCCGATCTCATGAGAGGTATAGATAGGAGAGACCGGAACGGCCACAGCCCCTATCTTTTGAATTCCAAAAAAAGCGATGACCCATTGCGGGCAATTGGACAGATAGAGCATAACCCGGTCGCCCTTTCGGATTCCCAAATGACTCAGACCGGCGGCGAAGCGATCGATCCAATTCATCAATCGGCTATAAAAATATTTTTCTCCGAGAAAAATAATGGCCGTCTTTTGCGGATATTTTTTGGCCATGCCCTCAAAGCGGGAAAAGACCAATTCCCCTTCTAACTTATTGCACTTTGTTTCGCCGTCCATATCCCTTATTTTCATATCCCAAAATAGGCTGCCCGCACATCCGGATTATCCATTAACTCCTGCCGGGTCCCTTCCATGACTGCCGCCCCGTTTTCCAGGATATAAGCATAATCGACGATAGGTAAAACAGGACGGGCATATTGCTCGGTGATGATTAAGGAGACCCCCCGCTCATCCCGAATGCCCTTGATCGACCGGGCCAGCAGGGCCTGGACCAGGGGGCTCAGTCCCATCAGGGGTTCATCCAACAACAAAATCCTGGGTTGAGCCATCAAGGCCCGGCCGATAGCCAGCATCTGTTGTTCTCCCCCGCTCAAAAAGCCCCCTTCCCTGTTTTTTAAAGGGACCAAAGCCGGAAAAATGGTAAAAACATAGTCCAGGGTGGCCTTGATCTGAACCGAGTCGGCCAGATAGCCTCCAATTTTCAAGTTCTCCAGGACCGTGCTTTCCGGGAAAATACGCCTCCGTTCAGGGCAGAGGATGATCCCCTTTCTGGCCCGCTGACTGGGTTTTAAGGACATGATGTCCTCGCCTTGATAGAAAACCTCTCCCATGAGGGTAATTCGTTCCCCGCCGGCCATGGCTTCTTTTTTCTTGATATCCTGCATGATGCCAGACAGGGTATACATCAGGGTTGACTTCCCGGCACTGTTGGTACCGAAGACCCCGACGATCTGGGCTTCCTGACACTTGAGGCTGACGTTGTTCAAGGCCAGCATATTCTCATAGAAGACCATCAGTCCCTTGGCTTCAAACATAATCGGATAAATCCTCCGATCCCAGATAGGCCTCTTTCACCCTCTCGTCCTCCATGACTGCTTCCGGGATCCCTTCGGTAAGTTTCTGTCCGAAATTCAAAACCACCACCCGGTCGGCAACCCGGAACAGCTCTTTTAAACGGTGCTCGATCATGACCAGGGTGATTCCCTCCATTTGAAGCCGTTCAATCAAGGGGATCATGCTGGCGATTTCACTGGCGCTCAACCCTGAAAAAACTTCGTCACAAAGGATAACTTCGGGTTTTAAAGCCAGACAACGGGCCAGTTCCAGGCGTTTCAGATAACCGGTGGGCAAAGCGGAAGCCAATTTATAGGGAACAAATGAATCCCTCTCAAAGCCGATCTCTTCCAGGATATCGATGCAGACGGTATTGCGGTCTCCTAATTTTCCCCCGCCCCGCCAGCCCCCGTACTTCCTGGCTCTGGGGGAAAACAAAGGGATGATCAGATTCTTGTAGGCCGGCAGGCTGTAGTAAGGTCTCATGACCTGAAAGGTCCTGGTAACCCCCAAATGGGCGATCTTATGGGGCGGCTGACCTGTGATGTCTTTTTGTTTAAAAAAAACCTTCCCCGAACTGGTATGCACAAAACCGGTGATGCAATTGATTAAGGTGGTTTTCCCCGAGCCGTTAGGGCCGATGATCCCCAGGATCTCCCCCTGATGCAGCCTGAAGCTTACGTTGGACAGGGCCTGGATTCCGCCAAAGGCCTTGCTGATCTCCTTGACTTCCAGGATGGTTTCCGAGGTCATACCTTGACCCACCTTTCAAATTGATGGTATTTCCGTTGGGCATAGACCATGAGGCCTTCGCTGCGGAAGATGATAAAGGCCATCAAGATCAGGGAATAAAAAACAATGCGCAAGGTTCCGAAGGCCCGGAGCAATTCGGAAATCGGTACCAGGATAAAAGCGCCCAGCACCGGACCCACCAGGGTCCCTCCTCCTCCGATAACGGTCGAGGCGATGGGTATAATGGAGAAATCCAGGGCTAACTGGGAGATGCCGGACCACATGTAAATATGGACCAGATAGGCCCCTCCCAAACACCCCATCCCGGAGGAGATAAAAACCGCCGCTGCTTTATAATGGGTGATATTGATTCCCGAGGCCTTGACGGCTTGATCATTGTCCTTGATCCCGCGGAAAACCAGGCCGATATCCTTGTTGACCAGACGGCGCAGGCCGAACAAGATCAAAAGCAGCAAACCAAACAGGGAATATTGTTCCACCCAGCGGTTGGGAAAACTGGCCACCCCGACAATGCCGTCCGTTCCGCCCAAGATATTCAAGGCTTCAATGATGCGGGCCGTAATCAAGGGGTACATCAGGGTAACGATGGAAAAGTAAACCCCTCTCAAAGGCAGACAGGGGAGCAAGAACAAGGTGCAGATGGCCGCCCCGCCCAAGGCGGCCATGGGGATGGTAAATAGGGGGGATAAACCGAGTTTGGTATTCAGGATCGCAGCCATATAGCCGCCGACCCCCACATAAAAAGCCCCGCCCAGGGAAACCAATCCAACGAAATGGGTCAGGAAATCAAAACTCAAAGAGAGCAGGGCATAAATACCGACAATAGAAATCACCCTCTGCCAATACAGATTGGTAACCGCCAAAGGCAGGATGAGGAGCCCGACGATCAAAACCAATCGGGGGATCAGCAGATAACCGATTTCTTTCCAGGAAGAAACGGCATAAATACCGCCGGTCCGGACCTTGATCCCGCGATCGATCCGTTCTTGACGAACATCGCCGCCCTTCAAGGTCATACCCGCTCCTCAAGTTCTTTTTGTCGGCCGAATAATCCGGATGGCTTCAAAATCAGGGTAACGATAATAGCCAACAGGGCCACGACGATCTGAAAATGGGATTCGATATAGACCACGGTCAGGATCTGGACAAAGCCGATCAAAAAGGCGGCCAGGATGGCCCCGATCCAACTGCCCAGCCCCCCGACAATACAAACGGCAATGGCCATAATCAGGACGTTATAGCCGGCTTCGACCACGATATTGCCCAAAGGGAGAAGGACCACAGCCGCCAACCCGGCCAAAAAGGAGCCTAAAAACATAGCGGCTACGGCCATCCGGTCGGAATCGATGCCCAGCATCAAGGCCGCCCGTTCATCCTGGGCCATAGCCCTCAAGGCCAGGCCTATGCGGTTGTAGTGGGTAAACAGCCAGAGCAAGCCCATGACCACCACACCTACAACGACCACCATGATCCGTTGAAGATCGACCTGAACCCCTAAAATTTGCAGACTCCCTTCAATAAACACCGGAAGGGTGTAGGTCATGCCCTTGAAGCCCCCCCAGCGAAGCCCCTCCAGGATTGCCAAGCCGATGGCGTAAGATGCAATGATCTCCGAGGTGGCCATCCCCCGGACGCGGATCAAAAATAACCGATAAATAGCCGCACCGATCAGACCGGTGACGAACAAAGATAAAAACATGGCCAGGAGAAAATTGAGTTTAAGAGTATGGATAAAACTCCAGGCGATAAAACCGGTAACAATATACAGGGCCCCATGGGCGAAATTGGGCAAGCCGGAAATGCCGTAGACCAGGGTAAATCCCAGGGCCATCAGGGCCAGGGTTACACTGTTAATGATGCCGTAGACGAGGATCTCCATCGGTCCTTATGAATTGACGAATTCAGAAGCCAGAGTCCAGAAAATCTTTAACACGAAAATAGAAATATTCTATTCTGGATTCTGACTCCTGGTTTCGGTGATTTATTTCTTCATCCAAGGCGGCAGTTGGATCTGACCGGTGGCAATTTTGTCCGGATAAACCACCACCCTTTTCCCTTTCTGCCATTGGAAGATGGTGCCCACGGCCCCTTCCTTAGGATCCAGACTGGGAATGATCTGATGGTTTTTGGCATTGAAGCGGATCCGGCCGTATACGCCCATCATGTCGGTCTTTTCCAGGGCGGGAATGACCGCCTCGGGATCCAATGAATCGGCCTTTTCAATGGCCTCTTTCAAGGCATAAACGGCCATGTAGCTGCTCGAGGTCCCATAACCTTCGGGTTCAATCTTCCATCTTTTTGTGTAGGCATTGAAAAATTTCATGGTCCAGGGGGTGGCCTTGGAAGGGGCATTGCCGGCATTGACCACGTTGGCCAGACAGAATTCTCCTTTTCCTTCCGTGGCCTTCCAAAAACCCGGCTGTTCGGCTGGGGCGATGATGGAGCCGAAAGGCAAGGCCGGCACCTTCAGGTCATACCATTGTTTAAGTAAAATCGAACTTTCCGGCATGTCCATCCAGATCAGGATGACCTGGGCCCCTTCTTTTTTGGCCTTCAACAATCCCATGGAAAAATCGGTGGTTCCGGTAGGATAGATCTCCGGGTCCCCCAAGACCGTCCAGTTCTTCCCGGCCATGATCTTGGCAATCAGGGCCCCGCCCCCCCGGGCATGGGCCACATCCTGGACCATAATAAAGAGCTTGTTGACTTTAAATTTATTTCCGATATCGACTAAGCAGGGGATGATTTCCCCGGTAACCATCCAGACGGCTTCGCCGCTGATCCGAAAGCAATATTTGAACTTATCATAATTTTCAGCCACCCGGGCATGATAGGCCGGGGTCAAGGCCCCGGTGGTCAGAATCGAGACCTTCTTATACTTGGAGAGCAGGTCCATGGCGGCTAAGGCCGCTTCGGAGCGGACCGGGCCGCCGACGATAAAATCGGCCTTTTTCTCCAGGATCAGTTTTTCCAAAGTCAAAAGCGCATCGCTGACCGGCACCCCGGGTTCCAGGTCCCGGGTGTCCATTACCTCCACCGCAAAAGGCCGTTTCTTCCCGCCTACCTTCACACCGCCGGCGGCATTGATCTCTTCCACGGCCAGACGAATGGCCCGTTCGGCATCCCAGCCGTAGAGAAAGGCTGTGGCTAAAGGACAACCGATAATGATCGGCTTTTCGGCGGAAAGGGCTGCAGGGGGCGGGGAAAAGAGTAAGATGAAAAATGAAAAAAGTACCCAGGGAACAACAAATTTTGCCTTCATAATTCTCCTCCTTTTTAAGTGTTGGTTTTATCCGTTAACACCTTTATTGATAAAGAGGGAACCAAAACAACTTAGGGAGCAGTCTCTAACCTTTCCCGATTATTTTTGAGGCGAAAATTTACCTTGAATATGAAAGCGCTCGCATTCCCAGTAGCTTGGTTTGTTACAGGAGGCCTTAATTTGTTTCTTATCAAAGCCTGGTCTCAGTTCAAGCAGTAAGAATATATTAAATCGAGAGGGTAGGTTTCTGGTATCTCTTGAGTATTTGCCTATACCCAAGGTACCAAGGGTACCTTATCTTTATAGGCCAAGTCAATAGACATTTACCGGAAAAATCAAGATTTGAGGAGACCGGGCCTCAGGAAATATCAAATTTCCACCTGGGCCCCTATTTCAATGACCCGATTGGGAGGCAGTTTAAAGTAATTAGTCGGGTTCATGGCGTTCCGGGACATCATGGAGAACAAAACCTTCCGCCATTTGCCCATTCCGGACTTTCCGGTCGTTAAAAGGGTTTCACGACCCAAAATAAAAGTGGTTGTTGACGGGTCGGTTTCCAGCCCCAATTCCCGGGCCTGATTCATAATTCTCGGGACATTCGGGGTTTCCATAAATCCATAATGGCTGGTCAGACGGTAAAAACCCTCCCCTAAATTTTCCAGGTTTAAACGATTTCCTGAATCGACCCGGGGAATTTCCTCCACTAAGATGGACAGGAAAACGATGGTGTTATGGAGGACCTGATTAAGCTTAAAATGGTGCATTAATGCTCCGGGGACCCCGACGGGAGAAACCGACATGAAAACCGCCGTTCCCGGGATCCGGTAGGGTTTTGTCCGGGCCACATCGGCAATGAAAAGATCGACCGGCAGCCTCAAGGAACCGATGACCTGACCTAAGGCCTTGCGACCCTCCTTCCAGGTGGTCATCGATATGGCCAGGACCAAGGCTACCCCCAGGGTAAACCAGCCGCCATCGAAGATCTTGAACAGATTGGCGCCCAAAAAACTCAAATCGAATAAAAGAAAAAGACCCACCAACGGGACGGCTTTGGCCAGGGACCATTCCCATCGTTGGGTGACGACAAAGAAATAAAGAATAGAAGTGATTCCCATCGTGGCCGTGACGGCAATGCCGTAAGCCCCGGCCAGTCGGCTTGATTGCTGAAAGGCCAGGACCAAACCCAGGCAGCCCAACATGAGGGCCCAATTCACTTCCGGCATATAGATTTGGCCTCTGGTCTGGGCTGAGGTATGGATAATACGCAACCGTGGAAGATAGCCGAGCTGGATGGCTTGTTGGGTTAGAGAAAATACCCCTGAGATCATGGCTTGAGAAGCGATGATGGTCGCTGCCGTGGCCAGGGCAACCGAAGGATACAATAACACCTTAGGCACTAAGGCGTAGAAGGGATTGAAAGCGGCTTGGGGTGAAGTAAGGAGAATAGCCCCTTGGCCGTAATAATTGAGAATTAGGGCCGGGTAAACCATGATAATCCATGAGAACCGGATGGCCTTGGGGTTGAAATGGCCCATATCGGCATAAAGGGCCTCCCCGCCGGTGATACAAAGGACCACCGACCCCAGTACCACAATACCATGCCAGTGGTTGATGATAAAAAACTGCACTCCGTACCAGGGATTTAAGGCCCTAAGAACCAAAGGGGTTTGAGCTATCGAGATCAGCCCCAGGAAGGCAATCGTTCCGAACCAGACGACCATGATCGGGCCGAAGAGGCGTCCGATACTCTCCGTGCCGTGTTTTTGCATAGAAAAAAGACCGAATAGAATCAAACAGGTTACCGGGGCAATAAACGGTTTTGCGGCCCCGGTGGCCACCTCCAACCCTTCGACCGCAGACAGAACCGAAATGGCCGGTGTAATAATTCCGTCCCCATAGAGGAGGGTCGCTCCGAAAACTGCCGCTAAAATAACCAGGGTTTTCTTTCGCTGAGACATCCGATTCTTGGTCCCCAGTAACAAGGCCAATAAGGCAAAGATACCCCCTTCGCCGCGGTTGTCGGCCTTCATAATAAATCCCACGTATTTAACGGTGATTACTACCGTGAGGGACCAGAAAACCAAAGAGAGAACACCCAGGATGTTCGTCGGGTTGAGGGCGATGGCATGCTGGCCATGAAAGCATTCCCGGACGGCATACAGGGGGCTGGTTCCGATATCTCCAAAAACGACGCCCAGGGCGCCCAGAGAAAGGGCTAACAGCCCATGACGGGATGCCAAGTTATTATGATTTTGATTCGAGGAGGGACTATCCATATAATGGCAGAAAGATAGACGCTATCCGCTATCATGTCAAATGGAATATTTGGTCAGGGAAGGAGATAAGCGGTGCCGGGAAATTTTTCCATGGATGACGAAAACGATCATACCCGTTTTGTCAGGCATGATCGTTTTCCTATTAAGGTTGTTATTTAAACAGGGCGTCCAGTCGTTGTTTTACCTCCATGGCTTCCGCAACGGTTCGCTGGATCAGTTCGGCCACCGTCGGAATGTCATGGATACGCCCGACGACCTGTCCGCCCGGATACATCCCTTTGTCGAATGTCCCTTCTTTCCACCCACCGGCGGATGTTCGTCCGCTGATATAGGGAGCAAGCTCTTCCAGGGAGGCACCCTTGGCTTCCAATTCAAGAATTTTCTCCGATCCCGGTGTCTTTAGGACCCGGCTGGGATTCATTAAAGATTTCATGACCAGCACGGTTTCCGTTTCTAAGGTTTCGACCAGTTTCTTTTTAAAATCAAGATGGATCGGGCATTCCTGGGTGGCCATGAAGCGCGTGCCCATATTCACGCCGGCTACGCCGAGGGCCAAGGCAGCCATCAGGCCTTTTCCGTCGGCAAAACCGCCCCCCGCGATCAAAGGCTTTTTGATTCTGTCGAGTGCCGCGGGGATAAGAATCAGCGTCGTCACTTCCTCCATGCTCGGATGCCCGCCGCACTCCGTTCCTACTATGGAAACCAAATCTACCCCCAGGCCGTCCACCTTGACCGCATCACGCACACGGGCGCATTTATGAATATGGATCAATCCGGCTTTGGCAATCTGTTCGCGGTATGGCGCCGGGCTCCGTCCGGCTGTTTCCAGTATTTTCACCCCGGATTCTATTACCCAGTTGATCCTCTCCTCCGCGGTGACGGTGGTGGTCATTTCGGGAAACAGACCCACATTGACCCCAAAGGGTTTATCCGTCATGTCCCTTGTTTTTTTGACCTCATCCATAAAGGCTTGTTTGGTTTGAAAGGTTGCGGCCGGCAAACAGCAAAAACCTCCGGCGTTGGCCACCGGCGCAACCAGTTCGGCGGTGGAGATGGCCTGCATCGTCCCGCATTGAATAGGATATTTGATACCCAATATCTGCGTCATTTTCGTCTGTAACATATCTTCCCCCCTTTTTTTGAAATGATTTTGAAAAAACGACCTCAGCGATCCCTTCAATTTTTTCTTGATGATTATGGATTAAAATTATTCAAAGATCAAACAAAAGATGCCCTTTGGGGCTTTATAGCCAAAATTTTTTTCGGGTATCTTCCGGCTTCTTTCCCTGAAGGGTCCTGTAATATAAATTACAGAAATCATCCCACGGTCTTACGTTTCCATCGGCCAAGGCGGAAGTAGATGATATAGGCCAGCGCACCGAAAAATTGAGTGAGCACCATCGCCCAACGGATGCCATAGACTCCGAGATCGGTAACGTGCGGCAGAAGGAATGCAGCCGGAAGCAATAAAATCCAGGTGCTAAGGATACTGATCATCATCGGGGGCACAGTATCGCCGCTTCCGGAAATTGAATTCTGCAGGCTGGCAATAAATCCGGTCATCAGGTAACCGATGGAGGCGATTCTCAGGAAGGTTGCTCCCAATCGTATCAGTTCAGCTTCGGTTGTAAAAATGCGCATTAGGTTCGGAGCCCCAAGGAAAACAGCGATGGCGCAAAAAGCCATATAACCTTCCATCAAAGCGGTAGCGTTCCAACCGGTGCGTTCCGCGCGGTTCGGTTGCTGTGCCCCTAGGTTCTGTCCCACCAAAACCCCGGCACCCGCCCCGAGACCAAACCCAGGCATGAAGACAAACATTTCCACTTGTTGGTTGAGGGTGTGGCTGGCAATGGCGAGTGTGCCAAAAGGGGCGATGATTTTCATCAATACCGTCTGACCTAAATTAGCCTGGACGCCCATCACCAGTGCCGGCAGGCCGATCTTGACCATGTGCCCGATGTTTAAGACATCCAGCCGGAATCCTTTAAGGGTAAGCCGGAGTCTTGATTTTTCGCCCCGGAAAAGAATCCACAGGGAAATAACCATCCCCAGTCCCTGTCCGATAATCATGGCCAGGGCCGCTCCTTGAACCCCGAGCCTGGGGAACACCCACCAGCCGAAAACCATGAAGGGGCTTAAGACCAGTTGAACACAACGGGTAAACAAGTGTATAAACATAGGAGTGGTTGTGTCTCCAGAGGCCTGCATGATGTTGAAAGCCAATAACCAGAGAGAATAAAAAATCCACCCGCTGAACAGCATGCGCATATAGGCTGTACCCAGTGCGGCTACTTCGGGTCGCAGCTTGAACAGGTCCAGTATCTTATCGGCAAAGATCAGGCCGAGAGCACTGAAGAAGATCCCATAGATCATGCTGACTACAAAAGCCTGCGTGCCGAGATGACTGGCTCTTTGGATATCGCCGCTCCCAATGGCCCGGGCGATCATAGCCCTGGCCCCGGCGTCCAGACCCATCTTGGCGGACACCACCAGCATATGAATGATAAACGCCGTGCCCACACCGGCCACGGCCGCCGACCCCAGTCTGCCTATCCATATCATGTCCACGGCTTGACCGACCATGAATAGCGCATAGTGCACCATGATGGGCCAGGATAGGGACAACAGGTTGCCGGTGACACTGCCCCTTACCCAGTCCCGTTGAAATGCGTGTTGCTTGGGAGCGGGTTGTCTTGCCATTTACCCGATTATCCCCTGATCCTTTCCAAAATCATCCGGATGCCGCGCACCCATCGGAACCGCCGCACCCTGTGATAAGTCAACAACCTTAATTCCTTCCAGGGCTGGATTCATTCGCTTTCTCTCCTTTTTCAAAGTTTCAGGGCCATAAGCAAACCTGTCCGGCAATTTTAATGGTTCCCCTGGAACTTGTCAATGAAGCATCTTTTCCTTGGACCTTTACCCTCTTCGGCACCCATTTACCCGTTCTATCTTTGTACGACCGGTAAGTTCCTCCGAACCTATCTTACCGCAGGAGTACTTCGTAAGGGACCATGGAAATCCATGGTTCCTTCTTCAATGCAGAATGGAATGAACCGGGCAAAGACGGCCGAATAAACGGAATAACACATCGGCCCGAACCGCAGATTTCTATCGGCCCGTTAGAACGCCTGGCAGGAGGCAACCGGGTGAAAGTGTAACTGGTGGAGGCGGGCAAACAGAACATTATTCCCTTGACCGGTAAAACAATTAAAACTCCCTGCACCCAGGTGCCGTTCCGCAGGGCGGGATTCCAGGCAAGGAAAATGTCTGTTAAGGTTGTTCGCTCATTAACTTCGCTTAAGATGGGACCGGTTGCCCACGCAGACTAGCCCTTGATGTGAAGGGGATTACCTTCGCTGTTCCGGCTCAGGATTTATTTTTTTGAAGGATTCGGTTAAAGATCAGACGGACATTTTGTCTGACTTTATGGTAATGGGTCACTATATCCCAGGAAGGCAAATCAGCACTGCCCAAATCCAATACATTCAGTTCAGCGATCCGCCTCATTTCGTCCGGGTCATAGGTGCGGGGATCTTCTTTTCGATCATACAATAATTGCAGACCATGATCCAACAGACCCAGGAATTGATAGGCCTCTTTGAGCAGGAGATAGGTTTCCTCCGGCAAATAACCCGTATCCCTTAGGGCCTTTAATGCCTTCAGGGTGTTGTTCTGCCGCAATTCCGGGGAGGTATACCCGTAAGTCCATTGAAGATACTGGGTAATGAATTCAATGTCGGTCATTCCTCCATACCCTAATTTCGGATTGATGCGGTCCTGGTCCTCCCCCGACCGTTCTTTTTCCATGCGGATTCGATGATGGATCATTTCCTCCCGGATCTCCGGCGAAGGGGGGGTTTGATAAATGACCGTATCAACAAAATCCCTGACATGATCGGCCAAGGGTGAGGGACCGACAATAATCCGGGCCTTCAGCATGGCCTGTTTTTCCCAGTTTTGGGCCTGATACCGGTAATAATCATAAAAAGCATCCAGAGAAACGATCAAGGGTCCGACACTTCCGGACGGACGCAGGCGGGTATCAACGGTATAGCCCGGCCCTTCTTGTAAGGGGATGGAGAGATAGGAAATAAGGCGCTGAGCCAGCCGGACCATGTATTCATGATAGGTAATTTGTTTCTTGTCCCCTTTGGGTTGTGAGGAACGTGGGGATGCTTTTACCTCGGAGGCAAAAGGGGTTTTCAGGGAATAAATAAATATCAGATCGAGGTCCGAAAGATAGCCCAGTTCCTGACCGCCGAGCTTTCCCAATCCGAGGATACAGAAAGGAGATGGAGGAAATTTGGCCGGCATTTCGGGATAGATAGGATGGATCACTTCCTGATGGAGTCTTTCTTCAACCAGATGAAGGGTGTCCTTCAGGATAAAATCGGCCAGATTAGACAACCGCTCCGAAGTCCCGACATAAGATATCCTTCCGGCCAATTCTTCCATAGCGATGCCCAGAAATTGTTCGCTTTTCTGCCTTCTCAGCATAGAAAGCCCTTCTTGCGTGTCCCGATCCGGTCCTTTTCGTTTTTTTGAAGAAACCCCTTCATGGTTTAAAGGAAGCAAACCCATCGTTTTTTGAAGAGCCAGATGATCCATCATCTCCGGATTCTGGATAAATAAACGCCCCAGCATCCGGCTCTGGGCAAAGAGGTCCATGATCTCCCGGGCCAGGGAACCCTTTTCCCAAAGCATGGCCAGGATACCGGTCCGCCCGCCCACACTGCGCAAGAACCGGTCGGCCAAAGAAAGGCTTTGATCCGGGTTGACGGTTTGCAGGGCAAATCCCAAAAGGAGGGGATAAGTTTTTTCCCAAAAACCCCTTTCCCGGGAAGGGGCTGTGGTCAACCGTTTTCTCCAGGAAAAAATAATTTCCTGGATCAAGTTGGGTTGAAGAAATCCAAGGGCCTTTAATTCTGCCAATCCGTCTTCCGGATGATAGGAAGGGTCCAATACCTGATGAATCTTTGCCTGGGATGCGCCGGCCTGGGCCAATAAAAGATTGTCAAAAGCCGACCGTACGTTTTGCCTGACCCGCTTCAATTCGCCCATTAAATCCTCGGAGGAGGAGGGATGCCCCTGCCGCTTAACAGGCATTTGCCTGGCAATACCCGCCAAGGCTTCAGGATCCCGGGGAAGGGAATGGGTTTTTTGCTGATTCACCATCTGTAACCGATGTTCCAGAACCCTTAAAAACCGGTAAGCCTGATTAAGATTGCCGTATTCCTCTTCGGGAAGGACTCGGGCCTCTTTGAGTTTGCTTAAAGCTTTTAAGGTGTTTTTTTCCTGAAGGGAAGGGACCTTGCCTCCAAAAACCACCTGCAGGGACTGAACGATAAATTCTATCTCCCGGATGCCTCCAGGCCCGAGTTTAATATTATCGCTCTTCAGCAGGTGGGAACGGGTTTCGGCCATGATCTTTTCTTTCAAGGAGCGAATTTCGGACAAGACGGAATAATCAATGAACTTTCTGTAGATAGTGGGTTCCACTTCCTTGATAAAGTTTCTCCCCAGGGTTATATTGCCGGCCACGGAACGGGCTTTGAGCAGGGCTAATCGTTCCCAGGTCCTGGCCTCGGTTTGATAATAGTCCACTGCCGAATCGAAAGAGATCACCAGATCGGAATCTTTCCCTCCCGGGCGGAGATCCAGATCAACCCGAAACACATGATCCCCGGCGATCTGGGCCCCTATGGCCTGAATAACCCGGCCGGCTATGGTTTGAAAATAATGCCTTTGCTCGAGTGAAGAGAGCGGCAGGTCTCCAGAAGGGTGATAAAGAAAGACCAGGTCGATATCGGAGCTGAAGTTCAACTCTTCTCCGCCCAACTTACCCATTCCGAGGATAACCATTCCTTTGGTCAACTGGGCATAGAGAGCGGTTTGGGAAAAACCGGCCCTTTCCTTATGGCAAAACCGGACCGAAGAATCGAGACAAACCTGAGCCAACCGGGAAAGACTCTTGGCGGTGTGGGGGAGACTGTTTAAATTTCCCAGGTCCCTTGCGGCGATACGCAGGATTTCTTCCTGTTTAAAACGACGCAGGATCAGGCAAAAAGTTTGAAAATCCTTTTCGCCGGCCAGCTTCTCTTTTAAATGTTGTGAAAGTTGGGCTAAGGTTCTTTTAGACCGATAGCCTTCCCGGCCGAAAATTTCATCGGCCAGGGAAGGCTGCTGACTCAGGATATGGGTGAGATAGGGGGAGAATCCTTCTATTCTTCTTAAGAGGCGGCGAGCTTCATCGGTCATAATAAACAAGGGTTCGAGGGGTCAAGGGTTCGAGGGGTCAAGAGTCCTAACTTCCACACCTTTCACTTGAACCCTTGACCCCTTAGCCCCTTGAACCCTATTTTTAACTTTTAGTGTTTTTCGCCGAACGTTAAAAGACGAACAATTCTTTTATATATCGAAGTATAGCATAAATTCATGCGGATGGGGACGCAATCTCACGGGATTGACTTCCCCTTCGGTTTTATATTCTATCCATTTTTCGATCACATCGGAAGTAAAAACATCACCCCGGAGCAGAAACTCATGATCTTCTTTCAGGGCATTCAAGGACTCTTCTAAAGAACCCGGAGCCGATGGGACATCGGCCAGTTCTTCAGGGCTGAGTCCGTAGATATCCTTATCCAGCGGTTCTCCCGGGTCAATCCGGTTTTCAATGCCGTCGATGACGGCCATTAGAATGGCGGAAAAAGCCAGATATCCGTTACAGGAAGGGTCCGGGGTCCGAAATTCCAAACGTTTGGCCTTGGGAGAGGCGGAATACATAGGGATACGAATGGCAGCGCTGCGATTCCGGCTAGAATAGGCCAGATTCACCGGGGCCTCAAATCCGGGGACCAGACGCTTGTAGGAATTGGTGGTCGGATTGGTGAAAGCACACAGGGCCCGGGCATGCTTCAAGATACCACCGGCGGCATAAAGGGCCTCCCGACTTAACCCGGCATACTTATCCCCGGCAAAAAGTGGTACGCCGCCTTTCCAGAGGCTTACGTGGGTATGCATGCCGGAACCATTATCGGCAAATAACGGCTTGGGCATGAAGGTGACCGTCTTGTTGTTCCGCTTGGCCACATTCTTGATGATATACTTAAACCACATAAGCTGATCGCCCATCTTGACCAGGGGCTGAAATTTCATGTCGATCTCGGCCTGCCCGGCGGTGGCCACTTCATGATGCTGGCACTCGATTTCCATGCCGAGCTGTTCCATGACCAGGACCATCTCAGTCCGCAAATCCTGCTGGCTGTCGGTGGGGGATACCGGGAAATACCCTTCCTTGTGTCTGGGTTTATAGCCCAGGTTGGGGGATTCGGCCCGGCCGCTGTTCCAGATCCCCTCTACGGAATCGATCTCATAAAAAGCGAAATTGGACCCGCCGTCAAAACGGATGTCGTCAAATATAAAAAATTCCGCCTCGGGACCGAAATAGGCCGTATCGGCCAGACCGGTGAATTTCAGATAGTTTTCACATTTCCGGGCGATATTTCGCGGATCCCGGCTGTAGGCCTCTTTGGTGATCGGATCCACCACATTGCAGATCACGCTTAAGGTCGGGACGGCCATAAAAGGGTCCATGACGACCGTATCCGCATCGGGGATGACCAGCATGTCGCTGGCATGGATCGGCTGCCAGCCCCGGAGGCTCGATCCGTCGAAGCCGAACCCGCCTTCAAAGGAATCCTCATCGAATTCATGGAGCGGGACGGAAAAATGCTGCCAGATTCCCGGAAAATCCAGAAATTTTAAATCCACCATCTTGGTTTTGTTCTTCTTCGCAAAATCCAGTACTTCTTTTGGGGTCATTGTAATCTCCTCCTTGGTTTTTGTTTTGAATATATTCATTGACTAAATAATCTAAGGATTTATTCCTAACATAAACACTGTTACGGGTTGCGGGTTAAAAAGTGTAACCTTTTCTCTAACAACTCGTAACGCGCAACTCGCAACAGAAAAACTTCAAATATCTTTGGTTATTTTTATTCCGTCAGAGCGAACAGAATCGCTTTTTTGATTTCTTCCAGTCTTTCTTCGTCATAAATCTTCTGACCGTCCAAATCGGTCACATAAAAAACATCCACTACCTGATCGACTTTGGTCGAAATCTTGGCAAAAGAGATATTCAGTTCCATCTCCGAAAGGGTTTTGGTGATGGTATAGAGCAGACCCAGGCGATCTTGGGTGTAAACCTCGACGATAGAGCAAAAATCCGAGCCGTGGTTTTCAATAAGGACTTGACTTTCGGCTGTGATTCTCGGACCGGGGAAAAGAATCAATGCCGGCTTTTTCTGGGCCAGCCGATAATCCAAAGACAGCTTACCCGAAATGGCCTTGGACAACTGGTCATACACCCTTTCCCAGGTCTCTTCCGCAAACAGCGGGTCCAAAGGCGGGTGGACCTGAAAAATATCCAGGGCTATCCGGTCCGGACGGGTGAATATCTGGGCCCCCAGGATATTGATGTTATTTAAGGACAATACGCCGGTGAGCCTGGAAAACAAACCCGGGCGATCATGGCAGCAGATAAAAATTTCATACCACTCCTCTTTTTTTTCCACGGTCCAGAGAAAAGGCTTTCCATCCATCTGCCGTAACAATCGCAGGTGCTTGGCAATGGACTCCGGGGGTATGGACAGGAGATAGGAAGAAGGCATCCCTTCTAAAAGATCTTTGACCTCTTTTTCGGAAACCTCTTTTTCCAGCAGTTCCATAACCTGCCTTTGAGAGGTCCCTATGGTTTCCAGAGCCAATCCGGAGGCCCATTCGCCTTTTTCCAGGATGTGAAGAATCTTAAAAAACAGATCTTTGAGCAGCAGAGATTTCCAGCTGTTCCAGGCCCGGGCACTGGTGGCCAGGGCATCGGCATAGCTTAACAGATAAAGCATTTTCAGGGTTGAGAAATCCTGGATCGATTGGGCCAGACGTATGATCAATTCTTCGTCGTTCAGGTCCCGGCGAAGGGCTGCCTCAACCAGCAGGAGATGATTTTTTACCAGAAAAGAAATCGCCTTCGAAGCCTGAAGCGGCAGTTTAAGTCTCTCGGCTATTTGAGGTATCATCTGAGCGCCTTGGTGGGCATGGTTTTTCCCCTGGCCTTTACCCAGGTCATGAAATAAGGCGGAAAGGTAAAGGATGGAAAAATCTTCAACTTCTCCCCAAATGCCGAACAACAAGGGTTCTTCTTTCATATAATATCCCTGGCCGATCTTTTTCAGTTCCACCAGGGTCAGGAGCAGATGGATGTCCACGGTATAAACATGGTAGGTATCAAATTGGGTTCGGCAGACCGTAGCCTCGAATTCCGGAATATATTTGGTCAACAATCCGGTTTGAAGCATGGTTTCCAATAATGCCCGCGGTGTTTTCAGATCTTTGATGATGTCCAGAAAAAGTTCGCTGACCATCCGGGATTGTTGAAAGTCCTTGTCAACCAGGTTAAGACACTGCTTGATCAATCCGATGGTTTCCTGGCTGAGCCGGGCCTCTTTCTTCAAGGCATACCAGAACAGTTTCATCAGAACAGGGGGATTATCCAGAATCCATTTGGCTGATTCGAGATAAATCCGGCCTCCTTCAAGAAAAATCCCCGGTTCAAGGATCTCCCGGTGCTTTTCCCCTTTTTGTCCTTGTTCGGCCAATCGTTCAAAAAAGTTTTGATGAATGGTCTGCACCTGTTGAAGGTGCTTATAGACCTCCCGCATGAATACCTCAACCGGAAGGATATCCCCCTGTTGTTTGATCCCGGCCCATTCGGTCATGGCCTCCTGGAATTCGAACGAGAGCTGATCGGTCTTTCTCCCGGCCAGATAATGGAGTTGATTGCGAAGCCGGAGCAAAAACTGGTGGGAATGAATTAACCCGTCCCGATCTCCCCAGGAGAGAAGACCGAGTTTTTCCAGGGAATATAAATCCGGGGCCTCATAAAGGGCCTTCCCGATCCACAGGAGAACGTGGATATCCCGAAGCCCCCCCAGACCCTCTTTTAAATGGGGTTCCAGAAAAAAGGCCGAATCCCCGTAACGGAGATGGCGTTTCTCTCTTTCCTTGAGGATATAATCCTGCCAAAGCAGCCCCTGTCCGTCTTTCAAAAGGTTTCCGGTTTGGGTTTTAAGCAAATGGGCCAGGGCTGAGCTGCCGTTTATTCTTCGGGCGTCAAGCAGGGCGGTTAAAAACTGGGGTTCCGATCGGGCCAATTCCAGGCAATCCCCTATGGATTGTACCGAATACCCCAGATCATACCCTACATCCCATAGGGGGTAGAGGACCTTGCGGATGGCCTCTTCGACCTGAGGGTCGTTCTTGTCAGGATAAAGAAAAAGGAGATCGATATCCGAAAAAGGGGACAGTTCCTTTCGCCCGTATCCTCCAAGCCCCATGACCACACAGGATTGTTCCTCTCCTTCCAAACCGATAAGGGACCTGACTTCCGGGCTGTTAAAAACAGAAATAATAAAGACATCGATGAAAGCCGCATGCCGGTTGGCGATGGTCAAACCCGTTTCCCCCTGGTCATGCTGTCGCTTCAGCTTCTGACGCTGTTCGATAAGATATTTTTTGTGAAGAGGTTCGGTCATTGGTCTTTAATGGTTATTCGATGCCGGATACTGGATGCTGGATAAAAGCTAAAGACGAGACTGGAAACGGATTACGCTGGTATTTATCCAGCATCCAGTATCGAGAGTATCCGGTATCGGTCTTTATATCGCTTCTTTTCCCTGTTCTCCGGTACGGATGCGGATCACTTCTTCGACCGGTAGGACAAAAATCTTGCCGTCGCCGATTTTGCCGGTCCTGGCCGCCTTTTGTATCACCTCAACGACTTTCCCGGACATCTCCTGTTCAACCACCACTTCGATCTTGACCTTGGGTAAAAAATCAATCACATATTCAGCCCCTCGATATATTTCGGTGTGTCCTTTCTGACGGCCGAATCCTTTCACTTCCGATATGGTCATACCCTTGATGCCCATATCATTTAAAGCGTCTTTGACTTCATCCAATTTAAAGGGTTTGATGATGGCTTCGATCTTTTTCAGCATGAGGTCCGTCCTCCCGTTTTATATTTGCCCAGACAGGCCCGGTTATTTTCCCATATTTTTATACAAATGATAAGATTTTTCAGTGCAATTGATATGCCATTGGCCTGCCATCTATTTTTACTATGGAATTAGTCAGTTATAAAAATGAGGCCATCGGCAATAAAGTCCATATTTCAAAAATGTTATTTTTAAAATTAAATAACTTACAAAAATGGAATTTAATTTCAAAATTGGATTTCAGGGTTCCAGGTGACGATAAACCAGGTTCATTGTTTGAAGTTCTGAGTTTTTTCGAATGGGGTTTTTTCCCGGACTCCGAACGAATGGTTCCGAACTTACCCAGCCAACAGCCCTGTTTAAATTTTTTTTTATGGCGAATTGATTTTTATTCCGAGCCTGTAGATAACTTAAAAGCCCTGCTCAAGTAACTCCAGATAACGTCCAAAGAAAAGCTGAACCTGTTTCTGAAGCCTTTCTAAATAGATCCGACTGTCTCGAAGGATATCTGGAGCCGTCAAAGGCTGGGGCCTGGCCTTTTTAATCTCTTCGGCCCAATGACTAAGCCAGGTTTTAATCATCGTTTCAGTGACCTCAAAGTGAAACTGAAGCCCATAGGCCCAGTCCCCGAAACGGAAGGCCTGCTGAGGGTAGGCCTCGTTGCCGGCCAGGCAAATTCCGCCATTGGGTAAATCGAAAGTCTCTCCATGCCATTGAAACACCCAAAAACAAGGATCTAACAACGAAAACAGAGGATCTGATTTGGCTGAAGGGGTCTGGTTCAGGAAATACCAGCCGATCTCCTTATGGGGACCGGGATAGACCCTGGCTCCTAAGGATTTGGCCATCAATTGTGCTCCAAGGCAAATTCCCAATACAGGCTTTCCCAGTTTTAAAACCTGTCGGATAAAGGGGAGTTCTTTTTTAAGAAAGGGGTAACGATCCTCGTCGTTGGCGCTCATGGGACCGCCCATGATCAAGATCAGACCGTAGGGTTCCACCGAAACAGGCAATGCTTTTCCAGTATAAAGCGGCAGGATTTCCTTGGTCCAACCTTTTTCCCTTAAGATCTTTTCGAAAAGACCTCCCCCTTCCGAGGGGTTATGTTTAATGATCAACGAATTCTTTACCATGGGTCTTTAATTTTTAACGGTGATGGTGACGATATTTTGCCTGGCAATCACAACTTCCCGGTCTTCTTTTTTAATGACCACGTGCATCAGGCCGAGGACCTCGAACTCTCCATTTTCCAGGTTGCCGGTATCCCAGGGAACGGAAAAATTATTTTTCTGATCCCAGGATTCCCCGATTTTGATCCAGGTCTCGGAATTTTTTCGCCGGTAATACCAGGGATTGACCGCGGCTCGGGAATATCCTGCCAAGCCCAGTTCCTCCAATTCTTTGGCCAGCAGGTCTTCGTCAAAATGTTCACGCAACAACACCTTGCCTGAATATGATTTCAGGACTTCAGAAGGTACAATAAAATATGGTCCCCAATTATATGACATCTCTAATCACCTCCTTCCCAAAGTAAGATCGCCGGTCCTGACTACCTTAAGAAACCATATCCCTCTTCCCCATGCAGACTTTCATCCATGCCGGCCAATTCGTCTCCCTGATCCAAACGAAAGCCTATTATTTTGTTAACAATGAACAACAGGAGAAAAGTCAGCGCTCCGGCGTACACCACAGTCACCCCGACCCCCAGGGCTTGAATGCTTAGCTGGTTCCAGGCCGTCCAAATCCCCCCGGCCTTTTGGGCTGCTTCGGCCATCCAACTGGGCCGGATAAAAAAGGAGAGCAAAAGAACGCCCAAGCCGCTGCCCACCCCGTGAACCCCGAAGACATCCAGCGTATCGTCATAGCCAAGTTTGTACTTGAGGAGGATGGCCCCGTAGCAAACCAAAGCGGAACAGGCCCCAAGAATCAGGGCTCCTGCCGGCTGAACCACTCCGGCCGCCGGGGTAATGGCCACCAGACCGGCCAATATACCGGTGGCAAACCCCAGCGAGGTGGTCTTTTTTAAATGGATCCCTTCGATCAACACCCAGGTCAAAGATCCGGCAGCGGCTGAGAGCTGGGTCATGGTTAAGGCCCGGGCCGTGTTCAGCCCGCTGGAAACGGTACTCCCGGCATTAAACCCGAACCACCCCACCCATAACAGCCCGGCACCGGTCAGAGTCATGACTAAGTTGTTGGGCTGTATGGGTATTTTGGGATAACCGTGTCTTGAACCAAGATATAAAGCGGCCACCAGGGCACTGACTCCGGCCGAGATATGGATAACCGTTCCTCCGGCCAGATCGATCAATCCCCGCGCCCCTATCCGAAAAAGAAATCCATCTTCGGCCCAGACCCAGTGACATAATGGACAATAGACCAACAAAAACCAAAAGGTGATAAAAAGGGTGTAACTCCAAAAGCGCACCCGTTCAGCAAAGGCCCCGGCAATGAGGGCCGGGGTGATGATGGCAAATTTCCCCTGAAACATGGCTACCACATATTCCGGAACCCCGGCCTTGTGAATGGTATCGTCTATTCCACTAAGAAAAAAATAATTTCCGTTCCAGCCGATCCATCCCCCGAGAATATTTTTCCCAAAGGCCATCGAATACCCGCATACCGCCCAGAGCACTCCAATTACGGCCATGGCGATAAAACTGTGCATCATAGTGCCCAGGACATTCTTGGTTCGAACCAGCCCCCCGTAAAACATGGCCAGGCCGGGGATCATAAACAAGACCAACCCGGTGGAAATCAGCATCCAGGCTGTGGTGCCCGTATCCACGGTCGGGGTTTCAGCGGCCAAGACTGTTTGTCCTACTAAAGAAAAAACCAGAAAAAAGGAAACCGAAAGATCTTTTCTAAAACTCATGATAGCCCTCTTTTGATTTTTTTTTAGAACTATCAGGAGGCCTTTGCAAAAAAACGACCAGGGGTGCCGGTTGTTATTTTCATTTAATATCTATCAGTTAACGAACAGGAATCAAAAATGGTCCTCCAAATAATTACATTTATGTTATTTTTATTAAATATTAAATACTTTTTTGTAATTATTCATCTCCGAATTGCGGGAGCCCGTAACCCGCAACTCGTAACCGTCATATTCCCAATAGGGTTGAAAAGTCTTTCTCCTGACTTCTGAATTCTGGATTCTGAATTCTATTTTTTTATATCGCCGACGACCCGGTTTCTCCGGTCCGGATCCGAATGACTTCCCCGACCGGCAGGACAAAAATCTTGCCGTCCCCGATCTTGCCGGTCCGGGCCGTTTCCTGGATGGTCTTGAGGACCTGTGGAACCTGGGAATCATCCAGGATCAATTCCAATTTCACCTTGGGGATAAAGTCGATAATATACTCGGCCCCGCGGTAAATCTCGGTATGCCCCTTCTGACGTCCGAATCCTTTAACCTCCGTAATGGTCATCCCCTTAATATCCAGGCCCTGAAGGGCTTCTTTAATTTCATCCAATTTAAACGGCTTAATAATAGCCTCGATCTTCTTCATGGCACCACCTCCTATAGATTATAACCCACTTCGCTATGTTGACTGAGATCCAAACCGGCTTGTTCATCTTCATGCTCCACCCGAAGACCCATGGTCCAATCCAGAACCTTGAGGATGATCAAGGTCACCACAAAGGAATAAACCAGGGTCACCCCAACGGCTATGGCTTGTATGCCTAATTGGACGGGGTTGCCGAAAAACAAACCGTTATTCCCGGCTTCATTAATAAGCTTGCTGGCAAAAAGGCCGGTGGCCAGGGCTCCGAAGGTCCCGCCGACTCCGTGGACACCCACCACATCCAGGGCATCGTCATATCCGAGTTTGTGCTTCAGAAAGATGGCGAAGTAACAAAGCACCCCGGCCGCCAAACCGATCATCAAGGCTGATAACGGTCCCACAAACCCGGCTGCCGGAGTTATGGCCACCAATCCGGCCACGGCTCCACTGGCCGCTCCCAAAGTCGTAGGTTTACCGCGATACATCCATTCGGTAAAAACCCAGGAAAAGGTGGCCGCTGCCGCCGCAATATGGGTGGTCACAAAGGCTGACACCGCCAACCCGTTGGCCCCCAGGGCGCTGCCGGCATTGAACCCGAACCATCCGAACCAGAGAATGGCCGCTCCCATGATCGTCATGGGCAGATTATGGGGATGAAAAGGTTCATGACCATACCCCTTTCGTTTACCGATCACCAGGGCGGCGGCCAGGGCGGCAATCCCGGAATTGATATGAACCACGGTCCCACCGGCGAAATCGAGGGCCCCCAGGTCACGGAGCCAGCCCCCGATTCCCCAGACCCAGTGGGCCACCGGGTTATAAACCAGGGTGCACCAGAGCAGGGTGAAGACCACAAAAGTGGAAAATTTAATACGTTCGGCAAAAGTCCCGGTAATCAAAGCCGGGGTGATAATAGCGAACATCATTTGAAAGATCATAAAGGCTTGATGGGGAATGGTTCCGGCGTAATCCTTGAAAGGGGCGATCCCGACGCCCGAAAGCCCGAACCAATCCAGGCTGCCGATAACGCCTCCCAAGTCTGGACCAAAGGCGTTGCTGTATCCCCAAAGGACCCATTCGATCGTTACCAGGCCCAGGATAATAAAACTGTGCATGATCGTACCCAGCACATTCTTGCTCCGGACCATCCCCCCGTAAAACAGGGCCAATCCCGGGGTCATAAACATAACCAGTGCCGAAGCGATCAAGATAAAGGCCGTATCCCCCGTGTTGATTGCATTCATGATTGATTTCCTCCTTGTTCAATTTCGGATTGCGGATTGCGGAATTAAAAATCACCCCCCCAACCTGTAACCGAATATCCGAGAAAATTTATTTCAATTTTTTTATTACTATTTTCTTTGTCCAATGACAGAGCTAAACTCTCAGGCCCTATGGGGCGCCATTCAACATTATAAAAGGCTTCCTTTAAATTCCGAAATCCGAAATCGGAAATATATTCTCGTATTAAAAAACTGCTGTTACGCTCATCCCGCCCAAAAAGAAATCCTCTTTATTGCTCATGCTGGTCCCTTTGATCCGGTTTTTTGCGTCATCCGACAAGGGCAGGGAATAGGCCACCATGGGCTTGAGGGCAAAATATTTCCCCAAGGGAATGGTTAAGCCCACCGAGATCAGCCCGTCGTGCAAGGCCCGGTATTTATCAGTGGTCGTCAAAAGTTGATTGTCATACCTGACGATTTTATCGGTATCCGAAATCTGATAACCCACCGAGGCCGCCATATCCAGGGTGATGATCTTGGTCAGGTTCAGGGAATGGGACACCCCCAGATTAAAATACCAGCCCGGATAATTGGCGATCTCCCGATAAACACTTAACGTCGGGGTCAGCAAAACATTACCGGCGATTTTCAGAAACAGTTCCTGGGAATCCTCGGCATTATCCAAGGAATAATAAATATAACCTCCGGTTAACTTGGTCGGACCCAACTCTTTCGTATAAGAAAGGGTCAGATCGGTCTCATTCCAATTCATCTTTTCCGTTCCGGTATAATTATCTTTAGTGTCCAGGTTTCCCCAAAGGACTGCCTCAAATCCCATATACCCCACGGTCAGGGTCGGCTGAATCACCAAACTGTGTTTGCTAAATTGATATCCCCGGAAGATATACTGACTTAAGAACGCCGATGAGACCGCAGCATACGGCTTCGGATCTTCATTTTTCTCCTCAGCCCAAACCAACCCGTATGAACCGGTAATTATCAGTAATCCTGCCGTCAGTGCATAAATCTTTTTTGATAACTTCATCTCTCTTTCCTCTCTAATTCCTTTTCTGATCTCGATTTCGATTTTCTCCATTTCAACCTGAATGGTGATCCGGATCCGGTGATCGTTCTGTTTTTATAAAATAAGAGCAGGAACCATGCCAATCGAGTTTGAATTTTAATGTTGTATTAATTACAATAAGTTGCTTCAACTTTGCGTTAATGCCCAACCATTCCCAAGTATAACATTATTGTAATTTATTATTTTTTTATAACAATAATGTATCTTATTTGGAATTGCGAGAGTCCCCTCTCTATTGGACATAAAAGTTGAAAGGGGATGAATTAGAAGGGAAATAAAACAGGTGCGGGAGAAGGGGATTGTCGAAAAAGTTTTTATGTTGGCAGTTTTAGATAGCTTATCCACATAATATAAATTTCGTTTTTACTCCATATTAACATAAAATTCGAAACCGCATGATGGATACCTATTCAATTTAATGTAACTTTTAGCTTTTAATAAATATGATGGGGTGTTAAAATATTTGACAATAATTTGTAGAAAAAGAATTCCGTATATTAATTGTTGGCTGCGAGAATGATCAGACAAGCAACCTCGAACGACATCGCTGCGATCAAGGCGCTTATGAAATCCGAGCCTGGCTTCTGGGATGATTCATGGCGTAACGATGTTCTCGAACGAGGGCTTGCTGCGGCAGACGGTCTCGCCTTTGTGTGGGATGAAGCCGGTCAGATTGTTGGATTTGTCTGCGCCAACGACCTCGGTTTCCGAGCCTATCTGAACGAGCTTGTTATTGCCAGGGAAGCTAGAACCCGAGGGATTGGGACACAACTCGTGCAGAAAATCGAACAGGAACTCAGAGCCCGAGGCTGTTCTGTTCTTGTGTCCGATGTCTGGAGGGATGCTGTGAGATTCTATAGGGCCTTGGGGTGGTCGGAGCCTGACGCGACACTCCTGCGAAAGAAACTGGATGAATAAATCCAGCCAGCCAGTCGTTGCACCGGATCGCCCAAACTGCGGGCTCCCGGTGAACTTTGTGTTCTTCACAACAAAAATAATATGGAAAAAATTGAGTTAAGACCAATCGGATATGTGGCTTCACCGGTAACCGAAAAGGTGGATGAAAATTGGGGTGGAGTCATTTCGCGTATCTTATTAAAACCTGAATATGCCGGGGCTTTGCTTGGGCTCAAAGATTTCTCTCATGCCATCGTTATCACCTATCTTCATCAAGCGCATTATCAAAAAGAAAAACACCTCCAACGGCACCCCCGGGGTTTGGAAAGCATGCCCAAGGTGGGTATTTTTTCCCAGAGGGCAAAAGACCGACCTAATCCTATCGGCGTCACCGCAGTAAAAATCATCGGCGTAGGTGATGATTTTTTAAAGATTCAAGGACTGGACGCCATAAACGGCACCCCGGTTTTAGACATCAAGCCCTATTTCCCGCAGTATGATAAAATAGAAGTATCCATGGTACCCGAATGGGTCAACCAATTGATGGATAAATATTTTTAAATACTTAAAAACTATAGTAATAGCAAAGGCAGAGGGGAAAAAAAGAATATTTTAAAGATCTGACTTTAAAATCATCAAAGAATATAAAAGAAAGTTTCAACACGCAAACCCATCGAACCGACACAAATAAAAATGTGTAGCTTAAGGGCAGCGTTCGACAGAAAGGGAAAAAGCAATGAGAATCGGAAGAAACCTATTTGTCGTGATGATGCTGTTCGCCTGCGTTAGTCCGAGCAGGGGGCAGGAGACGGCGGTCCCGAAGTTGTACCAGGACCTTTATCAGAGCCTGGATGCGCAACTCACTCTGGCGGCAAAAAGTTTCGGCAAGGCGGATACTGCCTATCAGCCGACCTTTGGCGTTGAATTGACGGCGGCCAATGGCAATCGCGGGCTTCAATTGCTGGAGCCGCGTGTGCGCCAGGGGGTTAGCGTGAACCTTGACGCTTTCCAGACACTGGGGGTAAATGGCGTCACAGTGGCAGCGTGCTATCCAATGTTCTTGAAGGACTTCCCAAACTCGGCGGATTATCTGGCTTTCTATAAATTCGTCGTGTCCGAGGCGCGCCGGCGTCACCTTAAGGTGCTTTTCAAAATTGGTGAGGCCTTTCATGATCCCGTGCACGGCCATTTGCCGGTCGGCGAGTTTTACAAGAATCTGACCCCGGAGCGCTTCATGCGGCAAAAACGGGAGATGATTGAAATCGCACTCCGCGAATTGCAGCCGGATTTTCTCACCGTAGCCAACGAGCCGGACACTTCGGCCATGAACACCTCTCTGGATTTCTCACCGGATCATTTTATTCGATACGTGGAGGCCTTCACCAAAGGTCTGACACGCGGAAAGACGAAGATCGGGGCGGGTGCGGGGACATGGAGTCCGCTGACCTATTGGACCCGGCTGGCCACGGAAACGGATGTGGACTATCTGGATATGCATATTTATCCGGTAAACTTCGATTTTTTCACACGTCGTCCTTTGGAAGTTGCGGACCTGGCGGCTAAAAACGGTAAGTCGCTCGTTATCGGCGAAGGCTGGCTCTACAAGAGCCGCGACGGCGAACTCGGCAAGCAGGGGTTGAGCTACGTGGAATTATATTCGCGCGATGTCTTTTCTTTCTGGGCGCCGCTGGACTCCAAGTTCATCGGCGATCTTGTCCAGTACAGCCGCGCCCACCCTGTTGAATATATGTCGCTCTTTTGGGTGCAATACCTTTATGGTTATGTGGATTACACACCGGCACTGGCCAAAGCAGCGCCGGGCGAACTGCAACAACACGGCGTCCTATCGGCCGTAGGCAATATTGTTGCGAAGAAGCCTTCATCAACGGGGAAAGCCTTTCAGCGTTACATCACCGCACCACAATAAGAGCGAGGAGAAATTGGTGTCAAACTTTGATTAGTTACTAAATAAAATCACAAATCAAGGTTTGACCCCAAGCACTTTGATCTCTGAAGGCAGATTGCTTATCGAAAACCGTTAATTCCCAAAGTTGAGACTATATGAATTATTTATTGACAGGAATCAGGATACTGGATCTGACGCGGGTCTGGTCCGGGCCGCTGGCCGGGAGAATTTTGGCCGATTTGGGGGCTGAAGTCATTCATATCATCGGCCGGTCAACTGTTTCGGGAGCTGAAATCCCTCCTGATGACGCCCGAATATTGGGGATCTTTCCGGAGAACGATCCCGGTGAAAGACCCTGGAACCGAAGATCCCAGGATAATGATTTTAATCGTAATAAACTGGGGATGACCCTGGAGTTGAACACTCCCGAAGGGATCGCCATCTTTAAGCGCCTGGTCCGGATCAGCGATGTGGTTCTGGAAAATTTCAGCCCCCGGGTCATGCCCAATTTCGGGCTGGATTACCCCGTATTAAAGGAAATCAATCCCGGCATCATCCTGTGTTCCATGCCGGGCTTCGGTTTAACCGGTCCTTTCAGGGATTATGTTTCCTACGGCACCAACCTGGATCCTTTTTCGGGTCTGGCTTCCCTGATGGGTTATCCGGGTGAGAGTGCCCATATGTCCGGCAACGCCTATCCCGATCCGGCGGCCGCCCTGCACGCCACCGGCGCAATTTTAACCGCCCTCTTTCACAAACAACAAACCGGGCAGGGCCAGCATATCGATCTTTCGCAGGCCGAATCGGCAGTTTGTCTTATCGGGGAAGCCGTATTGGGTTATGCCTTAAATGGAAAAATACCCGCTCGAACGGGAAACCGCCATCCTGTTTTTGCCCCCCATGGCTGTTATCGATGTAAAGGGGAAGACCGATGGGTGGCTATTGCGGTTTCTACTGAAGAGGAATGGCAGGCTTTATGCCGGGTCCTGGGCCAACCGGATTGGATGAAGGATGAAAGATTTTCCGATCCGATCAATCGGCGTAACAATCAGGACGAACTGGATGAATTAATCGGGGCCTGGACCGGGCACCATACCCACTATGAGGCTATGCATATCCTTCAGGAAGCCGGAGTCCCTGCCGGGGCCGTACTGGATGCCGCCGAACTCCTGAACGATGAACAGTTAAGAGCAAGGGGTTTCTTCCAGGAAATCAATCACCCGGAATGCGGCTCCAGGAAATATTGCGGCTTGCCGATCAAAATTTCAGGTACCCCAGAGCCGTCAAAAAAACCCGCTCCATGTCTCGGTGAACATAATCAATATATACTGGGTGAACTCCTCGGCCTATCCAAAGAGGAAATAACTCAGCTTGAAGAGAAAGATATCATCGGAACCCGGCCGATCGATTAACGGACAACCCCTCCCTCCCGTAACTGTTGAAGCGGTTCCGGGGTCTCTTTCAAGGGATATCCTAATTACCTTCTATTTTCGTCCCTCCCATAGCCAGAAAGAACAGATGAGGGTCACCAAGAGAAGGGCCGCCCCGGCTATGCTGAAACTTGGATAAAACCCGAACCGGTCGATAAGATAACCCATGACCGGGGTGAGTACGCCCCCGCTCTCCATGGCCGAAAAGTAGTAGATGCCGAGGATGGTGGAGCGGTTTCTTGCCGTGGTATGGCTGACGAGATAGGATTCCATAACCGGCATACGAACTGCCAGGCATATGCCCAGAACTAAGAGCAGGCCCCAGGTCCCAATCCCGTAGGGAACCAGATTCATCAGGAAGATCACCGGGCCGGCCAGGAAGCAGACAACCAGTAAAACCGGTATTCTTCCGAGCCGATCCGAGAGATACCCTCCGATGGGGGCTGCCCAGAGCCCACCCGAATAGATGATGGATAACAGGGCCGCCGCCGTCTTTTCATTGATCCCGAAATGATCGACCAGGAATAAAGGGATAAAGGATATGGTGGAGATCATGGTTGCCGCCGTGCAGGTGCTTAGGATGATCATGACCACCAATTGCCGATATCGACCGGGGACGGCCATAACGTCGTTTTGGACTTCGCTTCCAGGCGTCTTATCCGCCTTCATCCCTACTCGCCGGCTTAACAAAAAATAAAAAATGATCCCAAAGAGGACTGTCGGAAGAGCCAATCCGATAAAGGCCCCCCGCCAGCCCAGGGCAGCGGCTATGGCCACGCCGATCAGGGGGGCCAGAAAGTAGCTGGAACTGCCCCCGATAATGTGAAATCCCAGGGATCGCCCCAGGTGCTCCGGTTTGACCGAGCCGGATATCAGGGCCGGGGCTGCCGGGTGATATCCGCCGCCCATGAGGCCCATGAGGACCAGGAAGATGACCGTCATCAGGTAGGTTTGTGAAAATCCGACAAAAAGACCGGCCAAAGCCACGCCGCAGATGCCCATGGTGATGAGGATAACCTGCCCGATGCGGTCGGCCAGCCATCCTGCCGGCAGCTGGCCTAGGCCGTAGGAAATGCTGAAGGCCGAAAGCAAAAACCCCGACTGGGTGTAATTGAGATGAAAATCATCGCGAATCATCGGCAGAAAAGGAGTGGGAAGGGCGGTCAGTATATGATGGGCGCAATGGGCCAAAACAAAGAGAGGCACCAGTCCGGAGGAAAAACTGCCTATTGTTGTTCTGTTCGCTTTAATATCTTTCATGGTTGCTTTTTGAATCTCCCTTTTGGTTTCAGGTCTCTTTTTTCAGGATTCCCAATGGGCAGTTCTCCGGTTTAAGATTTTATAAACCTCGATGTTGCAAAAGTCGAGGATGCCGGAAATCCGAGGCGGTAGGGGTGAAAAGGATGAAATCCATTAATCAAACAAAACTTCAATTATCTGCCGATGGATTTTATCCGGCGGAAGAGAGGCATCGATTACGGTAATCCGTTCCGGTTCCTTGCGGGCCAGAGTTAGATAACCACGGCGGATTTTTTCATGAAAAGCCTTGGTCTCTTTTTCAAAACGAGATTCCTTTTGGGATTCTTCGGAATGGTTAATTCGTTCCCAGGCCCGGGCCAAACCGATGTTGACAGGCAGGTCCAGCAAAAAGGTTTTGTCCGGCCATGTGGAATCCAGAATCCGGGGACGCAATTGATTCAGAAGTTTCACCTGTAAGCCCCTGGCCATGCCTTGATAGACAACGGTGGCATCCCAGAAACGATCCGAAATAACCCATTGCCCTTTGGACAAGGCCGGTTGGATTTTTTCGTTCATATGCTGACAGCGGTCGGCCAGATAAAGGAACAGCTCGGCCAGGGGATCCATTTTTTTATTTTTCTGATTAAGTAAAATAGCCCGAATCTGCAGGCCGATATTAGTCGCCCCCGGTTCCCGAGTAACCAGACAAGGGATTTTTCTGTCCTTGAGGACCTTATGCAGCCGCTTGATCTGAGTGGTTTTGCCGGAGCCTTCTATGCCTTCGAAAGTAATAAACATAAAAAAATAGAGTGCAAGAGGTCGAGGGGTCAAGGTTTCAAGTGGGCCACGCAACGCATCGTGATTTTTTAGCCTTTCACTTGAACCCTGGAATCCTTTTCATATAAAGAATTTCCTTTAGAATGGAGAGAGTATAAGGCAAGCCCAATAGGGGGTCAAGGAGAAAAACAATCTGCCCTCCTTCATTTTTAACCCATTAAGTTGCCTCAACTGTTTTCTTCGGAGCAAGAGGACTTTTTTTCAGGGTTGTCCAAAAGGTAACCCGCTGCCTCCATACCGGCCCTGATTATTATGTTGATCGGGGGATAGATACTCACCCATTCCTTTTGGGAATTTTTTTTATCGGCCTGCTTTTAAAAAATGTTTCATCGTTTGCCCCAAAAAAGGATGTCCGGAGTATCTGGGTTGGCAACCCTGAAAAAAAGTCCCCTTGCTCCCGGGCTTGAAACGGGCTTGAAAAAGGTGTTATTAGAAAAAGTGGGGACAAACGGGAGGGGGGCAAGATATCGAACCCGTTGACTTTAGTAGGGACACGGGATATTCTCAAAATATAAAGACAAGAGGACAGAGAAATTTAATGGAGGATGTCATGGCCGGCGAGATTTATCAAAAGTTACGTGAAAAACTGGACCAGTATTCATGCGGTTTTCCGCTTACCGAATCGGGGGTGGAGTTCAAGATTCTTGAAAGGATTTTCACCGAAGAGGAAGCGGAAATGTTCCTCGGTTTGAGCTTACAACTTGAAACACCGGAAAAAATAGCCCGGCGCTTAGGAATCCAACCGGATGTGGCGGCTCCTTTGCTGCAGCGGATGAAGGAAAAGGGAAATGTTTTTTCCTGGCACAAGGACGACACCGTCAAATATGGGGCGGTTCCTTTTGTATTGGGGCTCTATGAGTTTCAACTTAACCGGATGGACAGGGAATTGGCCGGACTGTGCGAACAGTATTTTAAAGAAGCCTTTTTAAAAAGTATTGCTGCGGTTGACCCCCTTATGCGCGCCATACCCATCCACCGCTCACTGGAAGTGTCTCATCCTATTGCCACTTACGAGGATTCCAGGCGGATTATTCAAAACAAGAAAATCATATCCCTGGCCAAATGTATCTGCCGGGTTCAGCAAGGACTCATTGACCAGGGGTGCGGCAAGCCGGTAGAGGTTTGTTTATCGTTTGGGGCATCGGCACAGCATTATATTGATCAAGGCTTGGGACTTCGGATAACGGTTGAGGAGGCCCTGAAGGTACTCGATGCGGCCGAAGAGGCCGGGTTGGTGATTCAACCGACCAACTCCCGGAATCCCGGGGGATTGTGCTGTTGCTGCGGCGATTGTTGCGCCATACTTCGCGCACTGAACGAGCAGCCCCGTCCGGCGGAAGCGGTGGCTTCCAAATATTTTGCCATCATGGATACCGAGCTTTGCACCGGTTGTGAAATCTGCCTGGAGCGTTGTCAAATGGGGGCAATTTTCTTGTCGGCTGAAGGTCTGGCCCAGATCAATCTGGATCGGTGTATCGGCTGTGGCCTTTGTGTGACCAAATGCCCGGCCAGGGCCCTTCACCTTGAAATCAAACCCGAAGGCCAATGGATTGAACCCCCGGAAACAGCCCTGGATGCCCTGACGATGATGGCCCGGAAGCGAGGGAAAGCGGCCTAAAAGCCGAGGAAGTAAAGGATAAAAACATGGAATATCGTCAATTCGGTCAAACGGGCCTGAAAGTCTCAGAGCTGGTTTTCGGCGGCGGCGCCGTTGGGGGACTCCTGATCAATCAGGATGAGGCAACCAAGCGGGCGGCTGTCCGGCGGGCCTTGGAGGCTGGAATCAACTGGATCGATACCGCCCCCTCCTACGGAATGGGACGGTCTGAGGAAGCACTGGGTTGGCTGCTCAGGGAAATCGACGATGACCCCTACCTCTCGACCAAGGTTACCATAGACACCAGAGACTTGGGTGATATCCCCGGGCAGATTGAACGGAGCCTGGCGGCCAGTCTGGATCGCCTTAAACGCAATTCCGTCACCCTGCTTCAATTGCACAATCGGATTGGATCTGTGACCAAGGGGTATATTATCGCCGCTTCCGATATCTTACGTAAAGACGGCGTCCTGGACGGTTTTGAACGGTTGCAGGATCAGGGGCTCATTCAATATTTCGGGATCACGGCCCTGGGTGAAACGCCGAGCATAATCCAGGTGATTGAGAGTGGAAGAATTGCCTCCGCTCAGGTCTATTATAATCTCCTCAATCCGAGTGCGGGATTCCAGGTGCCCCATGTTTGGGGGGCCTTTGATTTTTCCGGTATCCTTGATGGCTGTGAGAAGTTTGGTGTGGCCGCCATGGGGATACGGGTCTTTTCAGCAGGTGTCATTGCCACCGACGCCAGAACAGGCCGCGAGAGACCACTCACTCAGGGGGACACGGTTGAAAGTGAAACGACCAAAGCCAAGGCGGTTTTTGAGAAAATCGGGACCGATTTCGGGACAAGGGCCCAAACAGCCATACGCTTCGCCCTGGCTCAAAAGAGGCTCTACTGCGTTATTTTCGGTCTGGCCGAACTGGACCATCTTGAAGAGGCGATCGCCGCCCAGATCAAAGGGCCTATCTCTCAAGAGGGAATTGAACGTTTGAAGGCGGTCTATGAGAAGGGTGGAGTGCGCCCGGCTTCAGGAAAAGGATCGGATTAGAGCCCCTTGCCCTGTTTCAGGGGGAAAGCAGGAAGCTTTTAAAGAATCGGCAGGCTCTAAGAGCTTGCTTTTCAACAAAAAAAGATTTAACTAAGGGTAAAAAGAGGGCTGATTTAAGGATAAAAATGATTGCCAACTTAATTTGGGATTGATACGATTCCCAATCTTTAAGAGAAAGAAAACAATAATGCTGTCCGTCACCATTATCACCCTAAATGAAGAAAAGAATCTGCGGGGCTGCCTGGAAAGCGTAGCCTTTGCCGATGAGATTGTCGTGCTCGACAGCGGCAGCACGGATTCAACCCTGGATATCGCCAAAGGGTTTACGGACAAGGTTTTTCAGGAACCCTGGAGAGGCTTTGCCGGGCAAAAAAACCTGGTCCAGGAAAAGGCCCATGGCCCCTGGATTTTAAACATCGATGCCGACGAAAGGGTCACCCCGGCCCTGAAAGAAGAAATCCTGTCGGTCCTTCAAGAAACAACGCCCTATATGGGTTTTAAAATTCCCCGTAAAAATTTTTTCTGCGGCCAATGGATTCGGCATGGGGGCTGGTATCCCAATTATCTGCTTCGTCTTTATCGGAAGGAGGCCGGGGCCTTTGCCCAGCGGGAGGTCCACGAACAGGTTGTGGTTGAGGGAAAAGTCGGCACCCTGAAATCCCCCCTGGAACATTACACCTATGCTTCCATCTCCGATTATCTGAAACGAATGGATCGTTATTCCGAGTTGTCCGCCCGGCAGTACTTCCAGGAAGGGAAAAAGGTTTCCTGGCCTGAGATCCTGTTCAGGTCCTGGTACACCTTTTTTAGCATGTGGGTCCTTAAAGGGGGGTTCTTGGATAAATCCAACGGATTGGTATTGGCCGTCCTTTACTCCTGTTATACTTTTTCCAAATATGCAAAACTTAAAGAAAAATTTAAAACGGAGCAAAGGTGTTAAAAAATCTAACCAAAACTATTTGAAATTGGGATGGTCATAGGGGGTCTGGTTTTTTGGGGTTGTCCACCCCCACGCCAGAAGCTTCTTTGCCGGGCCATCGTTTGAACCTAATTCTGAGACAGGCCCCTGGGGGCAGCCAGGACCATTGCCCGAAACAGGCTTGGGTGTATGCTCTGCCTCGAATCAAATTTTGCTGGACTGGCCGGGTTGGAAACTCATAATTACCCTTTGGACAATCCCCAAAAAACCAGATCCCCTATGACCTTTGTATAAAATGTTAGAGATAAATTCTCAGATCTAAGCTGTAAAAATCTAAAATTGTTTACAGGCAACAGAAAACCGCTATGAAGATCCTGCTGATCAATCTTAAACACCTGGGTGATGTCATACTGACCACCCCTCTGGTGGGTTCCTTAAAGGCCTACGATCCCTCCTGCTCCATAACCATGCTGGTGGATAAGGGGATGGAAGAAGCCGTATCCGGAACCCCTATGATCGATGAGGTGCTGGCCCTGGAAAGAAAAGAAACGTTAAAGGAGGAAATGATCAGCCAGTGGCATTTAATTGGGAAGCTCAGACACCATCAATTCGATCTTTCTATCGATGCCGGTGCGGCGGATCGGGGGGCCTTCCTCTCCTGGCTAAGCCGGGCCAAGATGAGGATCGGTTATATCCCGCTTAGGCGAAAACAGGCCTGGCGGGCAAAATTATTTACCCACCCGGTCCCGGATCGAAGTAATTTTAAGCATACCGTCCTGCATCACCTGGATTTGCTTTTACCCCTGGGAATACAGCCGGTCGAAAAAGAGGTCTTGTTCGGTTTTACGTCACAGGATGTTGAGAAAGTCAATACGATCCTCCATAAGGCCTTCACCAGGCTGCCAAAACCTTATGTGGTCATTCACCCCACCTCCCGCTGGATGTTTAAATCCTGGACCCCTCAAGGATATGCCGAAGTAGCGGAATATTTGATTAAAGACAGGGGATGGTCGGTGATCTTAACCTGTGCCCCGGTGGAGGCAGAGAAGGCCTTTCTGAATGAAATCACGGCCCGATCTTCCTTACCTTTGATCAATATTGGGGGAGAGTTAAGCCTGAGAGAACTGGGGGCCTTGATATCCAAAGCGATTTTCTTTTTCGGGGTGGACACGGCCCCGATGCACATCGCCGCAGCTTTAAAAATACCCACCGTGGCCCTTTTCGGTCCTTCTGGGGAGCACATGTGGGGGCCCTGGGGGGAAGGGCACCTGGTTATTAAAAAAAACTGGGACTGCCGCCCCTGCGGCAAGGCCGGATGCGATGATACCGGCATCAGCCGGTGTCTGGTTGAAATCACTCCCGAAGAGGTCATTACGAAGCTGGAGGGTTTTTTCAAAGAAAGGGGTCTGGTTTGAAGATAGCCCTGGTCCGAAAAAAATACTCTCCCTATGGAGGGGCTGAGCGGTATATGGAGGACCTCTCCAATCATCTAGCCAAAGCCGGTCATGAGGTTCATATCTTCAGCCACCTTTGGCCGCTTCAGAAAGATGCCCCGTCTATAATCGTTCATCCGGTGCCGATGATACGCGGACAGGGGCTCCTTGAACTGATGTCCTTTTACCGCAATATCAATCTGGCCTTATCCAAGGAGTCCTTTGATATCATCCAAAGTTCGGAAAAAACCTTTCACCAGGATTTGTACCATGGCGATGACGGCTGTCATCGGCAATGGCTTTTCCAGCGCAGACGGTATGAGCCATTGATAAACCGCCTGGGACTGAGGATCAATCCATTTCATTGGATGACCCTGGTCCTGGAGAAAAGGCTTTTTGAAAAGAGCCCGACCAAATATTTCATGGCTATTTCCAACCGAGGCCGGGAAGAGATCATGACCCATTATCCCCAGGCAAAGGACAGGATACGGGTGATTTATAACGGCCTGGAATTGATAAGCCCCGCCCCTTTGAGGGAACCAAAGGACCGGAGAAATAAAACAGAAAAAACCATCCTTTTTGTGGGGTCCGGATATTTCAGGAAAGGTCTTTTTTATCTCATCGGAGCCCTTCCGTATCTCCAAAAAATAAGGCCGGTCCGATTGATCATTGTCGGAGGCGATAATCAAAAAAGGATAAGGGGGTTGGCTGAAAAGGAAAAGGTAACCGATCTGATCACCCTGATCGGTCCGGTAAAAGAGCCCGCCCCCTATTACCGGGCTGCCGATGTCCTGGTATTGCCCAGCATTTATGAACCTTTTGGGAATGTCTGCCTGGAGGCCATGGCCTATGGCCTGCCGGTTGTTACCAGTAAAGCGGCCGGGGCGTCGGAAGTGATTGTCCCGGGGAAGAACGGTGTGGTGGTCGACGATCCTGCTGATACCAAGGCGCTGGCAGAAGCGGTTGCCCTAGCCTTAGAAATGGATGAGGAAGAGGTCCGAAAGACCGACGAGATGATATTACCCGGGTTTTCCTGGGAAAAACACATTCAAAACCTGACCCGGTTGTATCAAGAGGTCCTTCAGGGGAAAAAAGGCGGGAACCGTGTCCTTTCATCTGACTGATTGGGTTCTTCTTCGGTATATGCACGCCTTACATCAAAAGGACCAAAGGGACCGGTCGTTTAAGGCGGTGGACCCTCAAAAGGTCTTCTCGATTCTGGTGGTCTCCACAACCGGCCTTGGTGATACGGTGCTGTCCACCCCGGCCATCCATGCCGTCCGCCGGACCTTCCCTCAGGCAAAAATTACCGGCCATTTTCATAAAAAATATATCGACCTTTTTAACGGACATCCCCACCTGGACCAAGTGATCGCCTATGAGGGGACTTACAATCGCCGATATAAAAAATTTCTCTCAACCATCAAGGCTTTTCGTAAGGAAAAGTTTGATCTGGTCTTTATTTTTCACGGAAATGATCCCCAGGCTGTTCCCATGGCCTATTTGTCAGGGGCCCCGGTGATTCTCAGACGCCCCTCTACCGGAAAATTTGCCTTTTTATTATCCAATCCCCAAGGGGAAGAAGATTACTTTTCAGAACATGCCATCATCGGGAGATTGAAAACAGCCCAACTGGCCGGATGTCCCGTCGATGACCGCCGAATGATCCTTTCTCCAAAGGCGTTCAATTTCGATGAGCTTAATAAATTTTACCGGGCGATAGGGCTGCCGGCGGATTCCCCAAAAGTCGCTTTTCAACCAGGTGCGTCTTACGCCTATAAATGTTGGCCGGAGAGCCGTTTTATTGATTTAGGCCGAAAACTTCTCAAAAAGGATCCCAGGCTGACCATCCTGATCCTGGGTAACCGAAAAGAAAAACAGCTCTGCAACCGTATTTTTAAAGGGATGGATAGCCCGAGGGTGTTTAATCTGGCCGGGAAACTTTCCATTGGAATGATAACGGCCCTGATCAAAGAGTTGGGTCTCCTGGTGACCAATGATACCGGACCGCTGCATATCGCCATTGCCCTGGGGACTAAAACCGTTTCCTTTTTTGGGCCAACCAGTCCGGACCTGTTCGGGCCTCTGCAGGATTTAGAACGGCATTGGGTTTTTTATCAAAAACCGGACTGTGAGCCCTGTCTTCTGAAGAAATGCCCTGATCCCCATTGTCTCACAAGGTTACCCGTTGATACGGTACTATCGGCCTGTGAAAAACAGCTTTATGAAAATGAATGACCTCCTGCATCGATTTTTGCGAAAGGTGTACACCCTCCTGTTTCTTCATCAATGGAAAGAAATCATTATGCCCATTGATCCAGGCCGGATCAATAAAATCCTGATTATCCGCAATGATAATATCGGGGACGTGGTCTGTACCACCCCGTTTATTGAAAATCTGAGAAAGGCTTTCCCCAAAGCCTTTCTGTCGATTCTGGTGTGCCGTTTGACCGAGGATGTGGTCCAGGGGAATCCCGATCTGGACCACGTATATGTCTATGACAAATCAAAACATGGCCGGTATCAAAGTGTCTGGGTGGCCTGGTGGAAGCAATATCAGGTGCTGCAGGAGATACGCCGGGAACAATTCGATCTGGTTCTGGGGGTCCGACTGGTCTTTACGGTTTCACAGGCCTGGATGGCCTTTTATTCCCGGGCCAAGTGGCGTATCGGTCGAATCCCGGGACCCAAAGAGAAGAAGTTCGCCTTTTTCTATACCCATTTTATTCCCGTCCCCGATCACCCAAAGCATGAAATAGAACGGACCCTGGATTTTTTAGAACCTTTGGACGTGAAAAAAGGGCCGGCCCGATTATTTTTTCCTTTGACCTCTGAAGCCGAAGATCACGTTTCCCACTTTCTTGAAGAAAAAGGACTTCAAGAAAAACACCCCCTTATTGGAATCCACCTGACCAGCCGCCCGGAGGTAGGAAAAACCTGGGCCGACGACCGTTATGCCGATCTTTTAAGGACCCTAAAAAACAGAGGAGACTTTGACGTCGTTTTCAGTTACGGCCCGGATCAAACCGAAACCGCTCAACGGATATTGCAGGCCCTCAACTTCCCTCAACCGCATTTTTTATCTTCGGATCTTAAAAAATTTGCAGCCTATGCCCGGGCTCTGGACCTCTTAGTGACCGTTGATGGCGGTCCCATGCATATCGGTGCGGCTTTGGGAACCCCGATGGTGGCCCTGTTCGGGAAGGCCGACCTCTTGGAATGGGCCCCCTGGGGAGAAGGGCATCTGGTGCTTGGAAAAGGAAATGCTTGTGATAATATCTCTGTAGAAGACGTACTAGCCGCTTTAGAACTTCAATTGGAAAGGAGTAAAAAAAATATTAGAATCCAGAATCCAGGAGTCAGAAGTCAGAATGAGGCTAAAACGCAAAATAGGATATAAAGTTTTTATTTTCTATTGGCTTATGGGTGGACCACTGCAAAAACATGACCCTCTATTACCCTTACGTGGAATGTTAGAGATAAATCCTCAGATTAAAGGGTATTGGGTTCCTGTTTTTTTCTGGCAGTTCCGCTTAAGGCGGTCCCCACTAAAAACCAAAACAATAAGGCGTTGTCATCCACATAAAAATCGTCAAACAAGTTTCGGCTAAAAAAGCCGATCACCATGATTCCCGTTGCCAGGGCCGTCATTCCCGGCCAGGATGAAATCCCTTCCTTGGATCTTTGGTATAGAACATAAAGAATACGAATCACCAGCCAGAGAAATATCAACAATCCCTGCAGACCGGTTTGAAGGAAAACATTTAAAAAAGTGTTGTGAGCGTGCCAGAGTAAAGGTTGATGCCGGGCACGAAAGTCGGGAAAAGCCTCTGAAAAGCTGTACCTCCCAAAACCAATGCCCTGAAAGGGTTTTTCCTGGAGGAAGGTAAAGCTCAATTTCCAGACATCAACCAGATCGCCCCCGGTTCCTCCCATCGGTTGCGAGACAGCCCCTTCTGTTGACGGAAGTCTCTCTCCATGGAACCAAACCGTTCTGGGAACAAACAAGAAAAAGACCAACAAACCAAGGGCCAGGACCAGGACAATCCGTTTCCATTTGAAAACAAATCCCAATACAGCCACTTCTATGGCTACCGCCAGCCACATGGCCCGCCCGAAGGTAATATAAATGCAAAACAGATTCAAAAGGATTAGACCCCAGAGGACCCAGCGAAATTTTTTCAAAAGGGGTGAAAAACTCCCGATCAAAAGAAAAGGGAACATGGTAATTAAATACGTTCCAAAAGAGCCGTATCCGGAGTGCAGAGAACGGGCCCTAATGGTAAACGCATACAGACTGCCCCCTTGAGCATAAAAATCCAGGAGATCAAAAGAAACCATCAGGATATTTCCAAAAATCAATGTCAGATAGACTTGCTTAAAATGATCTTCCTGATTTAAATTGAAATAGACCAGATAATAAACAACCAGTCCTTTAAGAATCTCCCCTGTAATTTCATTGAAACTATACCTTGGGTTAACCGCCCAGACCAAAGATAAAAAGGCCACCCCCACCCAGGCCAAAAGAGGCCAGTCCAGGGGGGTTCTTTGAAATAGGGCCCGCTTGTTCAACACCATGATCATAACCCAGAAAAAAACAGCCGAACCCAGGGTTATTTCTCGAATAGAAGTAATAAAGGACAGAGGGATGGAAAAAAGAAAAAGAAGCAAGGAGATCCTTAAGCCTCCTTGAGCAACAGGAAGAAACCGTTCAGGAAACTGGTTCGAAATTAAGGGGGATTTTTTTTGAACGGAAAAATTCATATTAAAGCCTCAGACCGGCATGGGTCGGGGAACACAAAATATGAAAAAATCCCCCTTCCCTCCCCTCACCGGTGGGAGGGAGGGAAGGGGGGCAATTATCGGAATAGTCGGAGTCCCCTTTAAGCGGGTTTTTTATTTTCAGGGAAAAGATTCCCCACACAAAGAGATAGTGATAATCCCAACGGACGTTTCCGTCAAGAATCTTTTTCGGTTAGGTAATTGAAGCTCCCTGCACGGTGCAGTCCCGCAGGGCGGGATTCCAGGCAGGGAAGGTGTTTATTGGGGCAGTTCGCTCGCTAACTCCCGCAGTCCCGCTGAAAGCGGGACGGGGAATGCGCTCGCCAGGCATGTTCCGGTTCAAGCCGTTCGATTATTTTCTTTTTCCAAAACCTTATAGGTCATCATCCCTAATTTTATGGATATATCCTGATTCATGACCACCATATTTTGCGGGGCCTTGATTGACCTCGAGGCCATATAGAGTACTGCTTTCATGCCGATTTTCCCCAGACGGTCGATGACCGACTGAACTTCCGGCGGCGGCAGGGCTATAATGGCAATGTGATCTTCTTCAGGGTTGATTTTCTCTTCAAGTTGATCGAGAGGATAAACCACAGTCTGGTCATCGATGTCTTTTATCAGGTCAGGTTCTTTATCAAAAATCTTTCTTATCGTAAAATTATTATCTTTCAGAGTCTGAGAATTGATCAGCACATTGCCGAATTGGCCTCCTCCTATGATTACCAGACCCCACTTCCGGCTGAACCCCAGTATTTTGGCCAGTTCCCTTTTTAAAGATTGAACATCATAACCTACGCCCCGGCAACCGAAGGTACCAAAAAAAGACAAATCCTTTCTCACCATAACCGGGGAAATACCTTCGATGTCGGCCAAGCTCATCGAGGTGGTACGTTTGACGGCTTGTTTTTCCAATCTATTTAACGTCCTATAATAAATGGAAATACGCTGGATGGTAGAATCGGATATCTTTTCTGTCTTTGATCTTCCCTTGTCGGTATTTTTAATGGCTTCCATAAAATTAAATCTCCATTTATTGGGTCCTCATCCGGAAAAGATACTTTCGGCCGAGTGGGCTCAGCCATCAGCTTTCGGGTGTCAGCAAAGACCTTTAACAACCATAGCTTGGCTAACTGCTGATCGCTGAATGCTGAGGGCTCCATCTGGAAATCTTAAATTTCCGGATGGACACTAATTTAATAATTTGCAAGGTCTGTACCAAGCCAGGGTTGTGCCTTGTATTCCCTTAAGCGTTTTAAAATAGGCTGTTTTTTCAAAAAGGAACCTTCCGTTAGGGGAACTTAAGAAGGCCATGCTCCTCCAGAGAGTAAAGTTCCTTTTTGCACTTTGTAAAAAAGCCGCTCGATTGGCGAGGAGCACTTGCCCCCCCTTTCTTTTGCTGTAACTGTTTCTTATAGTCCCATTTTCGAGATCGGTAATGAGTGGGGTTTTTCATGGTTGCCAACCCAAAACCTTTGAGCCATCTTTTCCCGGATGAATTTTGAACCGTCCTTTTAAGGCAGGCCGACTCCAAAAGGCCCCCACCGCTGCCGGGCAAACCGGTCTTTCAACCGGCCAGGTTTTAAAAATTGCAGGGGACCGGGAGAGTGGCGGGGTGGACTTGTCCTCCCAGGTTTTGTATAGTGAACGAAAAAAGAAAACGGAGGACTAATGAGAAAGACAAGTCGTTATGGCCTATTAGATATGCTAATGGCCCAGGGTGTCCCCTATATCTTTGGAAACCCCGGTACCACGGAGCTTCCCTTTATGGATGGAATCCAGGACTACCCCCAATTGAAATATATCCTGGCCTTGCAGGAAACCACGGCCATGGCCATGGCCGATGGATATGCCCGGGCCACAGGAAAACCCAGTTTTGTAAACCTTCATGTTACCGCAGGCATAGCCAATGGGCTTTCCATGCTCTATGATGCTTTCAGGGGAGGGACCCCCATGGTGGTGACGGCCGGGCAATCCGATACCCGGATGCAACTGAACGAACCGATTCTCTGGAGCGATATGGTGACCCTCTGCCGACAATATACCAAGTGGAGTGCCGAAGTCCGGCACGGGCGGGATGTGCCCCTGACCTTGAAACGGGCCTTTCGAACCGCCGCCACACCACCCACCGGTCCGGTTTTTCTATCGCTTCCCATGAATGTCCTGGATGAGACAGACGATCTGGATCTGACTCCCCCATCACCGGTCTATTCACGGCTTCATCCCGATCCGGAAGCCGTGGAGAAGGCCGCGGAATTACTGGCCGGATCAAAGAACCCTCTGATGCTCGTCGGAGACCGTCTGGCCCAGGCCGGCGCCGTAGCCGAAGCCGTACAGGTGGCCGAAACCCTGGGTGCCGCGGTTATGGCCCTAAGCTTTTCTGAAGTCAATTTTCCAATGGGTCATTCCCAGTTCGGCGGCATGTTCGATCCGGACTCCTCCAGGGCCCAAACCCTCTTGGGAAAATACGACGCCATTCTGGCTGTCGGTTGTCCCTTGTTTCAACAGTTCGTTTATAGCCCGCTGGTTTTTACGGGAAAAGAACGGATTGTCCATCTGGATGTGAGTGCCTGGGAAATAGAAAAGAACATACCAGTCAAAGTCGGGGTCTGGGGTGATATCTGGATCGGGCTCCAGGTCCTGGAAAGGTCTTTACGACAATTTATGAAAGAAGCCGGGTTGGAGGCAGCCAAGAGAAGGGCCGCAAAAATGGGGGCCTTAAGGTCTAAAACACAGGCGAGCTATGTAGAGAAAGTCCGGCAGAACTGGGATCAAAGGCCTATGGACCCCCGCCGCTTATTTTTAGAGATGAAAGAGGTCCTGCCCAAGGAGGCCATCATTGCCAGTGAGGCCATCACTTCAACCGGCCCTCTTTTCCGGGCCATGGATTTTTCCGAGCCGGGAAGTTACTTCAGTATAAGGGGCGGTGCCCTGGGTTGGGGGATCGGCGGAGCCCTGGGGATAAAGCTGGCCAGACCGGACCGCCCGGTGGTGGCCGTTATCGGAGACGGCTCGGCCATGTACAGCATCCAGGGTCTCTGGACGGCAGCGAATTATAACCTGCCGGTCACCTATGTCGTTTGCAATAACCGCAGCTACCGTATCTTGAAATATTATATGAACAGTTACTACCTTCCCTCACAAGGCCTGAGCGAGCGGAAAAGCACTTATCCCGGTATGGACTTCTTGGACCATCCGCTGGATTGTGCGGCCGTGGCCCGGGGCTTCGGTATCCGGGGATTCAAGGTGGAGGATCCGGACGACCTGAAACCGGTCCTTCAGAAGGCCCTGCACCTTGGGAAACCCGCACTGGTGGACGTCGACATCCAACCCGGCCGATTCTAAGAGGAAAAAAATTTTCCCTGACATCCAAAATTCAAAAATGTTTGGTATGGATTAGGTTATCCTTCCATAGCCGGTGCATTCTGGAATCGGTAATACCCGGCCAGTCTGTATAGGGCCCGGGCGGCACCGGTGAGTGTCCCATAAACGGGAATCCCCTTGTTGGGAAGCTCCACTCTGAGTTTGCTGCGCAGTTCGCTCTCCCAGGGGTCATTGGCAAAGGAATGGAATACAAAGGCGATGGGTTTGCCGGCAGGGTTGTTTTTGGCGAAATCACACAAATACTCAACCATTTTGTCCACCTGCTCCAAGCCGACATGTCGGGCCATATCCAGGTGCGGCATGACAATGAGCATATCGATCATCGGATCGGCGGCCACCGACTCCATTTCCCGTGCCAGGTTGGCCACATTGCGAAAAACCAGGCCGGTGTCCAAAGGATTTCGGATGCTTGCCCCGGCCAAGGAAATGAATTTCTTCAGCTCATTCTGTGTACCCTGACTCAGGGGTGGTACATCCAGCCCTTCTCGACTGCATGTATCGGCTGCCGCCACACTCGTACCGCCCCCAAGTCCCATCACCGCAACCCTCTTGCCCTTTGGCGGCTTCATATAGAGAAAAGACATGGCCATTTCGGCCATCTCTTCCAAAGAGAAGACCGGGACCGCCCCGGTTTGAGCGAAGAACCCGCGCCAGATGGCCTCCTGACCGGCCAATGAAGCCGTGTGGGATGCGACGGCCCTTGAGCCATGATCCGTAAGTCCCGCCTTCCAAATAATAACCGGTTTGTTCCGGTTGATTTCCCTCACCTGGCTCCACAGCTTTCCTCCGTCCTTAATCCCTTCCAGATACATACAGATAATTTTTGTCTCCGGATCCGTGGCCAGATACTCCAGGAAATCGGTGCTGTCCAATACATAGGCATTACCAAAGCTGATGACCTTACTGAAGTTAACGCCGTAGTTCGGCCCATAGTGGGCATACCAGTTACAATGCCCGCCGCTCTGGGATAGAAAACACACGGAGCCGCTCTTTCTGGGCAATTGGTCAAAGGTTCCGATCCCTGCCGACGGCACATATAAACCCATGCAATTGGGCCCGATGAGCCGCAGTTGACCGCGTTGAGCAATCTCCCGGACCTTCCGGCCCAACTCAACCCCTTCTTTTTCACCGGTCTCCTCAAAACCTGCCGTAAAGGCATGAATGTTCTTGGCGCCGGCTTTGATGCAATCTTCAAGAACATCGGGCAGTGCCTGGGCCGGCACAGACACAATCACCAGATCAACAGGCTCAGGAATGGCCGATATCGTCGGATATGTTTTGTAACCCAATACTTCTGAGGCCTTGGGATTGACCGGGTATATCCGCCCTTTAAAGCCGAGCTGCTCGTGACTGGTGATAAAGGCCGGACCGCCCGGGGCCCAGGGTGCCCCTCGTTTGGCCTCGGACGATACGCCGACAATCGCTATTGTTTTTGGATGAAAAGCCCTTTCCAGTTCCGCGTCCCAAGGCATTTATAAGCTCCTTTCCAAACTCCGGCTAATCCGCTGGCCTTTTAGCTGTTGATTGATAAGTATTTCTTTTTTGATGAAGGAAGTATAAAATGGGGAAGAATTATGAGTCAAGGGGAAAAACAGGTAACTTAACCAGAGAGGCCCAATGAACTGGAAAAAATTGATCACCCTGGACAATCAATTTCAGGCCGATCTTCTGACCGACGCCCTGGGTAAGGCCGAGATTCCCTTCCTGGTCAGGGAATATAAAGATACCGCCTATGACGGACTCTTTGTGACCCAAAAGGGGTGGGGAACGGTTATGGTGGAAGAAACCAAGCTGGAAGAAGCCAAGTCTATTTCGAAAGATCTTCTCGGTTCTTAAATGGATTATTGAGGACGTATTGGGGACGGTTGTCCCCAATTATACAATTAAAATTATGTAACATCCGGGCATCTATTTTCGTTCCACGAATTCCACAATATTTCCATCCGGGTCTTTGACCATGGCAATGCGAACGCCGGGTCTGATCTCTCTTTCAGCGACCGTAAATTCTATGCCGTTTTTTTTCAGATCATTGCAAAGCTGAGAAAGATTCTCTATTACGAAGGTGACATATCGAAATCCTAATTGCTTTTCCAAGCCGATGGCGCCGCCGGGCGGCACTTCCTTTGGTTCGATCAGTTTGAAGTCGCTTTCGCCGAAACGGAGCCTATGCATAGTCCCAAACCATAAGGGCATCGTTCCCACAAACTCCAACCCCAACAGGTTCTGATAAAAATTGAGGCTTGCCTTGATGTCGCTGGAGATCAGGCCGATATCCAGAGAATTTTTTGCCGGTTTCATCATCTTGTTTTATTCCTTTCAGATTAGGATGGATAGTACTGTAGCATAAAAGAGAAAATAAATTGATCAATTTTATGCAACTTCGAGGGAAACACTCAGTTGATGGAGGGCGGAAAGCGCTCGGATTGCCTTCTCCGGCGTGGGGAAGACGGGGATCCCCTGATCCTCCAACCATTGAAGGGTTTCATGGGTTCCCGACTCTATGCCGGCCACCCATAGCGCCAGGGGCTTGCCCAGGGCAGGAGCACGGTGGAACAGCTTGAAAAGTTCCTTGGGCAAAAGCAGGATTTGTTCGGGAATCTGGAGGTGAAGGGCATCTACGTTCTCGTCCTCGCTCATCGCCGCAATCAGGGTCTCGTAAACCCGGAGCGAGTCGTTAAACTGCAGGGCAACGCCGAGGTCGAAGGGGTTGGCCGATATCTCCCAGGGGGGAAAGATTGATTTCAGTTTTTTTGAAGTCCTTTCGTTTGCCTTGGCCATCTTCAGGCCCTCCTGTTGAACGAGGTCCGTCATGATTACGGCCTCCCCTCCCGGGAGGGCGGCCACAGTGATGCGGTCCCCCTTGAGGGTTAGAGGACCGAAGCGCTCCAGGGCCCTTACCAGATCAAAGAACTCCTCGACGCTATAAGCCCGGATAGCCCCGCATTGCTTCAGCAGTCTGTCGAAGACCCTATCGTTGCCCTTCACCATCACGCCGGTATGGGAAGCAGCGGCCTTCGCCCCTTCCTCTGTTCGGCCCGATTTGAGGACTATGACGCGCTTCCCCAGGGCAGAGGCTTGATGGATGAGTTCCAGGAATTTGCGACCATCCCCTTCCAGGCTCTCCATGTGGAGACCGATGACGCGGGTCGTGGGGTCAAAGACGAGGTAGGACAGGGCATCCACCTCGTTCAGATCCATCTTGTTGCCGAGGTCGATGAGCTTATTCAGATGAAGGTTGAAGGCCGAGAACATCCAGCGGAGGCGCGGTTCGTAAAGACCGGACTGGAAGATCAGGGAGAGACCGCCCGTCTTGAGCCGTTCGATGGGGTGGAAGCTGATGGCGAAGTTGTGACGGGGATTGATGGGGCTGAGGGCGTTGGGGCCGATAGCCCGAATCCCGCTCTTCCTGACAAGTTCGAGCATCTGCTGCTGTATTTTTCTTCCCTCTTCTCCGATCTCGGAGAAACCGCCGGCGACAAGAACCACCCTCCTGATGCCCTTCTCGATGCATTCCCGAAGGATCTTGGGGGTCTGAGCATGACCAACGGCGATCACGGCGAGGTCGACGATCTCCTCAATGCTCGTGACATTGGGGTAAGCCTTCACCCCGAGGATCTCCTTTTCCGTTGGGTGTACCGGGTACATCCTGCCCTGGTAACCGAGCTTGACCTGATTGCCGACGAGATTGTAGCTCGGCCTTATTGGGTTGGATGAGGCACCTATCAGGGCAACGCTTTCGGGATAGAAGAACTTGTGGAGAGAATGATCGGTGATGCCTTCCATGTTTCGTCACTCCCTAAGATCGTCTGGCGATGGGTTAGATTGACCGGTTATTATAGGAGGACCGCCTTTCGGCATGGCCGCGTGACGTGAAATTTAGTCCGGGACTGAGTATAATGAAAAAGGATTAGGGAGTCAAAGAAAATGGCTCTCGAAGTTGTAAAAAAATGATCGATATATATTTTTTTTATGCAACTTCGAGGTGAAGGCTGAAACAAGATTCCCGCGCAGTGTGGAACTGGGGGTAGGTAAAAATAAAGTAATTTTTCTTTAGATTCATCCCCAAGATTTCTAACCGATTATCCAGCCATTCCTTTCCGACTTTGGAAAACAGGTTATGTCCTTTCTTCACGAACTGTCGAACATGAATAGGGAGCGCATTCCCCGCAGTTTGCTGCGTGGGCCTATGTCCCGTCTTAAGCGGGATCTGCGAGCGAACTACCCGGTCAGACCAACGGCCTGACTTAAGGGTCGGCGAACGCCGACCGGATATAAACATTTTCCTTGCATGGAAGATTCCCTGCACTCCGTTGCGGGAGCTATTCCCGCGCATTTGGTGCAGGGAGCTTCAATTAAAAATCGACAATACTTTATTACAATTGCCTGAGCCCAATTAAAATTAATGCTTCGCGACAGCGACGGCAGTTTTTTGCCGGAACTCTTCTGGTCCGGCAAAAAAGTCCGTGTGCTTCCGTATGGGTCCGTGGCTGATCAAGCTTAACCGCGACATCCGTGCCAAAACAGCCTCTGCCTAATAACTTTCTTGACAAATTATATAGTTATGTTAATTAGTTCCAAGTAACCTTAATCTTACAACATTCTTCCTTTAGATCTTGAGGAGATTCATGGCTCGAATCCATATCTCAAAAGAGCCACCCATTCAAACAGTCGTCATTTTTGACCGGCCAATTAACTTTTTTATTGATGAACCTCATTGCTCTCGCTGAACCCGCAGAGACGGCAGGGTTTGAGTATTGGAGGAAAATGAAATGAACATCCCACTCACCCCGATTCGATTCCTGGAAAGAACTCTGAAAATCCACAAGGGAAAACCCGGCGTTGTTTGCGGAGACCGTCGTTTTACCTATGGCGCATACGGGGAACGGGTCTATCGGCTTTCCAACGGTCTGCTGAGTCTCGGCATACAAAAGGGGGACCGAATTTCGTACCTTGGATACAACTGTCACAGGCTCCTGGAAGCCTTTTACGGCATCCCGCAGATCGGCGCCATCCTCTTACCGCTCAATATCCGGCTGGTCGCCGACGACTATGACTATATCATCAACGAATCCGAGCCTAAAATCCTGTTCCTGGACAGGGACTTCATTCCCCAGATCGAATCGATAAGGGGGCATATCCCCTCCGTGGAGAAGTTCATTCTCCTGGGTGAGGGCGGTGACAATCCCGACTGGATCAACGGCACCTACGACGAGCTGCTGGAAGGGTCTTCCCCCGATCCGCCTTACCCTATCGAAGCCTACCCGTTTGAAGAGGACGACACGGCGGAGATCTTCTATACCAGCGGAACCACGGGCCGGCCCAAGGGCGTCATGCTGACGCACCGCAACCTCTACCTGCATGCCCTGGCGCTCCTGGCCTCGTCCCCTATGGACGAGACCGACATCCAGGTTCATCTGATCCCGCTATTCCATGTCAACGGGTGGGGCACGCCCCATTACCTGACGGCCATGGGCGGGACTCATGTCATGCTCCAGAAATTCAACCCTTCCGAAACCTTGAAAATCATCCAGCGGGAGAGGGTGACGCGGTTCTACATCATCCCCACCATGGTCAACGCCATTCTGGGATTGCATGATCTCAAGAAATACGACCTCTCCAGCGTGAGAAGGATCCTTATAGGCGGCGCGCCGCCTCCTACCGGCATGATTGATCGGGTTGAGGAGGCCTTCGGGGCCCTTACCTCCACGGCCTTCGGCATGACCGAAACCTCCCCCTTGATCGCCTGGCCCGAACTGAGTCCGCATCTGGACCAGGCGACCCGTACCTTTCGCGCCAAGCGAACCTGGGGGTTTCCTATGGTGGGGGTGGAGTACCGGATCGTGGACCCCAAAGGAAACGACCTCCCCTGGGACGGAGAATCGGTAGGGGAACTCCTGGTACGCGGCGACATGGTCATGAAAGGGTATTACCAGAGCCCCAAGGAAACGGCCGAGGCCCTGAAGGACGGTTGGTACCATACGGGAGATCTGTGCGCCATGGGACCGGACGGGTCTCTTTATGTGAAGGACCGGCAAAAAGACATTATTATCAGCGGGGGGGAAAATATCTCATCCCTCGAAGTGGAAGCGGTGCTCTATTCCCACCCGGATATTCTCGAGTGTGCGGTTATCTCCAAACCGGACGAAATGTGGGGGGAAATCCCCCTGGCCTTCGTGGTGCCCAAACAGGGATCCAATATCTCCCCCGAGGAGGTGATTGAGTTCTCCAGAAAGCACCTCGCCCATTTCAAGGCGCCAAGGGAAGTTCGCCTGATCAGCGAGTTTCCCAGGGGAGGCACCGGGAAAATCCTTAAATCGGTCCTGCGCAAGGACCTGCGATAAAGCGGGACATCCTTATTTTTCTAGTGATCTTAATAACCTGGAAAAGAGTACTTATAATTGCCGAATTCAAAGAAAATTGAGTATCTCATTATTGGAGGATAGGCTGAACGGGATTGGGGGTCTTGAACGTTGCCTTGTATGCATAACTGGTTAACGGTGAGGGTTTTGTTCTTGGCCCTTGTTGAAAAAAACTGAGAGTCAAGAGCAGACTTGACCCATCAGCTCGGAGTTTGATGAAGGACTCTTCAACCAAAGAGGTACAGCCCTGACCGGGGCTCACCTGAAAAGGAGGACTGTTATGGAGAATCAGGTCAAGCAAAGGCTGGCCCATATTTGTATATTGGTTAGAGACATTGATCGGGCCATCGAACATTACTCCCGTATTCTTGGAGTGGTTTCCCCCTCGTTATTAAATCAACCAATCGTCAAAGAGGAACGTTTCGCAGGAAAAGACCGCTACCTGACCACATTTTTCCGTGCTCTCAATGATGGTTGTGATATTCAACTCCTTCAGCCTCTGGAACCCGGATCACCTATCTACAATCGTCTGGAAAAATATGGAGAAGGATTACATCATATTGCCTTCGCTTCCACTCATCTGGAGGATACTTTTCGTCAACTGAAGGAAAAAGAGGTAACGTTGCAAGGGGATCAATTCAATTATGATGTAAATAGCCCCGATACACGGTGGGTATGGATAACTCCCCAATATGCCCATGGGGTTTTGATTGAAGTGATGGATGAATACAAGGACCATATTGGCTGAAGTTAATCGAAACGGTCTGGAGAGACCCCTACCCCTATCACACAGCCCTTTAAGGGTTTTTAAGCGGCCATCAGGACTGAAACGAAAACCGATACCACCCGGGGATCAAATTGGGAACCGGCCTTTTCCTGGATGACTTGCAAGGCCTTTTCCTTATTCCAGGCAGCCCGGTAAGGACGATCGGTAGTTAAGGCATCGTGAATAATTAGGGACGTCCTTAAATAAGTAAATAACTCAATCTAATAGGCTATAATCAGACTCTTTAGCGATACTTTCGCCTCTTCTCACAGCATATACCACTACGAGAGTTGTTATGTTCAATCGCCGGGCAAGTTCTGTCAAAGGATAGCCCAACTCTCGTGCCGCCCAGTAGCAGCATAATCCTCTGCCATCCGCCCTGGCCTTTATCCGACTCCTTGAAAAAAGGCCCTCCCGGTCTATCCGCAATTGGCCTGTCAAGTTATTTACTTATTTAAGGACGTCCCCTATTCCTCCCCAGCGGGCCGCGATCGGCTTGAGCGACGGGTTGGGCTTCATTTAAGAAGCATTGGTTTTCAATATTTCAAGAGTACTCCACTAGCCTGTATTCAATCCGATATGGGTATCCCAAGCTTTTCGAACAGATTCAGTATTTCCTGATTTTCCAAACTTGATACAACGCCATAGAGGCTTGGAATCATCACTACCGGGTACTCTCCTTTTTCATTTGCCATATGCATTTGGGGCACAAATACAGGCTGAAATCGTGAACACAATGCATGTACGTATCCAGTTTCAACGGCAACAATTGGACCGCCGCTGTTCCCATAATTAAGCGCTTTATCTAAAACATAATGCTTTGTATCACCACTGGTCATTATAATATTGGTTTTTTCTAAGTCCGAGGAAACAATGGCAGATGTGAGTCGTGGGCTTAGTTGTGTGGTTCCAATAACAGCAGAACCATTTTTTTTAGCTATCCCTGTGGAAAGAGGATAGCCGAAAGAATAAACAGGTTCTCCCATTTCCAATGGTCTTTTAGAAACAGGTATAAAAGGAAACTCAGTTTTACCCTTTAACCATTCTTTATTTGAATTTTTTGGAAAATCTACCTTCAATAAAGAAATATCATATCGTGGGAGCACATACAGTAGCTCAGGAAACTGACACATTGCTCCTATTATACCGGCAGTATGTTCTTTCATTAGCCATGCTTTATCTATATCACTCCTTTGTGGACCATCAGAATTGCCATTTTCTGACGTAACATGCGCAGCAGTAACAAACCATCCATCAGGTGAAATGAAAAAGCCTGTCCCCGTTGGCATTGGCATGTCATGCGCTGCTTTATTTGGAAGCTCAATACAAAATGTTGCTTCTCGTACGCGATGTAATGATTTTCTAATCATTGGTGTTTAATATCTCCCTGCCCAACGCTGCTAATCAGCCGCGCGGCTTTTTGCGTCGGCTGCATTAGCCTTGTTCGCCCCTCTCTGTACAATGAGCAGTTTCGTCACCCGTCAATGTGTCACTATTCTTTTGGACTCCAATTATCTGCTTGCTTAATGGCTTCAGACACTTGACTTTCTGTCATAGATTCCCGCAGAATTTCTAATCCCTTCTGGGCTTTACGCAGCTGAGCCCCCTCCAAAGGATAAAGCCATAAAGTGGTTTCAGAGTGGCCCATCCTTGCTTCTGTCTTGGCTCTTTCGAATACCAATTTCTGTTTTGCTCCTGCGCCTGTGGATAGATAGAGCCATTTATACGCCTGAACCAAATCTCTATTTACGCCATCCCCACGCACGTAGCTACTGGCCATGTTGAACATAGCTAAAGGGTAACCATGATCCGCTGACTTACGAAACCACCTGGTCGCTTCCCGGAGGTCCTTCTTCAGCCCTACACCGTTTAGGTACCTTACGCCCAAGTTGCATTCGGCCTGCGGTGCCTTTCCGCTTTCGGCGGCGCTCCTAAGCCACGATGTAGATCGAATCGCATCCCTTTTCACCCCTTCCCCCAAGATCAACTTTAAGGACAAATTATACTGGGCCGGAGGATAGCCTTGAGTGGCCGCCTTTTCGTACCAGTAAACTGCTCTCCGTTGATCCCTGGGAACACCAATGCCTTTGTCATAGAAACCTGCTATCTCGTTTTGTGCTTTGGCATGTCCTTGCTCAGCTGCAGATAGGTACCACTTTGCAGCCTGAACATAGTCCTGATCGACATCAAGGCCAATGGAGTACCGAAATCCCAGCTCGTCCTGCGCTTCTGGATTGCCTTTCTTGGCCTGCAAAAGGACCTCGGCTAGCGGGACATTACGCATATCAGCAAGCGCTGGGATTGAAACGACAAAAAGGCAACTAGCGAGAAAAAGGGAACTTAAAAAGTACATAGAACGTTTCAGCATCATTATCTCGGCCTTGACTATCTATTTGGACGAATGGCACAGAACCCTACAGCGCGTATAAAATCGGCTGAAGTTCTGCCGTTGGCAATTTTTTTAGATTTGTGCACTCTTTCCTTCTAATTCTTAGGAATTTGAATCCTTTCTCGTTGGTTCCTTGCAGACCTGGTAAACTTCAGCCATCTCCTTGTCCAATTCTTTCATAGAGTCGGGACTCAAATGACTCTCTTCGATAAGGTTCATGAACCGTAAGTGATAGTAGATATAACTTGGGAGAGGTTGAATGCTTGTAGGCCCTCCTGGAAGTTTCATAAGTTCAAGAACGCTCCGGTGATCTTGCATGGCGGCTTCGATAACCAAGCGGAGTCGTTCACGCCTCTGTTGTGCTCTTGTTTGCATAAATATAGCGGCTAATGAGGAAGCAGACCCCACAAGAGCACCCAACAATCCAGATACAAGAGGAATCCATACTGGCTCCATACCTTATCCTCCATTTTAGGCGAATGCGGCGTTGACCCGTGTCACGTAGCTTGCGGGGCCGAAGGCCATGCAAGCAAGTGACATCGAGGTCCAATGGCCTGGTTGGTGCCGCCTGCGGCGGCGCCGACCGGGACATGGACCCGATAGGGGGAACGCCGCATTGGCGACGCCGCAGGCGGCACCAACGATTGAGATAACCGGTTTTAAATGCGATAGCATTTTAGAATCCGAGTTCATCCCATTGTTGGACGAATATTTTTACTCTCTGAGCTTCCGAAGCTCTTCCCAGAACCTCTGCTCAATCTGCAAGAGCCTTTCGATGTAGTGTTCGTCTCTCTCAACTCGAAGGTGAACATCGGGCCGGCCCGGCAGATAACACCAAAAATCAAGCTCGGCCAGATCCGTTACCGCCAGGATGTGCTGAAGTTGCCCAAAGTAGTATTTGGGGACCTGTCCGGTCGATGCCGCATGTCTGTAAACCATATTTCCGCATTTAATTTCGACTACGGAATTACCATCATCGGAGAGCCCATCAACGCTCGCCAGTAGCCAATAAAACTTTGTGCTTTGGAGGCATAATGGACGAACGGAAATCCCGGTCTTCCGCTCGTATTGCTTTCGCGCTTCAGGTTCCAAAGCAGTTCCGCGAGCCATAGCTTCACTGGCTCGAACTCTGACCCTTCGCAGCTTCTCATCCAGGAGTTTCCCACGACTTTTCCATGGGTTCTCGCCCATTATGGTGGGAGCATCCGAAGCGCCAAGGCCTTGGTCTCGCCATGCATGCCAGGCCGCAGTCCCCTGTTGGATATCAACCACTTGGTACGGCAATCGAACGGGCTCGTACGGTCGTTCACCCGTATCCATTTCCCACTGCAATCTACATTCAGGGTTGGGGCACTTAACCCTTATCTTTCCAATCCTGACGGGGACGCGAAGGCGCTGTTGGCAGCGCGCGCATAGTATTATCTTGGTAGATTCATTATCCATCATAATTCAGACTCCGTCCAACACAGGAATCAGCCAGAGGCAGGCGCTCTTTTCCGCTGATTGAGCAACCCCTGATTCATGCTTAATATACCTTTTTTAATATATCATACGTCTTGAATCTCTGGACATATGGTCGCCGTCTAACGTCGTTCATAAGCTCCCAGTAGCAATTTCTCGCGAAATGTGTGTTTATACCATCAGGAAAGGTGTAGTGGTACTTCGGTGGATCACCATTTTCAAGAACGATTGAGCGTCTAAACTCTGGCTCAAGATACTCATGAATACCCCAGCGAACATCGTTTAATTGTTCCAACACATAACTGACATGGCAGTTCAGGATATCAGTGTGAAATCGTTCATAGACATCGTCAAGTATAAGCAACGCGTCTTCATCGGCAATGGTTATTCCGTTTCTTGAAACGATGCCCCTCAACTCATTGATAATTCTACTGAGTCGGGAGAAATTGTGTTTGGCGATGTTTCCACAGACTTTGATGAACTCACGTCTTCGGATTATTAGCTTTGTTTGAAGACTGATTGCAGGCAGCCATATCTCAACCTCGACCTCGGTTTCCAACCATTTTCTAAAACTAAGAGTCGCCTCCTTCAGCTTCAGCACAGAATGATCTTGATCGAAAATGGGTCTTTTACAAATATCTAACAACGCGTCAAGGTAAGATTTGCTCTCCCCAGCGATCTCGGCTGATGACTTCGACAGGAAGTCAACGAGAAAAATGTTAAAGAGCCTTTGGTGTATGGTGCTCTTACATCGAGCCTCACCCCCTCCCTCTCCCCCGCTGAGAGTAAGCATGTCGTAATTGACTATTGAGTCAATCATTTCACTGGACGCTTTGAGGAAAATGACTTCTTGCTCTATGTCAGTAAATTTCATTTGCTATAACGTCACGCCTCAGCAGACCCGGAGGGTGCGTCCGCGCGCCCTTCGGGGTATGCTGGAGGCGATTGTTCGGCATCTTCGTCTGGGACTGCACGTTGGGTGAACACGTTTCTCGTTATTCCATTGTCAGTGTAGTGCAGGGCGCGACAATGCTTGTCTGCGGGGTCGGAGACCACGGAGACTTCTTGGAGCTCTGCCTTCTTCACAATCCGTGCGCAGAGCTTGCCCATGTAGGGTCTTCCTTTGACGTGAGTACATTCCCCGTACTCTACGCCGCAGATGCTGCACTCCGATTCCCTCACGATGAATCCAGAGCTGAAGAAGACGGGTTGAGGGAACAAGAGCCGCTCAAGAGCATGAAGCCGTTGAATGTACCCATCGAGATGAGAAGCCACAGCATGCGATTTCATTGCTGCGGCAGACGAGGATTCGGCATTCACAAGGTGGTCCCACGCCGAATCGGGAGCATCCGCCTTGAGCGCCAGGTAGAATCGGAATTCCTCCACCAAGGCCTTTGCCATGAATTCGAAGGCCAGGTATGCGTTCGCCGTATCCTCCGACTGTTCGGCGATAGCCTTGTCCTTAGCCTGTGAACATTCCGCCAAGAGTTCTTCGAGTTTGACGATGCTCTGCTCCTGAAACTCCTTTGCCCGGACGAAGACAGCGAATCGCTGCACCTCCTCAACCACATCTTTGAAGTGGTCTCGGAATGACTCAATGGGATGTTTCATCGGTAAACACCTTTCCGGCGATCTCGGTGATCTCCTTGAGCCCATCAATTCCGCCGTCGTAGTGAATCTTCTTTGAGAGTTTCTTGTTTTTGTCCTCGACGACAACGTCCAGAACCACCTTGTTACGCCCCGGAAGGCCCTTGAAGAAGTCTGTGGCGTAGTTCGCAATCACGTTCAGAGCAAGCGAAAGAAGGTGGGGATTCTGACTCAACAAGAGTGAACCCACAAACAGGGTTGGCAGTATGAGAGCGAACTCGTTCTCCTGTATGCATGGGATCTTGCAGCCCTCGGGTTCGACCCTTCTTTCTGGGATCTCGTTCTCCCGAAACAGAAGGCGTACCGTCTGTACTGCACTCTCATGGAGTAGTTCGTCACGCATTGCTGCTGTGTCGAAGTTGCGTGGGAGCAAAGCAAGGCCCTCTGGCCTGTTCAGGTTGAGATCCTCAGCTCGAGCCTGCACGTCGCAATAGTCTGTTATCGTGAATGTCATGGCGATCTCCTCTTGCCGAATGCGGCGTTGACCCGTGGCACGAAGCTTGCGGGGCCGAAGGCCCATGCAAGCGAGTGACATCGGTGTCCAATGGCCTGGTTGGCGCTGCCTTGGCGGCGACAACCGGGACATGGCACCGATAGGGGCAACACCGCATTGGCGACGCCCTCAAGGGCGGCGCCAACAATAAATTGAATAGTTTCTTTTCAATTACCAAGAATTATTAATATTGATCATTTTAAATATAAATAAATCCACCATATTTATTTAATATTATTATTTTAATTCAGTTGTTCAACACCTGATTTCTATGCTTAGGAGGTTTTCTGTTCAAGTTAAACACACCCTGATCCTGTTTCCATCTGAGGGTCATAACCTGGGGTACCAACTGAATCTTACCGGAAGCGGGTGTTTTATTGGATGGATCTTTTGAGATCTGGATCTGGGCCATGAATCTCCATAAGATCTCAAGGGATTTGAAAGAAAAAGACTGAAAGGAATTATAGAATATAACTGGCTAATTTGCAAAGAAATATTTTGGGAATATCGGGGTCATTCCCCTATCATCTTCAATTAAGTGGACTGTCCCCGTAGGAGATGGTTTTTTGAGACGATGTTTGCGGTCTGGGTGGCCTCATCATAAACAATAAAAGCATCTCCTTTTTCTAATTGCCTCTTTACCATCTCGATGTTTTCTTCAAGCGATTTCTTGGTATAGCCGGAATCAGTGCCCTCTCGGGTTACAAATTCCTCAATAAGCCCGTCCAAGGCTTCCCGGCTTAGTTTTTCGTAGGGGATAATCATTTTTATTTATATTTGACCCGACTTATTGACAGGGCCTAACCGCCGACCGCCACTTCAATCGGGTCATGGTAGAATCTACCCAGAGCCCTTTAAGGGTTTTTAAGCGTCCATCAGGACTGAAACGAAAACCGATACCACCTGGGGATCAAATTGGGAACCGGCCTTTTCCTGGATGACTTGCAAGGCCTTTTCCTTATTCCAGGCAGCCCGGTAAGGACGATCGGTAGTTAAGGCATCGTAGACATCAGCGACAGCGATAATCCTGGCCCCCAAAGGGATCTCCTGACCTTTAAGGCCGTCAGGGTATCCGGTGCCGTCATAATGCTCGTGATGGGCCCGAACCATCAGGCGGATTTGTTCGAACCCTTTCACGACTCCCAAGATGCGAGCACCGATCTCAGGGTGGGTCTTCATATGGGCATATTTCTCTTGATCCAGAGAGCCGTCATAATTTAAAACATCCTCCCGTATTCCTATTTTTCCGATATCATGGAGGATGGCCGCGTAATAAATCCCCTTGCTCTCTTTTTCGGAAAGGCCCATGGTTTGGGCTGTTTTCAGAGCATACTGACTGACATGATCGGAATGGCCTCGTGTATAAGGATCCCGGGCATCAATGGCCTCGGCCAGGGAAAGGATGGTCCCCAAGAAAAGCTCTTCCTGTTCGTCGTAAAGTCTGGCCAAATTCAAGGCCATCTCTTGAATGCCATCGCCGATTTTGCCCAGTTCGTCCCGGCTTTCAATCTTAAAATCTTTTTTAAAATCCCCTTCGCCGATCTGACGAAGACGTTCTTTAATACGATTAAGCGGGGTATTTATATGTTTGGCAAGGGCGCCTGAAAGAATGATGCATAAAAATAAACCCAGGATAAGAAACACATTATACTGACGTTCATTTTCTGATACGGAAAACGCAGCCAGGATAGCCATGGGGAAGAAGCCCCCGGCAAAAAACCCGATCATTAGTTTCAGGACCATGGGAAAGTCCCTGAAGGACAGGGGCGTCGGATCAGGGATCCTTTTTACCAGCCATAATCGCGGGAAAAAGAACGAAGAAGTGCCGAGCAAGGGTGAAAAATTTTTCAATATGGGAATCCCCAGCAGGATACAGGGCAGACCATTGCCGATAATGGAAGTGGCGCAGTAGGTCAGGCTTCTAGACCAGGGCAGGCCGTAGGGGGTGAGGCCCAGCAGGGTCATGGTAACCAAAACACCGAGGACATTGGAAAGGACGGCCCCGACCCAAATAAAGCCCCAGATCTCCTTCCGAGTAGGAAGAGAGGGGTCCCAGCCTTTATATTGGAAATAGAAGCGTAACAATCCTCCCTGGATGAAGTTGCCCGATATCCAGGCTATATTCTGGACCCAGGAAAACCCGCCCAGGGCATTGGAGACGAGGGGAAAGATCATTGCCGAGAGAATTCCAATCCCTCCAAACCATAATCCTCCTACGGCTTGAAAGACCATGGCCGGCCAGAAAAGACTCGCTTGTTCAACCAGAGGGATGGAAAAAGTACCCAATTCCCCTACCAGCATGGCGATGCTGGTCCAGAGGAGAATCAGGAGAAATTGGGCCTTTCCCGGCCGCACTCCCTGGTCGGGTTCCAATGTCCAGACAGGATGGGTTTGTCTTGGGGGTCGCATCGGAGCAAGAGGAGTCAATTCTTTCATATTGACCTAAGTCTCTATTTCAAATCCTTCCCTAATATTATATCGAGGAACAGTTTATCTCAGTGCCTGTCGAGGTAAAGACAAAAAAGAAATTGTCAATTTGAAAGAATTGACTCCCTTTTTTCACTTTTTCAGGAAAATCTTTATAACATGGCCCATCCTCTTGACCTGCCTGATTGACAGGGCCTAACCGTCAACCTCGACTTCAATGGGGACACCTTTCGGGAAGCTCAGGACGACTGCCGGAATTTTGAAGGCTTCCTCGCGGTCATAGGTTTCCCGCAGCGTCTTCCAGTCGGGATCCGGCTCCGCAATCACTCTGGCGAGGGAATCAAGGCGAGCGGCGGCCTCTTCCGTTACCATGACGCCAGGCCCCATGTTTCGAACGATCCCCCAGTAGTCCCACGGCAGCATCTCGCGTTTGTTTAGGGCAGCCAGATCGCGAACCACGCTGGCGGCCACGAACCAGTCGCCGGTGATGCCCAGGGTTGACACCCCGCACTTGGCCGGATCGATACGTCCGGATCGTAGCCCAAGCCAGGCTGACCCGGCGGTAACGAACCGATCACGGGGTACATCGCAAGGATCAAAGGCAACGCCGAAATGGTTGCGCACGCTCGGAGTCAACTCGGGATCCATCAGCCGCCAATAATCCCCGTCCCAATACTCGGTGACCCAGTGGTCGTCCCAGAAGCCTGGTTCGAAGTAATCGGCAAAGCCTACGCGCAAGCGTGCGGGTAGCCCATGGTGTCGGAACACGCTGCAGGCCAGGAGTGCGTAATGACGGCAAACGCCGATGAGCCGCTTCTCCGGGGAGCGCGTCTTGTCCAGTGATCCCGGGTCGCGCGCCAGGATACGCCTTAACATCTCAGGCAAAAGCCTGCTTTCGGCGTCATCGGCGCTGTCAGAAGGGCAAACGATACCGGCCGGTTCGACAAAGGCCTTGTGCAGGACCAGCCCGCCGACAGCCTCCAGAATCCCCTCCGGATCTTTCGGCAAGGGATCGAGAAACCGGCGCAGGTCTCCGGGATCGGATTCGTTGCTGTGGCCGGAGTAGTAGAAGGCTTCGTCCGCTGTCATCACAAGACTCCTCTAAAAATTATCCGGTTCGGCGGCGGAGGTTATTGTAGTATTGAAGGGCATTTCTCAAGGCCAGGGCGCACCGCTCGAAGGAAAGAAAAACCGGGATGCCCATGCCCTGCAAGTTTAACATAATATCTTTTATTTCCTTTTCGGCATCGGGATTATAGAGCATGGAAACAACCATCAAGGGTTTGGAGCTTTTCTTTTTGACGTTATCCAATAGGTCCATAGCCCCTTTAAGTTGATCCGGGGTAAAATGCCAGCCCGGTTTAGTGGAAACGAAATAAACCAGATTATCGATATGGACATCCTGGGCCACGATGACCATTACCCGTTTCATGTCCCGGCGAACCGGCCCGGCGGAATCGATGGGATTGCGGTAACTACCTCCCACCGGTCCGAAGAAGGTTTCCAGTTCGGCGTAGGATTCTTCGGTCAACTGGGGCACATTCAATCCGCATTCGGCAAAAATGTCGGTGGCGGTCACGGAGTGACCTCCCGGCCCTCCGGCAATGGCCACCCTGTTTCCTTGAATGGGGGGAAGAAAGAGAAAAACCTTCAGGGTATCGATCAGTTCCTCCAGGCTGGTCACCTGTATGGCTCCACATTGATTGACTGCCGCATCCCAGACGATCTTGGAGGCGGCCAGGGACCCGGTATGAGAGGCCGTTGCCCGCCCCCCTTCCTCGGTGCGTCCTCCTTTCCAGATGGCCACCGGTTTTCGAGCGGCCACCTCCCTCAATACGGAAAGAAAACGCCGTCCGTTCTTCACTCCCTCCAGATACATGCCGATGGCCTTGATTTCCGGGTCTTGGCCGAAATACTCCAGGAAGTCAGGAGAATCCACCACTACCCCATTGCCGAAGCTGACCGATTTATTGATGTCCAGACCTTGAATATGGGCATCCAGGCTGAAGCCAATGGCGATGCTGCCGCTCTGGGAAATAAAGCCCAGGGGACCGGAAACACCGGTGTATTGTTCCTCGCTCTGTTTTATCCCGACCAAGGGATTGAAAAGCCCCATGCAATTGGGACCGATGAGATGAAACCCGGCCTTTTCCGCTTTTTTCACCAGCCGTCGTTCCAGTGTTATTCCTTCTTCGGTGTTGGTTTCGGAAAACCCGGCGCTGAAAAAATGGGCCGCAGCCACGTCCTTGCGGATGCAGTCATCCAGAACGGACGGGGTGGCATCTCTGGGTACAGCGACGATGGCCAGGTCTACCGGTTCGGGAATATCGGCAAGACTGGGAAAATTTTCAATACCCAGGGCCTGGATATCCTCAATGGATTTAGGATTGGTATGGACGGAGTAAAGCTTTCCCTTAAATGACTTTTGACCATTCAACCAGTTGAAGTTATTGCCTTTGCTGTCCCCAACCACGGCCACCACCTGTGGATTGAAGGCCTTATGCAATTTATCGAAATCCACCTTCATGTAAGATTCCCTTTCCCATCCTTATGTTCTTCATTCCATTCAACGGCCACAATCCTTTTACCGTTAACCGGTGCCGCTTCGTCAGAGGCCAGATAAACCGCAGCCGGGGCCATCACCTCCGGTTTTAAAAGCCCCGCCAGCTGTTCCTTTGGAATGGTTGACGGTACCATCCCCGTATGGGTAGCACCGCCGGGAAGGAGCATATTTAAAGTAACCCCGGTTCCTTCCAATTCTTTAGACCATATGGTGCTCATAGACTCCAAGGCCGCCTTGGAAGGACCATAGGGACTGAAGCCTTTCCGTCGCATGGTTCGTTCATGCACTGAAATATTGATAATACGACCGTATTGTTGCTGTAACATAAATGGAACCACTGCACGGGTCATCAGAAAAACGCCATTGATATTCGTGTCGATAATCATCCGCCAAACCTCGGGATCGATTTTCCAAAAAAGTGAGGGGGTGGTTATAAAATCTTCACTGACGTACTTCATTCCCCTGGCCGCATTATTGACCAGAATATCAATCCTCCCGTAGGCAGACAAGGTGGTCTGGACCACGTTATCCACATCCTCTATTTTTGTGACATCGGCCTGTATGGCTGTCCCGCCGGTTAGGGAGGCCACCTCTTGAATCTCATTCCATTCCCGCGCGGCAGTCACCATGAGACGGGCTCCCTCCTCCGCATAGGCCAGAGCGATCGCCCGGCCAATGCCACGACCACCACCGGTAATGATGGCCACTTTCCCTTTCAGTTTCATCATATCCTCCCAGGATTATCGGAATCGACAGGCTAACCCAGCGGATAAAAAAGATAAGGCTTTTATGGTTCTAATTAATGAAAAATGAGACTATAAATAGAACGGTCTCCATTTCCCATATCCAAATTATTTGGGACGTATTTACGGTCGCGACAATAAAACGCCGCCATCCACCAAGATGGTCTCCCCGGTCATATAGCTTGAAGCGTCTGAGGCCAGAAAAAGAGCGACCGTGGCTATGTCTTCGGGTTGGCCCAATCTCCCGAGCGGGATGCTGCCTCTGAGTTGCTCCACAACCTCGGGCAGTCTCCATTGTGAGGTCCCGGGGGTGTCGATGTGACCGGGAGCTATGCCATTTACCCTTATGTGGTATGGGGCCAACTCCAAGGCCAGCGTCTTGGTCAGGCTGACCACCCCTGCCTTCGAAGCCCCATAGGCCGCAGTGCTTATAGACCCGCGGAAGGCATCCATGGAAGAAACATTTATGATATTTCCTGACTTTTGACCGACCATTATTTTGGCTGCGGCGCTACTGCACAGGAAAACGCTTTTCAAGGTAGCCCGCACCACCGCGTCCCAACCATTTTCACTGAGATCCAGAAAGGAGGTCTTGAAGTTCCCGGCGGCATTGTTCACCAGAACATCGATCCGGCCGAAAGCCTCTATGGCCGTTTTCACCATCTCGGCTACCTGTCCCGAGTCCCGGACATCGGTAACGGTCGCCAGAACATTTCCGCCCTGATCACAAAGCTCTTGAGCAGTTGCCTGAACCGTCTCAGCCATCTTATCCGAAATGAGGACCTTGGCCCCGGCTTCGGCGAAAATCGAGGCAATTCCCTTGCCGATTCCCCGGCCGCCTCCGGTGACGATGGCCACACGGTTTTTAATTCCAAATCTTTCCAATAGGTTCATGGTCTTTTTTTACCCCTTAGGCCTCAGGTCGGCCAGATCTTTTCTCCAAGGTTCATTCACAAGAAAACATAGCCACAAAAAAGTGCTCGTAGCCGGATATTAATATTTTAATTTAACGCTGATTCTTGATAATGTAAAGTCAGAAAAATAGAAGGATAGGATGTTACCTTGACAACATTTTTTTTATCTGTCAGATATAATAAAATGGATTTGAGGATGTCTTTGATAAAACCATAACTTAAAAGAAAGGAACCAAAATCATGACCGATTACAGCCGCTACGAATTCATTAAGGTTGAAAAGGAGGGCCCTCTGGCCACGTTAACCTTAAACCGTCCGGACTCCCTAAACGCCATACACCCTCAGTTGCACCGGGAGATCGAGAATATCTGGCCGGATGTGGCCCGGGATGAGGATATTAATGCCATTATTCTTACCGGTGCGGGAAAGGCCTTTAGCGCCGGTGGGGATGTGAAAGGTATGGACTCCAGAGGCAATCCGGACGAAGCCAGGCGCTATTCACTGATGACCGTGGCCAACGCCCGTCGGTTGATTCAAAACATGTTGATGGTCGAGCAGCCGATCATTGGGGCCATCAACGGGGATGCCGTGGGGCTTGGGGCCACCATCGCCCTCTTCTGTGATGTGGTCATCGCCGCGGAAAAAGCCCGTTTCGGAGACCCCCACGTAAAAGTCGGCATTGTTGCCGGGGATGGAGGGGCGATTATCTGGCCGGCGCTGATTGGGGTTTCCCGGGCCAAGGAGTTTCTGATGACTGGGAAACTGATCAATGCGGTTGAGGCGGAGCGCATGGGCCTGGTCAACCATGCTGTCCCGCCGGACGAGGTCCTTCCCAAGGCCCGTGAGCTGGCCCAGGCCTTAGCCGACGGGCCCACCTGGGCCATTCGCTATACAAAAGTGGCTGTCAACAAATGGCTGAGTCACCAGGTTAATTTGATTCTTGATGCATCTCTCGGTCTGGAAATGCTCACTTTTAATACGGCCGATCATAAAGAAGCGACCCGCGCCTGGGTGGAGAAAAGAAAACCTCAATTTAAAGGATTCTAATGGTGGTCCCCACCACAAAAACGTATTGGAAAAAACTAAAAAATGGGCTTTTATTTTCAGCCTCCTTGTTGTTAACGGTCTCATAATTGAATTGACATTGAATAGAATGGAACGACTCGAAATACGAGGGGTAGGGTGGTCTTCTTTTGTGGTCTTCTTTTAAGGATTGCCACCTAATTTCTCCCAAGCTTTTCCCCTAAACCGATAATGAACCTTGTTCAGAATTAGGCCGATACAAAAGCCCGAAATGGGTGCCAGGGTTTTTCCAGGGCTTCAAAATTTTTTGCCTTTGGGCCGGAATAATGGCAGAGGGTAACCTTGTAGACAATCCCTGAAAAGAAGACCACCCTGCCCCCTAACAACCTTATTATTAGAAGATCGTTAATAATTAAACCGTCCCTTTTTGCTAAGACAAAGTTTTTAGGAGGAAAAAAATGAAAGTGGAAAAGATCGATCACATTCATATCTTTGTAAAAAATCTGGACAAAGCCATAAAGTTTTTCGAGGAGGCTCTGGGCACAAAATTCACCGAACCCCATAATCCCAAAAATCTCGATGCCAGGACCACAATGGACCCCATCGGACTGGAAATTATCGAAGGCGCCTCCAAGGACAGTGCGGTTAGCAAGACCATCGAGCGAAGGGGGGAGGGCCTGGCCGCTATCTCCCTCAAGGTTCCTGACATTGAGGAGGCCATCGCCCACCTGGAATCACTCGGGGTCAGGCTTGTGCGGCGCATAGAATCCGGCAAGATAAAAGAGGCTCAATTCCATCCCAAGGATACCTTTGGGGTAATGCTCGAGCTTTGTGAATATGAACTTGAGCACGGGGCAATTATAGCCAGCCGCTTCGGGCGGAAATGAACCCCTGGAAGGAGGATGAGGCATGATGGGAAAAACCGGATTGAAAGGAAAAGTGGCCCTGGTAACGGGAGGCGCCAGAGGAATCGGTGAGGCCATTGCCCTGCGTTTCTCTCAGGAGGAATGTAAGGTTGCCGTTTGTGATATTTTATCGGATGAAGGAAATCAGGTCATCGATCGCCTAAGGAAGGCCGGCGGTGATGGTCGCTATTTCCAGGCAGACGTTACCAGGAGAAACGAAGTCGAGGACATGGTCAAGTCTGTCGAGGAAACCTTCGGCCAAATAGATATTTTAGTCAATAACGCCGGCCTGATCATTTACGGCCCTTTTATCGACATGGATGAGGAAATCTGGGAAAAAATGATAGCCACCGATCTGGTGGGCCCGCTTCGGGTGATCCAGGTTGCGCTGAAAGGCATGATGGCTAAAGGATCAGGCAATATTGTCAATATCGGCTCCGATGCTGCCCGCACCGGTAACGGCAACGGCGTTGTTTACTCGGCCTGCAAAGGGGGCGTTATCGCCTTAACCAAGTCATTGGCTCGAGAGCTGGTCCGTTATGGTATCCGGGTGAACTGCGTTTGCCCCGGGCCTACGGTTACCCCGGCCACACTGGCGAAAACAGAACAGGACCCGGAACATACCGAGAGAATGGATAGGCTTATTCCCATGAGGAGAAGGGCCCGGCCGGAAGAGATAGCTGCCGCGGTAATATTTTTGGCCTCAGAGGAGTCCAGCTATATGACGGGGCAAACGCTGAGTGTCAGCGGTGGAATTACCATGATATAAGGAGTATTTTTTTCTGGAATCCAGAAACCCTATGCCTCTTCTTTTGCGACTTTCAATAGCTCAATTTATATAAATTAGTTAAAGCTTGCGCAAAATGATGCTAGGCTTAACAATAATAGGATGAGGAAAAACTCTTTGGTTACAGGTTGCTCAAAAAGGTTCAGACACAAGGCGCCCGAAACCGGGAACCCGCCCCTAAAGGGTGGGACTGAGCGTTGTCCTTTACGCGAAGAAATTCCGAGGAATGAGGCGTACATTGAAGTACGCTGCAATGACGAGGGATGAGGGCAACGCAGTAGATGGGCCTTTTTCAGCAACCTGATAGTCAGGCAAACAGATGGTCAGCGATTAAGTCGCGCTGAAAGGTGGAATCCCCAAAATTCACCTCGCTGGCTTTGGCATGGCGTAAGTACAAGTGCATATCATGTTCTTGGCAAAAAGCCATAGCCCCGAATAACTGAAAAGAAGTTTGGACCACTTTTCGGTAGGCGTCGCTGGTCCAGGCCTTGGCCATGGCGATATCGATGTCGCAGGCCATCCCCCGATCGATCATCCAGGCCGGCTTGTAAACAATATCCCTGGAAAGATCGACATAGGTGAGCATTTCCGCACATTTGTGCTGGACCGCCTGGAAATTTCCCAAGGCCTGCCCGAACTGTTCCCGCACTTTCATGTACTCCACACACATAGCAAGGGTTTTTCGTGATCCGCCCAACATTTCGGCGCTTTTTAAAAGCGCTGCTTTTGAAATTATTTTCTCGACAAACGCCCAGCCCCGGTTCGACTCTCCTAAAATATTTTTTGCGGAAACCGCCACCTGATTAAAGCGAATCTCGACTTGACTGTCGCCTGCAATAGTCTTTAGTGGGGACAAGGTGACCCCGGGCGTATCGGCTTTTACAATAAAAAGCGTTGTGTCTTTATCGCTTGTTTTGGCCAGGCAGATAAAATAATCCGCCATTCCTCCGTCCGGAACCGGGGCCTTTATGCCGTTAAGGACATAGTCGTCTTGGACCTTGGATGCTGTAACCTGAATACCGCCTTCCTGGTAATAAAAACCCGGTTCATGCAGGGCCAGGGCAAAGCGGAGTTCTCCCGCGACTAACTTAGGTAAAAATTCGTCTTTTTGCTTCTTGTTTCCGGCATCCAGAATGAGCAGAGAGGAAAGAACCGTCGAAAGAATGGGACTGACCAGGCAGGCACTTCCCATTTCCTCAAAAAGGATGACCAGCTCTTGAAATCCCATCCCGCTTCCGCCATAATTCTCCGGAATCGCCACGCCCAGCCATCCCAGCTCCGATATTTTTTTCCATAGCTCGGATGGAAATTCCATTTCTCCTTTTAGCATTTTTCGAAGCATATCGGTCTGGTAATGCTTGGAAAGAAAATTATAAACCGATTCTTTGAAAAGCTGCTGTTCTTCAGAAAGTCTAAAGTCCATGATGGTTTCTCCTTTTAACGGCTTTCCTCTGCTACTTATTTTTTTGAAAGGCCCAAACCCATTCTGGCGATTGTATCTTTCATGACTTCGACTGTTCCGCCGGCTATGGTATGTCCCCGGCTAATAAGATACCATCTTTCGAAGAGCCCTTTGAAAGGCGCTGATTTCGAACCCTCTTCAAGCTGGCAGTCGAGTCCGAGTATTTCCATGGCCAAATCCATTAACCGCTGGCCCATCTCATCGGCAAAGGTTTTTCCCATCGCCGTTTCATGCCGGATGGGAACTTTCTGGTCCAGCATCCAGGCCATACGGTAAAACACCAGCCGGCAGGTCTCGATCTCAGTGGCGGTTTGGGCCAGCTTTTGCCTGATTACCGAGTTCTGATAAAGGGGTTTGCCGTTTCTGGAATTGTTTTTACAATAATCGATCAAGTCATCCAAAACCCGTTTGCAGATGGCGGGTTTCTGATATCTTGCCCAGAATCGATCCATCTCCAATCCTTTGAGCATTTGATAAAATCCTTCATTTTTTTTACCCAGTAAAAATTCCTTGGGGATTTCGACATTGTCAAAATAAACATGATTATGATAATTTTCCCCGACCAGGTTGATGATCGGTTCAATGGTAATCCCGGGAAGCTTCCGATCGACGATAAACATGCTCAGCCCTTTGTGTCGCGGGACATTCGGATCGGTTCTGGTTATCAGGTAACCATAATCCGCCATGTGGGCTCTGGCGCTCCATATTTTTTGACCGTTGACGACAAAAACATCGCCTCTGTCTTCCGCCTTGGTTTGAAGGGCTAAAAGATCGGAACCGGCGTTGGGTTCGCTGAGAGCCAGCCAAAAAACAATGCTCCCCTTGGCGATTTTAGGCAAAATCTCTTTTCTCAAATAATCATTCCCATGGGTTATGATATGGTTGGACATCCCGTCCAGCATAAGATTAAAGGAGTGGGGGGCCCGGCAGTAGGCCAGTTCTTCCGCTACCACCATTTTGTCCAGGATGGTTCTTCCCCGTCCCCCCCACTCTTCTGGCCAGGTTAGACTCAGCCATCCGGCCTCTCCCATCTTTCTGGTATATTCATAGGAGTATCCGCCGTTGCCCCAGAAATCGTCGGCCGCCTGCACGGGGAATTCGTCGGGGGGATAATCCTTGATGAACTGGCGGATCTCTTCACGGAGCTCTTCGGTTTCCCTGCTGATAGAAAAATCCATAATAGGTCTCCTTGGTATTTCTTTTTTCCTAACGATTTAACCCTTAGAAAAATAGGGACGGTTTCCTACTCACTTCTTTTCAGGTAAAGTGGCCACGAAGACTCGGGCATCTTCAAGCCATTTCCGCAGTTGCTTGTCTTCACAGCCTTTTGACTCAACCATGACCCAGCCCTTCATTGGTTTTCCTGTTATATCGAAAGGTCTTATGAAAGGCTCTTTAAGCGCTTTTTCCTGCCGAATTTCACCGAGACGAACGATCAGATAGTCCTTATAGACTCCCCCAAGCATATTCCCGTTCATGAGGTAACATACGCCCCCGAACATCTTCTTCCTCGAAATGTTCGCCCACTTTGAGACGATGGAAAAGGCCCTGGCATCGAGTTCTTCGTTGTAAGGCATTCCACTTCTCCTTCAAAGGGGTTTATGCTTTGTCGCCTAACACAAAAATCAGCTGGAGCGTAGCGATCGGTTGGATTAACATGTTATCTGGTTTATGATAAGATATCGCAACTCCAACCTTCCTCTTTGTCTACTTAAAGATGCCAACGCTGTCCAATGCCTCGAAAGAAGTATCGTTTAGAGTGATCTTAACGGGAAAGCCGTTTTCCCAGTAGATAAAACTTACTGGAATTCCTTTTTCTTTTCCCCATGCGAAGAGCATCCTTTGATAAAGCCCGCTTACCTTATAACCGAGGATTATTTCGTGTAGCGAGTCAGATATGTCAATGAAGATATCGTCTTGCGCACGAGTATAAATACAGTAGCGGTATTCTTTCTCTTCCTTCCAATCGCGCATCTTTGTGTACAAAAATAATTTCCTCTTTTCGTACATTAAATCAGTAACCTTTTGGGGGTCAACCTTCTCGTCCGCCTTTACCAAAGCTGTGAGGTCGCGGCAAGCGGAGGACACTTCATCTTCCTTCTCTTGGAGATCGTAGTGGACAATAGAACGGCACTTTTTTGATTGATATACGGGCAGTGCGTCAAAGGCGAGGTCAAACTTGACCTTGTTGAGGATGAGGCAGCATCCGCGGTGATCATCGGCGTATTGCGCCCACATTCTGGGTCTTTTGTAGAAAAAGTCAATTGTATCTGATAGACTGAAACACAACAACCTGAAGGGCTTCCTTAGCACGCCATCATCGAAGAAGATACTGCTGTCGCCGGTGACATCGTCAGAAATACGTATTTCAAATTCTGGGTCTGCGTTCTCGAACGGGTCATTGGTACGGCTAAACAGACCGAATCTCAGCTCTCTCTTTTGGAGGACACCTTCCAAGCCATATAGATTTGTGTAGTGCCCCAATAATCTCCTTGTCATATACGCGTTTTGGCTCCCATCTTTAGATAACGGCGAGTTGAGCGGTTCGTAATCGGGCTGGCGAGCTTGCTCGCCAAGTCCGAGGACGAATGCGCTCGAACGATTTGTTCCGGCGTGCACAGCGCGCCGGAACAATTAATATACGAAGTTCGTTTTTTCCAATTTTTTGGCTTATATTATAACATATCATCATATATGGAAAAAGATAAAAACTACATAATAATCGACAATTAAATACTTACAGGTTTTCGTATTTTATGATAATAAGGAGTAAAAACGAAGTTCGTGTTAATATAAAAATTAACTAAAGGATTCAAGTAAAAGGCAGGGAAGTTAAACCTTTGAGACATTAAATCTTATTTGTTTATTGATTGGGAGGTAACTTTATCATGAGTTTGGAATCGGATTTTGAGGCAATCCCCATTGGATTTGATCTGGGAGAATGGGAAATGATCCTGGATGAGGAAACGATTAACACCTATGCGGATCGGATGCAATGGAAGGCCAGGGAGGTTATCGACAAACTGCATTGTGCCCCGCCGGGGACCTCTATCGGGCTCCACCCCAGGATGCAATTCGCCAAATTTACCAATTTGAAATCGGCCATCTGGGCCAAAAGCGAACATGAATTTCTAAAACCCTTTAAAATGGGTACCAAGCTCAGAATTCGGGGGAAGATAGTTGATAAGTTTGTCAAGCGGGGACGGTTCTACAAAGTCGCTGAGTTTGAGGCCCTGGATGAAAACGGCGAGGTATTGATGAGAAGCCGGGAGACCGGCATTAACGTGGAATAAGGAGGAAAGTCATGGCTATAAACATAGAAATCGGACAAGAGATTCCCGGTTTATCCAAGACCGCCTTTTCGCCGATCGAACAGGACGCACGCAATCCCATTCACACCGATGAATACGCCCAAAAACAAGGCATGCAGGGGGCGCTGGTTCCGGGTTCTACTCTGCTCAGTTATATGCTGGAGATGCTTTACAACACCTTTGAAGAAAAATGGCTGCACTCAGGAAAAATCAATATCTCTTTTATCGGGGGAGGGGCTGTAAACGGCGATCAGATAACCACCCATGGGAAGATAAAATCGATTGATCCCCAAGAGGGAGGTAACCGGATCACGCTGGACCTTTGGATGGAAAACCAGGACGGCGTTAAGATCATGGTCGGTGAGGCGAGCTGCCTCCGATAATATTAAATCCAATCACTTCCCCATTCATCAAAGGAGGTTTATCCATGTCCAAAGCGATAGAGGATACTACTTTTACTTTTACCGATCCGGACGGATTCCGGATCTTTGTGCGCCGATGGGTGCCGCCGAAAGAGTCAAAGCACAAAGCCGTGGTCCAGATCGCCCATGGGGCAGCCGAACACAGCCTGCGGTATGAACGCGTGGGAAGGTTCCTCAACGGCGCCGGGTACATTGTCTATGCCAATGACCACCGCGCTCATTGGAAAACGGCCGGCACCATGGATAAGGCCGGCTTTGCCGGAATCGATGGTTGGAACGGGATCGTTAAAGACGCCAAACAACTGACCGACATCATTAAGGAGGAAAACCCGGGACTATCCGTCTTTTTGTTCGGCCACAGCATGGGCGCTTTGCTTTCCCAGCATTACATCCAGCAATGGGGAAGCGGACTCAAAGGGGTTGTGCTGTGCGGCTCATCAGGGGCACGCCTGGATTTGGAAAAGAATATATCGTCGTTAGAGAAGCTGCCCCGAGAGGGGATCTCAAAAGCCATGTTCAGGGAGGCCAATAAACGCTTCGAACCGGGCCGGACCGGCTTTGAATGGCTCAGCCGGGACGAAGACGAAGTCCGGAAATACGTGGATGATCCCTGGTGCGGCTTTCAATTTTCCTTTGGATTTTCATTGGACTTACTCAAGGGAATACGGGAAGGCTGGAAGCCGGAAAACGAAGCCCGCATTCCCAAAGATCTGCCGGTTTTTATCATTTCCGGTGACGATGATCCGGCGGCGGGAGACAACGCCGCTAATGTAAAGTTGCTGATCGATCGCTACAAGACGTTGGGCATTAAGGATCTTACGGCCAAGTTGTACCCGGGGGCGCGTCACGAGATCCTCAATGAAACCAATCGTGATGAGGTGCACAGGGATTTACTGGCCTGGTTCGACGCCCATTTATGAGGTTTTGATCTCAGGTCGGGATGATTTCCTTAATGCCTGCTTATTCCTAAATCGGTATTACCGGTAAATCAATATAGGAAGCCTGTCCCGGTTGATAAAATGTCTATGGGACAAGATGAAAGGGACAAGGGGAAACCTATGCTTTATCGGCCGTTGATAGAACTTGATCCGATCTAAGAGCAAAAGGTATATTAACTTCTTCCTGAAGTCTTCAAAATTCCATTTCAGATAAAACAGAAGAGTTTAAACTGACCTTCCCCCGAAAAAGTGGACACGTGGTTAAGTTTCATTAAGGAGCTTTTCATATTGCTCCGGGCTTCTGTAC
>MGQB01000012.1 GCA_001797675.1 Deltaproteobacteria bacterium RBG_13_43_22 | reverse complement strand
CTCCTTAGGATTTTAGCATTTTTTGAGCGTCCTAACTAACACCTTTTTATCTCCGTTTCTGTCCAGATTTTACTGAAACATTATAAGAAGGGATCGAAGATCAGTTGAATGAGTCGTGGGGTTCCCTTTGACTCCCTCCAGGAGGGCGAGGAAATGGACCATACGATTAACGAGCATACTATAATGCTTGCAAGTGCGCTTTGCCTCGGCAGAGAACAGGAGTTTGTTGGGTCCTTGAATGCGGTAAGGGAGAATCGTCGCCTGACGGTAGAGTGACAGACAATCAGCCCATGCATCATTCAAGGGATAGGCTCGTTCCCTCGTGAGTATTCGTTCAACACGCGCATGATGGCCGTCCCATGAAAGCAAAAGAACGTAACTACGAAACATCAACGGAAGAGAAGATAGAGTAGAGCCAAATAACCCCGGGTGCGAAATGCTTTCCTTCAGGAGAAATTCCTCCACTTCGGTTTTCTTGATACCCAGCAATTGGCAGTCTTTTTTTGCATCCGAGAGAAACACCACAGTGTCGGGGGACACAACCGTTCTATGCAATAGCCCTGGTCCTCTCACTTCATTGTCTGTATTTCCGTTCTCGAAGACCGACGCATTGAACGTTGAGGAACCCTTAGCGAAGGACTCATGACGGGACATATTATCCGCAAGCATCTGTCTATATAATCTAATCTCGCCAGATGTCAGACCCTTGCTCTGACTGGAAACGCTGTCGTAAAGGTCATGGTGACGCAGACACAGGTATACGAGATTATCAGGTTCGTTGTTTTCTCGGTTCTGATCAATGTGGACAATCTGTCCGTCCATCTTTAGAGTATCATCTGCCTCCAAACAGAAGCACAAACAACAACGTCTCTTGCACCCGGATAGAACAGCCGATTGCGTGCTATCTGGTATAGACTTTCTTTTTCGTGTCTTCATCTTCCTTGGTTGAATGTTGAATGGGGTCGGGCCTAATGTCGTTAACTTAAAGAAATATTTTTAAAATACGATAAGTTGTCTTTTGTGGCTTTTGTGGGGCCGGATCCAATTTCATTAATTTAAGAGAAATTCCATGCTCACATCATCACCCCGGACTTACAATATGCGATGCAAACTCCAGCTGGACTCCAGAAAAGCTTAATAAGACCTGGATTCAGAGTTCTGTTATTATTATAATAACTAATTAATATCATTTATAAATATCCATAAGTTAATAACATTGTGCCCGACCCCGTTTTTTGACCTTTTGACCGTTAATACGTTAATCTCTTGTCCTCTGTTTTCGCAGGGCCTCGACGGCGGCAGGAATGCCGTTTTCGATAGCTTCCGCGGCCCAACGGTCCCAGAACGCGACTGTTGCGCTGCTAGGCCGGTTGTTTGGCTCATCAATCCGTATTCGGCTAGGCAACATGGCTGCGTCACCGACAACAAGGGCTTCGCCAATATCCAGGATGGGCAGGAGGTCGGTAAAGCCACCTAACGTGTCCGGTAGCAAGCGGCGTATCACGGCTTGGTCCTCGGCATTCGTCAGGCGCATTGCCACGAAGTTGTTGCACTGACTCAAAACGGTTCGGTTGACCTCAGCAGGACGCTGGCTGATTACCGTCAACCCCACACCATATTTCCGTCCTTCCTTCGCGATGCGCTCAAATGATCGTAGACCAGCTTCCAATACCCCCGTCTCGTGCATTTCAGGGATGTAGAGGTGTGCTTCGTCGCAGAGAAGAGCAACAGGGTGCCTCTGCTCTTTCTCCGTCCATTGTTGAACCGAGAATACAAGCCGAGCTACCAACCCGATAATGAGCGGGAGAATATCGGACGGCACCTCGGAGAAATCGATGATCTTGACACCACCCTTTTTGCGAACAGTTGTGCTTCCAAGAAGCACTGTTGCCAACTCTTCGAGCCATTCATATCGCATTGCATCATCCCCGGCGCTGAAAAGGAAGCCAAGTCGGCGATCACATATCTTCGATTGAAGGCGTTGGACAAAACGGGTGAGTTTTCCATGAAAGGGACCTTGCTTTTCCGTCTTTGCTCCTGCCACCATCTCAACGTCCAATTCCTGAAGCCTATCAACTACATCGCCCAAGGCATATGGGACTGGGCTGTCTATAGTGAAGTTCGCCAGAATCTCATCTTTCCCAGCACTTTCCAGGTACGTCCTCTTTGAATTGAGTACTTCTCGATTGAATATCATCGCTTGATTCGGAGCGTTCTGGTCGCTCCGATCGAGCAGCATAGCAAGCATCTCCTCGTACGTCAGCAGCCAGTACGGAAGGAAAATGACCCCATCATCCAATGTACGAGCGCCGTCAAGATCGCCAGGGCCTGCCACACGAAGGTGAGAGATGCCATCGCCGATCAGCGGCGCGTACTCCCCGTGAATATCAAACAGCAGCGCGCTGGCGTTTGGAAGCCCTGCGACTTGTTCCAGAATCCGCGCCACAGTCCACGACTTACCAGACCCTGTACTACCCACGACAACGGCATGTCGCTGGAAAAACCGATTCCCGTCAATCCAGGCATTTGCTTCCTCATCAAGTGTGTACTTTCCGAGACTGAGCGGCTCCTGACCTTCGATAATCTGTGTGGAAATGGCACGCATGAAGCCAGTTAGCTTCTCACCGCTCAAGACGAAGCACGGAGCGTCGATCTCGGGAACGGTCTCTAGTGTTCGACGAAAAACGTTTTGATCGGTGCCAACGGCATCGAGTAGTGTGCCTATCAGGCTGATCCTCACGATATTCTCAACCATGACTCTGTCGTCCTGCACTTCACCGTCTTCGTTCTCACTAACGCCGACCAACGCCTTTCTCATAATCTTGTTGATTAGGCCGATCAAGTGCTGGCCAGCCCGAGAACTCCGAAGGACGATCAAATGATTCACCTGCAGTTTTCGCAAAGCATCGAGATTCGACACGCTCACAAGAACAGTGCCGGTGTCTACACTGTAAACGGAACCGATGGATTCCTCATTACTGTAATCGAATATGGGCATTAGCAACTCGCTTTCTCACCAGTTATCAATCTCATGAAATTGTCTAACCTCCAAACTGATACATCGTCGAGGCGAACACCTCGGTGGTGGTCTGGGTTATATACCGTGGTGCCCCCCTCTGCTTCCTCCAGGAAGATGAACTTCTTTGGCGGGTTTGAAAGAAACGCTTTCCGCGTCGGCTCCGTGAGTTGTTTTGTCACGACGACGAGCGGGATGTTGCTCTTCATAACCCGGTTGACGAGGATCGGCTGAACATGCTCGTCGTTGAATCCGTATCCTACACAAACGTAGCAGCTTGCCCCTCGCAACACTGCGTCAGCAGCCGTCATCACCGTGCGAAATGGATCCTTGTGGACCGCGCGGTACTTGGTAACTCCGGGAGTCACAACCAGCGGTTGGGTATTCGGTGGTATCGTGCGTGCCAGCGGTACGCCAACAACATCGTCGGTGGCATCACGAAACCAATCCAGCGACCCATGCACCTTGAGCACAGATACCTGACCCTCATATCCTGGTCGGGGCGGACGTTCCGCGTTCACGGACGCCGGAACGAATCGCTGAAGCCATCCCGCGGTCACTCCGGTAGAGACGTATGCACCAACGTAGTTGGCAGCGTATTCGGCCAGGCGGTCGTAATTGGTTGTAACGACACGGATATGTGAATCGGTCGTTCTCAGGAGGTACTTGAAGAGGGCAGCCAGGGGAAACGCTACCGGCCCCTTTCAGAAGTTGCTCGTAGAATTCTGAATCCTTTGATGAGATGATTTCCCATGTGGCGGCCACAAGGATTTCGACGGTTTCGTCCGGCAAGGCCACGTCGTGTAGCGCCTGTTCTAAGTCTTTCGTCGCGTCAAGGCACGCTGAAAACTCCTCCCAACCGGGGGGATTTCCCTTGATGGCCGCAAGCAACAGATCTGCGAGCACCGCCATTGATGGCAGTCCATGCGGGATCGTGGCGCCGGTGCCAAGCACTATAACGGGACGTTCTGCGAGAAAATGTTGGGTGCATCGCGCCAAGTCTTCGTAGGTGAAAGTTTTTTCAGAAAGTGTTCTATCAAGATCAGCCATTCGTTCCTCTTCGTGGTTATACGGTACTGCTAACAATTTGGGTGACCGGAAACTTGGGTCTCCAGAAAACGGATAGAATGCAACATCTGCTGATCAACAACATACGTTCACGACGTCACAACCCCAGTTTGTATGGCATTTTGTCAGAGTCTAATCTTATCTTTCTTTAGATTTAATTCGTTTAGATACTTTTCCCAGGGTGCATATGGCTCTAAGCGTGGCAAATTTAAAATGGATACAACATCATCAAAGGCCAATAATTTCATGCAATATCTTTTTTTTGTTGGTGTTTTTACTTTGGTTTCTTCCATTGCAGCTTTCGTAAAACTTATTGACGTTGTGACGACGATTCCTTTTGCAATATTATCTCTAAAGAGAACTCCATTTAATTCCCTTACAACCTTAGGGCCTTCATTCTTCGTTATGTCAAACCTTCTTTTTACTTGTACGAGGATAGTCTCTTTATTGTTTTTAACAATCTTCAAATCAATTCCACCATCACCACTCTTCCCTAAATGGATAACTTCTGATGGCCCAAAGTAATCTTTAAAGCAATCTTGCATTAATAATTCAAAACGGTAAGGATTTACATATGCTATGTCATTAGGATGCCTTTTTAAATAATTTCTTAGCTCAACTATTGGAACGTCATATGAATCCACATTATAATATTTTACCGCACCTTCAATATTGTTGACAATAAAATGATTCCCAGTAAAATGACTTTCTTCTTCCAGGCGCTCCAAAAACCACCAACCACAGTTTATGCAACAATAGAGATCAAGATGTTTATCCGTAACAGTAATGAAGCCCTTTGACTTGCTGCCGATCCTGAAAAGTTTTAAAGAGCTATTACAATATTTGCAGCTATCTGAATACGTTGGTATTTCTGGGATTATTAATTCATCTTCTATGTCTCTAAGGGGAATAGAAGAATATCCGTCTTCTATTTCATTTTTAGATCCTTCTCCATAGGAGCAGATTAATTGGTCAGACTCTAATTTTATTTTTTCGCGCCACATACCCTTTATGCCAATATTCAACTAATAAGAGTCGTTACATAAGACCCGAGATGAACGGGAGCCAGCAGTTTCGGCGATCCGGTCCGAGGAGTTGGCAAGTCAGATAGTTCAAAACTATTAATGATGGCGACTCTAACAGTTATCTTAAATAAGACCCGGTGAGTACTCCTCATCCGCCCTTATCAATGTTTGAGATCAACGCTGAACATCCTCAGTATGTTCTGATTTTGTCTCGTGTAATAGTGTGGAAACTCCAACTCACGCTCATCGGATTCTGACTTCGCCATTGGACCGAAAGGAAACAACAAGTGAGGAACTTTTTCTATCGGCGTGTGGGCGAACTCTTCTTCTGATGGAAATTGGTCCCAAATACCTGCTGAAAGCGCATCTTCTACTCGGTTGCTATGTCGGCTTAGTAAGCATCCCTTGGCGCGCGATGTGGCGACCAGCTTTACCTTCTGCGCCTGCGCATTGTCAATTCCTACGTCTGAATATGGTTCCTTTTCTGGATCGGCTATTTCCATAGGACTGGAAAGCCCGCGAGTAAAACCAAGTGCGGTATTGATCTCGTCTTCTGAATGTTCAACGAAGATCTTTCCGAGCGGGGAAACTACGAAAACTTCATCGGCATTGTCGAAAAGAGTCTGTTTGACTTCGCGGTGTTCAATGCCTCGTGCCATTGGAACAGGGCACCTAGGTTCTGTGCGCCGAAGGCGCACCCAGTTTCCAACAACAAGTGCGACAAACGTAGCGATCTCATGCGGGTATTTTTCTCGAAAGCGCCGGATCGCCTCATTGGTTTCTTCTCCTGCTACGGCGGCAAACACTGGTACCGGAATGCCTGGCAAAAGATGACAATCTTCGATTGCCAACTTCGAATATCTGTCTCCAGGGACGCGTCGCCCCGTTTCAATAAGCTTTTCAATTCCAGGCAGATTGTTTGTTGCCAAGTGAAATCGCTTGAGCCGATCCTCACCCCGTTGCCAACGCGTCATCGTTTGTTGGCCGATTATCTCAAAGAATGGGTACAAAGTTGTCCCAGCGTCGATAAGTAGGAAAACGTGGCGGTCTTCGGTAGCGAGGACTTCGCAGCGATTCAAAAGGTATGGCGTAAATCGGGCTGCCAGTTCTAGTTTTTCTTGTTTGAAGTGTTGGGAACGATCTGCAAACAGTGTGTGGGTATATGGTAGGAGTTTCGCGGCCTCTAATGCGCGGTGTGCCCAATCGGGGTGCTTGACCAGGAGTCCAGCGATGTTTTCAGCCAACTCTGATGCGGGTCGAGAAAATCGTACATACTCTTCCTCACGGAACTCTTGCAGTTTCTTTCGTTCGTCTGCCTCGGCTTGGAAACGTCTTTCCTCTAGCTCCAGCTTCTTGGCTGCAACTTCCACTTCGTGTTCTAGCCTCCTCTCCGCCGTCCGTCTGTGCGCCTTGAGTTCCACGTATGCAAGTACCGCAGCGATAATAGCAATGAGTAAGGCACCCAGATGCTCTGTGAAGGCTTGAAGAACGGTTGTCCAACTAGATAATGGCGCTGGGACGCCACCTTCAGCGTGAGATTGGATCGCAGAACACATAATGCTCAGCCAGAGAGACAAAGCAACCCTTTCACCCTTCACCCGGTCTGAACTTTTTCGTCTATGCGCAGAGTAGGTATCTGGTTTCATTTGTTGGTAACCTCCACGTGTTTAACAAGTTATTCTAAAGTTTTCAGAATAACTTCTCAAAGATAAGTAGCCCGTCGGAAAGACAAACAAAGACTACTATTTAATGTTGTGGGACAACCAATGGTCTGCCAACCCTCTCAGATTCTTTATAATCCATTATAAATGATAAATATTCTTTTGACAAATTATTTATATCCAATTATTCCGGCATTCTAAAAGGGGGGAGTTGAGTGGGCTCGAATCTTATATCTTACGGTGTAATATTGCAGAACATTGGGGCAGATATTTTTTTAAAGATTGGGTTTGTCAGGAAGGGAGGGGGAGACTTTGAAGAAATAAATATGAAAAGGAGCCTATTTTTTGAAAGAGAGATTGCGTCCTTTGATTTCTGGAGGGCCGGAGCGCCATAAGAAATTTTTATTCTAATCTTGAGGTCAACTTACTTCACTGAATTGAGGTTCCCGCTTTTCCAGGTTGGCTTTTACGGCTTCCACCTGGTTCGGTTGGCCGATAATGGATCGTTGAAGCGTTGCTTCGAGTTTTAACCCCTCTTCAACACTAAGGAGCCTGGAGGCATTTAAAAGCTTCTTCCCGGCCCTGATAGCGTCGGGGGATTTGGAGGCGATTTCCCGGGCTAATTTCATGGCCTCCTCGTATGGGTTTTCGCTTACCCGGGTAGCCAGACCCAGATCGACCGCCTCCTTTCCGGAAATGACGCGGCCGGTAAAAGTCAGTTCTTTAACCACATCCAAGCGGACCAGATGACGCAGGAGCTGGGTCCCGCTCATATCCGGAACCAGACCCCATTTGATTTCCAGGATCGACAATCGGGCATCCGGGGCCACAATTCGAATATCCGCACCCAGGGCCACCTGGAGACCTCCGCCGTAGGCTACGCCGTGCACAGCGGCGATGACCGGGACCGGCAATACCTGCCAGATAAAGGCCACTTGTTGAGCGAAATTGGCCGGGCTGTCCTTGTCCGCTTCGAAAATTCCTTGCCCCAATTTCTCAACGTTTGAATCGGCCATAGCCTGAAAACTCATAAAATCCAAACCGGCACTGAAGGCCTTTCCTTCCCCGGACAGAACCACGGCCCGAAGGGCTTTGTTGGCCGCCAGTTCCTTTCCCGTCTCGGTTAATCCCGCAAACATGGCCGGGTCAAGGGCATTCATCTTTTCCGGGCGATTCATTCGGACATCGGCCACCCCATCGGTAATTGAATAAACAACTCGGGCAGACATATTCCTTTCTCCTTCTTCCTTTTGAACAGGAATAGCGAGCGTATTCCCCGCAGCTTGCTGCGTGGGTTAGCGAGCGAACTACAACAAATAAACCTTTTCCTTGCCTGGAAGATTCCCTGCACCTTAGTGCAGGGAGCTTCAATAGATGACAGGGGACCCCGTTAACCCATCTGGTCCAGCCGTTTTTTGGCCTCCATGGCCTCTCCCATAATCCGTTTCATCAGGTCGGCGATGGTGGGAATATCGTCAATGAGCCCGATCACCTGCCCCATGGGATAAATCCCCTCGCTCAGATCGCCATCATTCCACCCTTTGAAACTCACCTTCCCACTGATCATGGGGGCCAATTCTTCTAAAGAGGCCTTACGGCTTTCCATTTCAATAATCTTTTCCGTCCAGGGGGTTCTCAGGACCCGGGCCGGATTCATCAAGGATTCCATAACCAGGACGGTTCCCGTTTCTTCGGCCTCCACGATCTTGGCTTTAGCCGCCGGATGGAGGGGACACTCCTGGGTGGCCAGAAAACGGGTCCCCATGTTGACCCCTGCCGCACCCATGGCCAGGGCGGCCAGCAAAGTGCGCCCATTTCCAAAACCGCCTCCGGCAATCAAGGGGGCCTTGATTTTAGCCGCCGCCTTGGGGATTAATACCAGGGAAGTCACTTTTTCCATGCTGGGATGGCCCCCGCACTCAGTGCCCACAATGGAGACGATGTCCACCCCCATGCTGTCGGCTTTGACGGCATCCCGAACCCGGGCGCATTTGTGGATATGGATTAACCCGGCCTTGGAAATCACCTCCCGATAGGGTTGGGGACTCCGGCCGGCGGTTTCCAGAATCTTTACCCCGGCCTTGATAATGGTTTCCAGCATTTCTTCGGGCGGTTTGGGCATAAGGGATGGGAAAAGGGAAATGTTTACCCCGAAAGGTTTTTTGGTCAATCCTTTTGTTTTCTCGATCGCCTCGATTAATTCCTCCGGTGTGGGATAAATAGCAGCAGCCAGGCAGGCCAGTCCACCGGCATTGGCCACGGCCGCAACCAGTTCGGGTTTGCTGATGGACATCATGGTTCCACATTGGATCGGATATTCTATCCCTAATAATTCAGTCATTCTCGTCTTAAACATTAAGCCTCCATTTCTTTTGTTTGTGTTTTATTTTATTTTTACAAGCTCCGTATCAATTTAGATTTTTGAAATAAATGTTCCCACCGCAAAGTCGCAGAGAACGCAAAGAAGAAATATTTATTGATTGCCGGTGAGGGGCCGGCAATCAATAACCTCCGCTGCCTTGGGGTAATTATTTGGCCGGAGGACAGATCTGTATTATTCAATCCCACCTCTCATGGGATTGAATAAAAATAATTATCTCTGCGATCTTTGCGGCTTTGCGGTGAATAAAACTTCTTTTTCAAACACCTAACGTGTTACTTGTACCTAATTTTCTCCGATTGCCCTCAATATTGCTCCCAACGCATCCCGGGCGATGACCCTCATTTCATCATCCGTTCTATCCTGAATGGGATGAGGGACATATACGGCTGCCGGATCATATCCGAGGGCTCTGGCTTGAGACTCCCCCGCCTGCTTAAATTCTGCTGAGGCCACATAAACGCCGGCCACTCCCCGCCCCTCTAGGTCAACGATGTCATGCACACTGCATGACGTACAGGACCCTCAATCGGCCAGCGCTTCAATCACCACCTCGCATTGGGACTTGATCTCCTGCTTAAGTTCAAGCGGGGCCACCCTGGCAAAGGTCGGTTTTTGAAACCGCCTGACATTCAGGCCTTGTTCAATAAGTTGCCTCTCCACTTCGTCCAAAAAGATGTCTCCCCTGGGTTTGGAAATGTTCAGCAATCCGATGGTGATCCCCTTCAGATCCGTGGGACGTTGTATCCGTTCCCGCCTCTCCGGCGACTTTTCGGCCGTGGGGTCCAGTAAGATGGTTGTTGGCTTCATGATCGAATCTCCTTGGTTACGAGTTGGCTTCCTCTTGGACCGCTGGCGACCCAGCCGCCGATGATGGCCGAAAACTTTCCGGCCGTACCTCCGGCATGAACAAGGTTCAGACCTCCGGGCCGAAATTTGGGCAAGGTTATATCCTTCATGGCTTCAGGTATACCTTCGGCAATGCCTTGGGCCCCGCGCACCAGCTCAAGGCCTGGAATGTGAAGCAGGTGGTCTAATTCTTCCTTCAGCCTGGCCTTGGTCCAACCGGCCTGGCGAAAGATATTGCCGTGTTCCGGTGATACCACCAAAACGGCATCGGCGGCCATGGGGATCTTGGGATGGGCCACGGATCGCAGGCACAAGGCAAAGGATCGGGCCAAGGATTCGGGGGTCCTGGAAAGCTGGTCCACCACGGCCTGAACCCCGTCTCCGGCAAAAAGGGTTACCGTGGAAGTCTCTTCCGGAAACCCCCGTTCCACAGAAAGGGGCTCCCAGGGGGAACCCGGTTCGTCCTCGGCAAAACAAAAGGTATACTTCCCGGGATTGCCCAGGGCGGCTCGGTCGATTTCTCCCGGCCTTCCTCCTCCCACATTTCTGACGATTAGCTGGAGGGCCCGTCCGATGGTGGCATTGGCCCGGTTCCCCTGACCCAGGGCGTTGCCCCCCGAATTCATTCCGATGGCCTTAACCACAGGGCCGTTGACGATGACCACCGGGCCGGAAAAATAAGTGGTGGCCAGGAGACCGTGCAAACAAAACTCATCCAGACAGGCGGCTTCAACGGCCGCCAGGACAACCGGCAGGTATTCCGGTTTGCAGCCGGCCATGACGGCATTGATGGCCGCTTTCTCCACGGTACAGGCCATCTGGTTTGGTGGAATGATTCCCACTCCTTCGTCCGGAGATCTGGTGGTTCCTTCCAGCATGCGTACCACACGGACCTCGGTGGGAGGCACCACCGGCAACCCGTCTGTCCATCCATGGGCAAAACAGGTTTCCATCTCGTCTTCCAAAGGTGGCGATGCTATGCGCCGGGAAGCCAGATGAATCCCACCAAAGCGGACGGCCAGTTCCTCCACGATTCCAGGTTCAACATTCTTGGCACCGCAACCCGGACGAAAGGGAGGCAGGCCTTCCCCCAGGCTTTTGATCCCGGTCATGGTCCGCCATTCCTCCCGGTCCCAACCAACGGTTCGCCCAATCTCTTGGCCGTTTTCCAGGCGAATCAGCGTAGGGACCGTTTCAATCTGGAAATGGTAGGATTGTTCCAGTGAGGTATCATCAATCACACCGGACAACCCTTCCGGAAACCCGGGGTCATCCTGAGTAAAGATGGTAAGCGCCTGGTTGCCTGCCGAAAGTTTTTTCATGACCGGCACTATCATCGTGCAGGTGGCACAATCCTTTTTACAAAACAGAATCAATCCGTCTTTTGGTTGCTCCATCGCCTTGCCTTCCGGTTTATTGTGGACCTTTAATGAATATCGATACCGCTAAAGAGATACCAGGGGTTCATTAACATCAGGCCACGCTGGCTTTGATGGCCTCCCGCAGGGCCTTTCCATCTTTTGGAGGCTCGGGGAAACCGGGTTTATTGACCATGGCTATGGCTTCCGTCGGGCAGCCGGTGGCGCATACAGCACAGCCGAAACAGCGGTCCAGATTGACAACCGGAATATCCTGGTCTCCCAGGGTCAAGGCCTCCGGGGGACAGCGATCGATACAGGTGCCGCAGGCCGTACAAAGATCGGGATCAAAGGCGGGTTCAAAACCCGAGTTGAAAAACAAACCGGGTTTGGGTTTGGTCAGAACATCCTTGACGGTGGTACAATGCCAGCGATCACAATTGCAGAGGAAACCGATATCTTCCGCCGTATTTTGACTCATATGGATCAAACCGGCCTCTTCCGACCGTTTCAGAACCTCCAGGGCCTCCTGCTTGGTCACCTTCCGGGCCCCCAATCTTTCAACAGCAAATTGGGCACCATTACCGAACATCATGCATACGTCATTGGGCATCCCATGGGTGTCTTCATCCCGCAAAACAGCCGCATGACGACAGAAACAGGTGCCAACTGCGATAGGTTCGTATTTGTCGATAAAAGTCTGCACCTGGTCATAGGTGTGGACTTGATTCCCGGCCTTCACTACGGCATCCACGGTGATGACCCTGGTAGTGGGAAAAGTCGTCTTGCTGGGATCGGTTTTCTGGTCATAGGCTCTTTCATAAGCATGGATCAGTCTGGCAATTTTCCTATCCCTCTCGGTCATCCTTCCGGGCATGAATTGATATTCCAGGATACCGGGCATAAATCTCGCCCCCTGGTAAAATTTGGTTTGATCCACCGTTAAGGCCATACAAAGCCCTTTATCGGCCATCGCTTCCAGGATGGCTTCGATTTCAGATTCATCCCTTCCCATTTGCCCGGCCAGATCTTTGGCCGTTACCGGGTTTCTGGGCATGGCGTTGTTCACTTCAGCCTCTTGAGGGGTAAACATCGCTTCCACCATCTTGAAGAACTCGGGGATGTCCATGCCGGCATACCTGCCTCCGCGTTTTTTCATGACTTCAAGTAACTGTTGGTACACTTCCTGACTCATCTTGATGTTCTCCTTATAATGTTTTTATTAAATCGTGATTTATCCAATAATTTTTCAAAGATCATCCGATCAAAGACCTCATGGGGGGTTAGACTTTTGGAGACCTTCATTTGCATCAAGGTACCCTCCCAGCTGTTGAAGATAAAATCCGTGGTTTCCTCCACATCAATCTCTTCGGATAATTCCCCCACTTTCTTGGCCTGCTCCAATTGTTTGGCCAGATTCTTTTTCAGGTCCACAAAAACCTGGTTCAGTTTCTTTCTGAAGGCGGGATTACGATCGCCCATTTCCAAGGACAGGTTGCCGATGGGGCACCCGCCTTTAAAATCGCTTTTCTGGAATGATTCCGCTTGCCACTTAAAAAGATTTCGGACCTTTTCAAGCGGAGAGAGTTTTTCGTTCAGGTAAAACCCTTGGGCATTGGATGCCAGGTAGCCGGCAAAAAGGTCGATGAGCTGCAAGCCAAAGTCCTCTTTGTTTTTGAAATAAAAATAAAAGGACCCTTTGGGGACTTTGGCTTTTTCCAGGACCTCAGCCAGGCCGGTATTAAAAAAACCCTTTTGCAAGACGATCCCGGCGCCGGCTTTAAGGATGCGTGTTTTGGTATCGGATCTCATGTGGGCTCAGGATTCGGATAGGCTCTTCCTGGCTGCGAGGTAAGCCGGATCATCAATATCCATGACTCGGAGAATGCTTTTAAAGCCCACTTCCTTGATAGGCTTAAGGATATTCCTTCCCTTGTTCATGGTTTTGGCAAAAGCCATAACTTCTTTCATCAGATCGTCAAGATGGCAGGCTTTAACTATAGCGTGATGGGTTTCCAATTCGGCGGCCGTGTACCTCTTGCCGGTCAATTGGGCTTCCAAAGAGAGATGACCGGGGAGGGCTTTTTTGATGATGGCGTCCATGCCCGGCATAAAGGGGATATGGATGTCCACTTCCGGAAAGCAGAAATAACCGCGATCGGTTCGCATGAATCGGAAGTCGAAGGCACAGGCCAGGATGGCCCCCCCGGCAAAGGCGTGGCCGTTGATGGAGGCAATGGTGATCAGGGGATAGGTTAAGACACGTCTCAGGAGATCCATGAGCCGCCGGGAAAATTCCAGACCAGTCTCTGGGTTTTCGCTCACCGTGGCCGTCAACCAGTCCAGGTCGATCCCGTTGGACCATATTTTGGGATCAGCGCTTTTGACCACCAGAACGGTGGCTGCGGTTTGATTCTCGATTTCATCTAAAATATTTAAGAAAGCGTCCAGAAAAGTGAGGGTGAACCGGTTCTCGCCGCTGTTCATGGTCATCACGGCTACATGTTCATCCAACTGATACTCGAATAGGTCCATCGTTTAAATTTCCTTTCTCTTTTAATATTGATGCATGGGCCTATCAACCTGTTCCAGGAGTGGGAAACGGCCCGGGCCTTCCACAATCAGATTCTTTTATCTTAGTCAGTTAAGGGAAATAGTAGACCGGTCGTCTAGTATTGTCAAGTTATTTTTCGGCTATCCTCATCAGGTTGTTTATTATTTTTTTATTACTGCTTGACATCGAAACCGTTCCTGGTTATACTATCATCATTATCAGTTGGAAGTTCTTGTCAAAAGCTCCGGAAGCCGAATCCATCAGGCCCTGCCTGGGGCACAATACCCAAGTGCTATCGGACAGTTGTACAGCCTGAACGGCGGTTTCACCGGCAATCCCTCCGTATTCATCCTAAACGTCCTCCAAATTTATCATCAACCAGCCGGATCAATCCATCGGGCGGACCTTTTCCTTTCCAGGAAAGACGGCCCGAGGAAAAAGGAGATCTATGTCATTTTCATCTTTTGCACTTCACCCTCAACTAATAAAAGCCCTTGAGGAAAAGGGTTTTGACCGGCCCACGCCGATTCAACAACTGGCCATCCCTTCCCTTCTCCAGGGGAGTGATGTCATGGCTACGGCCGTCACGGGAAGCGGCAAGACGGCGGCCTTTCTGCTTCCCATTCTCCATCAACTGATCGGACAACCCCGGGGAAAAACAAGGGTTCTTGTCCTGGTTCCCACGCGGGAACTGGCCGTGCAGATTGCCGAGCATCTTCATGACTTGGCCTTGCATACCCCGTTGAAGGCCGCAGCCGTCTACGGAGGGGTCTCTCCCGTTCCCCAGGAACAGGCCTTTCGAAAGGGAGTGGATTTCGTGATTGCTACGCCCGGCCGGCTCCTGGACCATATGCGCAACAAATACGCCAAGCTGGACGGACTCAGTCATCTTATTCTTGACGAAGCCGACCGCATGCTCGACATGGGGTTTCTTCCCGATATCCGCCGTATTCTGGGCAGCATTCCGAAGAGTCGTCAGACCCTTTTCTTCTCGGCCACGCTTCCCCCAGCGATCGTTGTCCTGGCCAAGGAGATGCTCAATAACCCGGTTTCTCTCAATATCACCCCGAAACCGACACCAGCGGCGCAAATCACCCACGTGGCCTATCCGGTGGCCCATGAATTAAAATCAACCCTCCTGCTCACACTCCTTAAACAAAGTGCGACCAAGAGCGTCCTGGCCTTCACCCGGACCAAACACCGGGCCAACCGGCTGGCCGATTTCCTTGAAAAACAAGGGGTTTCCTGCGCCCGGCTACACGGCAATCGTAGTCAGAGTCAACGGACCGAGGCCCTGGCGGGATTCAAACGGGGGAGATTCCGGGTCCTGGTGGCCACGGACATTGCTGCTCGGGGAATCGATGTGGAGGCCATCGGTCTGGTCTGCAACTTCGACGTGCCCCACCTGGCCGAAGAATACGTTCACCGGGTAGGCCGGACCGGCCGGGCCAGCGCCACAGGCGATGCCTGCACCCTGGTCTCCCCGGATGAGGAGAACACCTTCCGGTCCATCGAACAGAATCTTGGACGGCGCATGCCCCGGGAGACGGTCCAGGGGTTTGATTATAAGAAAAAACCGTCGGAACGTTTCGAAATCCCTCTTAACGAGCGGATTGCCGCGGTCCGTACCCGGAGAGCAGGAGAACGGACCCGCCACAAAGAAAAAGGGGAATCGAGAGGTCCTCGGCAAACCAGACCGAATGGTTCAGCCCCCAAAGAGGGTTCCCAAACCGGGTTTCCCCCCCAAGCCCAACGAAACAGTACTATTTTTGGTTTTTCAAAGGGGAAAAGCACTTCCCTTAGACGGGTTTCCATGCAGGAACGATCGCGGTAGGCATCAAGGATTCCATCCCATCGCAATTAAAAAAATCTGAGATTCCTTTATTTCTTTGCAGAGGCCGGTTTAAAACCGGCCCCTGCAAGGAAGTGGAGGAATATTGATAAGGATTGAAGACGGGAAAGGGTTAGTGCCGGTGCCCGCAACAACTCCCCGGTCCGGAACAGCCTGCGGCCATTCCCGGAGCAGAGCCGCAGCAGGCGGTATCCCCCGGCCCCGGGAGGCCCTGCCGGACTGAACCGGAAAGGGACGAGGGGGCCGACAGCATGCGTTTGACGTTCCGGCTTCCGCACCCATTGCATTTCGCAATATCATTAGAGGTGGTCAAAAGAGTCTCGCTCACTTTGCCGCAATCCAGGCAAAGAAAATCATACAAAGGCATTTCTCAATCTCCTTCCAAATCCATCAATTTTCTTGTTTATCCTGGTATTCCTTAATAGCCTTTTCAAGGGTCTTTACCGCCAAGCGAATGCAATGCTGTTTTTGGTCGGGAATCTCAACCAAGGCTTTAAACACGTCTCCGTCTTTGACTTGGAGAGCCCGGTTAAGGTCTTTCCCTCTAACTAAATCAGCCAAAGCCATGGCGGCCGAAATTGCGCCGGGACAGCCCAAAACATCAAACTTGACATCCTGGATCTTTCCCTGGTCCACCTTCAGATAGCTTTTCATGGTATCGCCGCAAGGGCCGGTCAACTCGGATATTTGATCGGCATCCTTAAGCGGCCCCTGGTTGGGTTTGGTCAGATAATACTCAATCGCTTTTTCCCCATAACCCGAGTTTGAAAGCATCTCCCTGATACTCGATAAATTATTTTTCGGTGCAGTATCTTGTTTCATGGCAACGTTTTCTTCTAATGCGCGCATCCGTGACCGCCATTGTGTCCGGCACAGGTCATATTGGCTGCAAATTCAGGTAATTTCCCAGATTTCAACAATTCCAAATTTTCTCTGACATTTCCTTCAACGGCCCGAAAAACTCTTATTCCCTGGCTCTGCAACTTCATCAACGCACCGGCGCCGATGCCCCCAACCACCACCAAGTCAACGTTGGTTCCTCCGAGTGCTTTGATGGGCTGGCATTGACCGTGTTCGTGATGGGCATCCGTATTCCTAATAGCCTCGAAGCCACCGCTACCGCTGTCCAACACCACAAATTGGGGGGCTGAACCGAAATGACCATAGACCGGGCTATTCAGCCCTTGATCTTCTGTTACGGGAAAGGCAATTCTCATTTTTAAAATTTCCTCCATTTATAAAAAATTGATTATTCGTTATTAGTAAGGAATATAGAATGATCAGGCCGTTCTGTCAAGGGGTCGTGTCCACCATCCGGTCACCATAAACGAAGGATAACCTGGTCGCCCACCTTTTCCCCGCGGGCCTTTTCCATGTGCCTCAGTGTGGCAAATTCCCGCTCCAATTCTTGGGGGGTGATATTCAATTCCCGGCAGAGAATATCCGGTCTGACCCCGTCGTTTTCCTTTAAAAAGGCCAAAATTTTTGCCTGAAGTTCACTGAATTGTTCCCCCGTACCCATTTGCTCCAGTCGCTTAGCGGAATGAACCGCCCAGGGGTCACAGGCTTTTAAGGGGGACAAAGCGTCCATATAACAGTCCTCACACAGGGTCCGGCTTTGGAATTCCCTTTCCTCACCGGGATCGATTGCCTGCCCGCATTTTTGGCATTCCATAAAAAACCCCCTTTCCAATTGTCTTTCTTAATCAAAAATATACCATATAACCAGCCTTGCGGTAAATCTGGAAAAGGGGGATTTTTATTGACAGGCGAAGGGAAGGTTAGGTATGCAAGGTTATATATAAGAAAAAAGCAAAAGAACCTTACCGGGAACCAACCGATTCTCGATGGAAAGGAATGCGTTATGAGAATAATGCGTTTTATTTGGCAGGAGGAAATGGCCTACGGCATAGTCAGTGGAGATAATCTCCGGAAGATTGAAGGGTGGCCTTCCGGTCCCTATACCATCTCCGAGGAAACACTTCCCATAAAAGCAGTGAAGGTTTTACCTCCCCTGATGCCCAGCAAAATCGTGGCCGTAGGATTGAATTATGCCAAGCATGTGACCGAAGTGAAGATAGATCAAACAGCCCCCCCTGCCCCGCTCCTTTTCCTAAAACCTCCAACTTCCATTATTGGACCGGAGGAGGGAATCATTTATCCGGAAAAAAGCGAAGAACTCCATTACGAAGGAGAATTGGCGGTCGTTATCAAAAAGTTGACCCGAAAAATCCAACCGGAAGAAGCACCGGATCATATCCTGGGGTACACCTGTCTCAATGACGTCACTGCCCGGGATTGGCAGCGGTCGGACGGACAATGGACCAGGGGAAAGTCTTTTGACACCTTCTGCCCCATAGGCCCGGTCATAGCCATGGACATCAAAAACCCGAATGCCTTAAAGATTGAAACCCGTCTCAACGGCCGTGTACGCCAGTCCGCTTCCACTGCGGATCTCTTATTCAAGGTTGAGGCATTGGTCAGCTATATCTCTCACCATATGACCTTGCTGCCGGGGGATATCATTGCCACCGGGACCCCGGAAGGGGTCGGTCCCATGAAGGTCGGTGATACGGTTGAGGTAGAGATCGAAGAAATCGGGGTTCTTCGCAATTACGTAATCATGGATAAAGATACTTAAGAGGTTCCTGTTGGGGTTGTAAAATATCCTGGAATTCCAATTTCGATCATCAGCGCTGCATCCCAAATCGTGTGGCCAATACTTCCTTGACATAAAAAACTGGTTTTCTTATATTGCTTTCGTCCAAAAGTAATTTCTTGTTAATTTAAATAAAACAACTGGTTACTAACATTGCAACACAGACTATTCCCTTTAATCATGAATCGTTTTCCTAAAACTCTATTTTTTTTTACGCTTCTTTTTGCCTGTAATGGTTCCCTGCAGGCAGCGGAAGATATGGGCACACGAAAAATTATTATTGCTGTGATTCATCCAAACCAGGCAGATCCCTCTTGGATGAACAAAATGTGTTCCAGCATCACCGACCTTATTCGTTTGACTGGTGGAAAACTATATCAATCGGAGTGCAATCAAGTCAATAATGAGATAGAAGCAAAAGCCTGGCAACAAAGTGCCCAAAAACAAGGCGGTTATTTCGGAGCCATCACCTATAAAAAGATGGATGATTCTACGTTTTCCTTTGATCTGGAAAACTGGTTCCTTAAGGACGAAGCCAAGGATAGAAAGAATTGGAATTGGAAATTCAATACGCTCTCCGAAGAACACCAAAAAGAAGCGATTCTCAAGGCATTAAAAAACTATTTTGAATTCCAAGCCTCTGAAAAAGCCCATCCAATTTTTACCGAAGAAAATCAAAACCAAAAATACTATCTCCGTGCCGGTATTGAAATTGCAGTTGGTTTAGGTTTGACGACTGCCCTATATTATACCCCTGAAGGCCGTAAACGTAATGAGGGTGACTGGATGTATCCCTCGAACTTTTTATCCACTCTTAAGAAAAAATTATCAACTTCAGATGCCTTACGCTTCGACGATAACAGCGCTCCCGTAAACAACGGTCACGTCGGGGCAGGCGCGGCCTATTATCTGGTTGCCCGTGGAAATGGTCTTAGCGTAATGGAGTCCTTCCTTTATACCTTTGCCGCATCGGCGGTGTGGGAAACATTTTGTGAATATCGAGAGGTGATTAGCCTTAATGATCAAATTGTTACCTCCATAAGCGGACCCGCACTGGGTGAAGTTTTTTATCAATTGGGCGATTATCTCCGGAGTGGTCCCAAAAGATCCCCTCTTCGCAATGCGCTCGCTAATGTTTTTGATCCGGCCACCTCCTTTAATAATTGGTTGAATGATTTGACTCCTCGGCATCGGAGAAATCCTTCGGAATTTGGTTTCGAATCTGCTAGAAAAGCTAAATTCGAAATCTTTGCCGGTATCAATAAGAACCGAAGCGCTCCGGGTTCCGTCCCTGGTATGACCGTGGGTATTAATACCGAAATTAATAAAATCCCCTTTCTCGATTCTCCGGGGCAAGTAAAGGCGATCTATCCGGATACCGTATTTACCAAGGCTCTGATCGAATATTCGCGCAGCAAAGAGAAGGGAATGGATGATTTTCTTTTAGAAACAAAAGCCGTATTGGCAGCCTACTACCAAAAAAAAATAGAGCTCGATGAAGAAGGAGAACCCAAAGGATACCGTTTTTTTGTCGGTCCGTCCTCTGCATTGGAGTTTAGAAACAAAAATCGTCCTAATGCCGATGACTGGCTCCACACCTTTCATTTGCTTGGCCCTTCTATGGACCTGGTCATTTACCATAAAGGCTGGAGAGTGTACGCCGGAATAGACCTGTACGGCGATTTTGCCGCAGTTCACAGTTATGCTCTGGATGATTATAAAAAAATGAACGGCACCGCTGGGTTACCGGGTGTTCAAAGAAGGACGGACGGCTATTATTACGGCCTGGGTTTAAGTGAATCTTTAATCCTATCGGCTGCCTATGGCCGCTTTGAAATGGGCTCTCGATTACGACGCCTGGATTTTATCAATTTCAACGGCAGAGATCAATACGAAAAACAAATTACCAAATGCCTTAGACTAAGCGACTCTCTCACAGAAGCAGAATTCTGGATGGCCGCTAAAATTACTAAGACCACCTCAGTGGAAGCCTACCTAAAACGGTCCGGTAGAGTAAGTGAAGCTGATAGTGCAAAGCATACCGGTTATGAAACCCATTACGGGGTTCGCCTTCGTTACACTTTTAATTAGTGTCCATCCGGAAATCAAAGATTTCCAGATGGAGCTTTCAGCAGTTAGCGATCAACATCTATTGGGACACCCAACAAAAAAAGGAGTCCGCCGAATCAGGCTAACCCCTTGATATTTTGGCGCGCCCAGGGTGATTCGAACACCCGACCTACGGATTCGTAGTCCGGCGCTCTATCCACTGAGCTATGGGCGCGCTGAAGAATATATAAACTGAAAGGCAGAACCTGTCAACCCCATTCGGAATTGAAATAATAATCTAAATGGAGTAAGAATTTGGGAAAGTTGGCAACAAAATTCCAAATTCAGAAGCGAAGGTACCGAGATGGATTGTATTTTTTGTAAAATTGTGGCCGGACAGCTCCCCGGAATAAAAGTTTTCGAAGATGCCCGCTCATTGGCCTTTATGGATATCAATCCCCGTTCGGATGGTCATTGTTTGATCATCCCTAAGACCCATTCTCCAACTCTTTTTGATATTGGAATGGAAGACCTCGCAGCGGTTATGAACACGGCCAAGAAGGTGGCAATGGCCATCAAGGCATCACTCGCACCGGACGGCATGTTGGTTTATCAGCTTAACGGCCGGGTGGCCATGCAGCTTGTCGACCATTTTCATATCCACCTGGTGCCCCGCTGGGAAAACGACGGAGTGGATTTGTCTCATGGCTTTCAACCCGGGGACCTGGATAAGATCCGGGCTGTTGCCGGAAAAATTATTGAGGCGTTATCCGCATAAGGTCCCAGTCTCAGAGTTCTTGATCCGGGATATAAATTTCAGAGAAATATCTTAAGCTTAAGGCTTTCTACCTAGCACCTATCAATTCTTCCAGATCCTTTAAAATCACGGCCCCTTTATTTTGGATCTCCTCCAGGGCCTGGGCCGAGGTTTCCGGGTCAACCCCCCGGCAAAGGGATTTTATCACCAGTATTTTGTAGCCTCTGGCCAAACCATCCAGGGCGGTGAAGTGAACGCAGTAATCGGTGGCAATCCCGAAAATGATCAGATTATTAATCATTCGTTTCTTCAAGATTCCATTTAATTCCGTTTCCTGCCCTCCGTCGTCCTGGAAACAGGAGTAACTATCGAATCGGGGGTCGCGGCCTTTTTGAACCACCACTTCAAAAAAGGCGGGCTCAATCAATAAATCCGCCTCGGAGGTTCCCTGGACACAATGGGGTGGCCAGAGAATCTGTTCTTTGCCCTGCAGGACGATTTTGTCATAAACCTTTTTCCCGGGATGATTGGTGAAGAAGGAGATGTGGTCGGCGGGATGCCAATCCTGAGAGGCCCAGACAGGAATCCCCAGTCCCTTTACTTGATCAATCGCCTTGTTGATTTTATGCAGATAATCCAAACCGGTTCCCGGCACGGCCAAAGCCCCATTCATCAGTTGGGTGAAATCCCCCTGAATATCAACCACGATAACGGCGTTCATTTTTTCCTCCTTAATGCCTCTATCCTTTTAAATATATTATACCAAACAGACCAACGGTTCGCCAGTCTTTTGGTGCTTTTGTGACCGAGATATTTCTATTTTCTCTTGACTTATCTTGGCAGGCTGGTTAAGAGGTTAATCATGGTTATCCTTTTACTGAAATCAAGGACAGGATGATTACTCGCATCTTTTTCATGGTTGGCCGAAGGGCCCTCGCCTTCCTTTCAGAACTGGGCGGGATTTTGCTTATGTTCTTCCAGAGCATGGCCTGGACATTTACTCCCCCCTTCCGTCTGAGAAATCTGATTAAACAAATGGAATTTATCGGGGTCAAATCTCTTTTTATCGTGGTCTTGACCGGAGTTTTTTCCGGTATGGTCCTGGCCCTCCAGAGTTATCACGGCTTCAGAAAATTCGGCGGGGAAAGCCTCATGGGAGGGATTGTGGCTTTATCCCTGGCCCGGGAAATGGGACCGGTGATGACAGCCCTGATGGTCAACGCCCGGGCCGGCTCGGCCATTGCTGCGGAATTAGGGACCATGCGGGTTACCGAACAAATCGATGCCCTGCAGATGATGGCTATTAATCCTGTTCAATACCTGGTTGTCCCCCGGATCTGGGCCGGGGTCCTGATGCTGCCTTTACTCACGGCTATCAACATCCTGGTGGGGATTATCGGCGGCTATTTTGTAGGGGTTATCCTCCTAAAGATCAATCCAGGCGTGTTTATGGACAAGATGATCAATATGATAGAGCTGTCCGACCTGGTCCAGGGAATAGTCAAATCGGTCTTTTTTGGATTGATCCTGACCTTGATCGGTTGTTATAAGGGGTACAATACCTATGGGGGTGCCGAAGGGGTGGGCCGGGCCACCACCGAAGCGGTGGTCATCTCCTCGGTCTGCATATTGATCGGGACCTATGTGTTAACTTCGTTGTTATTTTAAGATTATATGAAAATAGAATCCAGGAGTCGGGAGCCAGAATTCAGAAGGAGAATGGATTTGTTTTTTTATGCTGACTCCTGACTACTATTGTTTATGATACGTTTAATCAATATCCACAAATCCTTTAGAAGTCAGCAAGTTTTGAGGGACCTGAGCCTGACCATCCCCTCCGGACAGACGACCGTGATCATCGGTCGGAGCGGGGGCGGGAAAAGTGTTTTGCTTAAACACATCATGGGGCTGATCCGGCCGGACAGCGGCGAGATCTGGATCGACGATCAAGAAATCAACCAATTAAAGCAAAGGGATCTCTACCGGGTCCGAAAGCGTTTCGGGATGCTCTTTCAGGAGGGGGCGCTATTCGATTCCATGTCCGTGGGAGAAAATGTGGCTTTCCCCATTCGGGAACACAAGAAAATGACCCATCTGGAACTTGAAAAAGCGGTTTCTGAAAAATTGGCCCTGGTGGGTTTATCGGGTATTGAAAAAAAAATGCCTTCGGAATTGAGCGGCGGCATGCGTAAAAGAGTGGCCTTGGCCCGAGCCATGGCTTTGGATCCGGACATCATGCTTTTCGACGAACCGACCACGGGATTGGACCCGATCTTGACCGCTGCTATTGATCACTTAATCATTGAGACCCAAAAGCGGTTCCAGATGACCTGTGTGGTCATCAGCCATGATATCCAGAGCGTTTTCCGGATCGCTCATAACATTGTCATGCTCTTTGAAGGAAAGATCATCGAAGGAGGAACTCCGGAGGTTTTTCGCCAATCGACCAACAAAATGGTCCAGGATTTTTTATTGGGCCAATACTCGGAAAATTCAGTTTAACAAGAATGGATTAGAATCAAATAGATATAAGGCTTATCGTCCAAAAATGAAAGGAAATAGAATTCTTTTCGCTTTCAGCTTTGAGCTTTCGGCTTTGAGCTTTAAGCAAGAGGAGGTATCATGGAAAAAAAGGGAGTGAGCACTGAAGTCAAAGTCGGCATCTTCGTCTTTATCGGTTTGATCATTCTCGGATATATGACCCTGAGGCTAGAAAAATTTAAATTAAAATCAACGGAAGGTTATGAAATCGCAGCCCTCTTTGAATCCGCTTCAGGTTTGGTTGTGAGCAGTCCGGTCCAGATCGCCGGAATCGAAGTGGGCCGGGTAAAAGACATCCGCCTGACCGGCAACCAAGCCAAGGTCACCATGACGATTCGCAAGGAAATCCTTATCTATTCCAACGCCCAGGCGGTTCTCAGAACACAGGGCGTTTTGGGGGATAAATATATTGAGATTTTTCCGGGCAGCGAACAGGCCCCCCGTCTTTTGGCCGGGGGGGTCATTAATTACACCCGTTCGACCATCGAATTGGACCACCTCCTGGCCAAGGCCCTGCCGGCCATGGATGATATTCGGTCGGTGACAAAAACCTTAAGCGAAGTCATCGGCACCGAAGATGGCAAAAACAATATCAAGGAAACTTTTTTCAACATCAAAAAAACAACCGAAGATATCCGGAGCATGGCGGTAGGGCTTTCCCGAGGAGAAGGAACCATGGGAAAATTAATACGGGATGATACCCTCTATCAAGATATGCGAACCACCATGACCGGACTGAAGGATACGGTGACCCAAATCAATGAAGGAAAGGGGAGTCTTGGAAAACTGATTAAAGATCAGGATTTTTATGATGAAACCAAAAAGACCCTGACCAGCCTGCAAAAAGTGGCTGAAAAAATCGACTCGGGAGAAGGGACCCTGGGGAAATTGGTCAACGACGATTCCCTGTACAAAGAGGCCAAGGAAACCATTGCCAATTTAAATCAGACGACACAAAAAATCAATCAGGGGGAAGGAACCCTGGGAAAATTGGTCAATGACGATTCCTTACACAAAGAGATCAAATACACATTAAGAAGCGTCACCAAGGCCACCGAAGGGCTTTCCGAACAGGTCCCGGTAAGTATCCTGGGAACGATTATCGGGACGATCATTAAATAGAGGGAAACCCGTTCGGCGTTAAGCGTTCAGCGTTCGTCGAAGGATAAACCATGACCAATAATAATCAAAAAACCCGCCAGACCGGTATTTCCCTTTCAGAAGAGGTTTTTTTTTTATCAGATGGATCAATGGACAATTACAGCCAAAGGAAAAGTCGACGAACGACGAACGACGAACGACGAACGTTTAAAGTAGGATACCGGTGGATATCCGGATTTTTTATTATTTGTTTATCATTCTATCTTTCAGGTTGTGCTCATATTTCTTCCGATCTGGGGCCGGAAAACGTAGCCCCTTTTTTCCATATTCAGACCGATCCGGAAAAACAGAGCCGCCGTCTGGATGGAGCCGGACCGTTCTATTCACAATCGGAGAGTCCTGAAGAACGGGAATGGACCTTCCGCCCTTTCTTTTCCTTTCGTGAAAACCTGAAAGAACAGACCGAAGAGCTGGAATATTTATACCCCCTTGGTCGATACCAAAAAACCCCTCGGGGAACGGTCCATCGCTTTATCCCCTTTTATTCCTCCTTTAAGCCTGCCCAGGAAGATGAAGAAGGAGATAAAAAAGAAAATTGGGACCTTTTTCTTTTTTTTGGGGGAAGAGATAAGGCCGGAGAACCTTATGGCGGATTTTTCCCTTTTGGCGGTCAATTTCGAGACCGGTTTGCCCGGGATGAAATCGAATTTGTCCTTTGGCCCCTCTACACCAGGGTCCGGGAAGGGGAAACCGAGACCTTTCATGTCCTCTGGCCTATTTTTTCCCTGACTTCCGGTGGAATGCGCCGCGGGTTCCGGGTTTGGCCGTTTTATGGAGAGGAGAAGCAGGAAGGTCAGGGTGCTTTTCAAAAAACCTTTTTCCTCTGGCCCATCGGTCTGTATCAGCAGAGATATCTGGATACCGATAATCCCAAGACCTATTTTTATCTTTTCCCCCTTTATCTTTCCGAACAAAGCCCAAATGAACAAAAAACCATTTTTCTCTGGCCTTTTTTTAATTTTTACACGGAAAAACGCTTCCATTACTTTCAGGTGGATTTCCCCTGGCCGATCATTCAATATGCCCGGGGGGAAAATGCCGAGGCCTTTAAGCTCTGGCCATTATTTTCCTACCGCAAGGTGGATCAGCGGGAAAAGATATCCCTCTTCTGGCCTGTCTTTATCCAGGAAAAAGAAGAAGACGAAGAAAGGGACGAAGTCCTGAATCGATTTTTATACATCATTAAATTCCATCAAGTTTATTTTAAAAAAGAAGACCGCTGGGAAAGGGTTACCAAGTTTTGGCCCTTCTTCCACTATGCCGAGGATGGGAGGGGGATGGAGCATTTTTATTTCCCGGACCTGATGCCGGCCGATTGGGATGGTCTGGAGAGAAATTACGGGATGCTTTTCCGGATCTATGAATATTACCAGGACGGGAAAGGCAAAGAGGTTTCCAAGTTTCTATGGGGTTTGTATTATCACCAGAAACAAAAAGACCTGGACCGGATCGAGGTCGGCTTTCTTTTCACCTATCTGAAAGAGAAACAGACCTTCCAGTTCTCTTTTCTGAAAGGGTTGCTGGGGTATCGCCGGGACGGTCCCAACCGCCAACTGAAAATCCTCTATATGCCTATTTCCTGGGAGGAGAAGGAAGAGACTGGGAAACCACCCGGGTCCCCTCCGGAGGAGTGAATTCAAACCGGGAGGCGGCCAGGAGCACTTTGGTTTGCAGCCGGTTTAAACGAAACCGGATTCCGTCTCCCATTAGGTTATCGAAGGTAAATTCCATTGGCAGGAAGGTTGCTTTGGAAATACGGACCATGACCTGCTGCAAATCCGGCTGGGGGTTTTTGGGTTTTAGGATAAGCTGGTGAAAAGGGGCCTCCTCGGAAATCGTGACATCCTGTCGAATTGAAAAATTTTTATCCAATCCCCCTAACCCGGAGAGGAAATCTATGATCGGTTTGATTTGCTGATAATAGTCCTTTAACCGGTAAACGTTAACCGTTTTTTCCTCCGGCAGGTACCACCAGACCTTATCACCATTACAAATCAATTGCTCTGGACGGGGTTTTTTCTGGTCCAGCCGGAGCTTATTGGGGAAAAGGAAAAAAAGCTGTCCCTCGGCCTGGAGAGCGGAAGGAGGCAGTTTGGAGGCGATTTTAGGGACTATTTCCCGGACATAATCGGCCTGAAAGGTTTTCGAGGCGGCAAACCGGTCTTTTAACTTAGCTAAGATCAGGTTCAGGTCTCCATTTTCTTGAGCTTGGGCCGATGTCCCGTTCCAGCCAGAGAGAAGAAAAAGACCTGCGAGAAAACATAAATAAGTTTTTAAGAAGTTTTTAGGAAAAATTTGAAACGGCATTGAAGTTATTTTTCCTCCACAACAGGAGATATAATATCCCCGTTAATTTGACCCGTAGATTTAAATGATCCCAACCAGGATGGTTTTTTGTGGGGGGCAGGGAAGGAAACCACCCGAGCAATTGGTTCTCCTTTTTGGGTAACAATGATGGGTCGGCCGGTTTTTTTTACTTGATCCAGCAGGGATAAACAGGTTGCCTTAAACTTGGATATGGGTATCATTTCCTCCACAAAATCACCTCGTTAATTTAATATAATATTAATTTACTATAGTCAATGACTATAGTAAATTATATAATTTGGAATATAATGGATTCCTGCTTACTCCACTTTAAACTCCTTTTTCTTGTACCAAGAAGGTGTCAAACTTTGAATAGTGAATTGCAATTCACTATTCAAAGTTTGACACCAAAGTCTTGCTCGGAGCGGTTTATCTTAGGGCCAATTATCACAGGGACTCATATAATAAGAATAAGGCTTTGAATTTTAAAGACTTTCCTCTTATCAATAAAAAAGTGATGGGAGCCAGAGGGCCATCTGCGGAATTAAAAACAGCAGTCCCCAGATGAAAACAAGGGCGATCAAGAAAGGGGCCACCCCTTTATAGATAGTACCCAAGGGAATCTTGGTTATATTTTTCACCACAAACACACAAATAGCCACCGGCGGGATCACAACGCCGATCATAAGGACCACTCCGAGTGTGATCCCGAACCAGATCGGATTGAAGCCGAGTTTGAGGACTGCCGGAAAAAAAATAGGGGTGGCCAAGATCATAAAAGTCAGGTCATCAATAAAGGACCCCCCCACCTCGTAAACCAAAAAAATCAAAATCAAAATCAGGTAGCGGTTGAGGGGAAGGGAGACGATCCATTCCGCCGTTTGTTGCGGGATGTTGGTGATGGCAATAAAATGACCGAGTATGGTTGAACCGGCGATGAGCATAAGGATCATGATAGCCGTACGGAGTCCTTCTTGGACGGACTTGAGATAGTTCTTGAAGGTCAGATCACGCTTGACTGAGGCCAGTAAAAGAACCGCAAAAGTGCCGACCGCTCCGGCTTCCGTAGGGGTGAAAAAACCCCGCATGATCCCGCCGATGACTAAGAGAAAGACCATCAGAACCCAGAATACTTCGGGCAGGGAGCGTATTCTCTCTTTCCAGGTGGACTTTTGGGAAGTGCGGGCGATGGCCGGATTTATTTTTACCCATCCATAGATGATCCCGATGAACAACAGAGCGATGATCAAACCAGGAATAATGCCGGCCAGAAAGAGCTGCCCGATGGATTGTTCAGTTATGATGCCGAAAATAATCAAGGTGACACTGGGTGGGATGATGACACCCAGCGTCCCGACGGTGGCCACGACTCCCGAAGAAAGTTTCTTGTCGTAACCGTACCGATCCATCTCGGGGATGGCCACCCCGGCAAAGGTGGCCGAGGTGGCCGCCGAGGAGCCGCAAATCGTCTTAAAACCGGTTGCCCCAATCACGGTGGCCATGGCCAAACCACCAGGTATATGACCGATAAACTTGTTGGCCGCATTATAGAGTCTGGTCGCTATGCCGGCATTAAAACCGATCTGCCCCATCAAAATGAAAAGCGGAAAGACGGTATACCCGTAATTGGTGATGACCTCAAAGACATCCCTTGAGAGGAGGCTCATAGCGGAAGGGAAGCCGTTCAGATAGCCGAATCCCACAAAGCCGACCAAGGCCATGGCAAAGCCCAATTCTATGCCGGTCGCAAAAAACAGGAGCAGTACCGTGAGGCCGATAATGCCTGTCATGATCTCACTCATATTGCCCCCTCCAGATTATTACGATGTCGTAGATAAAAACGAAACATTCGATCAAACAACAAAAGGCGACACCGTAGGCGACCGGGTAGAAAGGTAACTTGATCGTGGCGGTGACCTCCCCCGAGGCTTGATAACTGGCTCCAACCAAAATGAGATTATATCCTATACAGGCAAATAAAAGGATGCACAGCAGGCGGGTAAAAGTGTTCATGATATTCCTGCCCCGTTGAGAGAATCTCTCCAGCAGGAATTCCATGAAGACATGGCCCTTGTCTAAAGAAACTTGAGGGATCCCAAAGCCGATCACCACGGCCAGTAATAACGATACAATTTCATAGGTTCCGACAAAGGGATAGCCTCCGGCTCTTAAAAAGACATCGGCCACGGTCAGAAACATCATCACAGTGAGAGCTGTGCCTGCGATGTAGCTCAGGAGTTTACAGATGAATCGCAGAATATCGAATGGACGGGTCATTATTTTTCCTCATTAAAAGGCAGAAGGGATTCCTCTCTTTTTCTGCTCTTTGTGCCAATAGCCGATACGCTCTTTGATGTAGGTCATCCACCCGTCAATCTCGGCCTCTTTATATCCTTTGGCGACCATATTCTTTTTATACTCTCCGATGATCGGCTCGACAGCCTTTACCCACGCGGCCGCTTCGGTGTCCGAAAGATAGATCATCTTCCCACCCTGGCTGACCAACAAATCCTTTCCTTCTATATCCATCTTATCCCACAGGACCGCCTGCTTCTCTCTGGCTTCGGAGGCCACCTCGCTGAAGATCTTTTGAATGTCAGGGGGCAGGGCCTCCCACTTCCCCTTATTCATGACAAAATAGAAGGTAATACCGGTTCCGAGCTGCCAATCGGCCGTAACATTCTTGTTCACCTCGGCGAACTTCCAGTATTTGAGCGTGGAGAGATCCACTACGACTCCATCGATGACCCCCCTTCTCAAAGAGTCATAAACATCCGGCATTTGAAGGGGGACAGGTACACCTCCCAGGGCCTTGATAATGTCACTCATCTGTCCCACGGCCCTGATCTTGAGGCCCTTCAGTTGACTCAAATTCATAACTGGTTTGCTGGTGGTCTGAAGGATAATCGGTCCTGAAGTGGTCAGATACAGCACATGCATATCTTTCCAATCACTTGGTTTGTATTTGTTGAAGAAATCCGTGGCTACCGCTGTCGCCGTCCAACCGCTCGGGAAACCGAGAGGCAGATCGAACACCTCCGTCACCGGAAAGCGGCCTCGTGTATATTGAATGTGAGAAAACCCCAAGTCTGCGATGCCCGTCAGGACACCGTCGTACATCTTGACCGGATTAAGAAGCGTTCCTCCGTCATAATAGGTGATCTCCACCCGGCCGTTGGACCGTTTCTTGACCTCATCGCAAAACCATCGGGTCAGGAGCGACATGGGGTGGGTGATTGGGAGGTAATTGGCGGCCTTTAGTTTTGTAACCGTTGCTGCAGACCCAAGAGAGTTGAATGTGAAGATAAAAGTAACAACCATCAATACGGTAAAGAAAAAGTGTAAACTCTTTCTCATTTCGCTCCTCCTTAGCAGAATAAAATGGTTTTATAGGTTGATCATACAGACTTTTAGTGTGAAAGTCAGCTCTCTGTCGTTCTTAACCACCTCCCCTCTTTCCTTATTTGAATTGAAGCTCACCACACCAAGACTTCGGCGAGCCCCTGCTCAGAAAGCTCATTCGTTTTTTTACTCATGAAACCGAGGTATTTTTTTAATGGAACGAGTATAAGAAACAAAAAATACTCAGTCAAGGAGAAAAAAGGCCTTCTTGGGGAGCAAATATCCCAGGGAAAAAGCGGCCATGGAAAACCTGGCCCGCTAAATCATCCGGGCTTTTTTTTCGGGGATGGATGCGGGGACCGCAATAAACCTGAAATTCGGAATGCTTCCAGTGTTGAGGAAAGGGGTCAAGTCAGCTCTTGACCCTTGGCCAGTTTGGGGGGCCGTCGTCACCACCCGGACTTTTGGAGATATTTTCCATAAAAATCTCCGGGTCTAAAGCCCTTTCCTTATTTCTCATTAAAAAAATTAAAAATTCTTGATCAGGACCTCCCGGGGACGGCCGCCCTCCCCGGAACTGACAATCCCTTCCCGCTCCATGATTTCCACCAAACGGGCCGCCCGGTTATAGCCGATACGCAGTTTTCTTTGGATCATGGAGATGGAAACCTGGCGGGTTTCTTTGACGATCTGGAGCGCCGCTTCATATTTTTCATCAATGTCGTCATCGTTTTCCGAAGGTTCCGGTTCTTCCATGGTTAAGAGGGTATCATCATAGACCGGCTGTTTCTGCTTTTTCAGAAAGTCGGTCAATCGTTTGATTTCCGTTTCCGAGATAAAGGCCCCGTGAATGCGCTGGAGCCTGGATACGCCGGGAGGCAGAAAGAGCATGTCGCCAGCACCCAGAAGGGCCTCGGCCCCATTGGCATCGAGGATGGTGCGGGAGTCGGTTTTGGAGGAGACCTGGAAAGAAATACGGGCCGGGAAATTGGCCTTGATGATACCGGTCAGGATATCCACGGAAGGACGCTGGGTGGCCAGAAGCAGGTGAATCCCGGCGGCCCGGGCCATCTGGGCCAGCCGGGTCAGGTACTCTTCCACATCCCGGGAGGAGACCAGCATCAGGTCGGCCAGCTCATCAATGACGATAACCACATACGGCAGCCATTCTTCGGGGTATTTTTCAGAAGCCCCCTTTTTTTCCTTCAACAGCCTTTGGTTATAGGTATCAATATTCCGGGCCCCTTTGTCGGCCATTTTCTGATAGCGGTCTTCCATCTCCCGGATGGCCCAGCGAAGGACCCGGGTGGCCATTTTGGCATCGGTGACCACCTCGTGCAGGAGATGAGGGATCCCTTCATAAGGTAAAAGCTCGATTCGCTTGGGGTCGATAAAGAAAAATCGGACTTCCTCCGGTCTGGCCTTGAAAAGGATACTGCTGATCAGGGCGTTCAGGCAAACGCTCTTACCGGTGCCCGTGGCTCCTGCGATCAGAAGGTGGGGCATCTTGGCCAGATTGGTGACCACGGGAAAACCCAGAATATCTTTGCCCAAAGCCAAGGTCAACTTGGACTTGGGACCTGAAAATTCCTGGGAGGAGAGGATATCTTTCAGACCCACCGTTTCCCGCTGGCTGTTGGGTATTTCGATACCGATGACCGGCTTGCCCGGCAGAGGGGCAACAATCCGGATGCTGACGGCCCGCATGGCCATAGCCAGGTCATCAGCCAAGCCGGTAATCCGGCTGATCTTAACCCCTGGGGCCGGTTCAAATTCATACATGGTAATGACCGGTCCGGGGGAAACCTCGGTGACCTTACCCTCAACCCCGAAGTCTTTCAGTTTTTTCTCCAGGAGCCGGGAATTCATGAGCAGGCTTTGCTGTTGAACCTCCTGATCATTTTTTTCATAGGTATCCAGTAATGATAGAGGCGGCAGCTCAAAATCCCTCGGATCTTTCATAAAAACAAATTGCTCCTGTTGGGGCTGGGGACGGGGCAGAGGAGCGGCCGGCTTAAGCACCGGGCTTTGGACAATGGTGGGCGGATGGGCTTCCTTTTCCTTCTGGATTTCTTTTTCCACCCGTAAATTCTTGGCCTTCCGTTTCCGTTCCTTTTGCTTTTGATAAGAGTCCCGCCATCGGCTCGCTTTCTCCACAAGCCGGATATGAACCCTTTCCCCCACCCGGGCTAAAGAAACCCTCGTGATCAAGATAAATCCGGTCAACAACACCACGATCAAAAAAATATGGGTTCCGGGCGGATTCAATAACAGGGAGATGCGGTGGAAGATCAGGTAACCCAGGATTCCTCCCCAGGGAAAATTCCAGCCGAAGAATTGGAAATTCTGCTCTCCCCTGGAAAGCAAAGCGGCAAAAGAAAATATCAATAAAAGATACCCGGTTGCATGCCAGGAAGGCGAGGAAATGGATTCTTTGCGGAAGGAATAGAAGGCCAGTTGAAAAAAGATGAAACTGAGCCAGAAGGAGGCCAGACCCAGCCACTCAAACAGGAAGGTCGAGGAATAGGAGCCGATCTTTCCCACCCAGTTATTTATATGCAGATCACCCGTCTGGGGAGAACTGAAAGAAGGATCGGCGGGGTGATGCGAAAGGAGGGCCAGGAGAATTAAAATCCCCACGGCTCCGAGGGCCAGCCCGAGTATTTCAAAATAGATCGATTTTTGAGGGGGTTCTTCTTTGGACATTGGCAACCTTAATTTTAAGATTGGAGGTACTTCATATCGGATGTCAGATCCCGGCCCCCTGAAATCCTGATTCCTTAGGGTCTAAAATCTCGAATCCGACATCAGGCATCCTTTGTGCTTTACATCGGAATTATCAACGGCAGCACCACCGGCCGGCGTTCGAGAGAATGATCAAAAAACCGCCTCAGGGTCTTGCGGATTTCTTCCTGGATGTCCGCCCAGTTCTTTATATCCTCTTTTTGCCTGAGATACAAGATCTCCAGGACCCGCTCTTTAGCTTCCTGAATCAACTGGGGGTATTCTTCTTCTGAAATAAAACCTCTGGAGATGATGTCCGGCCCTGAGAGGAGCTCCCCGGTCTGGTTATTTAACACCACCAGAACCACCACCAGCCCTTCATTGGAAAGGTGGCGCCGGTCCCTCAATATCAGGTTACCCACATCGCCTACGCCTTTTCCATCCACGAAGACCCGCCCTACTTCCACTTGACCTTCAATCCGGCCTCCTTCCTCATCAAAACGGATGACCTGGCCGTCTTCAGCCAGAATCAGGTTCTCTTTGGGTATGCCGATCTTGTGGGCCAATTGGGCATGTTTGACCAGATGACGGTATTCCCCGTGTATGGGGATAAAAAATTTAGGTCGGGTCAGGTGGAGCATCAATTTCAATTCTTCCTGGTTGGCATGACCGGAAACATGGATCTCGGATACTTTTTCGTAAATCACCTCGGCCCCGAAACGATATAAATTATTAATCAGGCCGTCAATCGCTTTTTCGTTTCCGGGAATAAAGCGGGAGGAGAGAATAACCGTATCCCCTTTTTTGATCTTGATCTGTTTATGGTCATCACGGGCGATCCGGGTCAGGGAGGACATGGGTTCGGCCTGACTGCCGGTAGTAATAAGAGTTACCTGAGAATCGGGAAGCTGGAGCATTTCCCCCAAGGTCAGTTCCATCCCCGGAGGAACATTTAAAAGGCCTAATTCCCGGGCGATCCGGCAGTTAATCACCATGCTTTTTCCATTAAAGGCCACCTTGCGCTGATAGCGGGCTGCTGAATTCACCACCTGTTGGATTCGGTGGATATTGGAGGCAAAAACAGCCACGATCACCCGGCCCTCACATTCCCGCATGATCTGGTCCAGGGTCTCGCTGATTCGTTTTTCCGGCAGGGTGTGTCCTTCCCGCTCGACATTGGTGGAATCTGACATCAAGGCCAATACCCCTCTTGCTCCGTAAGCGGCAAAGGTATTGATGTCCGTGATTACCCCATCCAAAGGGGTCTGATCGATCTTGAAATCCCCCGAATGGATTAAGGTGCCCATCGGGGTTTGGATAGCCAGGCCCAAGCCATCCGGGATACTGTGGGTAACCCGGATGAATTCCAATCGGAAAGGTCCGATGGACAGAATTTCTTTTGGTGAAACCGCTCTCAGATCGGATTGCCCCAGAAGATGATGCTCTTTCAATTTTTCCTTGACCAGCTCCAGGGTAAAGCGGGAACCGTAAACCGGGACCGATATCTCTTTGAGCAGGAAAGGCAAGGCCCCGATATGGTCTTCATGACCATGGGTCAGAACAATGGCCTTGAGGCGTTCTTTGTTTTTTAACAAATAGCTGAAATCCGGAATGACGATATCGATGCCCAGCATATAGTCTTCCGGGAACATCAGCCCGGCATCAATGACCAAAATATCCTCTTCATATTGAACCAGGAGCATATTCAGCCCGATTTCCCCCAAGCCTCCAAGAGGGATAATGGAGAGGGGGGAGGGGGGGTCAGATAACAAAAGTCGAGTTTCCATTTGGTTTGATCCTACTGAAGGGATTGATTATGTTATTCTGGCCGATACTGGATACTTGATTCTGGATATGGGTAAAACCAATACCCGATGCCCCCTTTTAATCCGGCTTTTGGCATGAAGTACAGATATCTCATATTTTGTATCTTTTATCCAGCATCCAGTATCCAGCATCAATGTTTTAAATTCTCCTCAATTGCCCCCCTGACCTTCTGCATCAGGATATCGGCATCCTTCGGTCTATAGCCCTTGGTGGGGATCGGGTTTCCCAAAACAATCTTTATGGTCCCGGGGGTTATCCGGAATCCGTTTTTAGAAAGAACGTGAGCGCTTCCCTGAATGCCGATCGGGACAATCGGTTTTTTTGATTTTAAAGCCAGGACAAACCCCCCTTTTTTGAACTCTCCCAAGTGATCAGTCTCCTGCCGGGTCCCCTCCGGAAATATGACCACCGATGTCCCTTCGCTGACTTTTTTTGCCGCCATAAGGAGGACTTGGTAAGCCTGTCTTGGATTGGAACGATTGATTGGAAAATAACCGGCTCGTTTCATGGCCCAGCCGAATAAAGGGATCTTAAAAAGACTTTCTTTGGCCCACCAGCGAAATTGGATCGGCAGTTTGGCCAGAAGCACCGGAATATCGTAGGCGCTACGATGGTTGGCGGCGAAGATATAAGACTGGCCGGGGATAAGGACTTCCGGGTTGAATAATTGGGCCCGAACACCGCTGATAATCAAGATTAAATCGGCCCAGAGGACGGCAATCCGATGCGAACGGTTTCCATTCGAATCAAAAAAGGCGACAAACAGGGCAATCAAACTGAACCCTATGGTAAGGATAATATAACAAGGCAGGACGAATAGACTTCGTAAAGACATAAACTCCTTTTCTACACGACCAAAAATAAAATCAGCCGAAAGACCATTTTCGTCATGACGTCGAATGAAGGAATCCAATATTTTGAATAAGATATAATTTTCCGGACCCCGGTTTTTGCTGGGGTGACGGCTTCTTAGGCGATCATTAAATAAATAAAATGATAAACTATTGCAGTGAATTAGTCAATCAGCGAATCGTGCTTTTGAATGCACTTCCTGGTCAGGTCAAGGTTTGATTAAGAGACTGTATTCCTCTTTTCATGGCCCACCATCCGGTAAAGAGATGAAGGACCAGAACCCCTCCGAAAGACCCGATCATCCACCCTCGGTCAAAGATTGTAAAAGAAGTTGATCGAAGCTCGGCCATCAACAGCCGATACACCGGTCCGGCCTCCAGGCCAATGGTCACTCCGATCAAGGCCAGGGAAAAAATCATATAAAGGAATCCGCCGAAACCCGTGGGCATTTGTCCCAGGTTTTCCGACCCGTATTGAGGATACATGGCCCCAAGTCCGATGGCCAGGCCCACCAAACCAAAATCCAAACTGATCATGGTCAGGGAAGAGATCCATTGCATGTTGGACGAGACCTGTAATTGCCGGTTGGTAAAATAAATCAAAACCTCGGAAAGAACCATCAAGGGGATGAAGTAAAAGACAAATTTGTACCAGAGAAATTTTTCTAAGGAAACGGGAGAACTCCGGATTATCCAGAAGGCATAGCCTTCGGTGCTGACTGCGGGAAAAACAAACCGCACGGCCACCGAAGCCAGGACAAAACCAGCCAGTCCCAAATTCAGAAAGGAAAGGAAATTTTTTAAATATAAGGTTGGCAAAGGGGACTTATGAAGAGGCAGCACGCTGAAGTTGTAGACATAAACGACGATCAGGACCAGCAAGATAAAAAGCTGGGACCATTGAGTTTTGTCCCGATAAAAGGCCTTCACATCCTTCAGGATCATCCCTTTCATCCCTGGAGAGAATGGCAGGGACTGCCAAAGTCTCTTATCCAGCCTGTTTTGAACTGGTATCCCCTTATAGGTCCCTTCCTGGGCCCGGGAATAGGAGGAAAAATAATATTGCTCAGCCAGAAGAAGATTGGCGGAAAAAACAAACCAGGCACTGCTCCAAAGCACCAGTAATGGTAACAGGGCCGGGAAATAATTCCCTTTCAGAAGAGACCAGAAAACCTCTTTGGTCCAGGAACTGGGGAGATAGGGCGACTCCTGAGCGGTCAGACTTCCCAGATATTCCACCAGGGTTGAAAGCTGATCGGGATCGACCAGTTGTTCGGGCTTCATAAGGCGAAAGATCATAAACAACATCGTGACCATCAGGATACTTAAAACTACCAGCAAATCCCGAGTCCGGCGGACCGGTAAAAAAGCTGTCAATAATAGGGTAATCGAAATTCCCAGGCTCCCGGCCAGAAAAACATAAGGTAAAAAAACCAGCGGCAGGCCTATATAATATCCAGCGGGGGCCTGAAAAATGATCCCATAACAGAGGAAGATCGGCAAGGCCATCAGGATAACCATCCAGGAAGCATCAAACAGGCTTTCCAGGTACCGGGCGGAAAACAGGGTCAGCCTGGGCACAGGGGTTTCATGGAGCAGAGAAAGGTCTTTGGAAAGAAAGAAGTTGGAAAGGGCGGTAATCAAATGGCTGTAGATCAGGATGGTAAAAAAGGTCAGCAGGATCATGGACAGGACCTTCTGTGACAGGACTTCACCAAAACCCGGTATCCCGTGAAAGTAGCTTAAGATACGAAAAAAGGCGTAAAAAATCCCGATCCAAAAGGAAAGGCCGATGAAGATAAAGAGCAGAATTTTCCAGCGGGTCCCGGGTATTCGCTTGAGACGGTTTTTGAATCCCAGAATCCGGGGTTGGAGCAGAAAAAAGATATCCTTTAGATTCTTAAACAACTTCATCCGAGAATTTATCTCTAACATAAACGCCGTTGCGGGTTTCGGGTTACGGGTTGCGAACTAAAAATTTAAACCTTGTTTCTAAAAACCCGTAACTCGGAAAAGAGAAATTTCAAATATCTTCGGATAGGGATTCAGTCAAGGAACTCCTCTTCAATATCTCCGGTGAGTTTCAAGAAAAGGGCTTCCAGACCTTTGGCCTTCCAGTCCGCCTCTTGGGCAAAGGAATCCATGGAACCCAGGGCGATTAAGGCCCCTTTTTGAATGATCCCGATCCGTCCGCAAATCTCCTGGGCCGTGGACAGGGTATGGGTAGAGAGGAAAATGGTCATCCCTTGGGCGCTTTCCTTCTGAAAAAGGCGTTTGACTATCCGGACCCCTTTGGGGTCTAAGCCTACCATGGGTTCATCAACAATCAAAATTCGGGGATGATGAATCAAAGCCGAGCAGATGATCAGGCGCTGTTTCATCCCGTGGGAATAACTTTCGATCAATTCGTTGCGCCAGTCCCAGAGATCAAACAGATTAAGCCTGACCTCAATTTCCGGATCGATCTGTTTGGGCAATAATTCATAAAGGCCGCCGACAAAATGCAGGAATTCCAGTCCGGTGAGTTTATCATACAAGAAGGGCCGGTCGGGGATATAGCCGGTCAGAGCCTTGGCCTGAGAAGGATTGGTCAGAACGGAAAAACCGCAGAGTTCCACATCGCCGGCAGTAGGGGCCAGAACCCCGGCCATGATCTTCAAGGTGGTTGTTTTCCCGGCCCCGTTCGGTCCTAAAAATCCAAAGATCTCACCTGGAGCCACATCCAGAGAAAGATCATTAACCGCTGTTAAAGAACCGAATTGTTTGGTCAGGTTTTTAATTTGGATCATATTTTTGACAAGTTATCATAAGGCGGACTCGATCTCAATTTTTAATTTACCAATGATGGGCAATAGAGAGGCCACCCCTTCCTCCAGTCCTTCAGCCAGCTTCAAATGGGTGGCATCGGCAGGGACCTGGTTGAATGTCGGGTCCAGGCTGACCCATTTGCGGCCCAGATAGGCCTCCACCCAGGCATGATAGAAAAAACGATCCCCCAGCAGGGTGACTCCCAGGGCCATACGGGAAGGGATCCCGGCGACCCGAAGCAAGGCCAATAGTAAAGTGGCGTGTTCATTGCAATCCCCCTCCCGCTGCTGAAGGACTTCCACCGCCCGGGGGATGGACAGGGTGGGTCGTTTTTTTATTTGTTGAAAGACCCAGGTATTTAAACGAATGGCCGCCTTTTGAGCCTCTTTCTCATTCGCCAGGGCCGCCTTTAAGGCCTCTTGCAGGCGGGGATCCTTCAAGCTCAGCACAGGGTGGTCGGTTAGATACCGACCTTGATCTCCAAGGTCATAAGGGAGAAGATAGGTATCATCGGAAGATAAGATTTCTTTTTCGATGGTCACCCGGTTCCCTAAAACCCCTTGGCGGCCTTCGGTTTTAGGGATATTCTCAAGGGTTGGAAAAAGCTTCAGGATAACTATTTTGACTTTTTGGGGATCCGGAGGATTTAGAACCGGTATGGATACCTCGGTTGCCAAGTCAGGGCCTGATCCTAGATCCATCTTTTTGGCTTTTTCCCGGGTGGAGCGGATCAGGTGGAATCCCATTAAACCTTCCTCTTTCAAGACCCGGCCCTTATAATCGATCCAGACGGTCATCTTGTTCCCCAATAAATTCATTTCAAAACGTTGCCCCGGACGCGCATCCTCCTCAAGGCTCAAAATCTCCGTGGCACCGGCGGTGATGGTAACCGGTTTAGGGACCATCAGAACCGGATCGAAAAGGGAAAAGGAGGCGCTCTCTCCCGGTTTCATCTGGGCCCGATAGACCTGATAAGGCAGGGTCAGGGGGAGTTGGGGCGGCACTTTCAAGAGTATGTTTTGGGTTTGGGTTTGCCCCATCAGATCCCCGGTCAGCTTCAGGTTTGATCCTTCAACGAGGCCGTTGATCGAATAATCCAGGTACCCGGAAACCATTTTAAAATGGAAATCTTTTAATAAAAAATCGGAGGTGAGGGTGGCGGTAGAGGAAAGATGCATCTGTCGGGGGAACCCGAGGACCATAAGCCTTAAAAAAAGATCCTGATTGATGGCATATCCCTCTGCTGAACGCTGCTTGACCGTATGGGAATAACCGATTTTTTGGTTGTTGAAATAGATGGACATCCAGTCTTCGGAATCCTGGAGAAGAATTTGTTTTGGGGCAAGGCCGGCTGCGCTAGGACTGGCTTGTGGGTGATAAGTTTTATAGGTCCACAACCCCAAGAAAATCAGCCATAGCCCGAAGGATAGGAAAAAAACCGTTTTTAGTTTCCTGGGTAGAGGGGCGCTTTGACCGGATGGTTTTTTCATAAGGGTCTTGATGTCACCGCGCTCGAAAGCCTGGTAAGTTTTTCCATTATCTCTTTCGGATTAATGGCCGACACCAGGATTCTTTGGATTGGTTTATCCCGATTATAGCTTCAGAAATGGGATGGAGCAGACAGCCGGTCTCAAAGGATTGATCTAACGGCGGCTTGATCCACCTAATATGCCGCCAAGCACGCCTCGTAAAATCCGACGGCCGATCTGGCTTCCCACGGTACGCGCGGCCTGTTTGGCCATTGTTTCCACCATACCCTGCCGGCGTTTAGTGCCCCACATCCAATCGCTGAACATCCCACCGCGTTCGGACGGCTTCTCTGTCTCAGCTCGATCCGACTTCGACTTGGCCTCTTCCCTCTCCTGAGTCCGCCGGTTTAAGATCTCGTAGGCCGACTCTCGGTTTACCAGGGAATCGTACTTGCCGCCTATAGGGCTGCGTGCTCTCACGACCGCGCGCTCCTCCGGTGTGATCGCTCCCATCCGGCAACGCGGCGGACAAATCAGGGTGCGCTCTACCGGCATCGGCACCCCTTTATCCTGGAGGGTGGAAACCAGGGCCTCGCCAACAGCGAGCTGAGAGATGACCTTAGCTACGTCCAGTTTCGGGTTGGCAACAAAGGTTTCCGCAGCGGTTTTTACCGCCTTCTGATCACGAGGCGTGTAAGCCCGCAGCGCATGCTGGATGCGGTTCCCGAGCTGACCGAGGATCTCGTTGGGCACGTCGTCAGGGAATTGCGAGCAGAAGTACACCCCAACGCCTTTCGAGCGTATGATCCGCACTACCTGTTCCACACGCTGGCGCAACATCGGGGGTGCGTCGTCAAATAGCAGATGGGCCTCATCGAAAAAGAACACCAGCTTGGGCCTATCCAGGTCGCCCACCTCGGGCAGGTTTTCGAAAAGTTCCGATAGCAGCCACAAGAGAAAGCTCGAGTACAATCGGGGTTTCAAAATAAGCTGGTCTGCGACCAGGATGTTGACGATACCCCGGCCGCTAAGGTCGGTGCGCAGCAAGTCGTTAAGATCCAGTGCGGGCTCGCCGAATAAGGTTTCCCCGCCTTCCCGCTCCAGCGTCAACAGGGCGCGCTGAATAGCAGCCACGGACTGTGTGCTTACCAGACCATATCGGGTTGAGATTTCCTTGCGATTGTCCGCGACAAAGGTAAGCAGGGCGCGCAGGTCGTCGAGGTCCAGCAACAGCAGACCCTGGTCGTCCGCCAATTTAAAGGCGATTTCAAGCATCCCTACCTGGGTGTCGTTAATCTCCAGGATCCGCCCCAGCAGGCTCGGGCCGATTTCGCTGATCGTGGTCCGTACCGGATGACCAGCCTTACCGAACAAGTCCCAGAATAAGACCGGATTGGCCTCATTCGTGTAGCCCTCTATACCAATTTGGGCCACACGCTGGATGATTTTCTCGTTGGGGATACCGGCCATCGCCAAACCGGCGACATCGCCCTTTACGTCGGCCATGAATACCGGAACGCCCAAACGTGAAAAACCCTCGGCCAGTACTAATAGAGAAATAGTTTTGCCGGTACCGGTGGCTCCGGCGACCAGGCCATGGCGGTTGCCGTATTTGGCCAGCAAGTGAACAGCTTGTTCGCCCTTACCAATCAGTATCTCGTTCACGCATTACCTCCTTCTTTGACGATGCCGATAAAGTTAACCTATCATCATAATACTTACCGGTTGACATGAGCGGCAAGACCCGGCTTGCCGGGGATTGCCCGCTCGAAGGAACGTTTAACCGCGCGTGGCCCTGTGGAGAACTTCGATGTCTGACCACGCATACAGCCACTCAGCGACCGTCCCGCCACCAGGGGCCGCAATCTCCGCGCGTTCGATCTGCTCTCGTAGTAGGCACGAGTGCGCGTGTTCAACTCGTACACCCACAGGAACAGTCCCTCTCCCGGGTGGACCGTCTTGACATGCCCGGTCACGGCGTGGAGGAGTTGCGTTCCGACCCCACCGCCGCGCTGACCCGGACGGACATGGAGATTGTCAAGGAGCGTACCCCATCGCTTGTGAGCACCTGGGAAGGCGAAGGCAAAGCCCGCCGGGGTCGTGCCGCTGAACGCCAGCAAGCCATACTGGCCGGGCGCTGGGCCTTGAAGCCGGGAGCGCCACAGGGCCTGTCTCTCTCTCAGGATGTCCCCGTCCAAGTATTGGTCGCTCAGGATACCCCGATACGCATCGCGCCAGCTTTCGGTATGAAGATGCGCGAGGACCTCAATGTCATTAGCGGTAACCGGTCGGATCTCAAGCATGCGATGTCAGGTGGCTAATAATGTAATTAAATAGTTTCCCGAAATGTACCATAAAATCGATTTAGCTATAAAATAATATTGACAAATAATTGTAAAGGGAAAAAAGGGACGATCTTAAATATTTAAACAAGTCAAGCTTCCAAGTGATAATCCATTTCCTCTACCGTCTTCCCTTTTCGCTGAGCCGCATAATCGACAGCAGCAGGCATTAAGTCAAATTATTTTATTAATTAAGGTCGTCCCCAATTCTCTGGGAGAGCAGCGAGTGATTTCCGGAGAATACCTATGTTAGGCTCATTTTTGTAATATATAATAAACAGGCTTATTTCCTTAATTTAAGCAAATAATGCTTTCTTTCAGCGATTTCATCCAAAACAGAATGAAGTACTTTGGACTTACCTTTAATATCCAACTTGATAGAGTCTTTTTTTGCTTGGATTAATGCGGCATTCAATTCCTCTATTTGTAAAACTGTTGCCGCAATACAATAATAACTTTTTGAACGACCTTCATTGTAATTTTGCAGCATTTCTTTCAGCAACTGCTCTCGCATTTTCTGATTTTTTTGAAATTCATCAATACCATTCGCTTGAATGAAAAAAATATCGTCTTCAAGTGTTTGATAGCATTTGAAAGAATCAACCCGTTTGCCGACTTCTCTATGCTTACTCCACTTTTTACATGAAGCACTTTCTTCACATTGCCAACAAAACTCAATTCCTTTTTTCTTTAATGCGCAAGTAATGAAAGGGCAGCCGGCGCCCATTCTATATTCACTCTTACACCCATTGCATTTACTTTTAGCATTGGCATTATAAGTTGGACATAATCTACAGGAAAGACCGCAAATTCCAATCTCAGGATATTGGATCTGCATTTTTCCTCCCTTCTGCAGGACGGCATTACAACCAAACTTAGCGGCGGCGTTTACGCCATCCGCTGGAGCAACTTGTTAGGCATCCTTATGTTCATGTGTTCAAGTGCTAATTTAATAATTTAAAGAAAACCGTCCCCTTTATTTTTATTTTTAATATTTTTAATAATATTTTTAATCCTTTTAATTACGAAGCTTTTGATAAACAATGTAGAGCCCGATCAGCAAGAGAGGGAGGATCAGGTCCGCGATAATGATATTCGGCCCGATATTGTAGGCAGCCAGGTTTCCGCTTTCGGCCAGGGACCTGAAGTGGCCTATCATACAGCCGAGCAAGAAGACGCCGTTCGCGATGATGGCGGCGAGCCAGAAAGACCCGCGGAAGAATATGCAGAGCACACCGATCAGACCAAAGGCCATATCCGCGACGCCCACTTCATATTGGAACGGACTGCCCGGCTGCCAGCCGATTATTTTAGCCGTAGCCGGGCCGTTGAACACATGCATAAAGCCGGAGATCAAGGCTCCTGCCCCGACGGAGATGACAAGTAGGTACAACAAAGTGATCTCAACGATCTTCTTCGCCGACCGTTGTTTTATAAGCGCAACGTGGATAATGATCGCGAGCAGGGCAACCGTCAACATAAAAATTGGCATGATGAAACCTCCTGAAAGAGTTCTTTTTAAGGATAAACCTTCCTGGCCTTTTTCCCGCCCTCCCACCCCTCTTGCCAGTCAAATTGTCGGCATCAATGGAAAGCACGCCGTTGACCAAGTAGCGGAAACTGGGGTCAAATCTTTTATCTCGACAATTGGGCGCCTGTCACCATTCTACGCTTCAAGAATATGGAGAAAAAGTCAAGGATAGAGATTTGATAATCATATAAAAGGCACCTCGCGCATACCGAGAAAAGAGGTTTCATGGTATGTAAGGGAAAGAGCAT
>MGQB01000011.1 GCA_001797675.1 Deltaproteobacteria bacterium RBG_13_43_22 | reverse complement strand
CCCTTCCGCCCTATTTTTCTTCTTGCCTTGCTCTTTTTCTTATTTTATACTCTACCCATCAAAAAGAAACTTCTTATCAAACAAAGACCGTGCCTTTTTCTTTCCTTATACTCTTTCCATCAAAAAGGAAATTCTTATCAATCAATCAAATGTCCCAATAAATAATAAAGCTAATATAGCAAATCGGATGCAAAAAAATAAGTATTTTATTGGCCTGTCTCCTTGGGAATGGCGAATCGCCCTGATTTTGATGCTGTTCATTGCCATTCTGGCTGTGGCCCAGACCTTGATAGGCCGTGAAGCTCAATTTAAACAGTTTATCGAAAGGGCCGGCTTGATCGGACAAGCCCTGGAGGCCTTTACCCGGGACCATGAAGGCCGATATCCGGACGATGGAATCGACAATCACAGTCCTGAAGGATTAAGCCCCAAATACATCCAGTGGAAAGAAGAATGGAATATTGATTATGAAGTCCACGACAATGGTCGCGGGGGTAAATATATCGCCCTTGAATATTTAGGACGTTATGAGAAAGGTCAGGCTTTCCATTCCATGGGCTTGACCCGAGATCCAAACTTTAGAAAAATCTATGGTCGGGGTCAGCCCATTCCCGGAAAGACCAATCGTATCTGGGTGTTTCATGAAGAAGCCCCGGTTTTTAAACCGTAGAATTCAGTAGTCAGAAGTCAGAATCGAGAACAAAAACTATTTTAAAACATTAATAGGGGTCGAGGATTCCAGGATTCGAGGGTTCAAGGGTTTTAACTTCCACGCCTTTCACTCCGCCCCGCGGTTCTTGACCCCTTGAATCCTTAGAATAATTTTCATGCTTCGTGGTGCCCCATAGGGGCATGAGGATTTAGTTAGGTATTATTCTGGATTCTGGATTAAGAGGGATACTTCCGGATGATAAGTCCCTCCAGATTGATCCTGTTTTCTTGGGCGGCCTTCCGGTGGAGGGAGAATAGAAAAGATCCTTCCTCGATGTCCGGTTTTAAAAAGGGTAGGCAGTGCCGGCGGAATTCCTCAACCGACAAGCTGTTCAGGACATCAAAACATTTCGAGTTTTCCGGGTATCCCTTCTTCCATTTTTCCTGCTTAACCATCAGATCCTGAGGAATCACCCGATCCAACAAAGGAATCAAATCCACCTGGTCCTTGTTGACCGTTCCCAGAAGTTTGATAAAATTGACCTGGATAAAGCGTTTTCGACAAGGGAGTTTATAAAACATCCAGCCTTCGGCATCGAATTTGATTTCCTTATAATTAGTCCCCAGATCCCAGGTGAATGACCGGACATTGTGGTTGATGGCAATGTCTTGAAGCCCGAAACGCATATTTTTTAGGTTGAAGACACCGATGGTCCCGGAGGCCGAATCCCGAGAATTAAGAAAACAGGGGGTTAAGAGGTGCCGAAGATATCCTTGAGAGAGATTATCGTTGGAAGTGTTAAGTTCCTGCATCTGCCGATTCATTTGGCGAAGGGTTTTTCTCCAGCCCTCTTCCACCTTCCGGGCATACAGTTTCCGGTAATGTTCCATAGAACCCGGGTCCCGTTCATGATCCAATTTTTCGAAAGCCAGGTTCAGTTCGGCAACTTTTTTTGTCCTTTGGCTCTTTAAGTCCTGGTCATGCAAGGGGGATCGATCGGGGTGATAGATCAACAACAAAGCCCGGTAAGAAGATTTAACCAGGGAAAATAATTCCTTGCCTTCCAAGGTTCGGACCATCACCGGAGCGATCCCTAAAATTTCAAAAGGGTTTTTGGTCTTCATGGGGAGAAGAGTATAGCCAATTTTTTTATTTTAATCAAATATTCTTTAAAGAGAAGGTCCCCTTTAGGTCAGTACAAGGCCCAAAGGAATACAAGCAATAAAAATATCCCATTGAACTTTCAGCTATGAAAATATTTTTCCCGGATTCAGGATATGGTTGGGATCAAAGAGGTCTTTGATCTTTTTCATGAGGTTCAGGGATATCGGGTCCAATTCCAAAGTCAGGAAAGGGGCCTTGGTCAATCCGATGCCGTGTTCCCCGGAAAGAGTCCCACCTAACTCCAGAACGGTCTTGAATATTTCAACCACGGCCTTTTGGGCCCTTTCCTTTTCATCCGTTTTTTTCCCGTCAAACATAACATTGACATGAATGTTCCCATCCCCGGCATGGCCGAAACCTACGATCAATAAGTCCAATCGGCGGCCGATTTCCTGAAAACGCTCAATAGCTTCCGGGATCTTATCACGTGGAACCACGACATCTTCATTGATCTTGTTGGGCCGCAATCGAAAAAGGGCCGGGGAAATGGCCCTTCGGGCCTTCCAGAGCTCTTCCGCTTCCAGAGGGGTAGCAGCCATCTTCACCCTGCCGGCCCCGATTTGCCGACAGATGAGCTGAATCGTTTCTCCCTGCCGAACCACCGCTTCCCGATCGCCGTCCACTTCAATCAACAGCAGGGCCTGGGCTTGGGTGGGTAAACCCAACTTAAGGTACTCCTCCACACAAGCAATCGACGAATGATCCATAAATTCGAGGATTGAGGGAAGTATTCCGGCCCGGAAGATTTCTACAACGGTCTGGGTAGCCAGGGCCATTTGATCGAAAAAAGCCAGAATGGTTTGCCTGGCCTCAGGCAAAGGAATCAATTTCAGCACCATTCTAGTGATGATTCCGAGGGTCCCTTCGGAACCGACCATCAAACGGGTCAGATCGTAACCAACCACCCCTTTGGCCGTTTGAACACCGGTTTTTATAATCTCACCGGAAGGAAGCACAACCTCCAGACCTAAAACATAATCCCTGGTCACGCCATATTTTACAGCCCTTCCTCCACCGGCGCATTCGGCCAGGTTTCCCCCCAGGGTAGAAAAATGAGAAGAGGAAGGGTCCGGAGGATAGAAAAGCCCCTTGGCCTCGACGGCCAGTTGCAAATCCCGGGTAATCACTCCAGGTTCAACGACGGTCAAAAAATTATTCGGATCGATTTCCTTGATCCGATTCATTCGCAATAATACCAGGACCACTCCTCCCTGGATTGGGACCGACCCTCCGCTCATACCCGATCCTGCCCCTCGTGGAACAACCGGAAAATGGAGTTTATTGGCCAATTGCAGTATTTCTGAAATTTCTTGACTGGTCCCCGGGAAGACCACACAGTCGGGCCAGGCCTGGATCTGGGTAGCGTCATAAGCATAACACTGACGTTCGGTGTCCCGATCGGTGATATGTTCCGAGCCGACGATTCTTTCTAGGGACTTATAGATTTCTTTTTTCATGTTCTCTATGAGATACTGGAGTACCCTGCTGCTCCATTACTCCATTTTTCCGTTTTTTCTTTCCATCATAGAAAAGGAATCGGGGCCAAGTCAAATAAAAAGAATCGGGAAAAAAATATTGACAAACAGGCTGATTTTTTATGATAGTGACCAGGGTCTTCTTATTTCGTTATTACCCGCTATAAACCGGATTTTTTAATGCAGAAAGAAAGGCAGGCCGGTAAAAGATGTTCCTCCATCTCAACCAGGTTCAAAGAGAGACTCAAGAAAGGGTGAGGACCCTGGTGGCCTCTGAGATTAGTCCAAAGGCCGAAGAAATTGACGCCCGGGAGGAATTTCCCCAAAGCAGTTATGAGGCCTTTATCAAAGCCGGCCTTTTGAAGCTTTCCCTTCCCATAAAGTATGGCGGCCAAGAGGCCGATGCAACCTCACTGTGCCTGGCCATTGAAGAAATCTCGAAGGCCTCTCCGGCTTCGGCTTTGTTGGTCTTTCCTACCCAGGCGGTCATCCGGATCATCCGAGAGGTGGGAACCAAAGAACAACAGGAACGGTTTTTTTTCGATATGGCCCAGGGCGACAAACTGTGCGGCTTTTGTTTGACGGAACCGAACCATGGTTCCGATGCCGGTTCCCTTCAAACCAGGGCGGTTCTGGATGGAGACGGTTACCTGGTCAATGGAACGAAAACGTTTATTACCTTAGGACCTCATGCCCATTATTATCTGGTCTTTGTCCGAACCGGTCCCGGAAAACGAACCGGCGGGATCAGTGCCCTGATCGTTCCTCGAAATACCCCCGGTTTATCTTTCGGGAAAAAAGAGAAGAAGATGGGCCTGGGAGGATCGGTAACCTCGGAGATGATCTTTCAGAATGCCCGCGTCCCCGGGGAAAATCTGCTCCTTCAGGAAGGCGAAGGATGGACGATCTTATCCCGTCATGCCAATGTCATGCGGGTTTGGGGGGCGGCATCCATGTCTCTGGGTATTGCCGAAGGGGCCTACGAAGCGGCCCTGGCCTTTGCTAAAAAACGATCCCAGTTCAAGCGGCTGATCGCTTCCTTTCAGGCCGTCGGTTTTATGCTGGCCGATATGAAAATGGACATCGAGGCCGCCAAATCGTTAATTTTCAGAACGTCGGCCATGATTGATAACCAGGAAGGCACCTTTCGCGACATTGAGACCCTGGTTTCCATGTGTAAATGCTATGCCTCGGATATGGCCATGAAAGTTACCATCGATGCGGTTCAAATCTTCGGAGGAGCCGGGTATATGAAAGGATCTCCGGTGGAACGAATGATGCGGGATGCCAAGGCGATCCAGATTTTCGATGGAAGTAACCAGATCCAGCGGATGGTCATGTCGAAAAATATTATTTTGGATTAGAGTGAAAAGATACATGATACAGGATACAAGATGCAGGATGTGAGATGCATAAAGACTGAAATACGAAGGAAGAAGGACGATGCACGAGGGACAAGTCATGGTTTTTCGTCCTCCTTCCCTCGTCTCTCGTCCTTGACGATTCATAAATCGTGCATCCTGCATTATTAAAAAATAGGAGGAACGATTCATGCGACCTTATTTTGAAAAAATGGACGATTTAGGCAAACCCGTCAAACCGGCCCAGATGGAAAAGATGACTGAGAACCGGGCCCAGATTGATGCGGTATGGAAAGAAGTGGAAGCAGAGATCGAACGGGTCAAACAGGCCGGACTGCCGGCTGAAAAAATTCGCCAGCGGGGTGAAATGACCGTTTGGGACCGGATTGAATATCTCGTTGATCCGGGGACCTTCTGCCCGCTTCATACCTTATATAACCCAAGAGATAACGAAGAGGGGACCACCGGGGTTATCGACGGTCTGGCCCGTATCAGCGGCCGATGGTGTGTCCTGATCGGGTTCGACAACAAGGTTATGGCCGGGGCCTGGATTGCCGGACAGGCCGAAAACCAGCTGCGGGTAACCGATCTGGCCAAACGTCTCCATATCCCCCTGGTCTGGCTGGTCAATTGTTCCGGGGTCAAACTTACCGAACAGCAGGAGGTCTATGCCGATCGCCGGGGAAACGGGACCACCTTCTTCCGACATGCCGAATTGGAAAAATTGGGCATCCCGGTCCTGGCCGGGATCTATGGAACCAACCCGGCCGGCGGGGGTTATCAGGGCATCAGCCCCACCATCCTGCTGGCTCATAAGAATTGCAATATCGCCGTCGGAGGCGGGGGAATCGTCAGCGGTATGAGCCCCAAGGGAACTTTTGATCAAGAAGGGGCCGAACAGATCATTGAAGCCACTCGTCATTTCAAACAGGTCCCTCCGGGCAGTGTCAAGGTTCATTACGATTCCACCGGTTTTTTCCGCGCCGTCTTCGAAAAAGAAACCCAGGTCCTGGAGGCGTTAAAAGAGTATATGGCCGAGATACCGGCCTATCATCCCCGATTTTTCCGAGTCTCGGACCCTGCCGAGCCCAAATATCCTCTTTCGGATCTATCCTCCATCATCGCTTTTAACCAAAAGGCGGTCTATGACTTCGATAATTTCCTGGCCCGTTTGGTGGACGGCAGTGAACATTTGGAATTTCGCCCTGGTTTTGGACCGGAGGTCTATACCGGTCTGGTCAAGATTGATGGATTTCTGGTGGGGGTGATCGGCAACCGACAGGGTTTCCTTGGGGCCAATTATCCGGAATACACAAATGAATATATCGGCATCGGTGGAAAACTTTACCGCCAGGGTCTGATCAAGATGAACGAATTTGTGACCCAGTGCGGACGGGACCGGGTGCCGATCATCTGGTTTCAGGATACCTCGGGGATTGACGTGGGGGATATTGCCGAGAAAGCCGAACTCCTGGGACTGGGCCAGTCCCTGATCTATTCCATCGAGCAGACCGATGTGCCCATGATGCTGGTGGTCTTGCGAAAGGGTACGGCGGCGGCCCATTATATTATGGGCGGGCCCACGGCCAATAATCACAATGCCTTTACCCTGGGCACGCCGACGACCGAGATTTATGTCATGCATGGTGAGACGGCTTCCGTGGCCTCATTTTCCCGAAGGTTGGTTAAAGAAAAAGATGACGGCAAACCCTTACAACCGGTAATCGACAAAATGAATGCCCTGGCCCAGCAGTATTACGATCAGTCCCGGCCCATTTATTGCGCCAAGCGGGGTTTTGTGGACGAGGTAATCCGCTACGAGGACCTTCGAGGGTACCTGAAAGCCTTCACCGGCAGTGCCTATCAAAACCCCAGGTCCATCTGTCCCCATCATCACATGATGCTTCCCCGGATGATCCGTTCCCAGATCGTCAAAGGATTGGATCGTCCTAAAAAGGAAGGGTAAGCCGTGGGCTGCTTTTTATGAAAAGGTCCTTTATACCCTTGGACGCTCCACCCGCTGACCGGACCACCCCGGGCTGGTGGTTTGTTTTTTCAAGGTATTGGTTGCTCGTTCTCGATCTGGGGGAGAAAGCGGACATCCCCCTTCTTCAGGATCCGAAGACCATCGGACTTCAATCCCTTGAAGAAATTTATCTGGGAACTCTGGAAGGAATCCCTTGTTATGCCGCCGCCATTCCTGATTCCCCCACGGCCCCGGCCGGGATGTCCTTTCAGGACATTCGTAACCTGCATGAACGATTGGACCGGGAACGGTTGCTTATTTCTTTTCGCGCCCTTCACCTTCTGGACTGGTCTCAAAAAACCAAATTTTGCCAGCGGTGCGGCGGGGGATTAAAAACCGTTCCCAACCAACGGGCCAAAGAATGTCCGAACTGCGGATTTCAGAGTTTTCCCCGAATCTCACCGGCCGTAATAGTTCTGGTGGAATGGGAAGATCAATGTCTGCTCGCCCGCTCTCCCCGGTTCAGAGACGGCTTTTACAGTGTCCTGGCCGGGTTTGCCGAACCCGGGGAAACTCTGGAAGAGACGGTTCAACGGGAGGTCAGAGAAGAGACCGGCATCGAGGTAAAGGATATCCGCTATTTCGGAAGTCAACCCTGGCCTTTCCCGGACTCCCTGATGATCGGTTTCACCGCCCAATACGCCGGTGGTCAAATCCGTGTTGACGGCACGGAGATCCTGGAAGCCCAGTGGTTTCCGTTCAACCAATTGCCCAAAATCCCAGGTAAGATCAGTATAGCCAGACAGCTCATTGACTGGTTTATGACCAAACATCAAAACAGGTAACCTGTCTTTGTAAACTATCAGACCCGATTATTTTAGGGACCAACGAATCATGAAAATCCCCTTTCCCTTCCCCTCCGATTGGGAAGGAAAAGGGTGGGGGTGGGGCACCACGAAGCATTGAAAAAAAATAGAATTAAGCCAGTCAGATTTTTATTCTGAATTCTGACTCCTGGATTCTGGATTCTTATTTTCGAATTAAACAAAGGAGGTCATTATGGGCAAGTTGGATGGTAAAGTCGCTATCGTTACCGGGGCCAGTCGCGGCATTGGAAAAGCGGTCAGCACCCTTTTTGCCGCCGAAGGGGCCAAGGTGGTTTGTGCCGCCCGCACCCTTGGAGAAGGAGAACATAAGCTGGGTGGATCCATCAATGAAACGGTCTCCGAGATTCGAAAATCCGGAGGAGAGGCTATCGGGGTTCAAACCGATGTGTCCTCCGAGAGCAGTTGTGAGAATTTGGTGAATGCTGCCCGGAAAGAATTTGGTCCTATCGATGTTCTGATTAACAATGCGGCCTTGAACTATTACATCCCTATCCAAGAATATCCGGTTCAACGGTGGACCCGGGCCTTTGCGGTGAATGTCCATGGGCCGTTTATGTTGTCGCAAAAGGTTCTGCCGGACATGGTAGAGCGCGGGAAAGGGGCTATCGTAAACGTCTCCTCCGGGGCGGCCATCGGACCGGGACGGGGACCCTATAAAACTTCCGGCACCGGTGGAACCATGTATGGGGCGACCAAGGCGGCCCTGGAGCGGTTTACCCAAGGGCTGGCCCAAGAAGTGTATCCATGTGGGATTTCCGTCACCTGTCTCTCCCCGTCCAAAGTGGTTCCCACTCCCGGCACGGTGTATCATAAATTGGTAACGGGTTTCGACGATCCCCGCGGGGAGCCGCCAACCATCATGGCCCGGGCCATCCTTTTATTGGCCACCGAACCCCTGGATAAGATCACCGGCCGGGTCACCTACAGTCAGGCTATCCTAAAGGAGTTCGGCTGGATCGAGAAGGCCGAAGGCCGGGGTATCGATATCAAGGGGACGGGCTATAGTCAGATATGACACTCGGCTGCCTATAAAATATCCGATGTGGAATTATCCGGGCGATAATTATTGTTACGGGTTACGATATGGCAAAGAAAAGGTTCGATTTCTAAACCCGCAACCCGTAACTCGTAACTCGAAAAGAAAAATGAGGAATAAGGATGGAACCGAAAGTTGAGACAACCGGTGGCCCTGTTGAGGGGATACAAGAAGTAAGAGGTCAGGTATTTTTAGGAATCCCCTATGCACGCCCGCCTGTAGGAAAATTACGGTTTCATCCCCCGGAACCTCCTGATAAGTGGAATCAAGTCCGATCGGCCAAAAAGTTCGGCACCTCATCACTCCAGGGCAGCCACCATATCATCGGGTTTGCGGCCGACGGTCCGGTGGGTGAAGATTGTCTCTTCCTGAATATTTATACTCCGAGGGCCGACCAGAAAAAACGACCGGTTATGTTTTGGATTCATGGGGGTGGATTTACTCATGGCACAAGCGACTCACCGATCTATAATGGAAGGTTTCTGGCTGAGCGCGGTGATGTAGTCGTCGTAACCATCAATTACCGTCTGGGTGTCCTGGGTTATCTCTATCTTGGGAATCACGGGGGAAAGGAATGGGGCGCCTCAGCCAATTGCGGCCAATTGGACCAGATAGCCGCCCTTAAATGGGTCAGGGATAACATCGAGGCCTTCGGTGGAGATCCGGACAATGTGACCATCTTCGGCGAATCGGCCGGCGCCTCGGCCGTGGTTACCTTGATGGCCATGCCAGCGGCTAAGGGTTTGTTTCATCGGGTTATAGCTCAAAGTGGTACCGGGATGGCCTTGAACCCGGAGCAGGCCTCTAATCTGACCGATATTTTTTTATCCGAACTCGGCTTAACCCCCAAGGAGGCCCATAGACTTCGGGACGTAGCGGCGGAGGATCTTTTAAAGGCCCAGACCAGTGTCCTGAACCGGCTACAAGCCAACTTTAACCTCCGGTTCCGGTCGACCATCGATGAATTTACTTTGCCCCTTCAGCCCGTTGACGTTATACGTAAAGGGGGCGCTCGAAATATCTCTCTGATGGCTGGAAACAACCGGGACGAGATGAAGCTGTTCAAGGATCACAAAAACCTGAAGCCCGTTTTCGATGCGGATCTGGAAAAGCTTGTTGATGGACTCAAGAGGAAGGAGACCAAGACCGCTGCCGCAGACATTGTCGCAATTTACAAAAAATCGAGGGCCGGATACGGACTGCCTGATGACAACCGCAACATTGAAGATGCCCTGTTGAGTGACAGCCGTTTCCGTCTTCCCTGTCTTCACCTGGCCGAGGGTCATGGCCGAGCCTATGTCTATCTGTTTACCTGGGAATCTCCAGCTCTGCACGGGGCACTGGGTTCCTGCCACGCCCTGGAAATGCCTTTTGTCTTCGGCACTTGCAACCATCCCATGGAACAGCGGTTTGTGGGTGCCGGTCCTGAGGCGGACCGGTTATCTCATAAAATGATGGATTCCTGGATCGCCTTTGCCCGCACCGGCGTTCCCAACCATGCAGAGTTAAACGGTTGGGAACCTTATGAACCCAAACATCGTGTAACAATGGTTTTTGACCGGGAGTCCGGAGTCCAAAAAGCCCCTTTCGAAGAGGAACGGGCCGCCTGGGAATAGGGCCCTTTGGCCATCCCTCTTTTTCCCGAATTTTATAAAACAAAACCTTGAAAGGAAAAAATATGAAAGTTGTCGCCTTTAATGGCAGCCCCAGGAAAGATGGCAATACCGCCATTCTCATTAACTACGTTTTCCGTGAACTGGAAAAAGAAGGACTGGAAACGGAATTGGTCCAGTTCTCCGGTAAAAAGATTCATGGGTGTAGAGCCTGTTACAAGTGTTTTGAAAACAAGGACCGGCGCTGTTCGGTTAAAGACGACTTTGCCAATGAATGCATCGAAAAGATGATTGATGCCGATGGGATTATCCTGGGCTCTCCGGTTTATTTTGCCGATGTCACCGCCGAAATGAAAGCCCTGATTGATCGGGCCGGGTTTGTGTCCTTGGCCAACAACGGCCTTTATAAAAATAAGGTAGGGGCTTCGGTAGCGGCTTTGCGTCGGACCGGCGGCATACACACCTTGGATTCCCTGAACCACTTTTTCCTGGCCGGGCAAATAATCATTGTCGGGAGGGGTATCGGCATCGGCAGAAATATTGGGGAAGTGGAAAAAGATGAAGAAGGGATTCAGATGGTAAAAACCCTCGGGCAAAGAATGGCCTGGTTGCTTAAAAAATTATCCGGATAACCCGGTTACTTCATTTATTAAGGGTCTCAAAGTAATTTAGACTTATTTTTACTGCCAGGGACCGGGGGGGTCCTCTTTTTAGGGGTTGTCCACCTTCAAGCCCAAAGTTTCTTTGCCGGGCCAAAATTGGAACATTTGTCCGAAAGCAGCCCTTCACCATGGCCTGAAACGGGCTTGGGTGACCGGGGGGCATCCCGGCCTGCTCGTAATGAACTTAGCTTTTGGGCCGGGATGGGGCGATGATTTACCCCTTGGACAACCCCTAAAAAGAGGACCCCCCGGTCCCGTTGAATGCGAGCTCTCCATTTTCATGTCAAGACTAATATGAGACCCTTAATAAGTTCTCTCAATGAGAAACAGAGGTGAGAAAATATGGAAGAGAAAGAGTATCTTGAACATCTGAATCAATTATGGGAGAAAAGTTGGCCGGCCCACCTTCCCAGGAAACCGATCTACCCGCTTGGCGAGATCCCCCTAACCGACTACTTGCGGGAGTGGGCCAGGCAGACTCCAGATAAAGCCTGTTTGATATTTTATGGAACGGAGCTGACCTTTAAGGACCTGGACGATCTAAGCAACCGTTTCGCTGCTTTTTTAGATGCAAACAGCCTTCAAAAGGGTGATCGGGTGGCTGTTTTTCTTCCCAATTGCCCCCAGTTCCTCATCGCTTTTTATGGAATTCTAAAACTGGGCTGCGTTCACGTACCGGTCAATCCCATGTTCAAGGAACACGAATTTCAATATGAAATTAATGATACCGGGGCCAAGGCCATCGTGGCTCTCGACCATTTGTTTCCGATTGTTCAGTCGGTGAAGGACCAGACCAGCCTGCAATGGGTGATGGTCACCCGTTTTTCCGATTTTCTACCCAAAGAGCCCACCATTCCCATACCGTCAACCCTCCTGGATCCGGGACCCGATTGCCCCGGAGCCATGGATATGATGTCCACCCTGGCCGAACAGGACCCAACCTATCTGAAAGTTGATGTGGGGTTGGATAATTTAGCTGCCCTGAATTATACCGGTGGGACCACAGGCCTGCCTAAAGGTTGCGAACATACACAGAGAGATATGATCTATACCGCCGGGTGCGCCGTCGCCACCGGGGCCAGGGAAGAAGGACCGGTTGCCAACCCGGTGAGCCTGGGTTACTTTCCGATCTTCTGGATCGCCGGAGAAATTGGAGGCGTTATTGCCCCGATCTTTTCCGGAACAACCCTGGTCCAACTGGCCCGGTGGGATGTTGAGGCCGCCTTAACAGCCATAGACCGATACCAGGTAACGGCCATGAGCGGGGTGGTCGACAATTATTTGGAAATCATGGAATATCCAGATCCGGGAAAATATAATCTTAAATCGATTAAAACGGCTGGATGCTCTTCTTTTATTAAAAAATTGACCCCCGAATACCGTCGGCGCTGGAAGGAATTAACCGGAAGTATTTTAAAAGAATCCTCTTACGGGATGACCGAGACCCATACGGTTGATACCTTTACCAACGGGATGCAAACCAATGACAGGGATCTCAAATCAAAACCGGTATTCTGCGGTCTGCCCATGCCCGGCACCTTTTTTAAGATCGTTGGTTTTGATACCGGCGACCTTGTACCTCTGGGGCAGGAAGGTGAAATCGTCATTAAAACGCCCTCCCTGATGAAGGCCTACTGGAATAAACCCGAGGAAACACAAAAGTCGATCAAAGAAGGCTGGCTCTATACAGGAGACATCGGTATGCTGGATGAGGAAGGGTATCTCCACTTCCTGGGCCGACGCAAGGAGATGCTCAAGATGAGAGGGATGAGCGTCTTCCCTTCCGAGATTGAAACCCTTCTTGGTCGGCATCCGGCGGTTGCCGGTAGTGCGGTCCTCGGCAAATCTGACCCCGAAAAAGGGGAAATTCCCGTAGCCTTTATTAAATTGAATCCGGATGATGCAGGAAAGACCTCAGCCGCCGAGATAACCGATTGGTGTAAAAAAAATATGGCTACCTATAAGGTGCCGGTTATCAAAATCGTAAAAGAATTTCCTTTAACCGCCACAGGGAAGATAAAAAAAGAGGAACTCAGGAAAGACCTGGAAAAGGATTAAAGGGAAGAGAATGAAAAAAATGGGCGTCGAAATGAAAGCTATAGGTTATGTGTCCACAGAAGCCAAGGAGATTCCCCGGAGTTGGCAGGTTTCGGAGGTAGAAGGAACTTTGGTGATCGATGAGGCCTACCATGAAGGACTGAGGGATATCAAACCCGGAGATCGACTCTATGTCATATTTCATTTTCACAAAAGCCCTGAATTTTCGGATCAATATATGCGGATCAAGCCTCCCGTTCATGACAAGAAGAAAGGTGTTTTCAGCACCCATTCCCCGATCCGGCCAAACCCGATCGGGATGTCCATCCTCGAAGTCATTGGTATCGAAGCAAACCACATTCGAGTGAAGGGGCTGGATATGTTGGATAAGACACCGATTTGGGACATTAAACCGGTAACCTGTCCCGGGGAGAAAAAATAAGCAGGCCCACTTTTTGTTTTTATTTAAACCGGGGATTAGGGATTCTAAGGAATGACTTTAATAAAAAAAGGCTGGAAGGGCAAAACATAACTGAATAGAATTGGAATCCCCTATTTTTCGCTAAATCTTGCCGAGAAATCAATTCACCTGCATAACTCTATTATTATTACAGGCTTTTGCCGAGCCTAATAAATTTGGTCTTGAATTGAATCAAATGGGTCTTTTAGACAAGAAAACAGAAAAGAAAACAAGGTTGGGTACAATTATTAATAACTTCCTGAACTCTTGTTTTTGAATTTTGGCCTGCCATGACAGACTTCAAACGGTAATCAACGAAATGGACTTGAAATTTTTTAACTTTTTCCCATTTAGAAGGTAGAATATTTTTTTGTAATTTAAATATGTTTTCTTGTTGGCAACCTTTAATCAAGGAGCGTCGATGGAAAAAATAAGCTCCATTTCTTAGGAGGAGGTGGGGTTTTTATTTTAGGGTGCAAATTTATCATACTCAGGAATATATTGAAAGTAACGCAGCGATGAAACAATTGAAACTCCTATTTTATTTTGCTGAATACAACCATTAAATAAAAGGAGGGAAGAAAATGAAAAAACTAATATTTTGTCTAGTATGGTGCATTTTACTGGCGTCCTCATGTACATCACAGGGTCGTTATTTAGTGGGTACAAATTGCGGTCCCTTTTATGTTGGATATCCATATGGTGCCCGTGTTCCCTACGGGGAAGGCCGTCATCCTGGAATCGATTTTGATATCAACAAAGGTACACCCATAATTGCTGACTCTGCTGGGGAGATTGTTTATCTTGAGGAACCCCTCCCCAACGAGTGGTGGAGTGGTGGAATTTCCGTTGCGCTTGCTCACGGTGAACGTATTGGCTCCTATTACGCACATTTAACGAATGTTTTTGTTAAAAATGGCCAATTGATGAAAAGAGGTCAATTAATCGGTTTATCCGGGGCCAATAACTCCGGAAACCAACATCTTCATTATGGGATTTATAAAAGAAGGGAAGACGCCAGTTTGTACTCAAAGACTTACGATCCTGATGAATACTGGTTAGAGGGCGGACCAAAATGTTTTAATCCGGGAATTGATTATTCGAAGTACTCAAACGAAAAAATGACTCTTCCTGTAGCCTGTGAAGAATATGCAAAGGAGCTGATTTCTAAAATAAAGATCAAAGACTGAAGGATCAAGTTTTATCACCAAGGATTATTGGTAAACAGCATCCACGCGGACCCGGAAAGCTCGCGCCTTTTAGGTTCACACATACTGCGGCTCCCGAATCGTTAAGGTGGTTGAAGGCTTTCCGGGCCGGTGATACGGAGCGCTATGCTCACTTTCAATCCGTAATCATCCGCTTTCACCCCAGTCCCCGATCAAGATTTGTAGGTGGCATCGTTAAATTGGATGTGAGGAGACGATTTTCGAGGAAACTTTTGGGCTCCTTCCTGAAATGGTGTTTTTAAACTTTGGCTCCTTATACTACATTACAAACAGTAATCAATTTGTAAAGTCCAGCCCTGCATAGTCCTTTTTCCTTCAGGAGACCCTCTTTGTCACCTTGCCTTCCGCTTTTTTTCTTATTGATCCTGCCTTTTTCTTGCCTTATACTCTATCCATCAAAAAGCAACTCCTTTAAGAAAATACGATCTCTTTTATATGGGCTTATTAGCCCAAGAGGGACTTCCTTACAACTAAAAATCTATCATAGTCTCTATCAAAAACAACCTTTAAACCAACCTGGCACGGCCTGAGAGGAGTCTTAATTAAAACAAAGGAGATTAGCCATGACCGATATCTATGAGGAGAATGCTCAGGAGGGGGTTCCTGCCATAACAGAACAACCCATTCTGGAAGAAAAATCTATGGAGGGGGGAGGTCCCAAAACCCCTCCGGTAAAAGAAACCGTCGATCGCTGGAGAAGAGAGGTCATTGAGAAAATTGAATACTTGCGGAAAAAGTTAGAGCTGACCCTTCAGGAAAATGAGACTCTGTCTCTGGAAGTTGACCGATTGCACTCCGAGGTGACCGTACTTAAAAAGCGGGCAAAAGATTTGGAACAACAACAGGCCGAATCCCTGGATATGTTTAATAATACAATTGCAGGGATCAATTTGGCCTTAGAACCAAGGACGAAACTTCCCGAAAAGGTAGGGAAGGATATGACCAAGAAATTTTTTGAGGATAATGAGTTAAAAAAAGCATTATCAGAATGGTGAGGCAATTTATGGCTAATGAAGAAATTCCCTTGAATCTTGAAACAGTCAGGAGGCGGCTTGAACAGCTCGACAAAGAAAGTCTGGAGTTAACCGATCTGATCCGAAAGCTAAAACAAATTAAAGGTACTCTGGTTTCTTTTCAAGCAGAAACTGAAAACAGTAAGAAAGAAACTGAAAAATGGTTAAGGGAAATGGAATCAAAGTGTGTCGATGCCTTAAAGGAAATGGAAAATACGAACCTTCGTTTTGTAGCGTCTATTAAATCATTCGAAGAAAAAGCCGATAACTTGCTTGCCGAAACGGCGAAACGAGGTGATCAAATTTTAAGTCAGAACAAAGAAATCCTGGCAGGTTTTTCGAATCGTATTACCGCGATGATAGAAAAAGAACTTAAAGGAAAGTTCGATAAAAACAAGAAGGCCTTTAGACCTCTTTGGATAGGAATTGTTATTGCATTGGTGTTGGGAGTTGTTTCTGTTGGGGTTCAAATTTGGGAATTACTCCCAAAGATAGACTTTCAATATTTTTAGAAACGAATTGAAGATTCCCTACACTTTGGTGCAGGAAACTTCAATTCGACTGGCAAAAAAAGGACAAATGCCTATTTTCCAGAAGAGTCCCAGATCATCTACCAATCCAAGGACAATCGGCAAGAAAAATCTCTTGATGCATTAGAATGACTTTTGGCTGTGACCTCTCATATGTCAACACGGGGAGTAAATAGGTCGCTATTATGGTTACAATAGTAAAATCTCCCAGGGGCTTCGTCAAAGAGAAAACCAGGAGGTACTGATTTCCTCACAAACCATGGAAATACTCTTTGACCTATCCCATCTGACCGTGGGGCTGATTGTGGAGTTCAATCTATAATCTTAATTTCTTAGATCAGCTCCCAAGCAAGAGTTGTAGGTGGCATCGTTAAATTGGATGTGAGGGGACGATTTTCGAGGAAACTTTTGGGCTCCTTCCTGTACTCCACAAATCTTTGATATCGACGAAAATGCATGATTTCAAACTGACCTTCCCCCGAAATAATGGACACCTCTAAGAATTTGTATTATTAGGAAGGAGGTGGCTATGGGAGAAAAGCAT
>MGQB01000010.1 GCA_001797675.1 Deltaproteobacteria bacterium RBG_13_43_22 | reverse complement strand
ATTTGCTGTCATAGATGCCTATAGAATAGGAAGGCAGAGAGAACTTCAAGATAAAGAGACTTCCCACTTATAAATCCCTACTTATCCTCAGAGAAAATGGGGTCTGCTCTTGACTCTTAGTGATCTTTTATGCTTCGTATCGTGGTCAAATCTTTCATATGGACAAATTATTTTTCAGAAAAGGGGACAGATTTGTTTTTCCACAAATACAGTTCGGTCAGCAGTGTGATCGAAAGAACCAAGAGGTGGATTATTAAAGACAGAAAGATAAGAACAAAAGTGAAAAAACTGGTTTTTCTGCTGAGCAAGAGTCAAGAGCAGACCCCATGTCCAGGTTTGACATTCACATTTTACGAACAGAGTCCTGCAAAAAAGAATGCTTGACTTATCTGATTAAAGGTCTTAACATAAACACAAGAAATCCGTTATTGACTCCGTAAGGTGTAACTAACGGTCGAAGTTGGTGAACAATTCGGTGAGCACAGGCATCGGAGAATTTATCTTCGATGCTTTTTTTTTAGGCATGTCGTATCCCAACTTGAGAAATAATTCAGGAGGAGGGATAAGACTATGGCAGAAGGAAGCGTAAAGTGGTTTAACGAGAACAAAGGTTTCGGCTTTATTGATGTGGACGGTCAGGATAAAGACGTTTTTATCCACCATTCAGCCATCAGTATGTCTGGATTTAGAACCTTGCAAGAAGGCCAGCGGGTAAGCTTTGATATTGAGCAGGGCCCAAAAGGACCAGCCGCAGCCAATGTAACGATTCTGTAACCTTTCGTTAATCATCAAAAACCAGAGGGGGTGAATGGAAGTTCACGCCCCTTTTTTATTGAAGCTACCTGCTCCTTGTTATTCCGCCCTGTCTTTCTCCTTACCCCGGTTTTTTTCTTCCCTTATACTCACACCATCAAGAAGAAAAGTCTTATCAAAAAATTTTATCTGCCGACAAGATAAACAACGATTATTCTGTGATTGCCTGAGCTACACTTAATTCATAAAAAATACCATTGTTTATACTGTTTTCGCAAAGTTAAGTATAGCTATACCTCAAAGCGGAAATGGAGAAAGGGAGTGGTGTCTTTATTTTTCCAAAATATCACAAGGAGCGAGACCTGAAGGTCTAACCCCCCGGCTTTAAAGTTTTTTCCTGGAATTCCGATAAATAATTATTATGAGGCTATTTCCCCTGGGAAAAAGATTTATCATTTTTGCGGCTTTAATAGCCTTCGGCACGCTGGCCATGAGCGGTGTCTCCATGGGCGCAACCGCGGGCATCAACATTAATTTCTCGGCCCCCGTGATTCCAACGTGTGAAATCACCAGCATAACCGATGTTGCCTTCGGTGATTATGATCCACTGAGTGGAACCAATCTCGATGCTGTCGGTAAAATGACTTTTAAATGCGTAAAAAATACTTCCTATAAAACGTATCTCGTCGGCACCAGGCATATGGTCGGAGCTGTTGAAGCGGATAATCTTAACTTCGAGCTTTATTCCGATGATGTACGTACAACGGTCTACCCCAGCGACAACTCGGGCGGCAGCACTCTTTCCTTTAATAACGGTCTTATAACTTCAATGATCTATGGCCGGGTCCCAGCCCTTCAGGATGTCAGCGTTGATACCTACTCGAGAGTTTTAACGGCCACTGTAGAATATTAGTGACAGCAAATAGTTACGGCTCTGGTCGGGATCAGGGCTAATATCAACAAGATTTTTGTTCATTTGGGGTTATACCCAACTTACCAAAGACCCCCACCCAAACCTAAAGCTCTTGAAATTCAGATAGACAACCCAGACTCCCAGCTTCCTTTCCATAAAGTTGCGAGCAACAGCCTATAAAGATTTGATCCCAGATAATGTCCTCACATCTACGGAAAGCTGGAAAAGTATCCGGTCTCTTTATTCCCCTATTTACCTCTCACCAGGAACACAGAACACTTTGCATTTCTTGAGACTTTATCGGCAACACTCCCCAGGAGATATTCCTTAAGGCCTGTCTGTCCGTGTGTGGCTATAACAATCAGGTCTATTTTCTTGTCTTTTTCCTCTTTCAAGATCTCCTGATAGGGGGTACCTTTTCTCACATCGTAGACGATGCCAACGTCACTGGATTTGACCACTTTGCGGATCTGTTTCTGCATCATATCCTGTGCATATTGCATGCTTTTTTGTTCAAGATCCATAACAATTGCAGGGTCGGGCCAATAATCACCGGCATATAGCCGGATGTTGGGGCTGATATAGAAGGGGTTAATGACATGGAAGAGGTAAATCTTCGCCTTATTCTGCTTTGCCATTTCAACGGCCTGTTTTAGTGCGTTATCCGAAAATTTAGAGAAATCCGTGGGTACCAAAATCTTTTTTATTGCAGCCATAATAACCCCCTTCAGGATATCTTTTTTTAAAAATTATATAAGAACAATAGTTATTAAGCAAGGTGGAAAAGCCTTATTCGCCCTCAACCTTTCTCTTGATAGTTCGATGCCTTGGAATGGCTGGTCAGGCCTTTGGCGGGATGATCTCATCTCACCGATAATGGGGAACAAATGGTTTGTTATACGAATTTTACAGTAACGTCTCCCGGGGACTTCATCTAAAAGAAAATCAGGATGGTCTTATTTCCTTACAAGCTATGGAAATACCCTAAGAGCTGTCTCATCTGACCGTGGGGTGGATTGTATATTTCAACCAGTCATCGTTAATTTTCAGATTTGCCTCTTTAGAATAGTTGTAGGTGGAGTCGCAAGTAGAGTTATCTTGACACTGTTCTTTAACCTGAGTACTTTTCATGACATATTAGGCAAGCGTGGCCATGCCGGCCTGTGTGAAGAGACACAGGCCGATCGTTTTTTCTCCTTGATCCGACGTTTTCGCTGTTTTATACTCTCTCTACTATCAAAGGAGATCTTATGACCAATCTTACCAATAATTCCGATACGTGTTTGCTTCTCGGCCTGCCCCCTGTTCTCGGTTCAGCCATTCCCGAAAGGATGAAGGCCTTAACTATTCACCGAAACGATTACGGTCCTCCCGGCCAGGTGATCCGGATGGAATCGGTCCCTACCCCTTATTTGCGGGAAAATGATGCTGGCCGTGTTCTGGTAGCGATTCTGGCCTCGGGACCCAATTATAACACCAATTTTGCCGCTCTGGGGCTTCCGGTCCCGGTATTCGGCCGAGGGGATTCGGCTACCATCCATATCCCCGGAAGTGATGCCCTGGGGATCGTGGTTGATGCCGGTTCCGGGGTCACCCGGGTCAAGGTCGGCCAGGCCGTTATTCTGGACTCCTGGACCGGCCGGAACATCCGAGGTTATGAAACCCATGACGGGTTTAATGCCCAATTCGCCGTAGTCGATGAAGTACGGGCCATCCCCATCCCGGAACCTTTGCAAAATCATTCTCCTGAAAGCTTAGCCGCTATACTGCTGACCTATGGAACGGCCTATCGAGCCATCATTGAGCGTCTGAAAGTCCGGCCGGGTGATTCTGTGCTGATTATGGGCGGCGGGAAGGGAACCAGTTTCGCCGGAGCCCAATTGGCCAAGGCCCAAGGGGCCCGCGTGATTCTCGTGGGTTCCAATCCGGTGCTTGTCAACAGTTTGATTTCCCGCGGGCTGGCTGATGCTTTTGTAGACCGTCGGGCCTTTGATCCGGGGGTTTTTGGGGTCATCGACCAAAACCTCTCCCGGGCACAATGGGAGACCAGAACCGAATCGTTTCGACAAGCCGTTCGCGAGGCCAATAAGGGCCGTCTGGTGGATAAGATATTCGAACATACCGGAGGAGCCAATTTCCCTTTGCTCATCTCCGCCCTGGCCCCCGGCGGCACGCTGGCCTTCTTCGGGGCCACAGGCAAAGGGCTGAAAGGCGAGTACAAGGAGACCTTCTTTTATGAAGGCCGCCGTTTCGTCATGGATGCCCGCTGGGTCTGGATGCGTCAGAAACAGATCCTCTTTCGCCGGGGTTCGGCCGAACACATTTTAGAAGCGGCCGGTTTGCCTCCCGGCCGACGGGTTCTGATCTGGGGAGCCGACCGTTACGCCCGGCACTTTATCCGGGCTGCCTTGAAGCGGTCCGCCCAGGTAGCAGTCATCGCTTCGCAAACCAGAGAGAAAAAGGACATTTCCCTGGTGATCCGGATGGGCATCCCTTCCGGTCACATCCTGGATCGTGACGGTTTAGTGCTGCCTGCAGACATGCCCGATCCGCTGACCGAAAAAGGGGAGCCCAATCCCGTTTACGGGCCGGAATACATGAGACATGCCCAGGCCCTTGGTAAGGCCCTATGGAACATATTCGGGCCCCGACAGAACCCGGATCTGGTTGTGGAAAGAACCGATCAGAGCACCCTGCACTTCAGTACCTTTGTGGTCCGAGACTTTGACGAAAACGATGTACTGCCATGCGGCACTGTGGTTGTCCGGGGCAAATCCGATCTTACCATCCGCGGATCGCATATGTATGGCTCCACCCAGGCGGCCGATGTCATCCGCCTGCTTTCTTCAGGAACGCTGGTGATGGAACAGGAGGATTTGGAAATAACCGATCTGGCGGGGATTGCCGGCCTGCAGCAGAAAATGTTGGACGGGGTCATGAAAAAGCCCAAAGGCGTGGCCCTCGTACAAGCCGATCGTCCCGGCCGCACCATCGCCGATTATGAATCGACCTTCCGGGGTGAAGCGGTAATGATAGCCGATCCTGCGCAAAATCGATTGATCGACATCCGGTTGATAAAAGAAGTGGCCTTGGTGACCCTTTCCCGACCCGAAGCACTGAATGCCTTGAATGATGCACTGGTTTCCCAATTGAAGGATTTAGTCCAGGAAGTTGCCGACCATCAATTCATTTCGAACCGGCCGGTGAAGGCTATGATTATTACCGGGGCCGGGCGGTCCTTTGTGGCCGGGGCGGATGTAAATGCTTTTCGCGGCAGCCCGGAAATCATCGGGGCCTTTGCCCATAAAAACATCACCGTCTTTTCGGATCTTGAAAAGCTTCCAATTCCCGTGATAACACTCATTGACGGCTTCGGTCTGGGCGGCGGCAACGAGCTGGCCATGAGTGCCCACTATCGGATCGTCACCGAGAACGCCCGCCTGGGACAGCCGGAGGTTAAACTGGGCATCATTCCCGGATATGGAGGCTTACAACGCCTGCCCCGGCTTATCGGCCCGAGCAAGGCAGCCGAGCTATGTATCAATGGGGAACCGATTGATGCCTTTTCGGCTTTGGAGATTGGCCTGGTTGATGAATTCGCTCCCTCGGCCACAGCTCTGACCCGAGCTTTCATTGTCGCCCGCCAGTTCATTGAGGGGCAGCGGCTCATAACGCCCAAGGATTGGGATATACGTGGAGAGAAACAACTTGAAGAACTGAAAGCCCTTTTATCCCGACCCGAGATCCGTGAGATATTGGCCGCCCCAACACCCCGGCAAAGCGAGGCCGGGGATTTGCGGGCAGCGCGTATGGCCTCGGCCCGGGATACGCTTGCGGCTATACAGTACGGATATGAGCACGGGTTCGAAGAGGGGTTGAGTAATGACGCTGTACTTTTCGGCCGGATTGCCGCCTCTCCCGGCGGACAGGAGTGGATCGACCGGTTTCTGGCCAAGGACCCCCTTCAGTCCTCGTTCCTGACCCTGCTGCCTTAGCCGGCTTCGATAGAGGAGGGTGTTTCATAAAAGACATTGTTAGAAATTAACAGGATTTCTGTTCAACTGCTGGACAGTTCAAAAATAGGACAAGGGGAAGCAGTCAAGGCCTGGTTCGACCGAGCGGGGGTTAATATCATATTCCGGTCTGTCGATTAATAAAAAAGGGTCATAATGAACCTCCCCCAGATTGACGGACACTTAAAAATGGGTACAATAGAGCCGAAAGGAGTGTCCGATGAAGAAGAGGAAAGTTTTTAGCCGGGAGT
>MGQB01000009.1 GCA_001797675.1 Deltaproteobacteria bacterium RBG_13_43_22 | reverse complement strand
GACCTGGGGTCCTGGGTACGTGACGGGTATTGCCGGCCAATGGCAGGACGGCAAATTTGTCGGGGTCTGGCCCTATAAATGGAAGGCCGCCCCTAATGCCCCGGAAATCACCTATTCGGGGATGGTTCCGATTAAACTGCCACCCTGGATGAAGAAGTAGTTAACAATAAAATAATAGATCCTTCTTAGATTCAAAGAAGTTAACGTTGTCAAAACCTTTGTTGCGAGTTGCGAGTTGCGAGTTGAAAACATTAAGGATTTAAGTTGACAACCCGTAACCCGTAACCCGTAACGGTGCTATTTCAGTCCCGTTATTTTTACAAGATAATAAATCATCTTTGATCTGAGGCCTTATGAATATAATAATCACCGGACTAATCACCGGCAGTATGCTGGCCCTGCTGGCCATCGGGTTTTCCTTGATCTTCGGGGTGGCCCGTATTGTCAACATCGCCCATACCGCCTTTTACATGGTGGCCGGGTACATTATCTATTACCTGTCCATCCGGCTTGGCCTAAATGTCATCTTGTCCATGCTGATCGCTGTTGTCGCTGTCACCCTCTTGGGATTGCTGGCTTATAAATTTCTGATCGACCCGATACGTGAACACGAATTGGCGGTCATGATTGCTACTATTGCCCTGGCCTTGATCTTTCAAGAGGTCACCCTGCAGATCTTCACCGGGGACTACCTGAGCGTCTATTTTCTGATCAAAGGATACTTTATCATTGGAGGGAACAAGGTCTTTTATCAGCAGTTGTTGACTTTCGGGGTGGTCCTGGTGATTCTTCTGGTCATTTGGTTCCTGCTGATGAAGACCAGGCTGGGTCTGGCTATCCGCTCCACAGCCGAAGATCGGGAAGTGGCCAACCTGATGGGTATGAACGAGAGCCGGCTGGCCATGATAACCCTGGGAATCTCGGTTGCCCTGGCCGGTGTTACCGGGGCGGTGATCGTACCTCTGGCCGTCCTGAGTCCCTATATGTGGACGGAACCTTTGATCCTGATGATGGCTGTGGTGGTCTTGGGGGGACTTGGCAGCATCAAAGGGAGTTTTGTGGCTGCCTATATTCTGGGATTCACCGAAGCCCTGGTGACTTTTTTAATCCCGGCAGGGGCCTTCCTAAAAGGACCCGTCGCCCTGTCGATCATGATCCTGGTCCTGCTGATACGTCCGGAAGGTCTCTTTGGCATCGCTTTTGAGGAAGAGAGGTAAAAGGCATGGGTCTTCTTGGATTTTATTTCAGAAAACTGATTACTCTCATCAAAGGGGAAGTGTTGGTTCTGCCCAGTCGAACCATCGTTGGACTTTTTGTCCTTTTCCTCCTGATCATGCCCCTGATCACCCAGGATCCTTATATCATCCGCATTATGATTATAACCAGCATTTTTGCCATCCTGGCTGCCAGTTGGGACCTACTCTCCGGCTTCACCGGCCAGATGAATTTTGGCCATGCCTTATTCTTTGGTGTAGGGGCCTATGCCTCGGCCCTATTGAACCTCCATGCTCATATCCCACCCTGGGGCAGTGTGCCTTTGGGGGCTGTGGTGGCCATTCTGGCCGGCCTTATTGTCGGAATACCTTGCCTAAGAATAAAGCATATCTACCTGGCCCTGACAACCTTTGCCTTCCCAATCATTTTGATAGGTATTATTAATGCCCTGCCCGATTATACCGGCGGAGATTTGGGCCTTTCCGGATTGCAGCGTTTTACCAATTCTCTGGTCGGCGGTTACTATATTCACATCATTACCATGCTCGTATTGTGTTTCGTCATGTGGAAGATAACCGATTCCAATACGGGTATTATTTTTCATGCCATCCGGGAGGATGAGCTGGCCGTGAAGGCCTCGGGTATCAATACCACCCGTTATAAACTGCTGGCTTTTTGTCTGAGCGGTTTTTTTGCCGGCATTGCCGGGGGGCTCTATGCCCACTATATGAGGATTGCCGGACCTTCCACCCTGGAGGTGTCCATGTCCTTCAACGTGGTTATCTGGGCCATCTTCGGAGGGATAGCAACCATCTATGGCCCCATTGCGGCGGTCTTTATCCTCAACCCGTTGTTGGAGTTTGTCCGATTCTGGCCCGAATATCGTATGTTGATATTCGCTGTCGTTGTTTTGTTGATCTTATTATACATGCCGGAAGGTTTAATCACCTGGGTGAGGGAAAAAATAGAAATACAATGCCCCAGATGCAAGATCAGAAATGTCGCCATCCGAAAAAACTGCCGGGTCTGTACAGCGGAGTTAGATTGAGAAATAAAAAGAAGGATTCAAGGGGTCCAGGATTCAAGTGAAATACTCGGAATCAAAACCCTGGAACCCTCGAACCCAATTTTCAAATTGAATTGAAAGAAGGAAGTTATCATGAACCCTAAAGAAACTTATTTGTCCAAACCCTGGCTTAAATACTACCCGGAGAAGGTGCCGGCCGAGGTCGAGGTCCCGGAGGTCTCGGTCATGGACCTGTTCGATCAGTCGGTTGAAAAATATGGAAACCGCCCTTCGCTGATTTTTTACGGCAAGAAAATCACCTACCGGGAGATCAAGGATTCGGTAGACCGTCTGGCCACTGCCCTGGCCGATTTGGGAATCAAGAAGGGCGATACGGTGGCCTTATACCTTCTGAACTGCCCTCAATATGTCATCTCCTATTTTGCGGTGCTCCGGTTGGGGGCCAAGGTTACCCCGATCAGCCCGGTCTACACCAGTATCGAGGTAAAGCATCAGATTCAGGACAGCGAGGCTAAGATGGCTATCTGTCAGAATATACTCTATGACAATCTGGCCAAGTCCGGGGTACAACCGGAACAGGTGATCATCACCAGTATTGAAGAATACCTTCCGGCTATGAAAAAATGGTTCGGAAAGAAAACCGAGGACAAAAGCGGGAAAGCGGCCCCTTCCGTGGAATCTCTTAAAGGGGCCGGGATTTACTCCTTTCAGGAAATGCTTAAAAAATATCCCCCCAACCCTCCCAAAGTAAGCATTAATCCCCGGGAAGACCTGGCGGCCTTGCCCTACACCGGAGGCACTACCGGCCTGCCCAAGGCAGCCATGATCACCCATCGTAATATGGTAGCAGTCCAGAAACAAACCCGGGCCTTTTGGCCTATCCTGGAAGACGGCAAAGAGGTGGTCATGGCCTTTCTGGGCTTTTTTCATATTTACGGTCAGGTAGTGGTCATGCTTTCCGGTCTGGTCCAGGGTTCAACCCTGGTCTTGTTTACCACGCCGGATATTGAAGATATCCTGGAGGCCATGGAGCGCTATCAGGCTTCCGGCTTTTTCGGTGTGCCCACCATGTTTGAATATCTCAAGGAATACGAGAAAACCGACCGGGTCAATTGGAAGCGGCTGAAAATGATCGTCTGCGGAGCTGATACCCTTCACGACTCCACGGTCGAGGCCTGGGAGAAACGGACCAATACCACAATATTAGAAGGCTATGGGATGACAGAAACCACCTCCGTCAGTCATGGGTCTCCTTATGATCGGCCCAAGAGAGGCTCTTTCGGTGTACCTATCCCTAATATGAAAGCGGCCATAGTCGAACATGAAGGAACGGAATTTATGCCTGTGGGGGAAGTAGGGGAATTGATATTAGCCGGCCCCAACATAATGCAAGGATATTGGAAAAGGCCGGACAGTACTCAAGAGACCATGATGGAAATCGACGGGGAGACCTGGCTTCGCACCGGAGACCTGGTGAGCATGGACGAAGAGGGGTATTTCCACTTTTTTGACCGCAAACGGGATCTGATCAAATATAAAGGGTATTCGGTCTTCGCCCGACATGTGGAGGAAGTCCTCTTTCAACATCCCCAAATCAAGGCCGCCGGTGTCGTCGGGGTTCCGGACCCCAAGGTGGGCAACTTAATCAAAGCCTATTGCGTTTTAGAGAGTGAGGCCAGAGGAAAAATCTCGGAAGAAGAAATCATTGAATTTTGCAGTCAGAAACTGGCCCACTATAAGGTTCCCAAAATTATCGAATTTCGCGGTGAGCTGCCCAAGACCGATGTGGGTAAGGTCTCCCGGAGAGAACTAAGAGAAGAGGGTGAGGAAGTCTGATATGGCCGTACCATTACTGGAAGTAGAAGGATTGTCCAAAAGCTTCGGAGGTCTGAAAGCGGTAAATGACATCCGGTTTCGTATGAAACAAAAAGAAGTCATCGGCCTGATCGGACCCAATGGGGCGGGCAAAACTACCTTGCTGCGGTTATTCACAAGTATACTAAAACCCGATTCCGGCAGTATCCGATTTAAAGGAAAAGAATTGGTGGGGATGAAAACCTGGGATGTAGTCAACCTTGGCGTGTCCTGCACTTTTCAGAATATGAGGCCTTTCCGTCGTCTTCCGATTATTGCCAATGTCATGGTTTCCTGTCTGTCCCCACGGTCCATGAAACATGGGGAATGGGTCAAACGGGTGGAGGCCAAGGCTATGGATGCCCTGGAATTCGCCGGTATCTCGGATATGGCCTTGGAAAAGGCCTCGACCCTGTCACAAGGCGATCTGAAGCGTTTGGAGGTGGCCCGGGCCGTGGCCACAGACCCGGAATTACTTCTTCTGGATGAGCCTTTTGGGGGCCTGAGTCCTGCTGAAACCGACCTGATGGCCAAATCGATCCGGAGACTCCATAAAGGTGGACGCTTCGGCCGTCTGCACAGCGAAGGTCCGGCCATGATTATTGTTGAACATAAACTGCAGCAATTAATGAAGATCGTTGACCGGATCATCGTCCTTAATTTCGGGACCATGTTAGCCGAAGGGACACCCGAGGAAGTGGTCAACAATCCTGAGGTCATTGAGGCCTATCTGGGTGGAGGAGGAGGGGAGTAGCCGTGCTCTTAGAAATCGACCATTTAAACGTCCGTTATGAAAAGGCCGTACTTATCAATGACCTGAGTATGGGAGTGGATACCGGAGAGTTGGTTAGCCTGGTGGGGCCAAATGGGGCCGGAAAATCTACCAGCCTTCGGGCCATTACCGGTCTGGTGGCCTGGGAAAGGGAGATCAAGCGCCGTTCTACAGCCGGAGAGATCCATATAGAAGGCAAGGTAACCTTCGATGGCCAGAGGATCGATCATGTCCCGGCCCATGAAATCGTCCGCATGGGGCTAGTGCTTTGTCCGGAACGGAGAAGACCGTTTCGGGAAATGACCGTTCTGGAAAATTTGATGGCCGGGGCCTATCTGCAAAAAGACAAGAAAAAAAACCAGGATACTTTGAGTAAGGTTTATGATTTATTCCCGGTGCTTAAGGAAAGATCCAAACAAATTTCCGGAACCCTTTCCGGTGGAGAACAGCAGATGCTGGCCATCGGACGGGCCTTCATGTCCGACCCCAAACTCCTTTGTATCGACGAACCTTCAACCGGTTTGGCCCCCAAGACTCGTGCGGAGGTCTTTGAAAAAATCCTCCAGATCAACCGTCTGGGAATAACCATCCTGTTGGTCGAACAGGAAGTCAGTACGGTCTTTAAGATGACTAAACGCAATTATGTCCTTTCCTCAGGGAAGATCATCGCCCAAGGGACGGGCGAAGAGCTAATGGAAGACGAAATCATCCGCAAGACCTACCTGGGGCTATAATACAAAAAAAGGGTTCGAGGATTCCAGGATTCGAGGGTTCAAGGGTTTTAATTTTTAGGCCTTTCACCTGAATCCTTCTTCATGCCTCGTGATGTCCCACGGGGCACGAGAGTTTAATTCGAAAACCGTTTCGCTATCCCTTCCGCAAAAGTTTATTCAATTCATCAGGAGGAAGTCCATGAAAAAATCCATCGGCGCCAAAACCATCGTCTACCCCACCCCTGTCTTTGTGGTCGGCACTTATGACCAGGAAGGCAGACCCAACGTTATGACCGCGGCCTGGGGGGGTATTTGTTGTTCCGCACCGCCGTGTGTGGCCATTGCCCTGCGGGAGGCCACCTACAGCTATGGGAATCTTATGGCCCAAAAGGCCTTCACCATCAGTCTGCCCAGCGAGTCCTATATCAAAGAAGCCGATTACTTCGGCATGGCTTCCGGAAAGAACGAAGAAAAGTTTACGGTAACAGGACTTACCCCCATCAAGAGCGAACTGGTAAATGCCCCTTATGTCAAGGAATTCCCTTTTGTATTGGAGTGCAAAGTGATCCATCACTACAAGATCGGTTTGCATACGCAATTCATCGGTGAAATCCTGGACATCAAGGTGGAGGAAGAGGTGCTGAGTGAGAAAGGGGCGGACATCACCAAAATAAAGCCGGTTCTCTGGGCCCCGGATAGCCGGGGTTATTACGGCATCGGTCGGTTTCTGGGAAAGGCTTTTTCCCTGGGTAAGGATCTCTTACAAGAAAAAACAAATTAATCTTTTTTGACAAAGACAAAACAGACAACTGCAAACAAAATTTGATAACCCTGTCATCACTCCGGTGATATTATGCTTTCCCTTTGTGAATGTCCACAAAGGGAAAGCATAACGTCCGTAGTTGTCTGTGTGGGTCCGTGGCCAAATATTTTTTCAACCTTTTTCTGGAAAGATCAAACCTGATGGAATCGTAAAGACTCATCAAAGGGGACGGCACAGTAAAAAGTCCCAGATGCAAGGCGCGCAAGCCCTGAGGAATGAGGCGTACATTGAAGTACGCCGCAATGACGAAGGGAGCAGCGTAACACCGCAGATGGACTTTTTACGAAGCCGTCAAATCCTCCAGCATTCCCCACTGCATAAATTCGGACATGATCTCCGAAGCCTCTTGAACCATCTCATCGATGTATTGTTTTACCGGCTTTACCGAGGTGACGACCCCGGCAGCCAGGGAGTGCTGTCCTCCGTGGTCCATCTGATAGATCTTCCTGCGGAACTCGGCATCCAGGATGTCCTGTCCAACAATCTTATCCTTGAGCTTATCAGGGACATTAAATTCCTCTGTGGCCATAAAGGCGGTCCCCATGTAGATGCCCACTGCACCCATGGCCAGGGCGGCGACAAAGCCCCGGGCATCGCCGATTCCTCCGGCGGCGATCAAGGGTACATTAATCAGGCGCCTGCCCATGGTCATATTGATCAGTGTCGTGTTCTGATTGGGATTTTTGTAGCCTGTCCCTTCCAGGCCGACAATCACTACCGCATCCGGACCTTTTTTGGCTATGGATACGGCGTGCTCGATGGTCGCACACTTGTGAATCCAGTTGCATCCCCTTTCCTTAAATCGGCGCCCGATAATGGAGCCGTCATAAGCCGAGGTGAAGACGGTCCGTATTCCTTCCGCCATGGTAATTCGAACGTATTCTTCATGATAGACATTGTCGAACTTGGTGTCTTTCATGAGGGTGAAATTAACCGCAAAGGGTTTGTCGGTCATCGACTTAGCCCTTTTGACATCTTCAGCGAAGGCCTCCGGATTCTTGTAGCAAATCGTGGTCAGAATGCCCAGACCGCCGGCTTCGGAAACGGGTGCGGCTATCTGGGATGTGCCGGTTCCCGGCCAGCCGAAGGCTCCTTGAATAATGGGGTACTTTACCCCAAGCATCCGGGTCAGAACATTATCAAACTTCATCCATCTCTCCTCCCTTTTTTTGGGGGTTAAAGTATCAAAGAAACTACACCCTTGTCAAGCGGCACACTTTTTTTTCAGGGTTGTCCCATTAATAATAAAAGGGGTATAATAAACCTCGAATAAGATCAAGAAGGAAAACAAAGGTAGGCCATCATGAAGGTATTCATTACCGGCGGAACGGGCTTTGTAGGCACCCACCTGACGAAACAATTAACCGGCCAGGGGGTTCAGGTGACCCTATTGACCAGGTCCATCAAACCGGGCCGTCCCTTGCCCCAGGGGGCCGCTTATCTGGAAGGCGATCCCACTCGGCCCGGCCCCTGGCAGAATGAGGCGGCCCCCCATGAAATCTTCATTAATCTGGCCGGGGCATCGATCTTCCAACGCTGGACCGATGAATATAAGATTGCCCTTCGGGAAAGCCGTATCCGGACCACCAGGAATTTAGTTCAAGCCCTTTCTCTGGATAAAGGCCGGGAAAAGGTTTTAATAAGCACTTCGGCTGTCGGATATTACGGATTTCACCAGGATGAAGAATTGGACGAAGAGGCCCCTGCCGGAACTGATTTTTTGGCGGCTTTGGCCCGGGATTGGGAGTCTGAGGCCGGGAGAGCTGAGGAGTGGGGGGTCCGGGTGATCCGAAGCCGATTCGGGATTGTTATGGGCGATAAAGGAGGAGCCCTGGATCAAATGGTTTCCCTTTTTAAAAAAGGTTTGGGCAGTCGTCTGGGAAGCGGCAAACAGTGGTTTTCCTGGATTCATCAACAGGACTTGAGTGATATCCTGCTTTTCCTTATTAATCAGAAGGGACTTTCAGGCCCGGTGAACTGCACTTCCCCTTATCCGGTACAAAACCGGGACCTCACCAGGGTTCTTGGGGAGGTTTTAAGGAAACCGACTCTTCTCCCGCCGGTTCCCGGGTTTATGCTCAGATTGATTATGGGGGAATTCGGCAATGTGCTGTTGAAAGGACAGCGGGTCCTGCCCAGGAAACTGCAGTCCCTGGGCTTTTCCTTCCGGTTTCCAACAATAAAAGAAGCCCTCAACGATCTATTGAATAAACCGAAATAGTTTTTACTTTTGCTAACAGTTTCATATTTGGATCGACATTATGTTTAGATAAAAAGGCATGATTTTTGGACCCCGGCTTTCGCCGGGGTGACGTAGAGACGGAAAATGTCATTCGTCATTCCGGGCTTGTCCCGGAATCCCGTGACTTTTCTTTCAAGACTATTTTAAGACTCTTAATAGGTCCTTAATCACCAAAAAATTCTCCCGCCATGTTTTGTGCACGCACCTTTCGGACACATTCAGGACAATAATCCCGATCCAAATGAACTCCCAAAGATTTATCAACCCTTGACTGGAAATACTCCAAAAAGGCCTTGAATGCAAAGGGGCGTCCGCAAGAGCGGCATTTGACCAACTCCAACCTTTCCTCGATAGCGCCAGTCTCTTTCTTGTCGTCCTTTAAGATTTCTAATAAGGTCTTAATTGGAAGAGGGCTGGTTTGTCCCACGGGACATAAAGAGGCACAACACAGGGTATGGATCAGATTTTCCAATCGTTCCAATTCGGTTCCCTCATACTGATCCTCGGCAATAGCAGTTAATATCTGGACCATCCTTGGTAATCCCAGCCGGCAGGGGACACAATGCCCGCAGGACATGGTCAGGCAGAATTTAATATAATCACCGGCTTTATTTATTAATTCATTCCCGTGAATCATCCTCTGTCCTCTTTTTCCGAATGGTTCTCCATTTTTTCTTCCCCTGAGCCTCAGCTGATAAAAAATATAACAGCATCCAGTAACTTTTAAAAGCGGTTTTCTTTTTTGTTTTTATAGGAATGCCAGAAAAAATATTCTTGCCTTAAACCTTAACAATTTCTATGATGGTTTTTACTGATAAAAGGCGAGAAGATAGGATATGAAAAAAGAAATCTATAGCCTTTGCTTTATGTGTACAATCCGCTGCCCGATCCAAGTGACCGTGGAGAATGGAAAGATCGTTTGGCTCCAGGGGAATCCCCATGTGCCGGGGATTGAAGGGGCTATGTGTGCCAAGGGTTCTGCCGGATTGACTATGCAAAACGATTCAGAGCGCCCCCCCTATCCCATGATCCGCATCGGTCACCGGGGTTCAGGGCAATGGAAACCGGTCACCTGGGAAGAGGCCCTTGACTTCGTTGCCCAAAAGCTGAAGGGGATCATCAAACAATACGGGCCTCAAAGTGTGGCCTGGGGAGAGCGAGCCAATTTGATCACTGATCTGAGCAAGACATTTATGAAGGCCCTGGGCTCACCCAATCATTTCACCCATGACAGCCTCTGTAAAGGCTCTCTGAATACGGCCTTTCGTTCGTTGACCGGCTATCCGGACACCCGGATCGGCCTCGATTATAAAAATACGCGCCATATCGTTTTATACGGCCGGAATATTTTTGAATCCCTGGAGATCAAACCGGTCAATCAACTGTTAGAGGCCTTGGAGAAAGGGGCCAGAATGACTTATCTCGATCCGAGGGTCACGGTCACCGCTGCCAAGGCCCATCGGTATCTTCAGATACGTCCCGGGACAGACCTGGCCTTCAATTATGCATTAATGCATGTCATCCTAAAAGAAAATCTTTATGACCGGGACTTTGTAAACCGCTGGATTTCCGGTTTTAAGGAACTTAGGATTTTTGTCGAACCCTATACCCCTGGATGGGCCGAAAAGGAAACTGGGATCCCGGCCCAGGAGATCATCAACCTGGCTCGAGAGATGGGTGCTGTCAAACCGGCCTGCATCTTCCACTTCGGTTACCGCGCTTCCCATCATATCCATGAATGTTATTTCCGACGTTCCATTATCATTTTAAACGCCCTGATGGGGAGTATCGAGGCCAAGGGAGGCTTGTTCATCAAAAAAGGATTGAGGGATGTCGGGGTTAAAGGTGTCCGGAGATTCGCCAAAGGTGATTTTCCCAAATCCCAAACCGAACGATTCGACGGCGCCGGGGATAAAAAATTTCCCATTGTTGATACAGGAAACGGAGTGGCCCAGATGTTTCCTATGGCCGTCCTGAAGGAAGATCCTTACCCGATTAAGGCCTTTTTCTGTTACCGCTTTGAACCGCTCCATTCCATCCCGGATCAGAACTTGACTAAAAAAGCCTTCGAAAAACTGGACCTCATCGTGGCCATCGATGTCAATTACAGTGAGACGGCTTGGAACGCTGATGTGATCCTGCCCGAATCCACCTATCTGGAGAGAACCGATCCGGTGCAGGTAGTCCAGGGCTTGAAACCTCAAATCTTCTTGCGGCAACAGGCGGTGCCGCCCCGGTATGACAGTAAACCAGGGTGGGAAATCTTGAAGGGATTGGCCGATCGTTTAGGAATAGGGGGACACTTCCCTTATCATTCCATTGAAGAATTGCTGGAGATACAGCTAAAAGACACCAGGGTGCAGATAGAGGATCTTGAAAAAAAAGGCTTTGTCGTTTTTTCGGACAAAGAAATCTTCTGGGATCGAAAAGAGGGGATCGAATTCAAGACCCCTTCCGGAAAGATCGAGCTGGTTTCCAGCTTATTGGAAGAAAATGGCTTTCCCTCTTTTCCACCCTATGAGCCGGTCCTCACTCCTTCCGAAGGCTTCTTTCGATTAACCGTTGGCCGATGTGCGATTCATACCCACGTTTCAACGGAAAACAATCCCTATTTAAACGAGCTGGTCCCGGAAAATCGGCTTTGGATCAACACGGAGGCCGCTCAAGGATTGGGTATTCAAGACCGTGACCTGGTCGAAGTGGCTTCCAGTCAAGGAAAGGAACGGATCATGGCCTTGGTGACTGATTTTATCCATCCGGAAGCGGTCTTTATGCTCCACGGATTCGGGCGTCGGGTGCCGGCCCAAACCCGGTGCTGGAATCGCGGTGCTTGCGATGCCGTACTCCAGGAGAATATCTCCGATCCGGTCGGAGGAAGCCCGGCCTTGCATCACACCTTGGTCACTGTAAGTCCGGTCAAGAAAGACAAATACTAACCAAAAGTATTTGCAATTTTGGTCATAGGGGATCTTGTTTATAGAGTTGTCCAAAAGGATATTATGAGGCTCCGACCAGGTCCAAAAGCAAAGTTGGATTATATGCAGAGAGCCACACCTAAGCCTGTTTCCGGCACGGGGGTAGGCCTGCTTTCGATAAATTGTTCATGTGTTGACCTGGGAAAAAGTTCATGGTTTACGGATGGACAACCCTATAAACAAGACCCCTATGACCCTTGAACAGGAAGTTAGAGAAGAATTCACGGATTTATTGGTGTAAGAATCTGATGGAAGAAAGCCCATGAGTCAATATTATCTATCCCATGACCCTAAAAAATGCATTGCCTGCTATTCCTGTGAGGTTCATTGTAAAACCAAAAACAACCTGCCTGTCGGACCGCGGTATTGCCAAATCATGGCGGTTGGACCTAAGATGGCGGGAGGGCTTCCGCGATTGGGATTGGTCTTCATGCCCTGTTTCCACTGCGAGAAACCCTGGTGTGTTGCCGCTTGTCCCACAGGGGCCATGCAGAAAAGGGCCAACGACGGAATAGTCTTTGTGGATTCAACGTTATGCGTAGGATGTAAATGCTGCATCACGGCCTGTCCCTGGGGGGCACCTCAGTGGAATCCCGAAACCGGTAAAGCAGTTAAATGCGATTACTGCATGGATCGGGTGGATGCCGGTCTTAAACCGGCCTGTGTGACCAAATGCGTTACCCATTGCCTGGATTTCAGAACCGTCACGGATGACACCAGCCTAAAAAAACGAGATTTCTTTGCCAGGGCCGTGGCTTTTCAAGCAATAGATTAAAATTAATAGAAAGAGATTAGCCTTATGAGTACAAAAATTGGAATCATCGGCGCCGGTCCGGGAGGCTATATCGCCGCCATTCGGGCCGCCCAACTCGGTGCCCAGGTGACCGTTATCGAACAGGAGGCCGTCGGAGGCACCTGCCTGAACTGGGGTTGCATCCCTACGAAAACGATTAAAGCGACGGCCGAAATGATTGAGCACTTTCACCGGGCCAAAGAATTTGGGATTGACCTGGAAGGCGGTTTCCGGCCCAACATGGAACGGATCATGGCCCGAAAAAACGAGATCATCCGGACTCTGGCCCAGGGGATCGGGAAAATTTTTGAAAGCTATAAGATTAAATATGTGGAGGGAAAGGCGTCCCTTGCTGATCCAAAAAATATCTTGGTCAAAGGAAGAGAGAAAAAAGAACAGAACATCGAGGTGGATAAAATCATCATTGCCTCCGGCTCAAAGCCCATGGTCTTTCCGGCCTTTACTTTTGACGGCCAAACCATCCTTTCCAGCAGTGATGCTTTAATATTAAAGGAAATCCCCGAATCCATTTTAATCATCGGCGGAGGGGTGATCGGCTGTGAATTTGCTTTCATTTTTAAGGCCCTGGGCAGCTTGGTGACTGTGGTGGAGGCATTACCGCGAGTGATCGGCCTCCCCTCCATCGATACCGATTGTTCGACCATCATTCAACGGGAGATGAAAAAGCGAAAAATCAAGGTCATTCTTGACAAAACCATAGAGAAGACCGAGATTCAAAACAGACGGGTCCACGTGACCATCGGCCCCTCTCCTTTTCTAAAGGAAGTCAAAGAAAAAGACCGCACTCCTTTGGAAATGGAAGTTGAAAAGGTCCTAGTTTCCATCGGGAGGGAGTCCAATGCCGAGGGCTTGGGATTGGAAGGGCTCGGAGTGGAACTGGATTCAACCAATTGGATCAAAGCCGATCAAAGGATGGAAACCAATATCCCGGGCATTTATGCCATCGGCGATGCCCTGGGTCCTTCTAAAATCATGCTGGCCCATGCGGCTTCTACAGAGGGCATCATCGCTGCTGAAAATATTATGGGTCATAACCGAACCATGAATTATGAAGCGGTCCCTTCGGCCATTTTTACTTTTCCTGAGGTGGCCAATGTGGGACTGACCGAACCACAGGCCCGGGAAAGGGGATATGAAGTCCGGGCCGATAGTTTCCAGTTTCGAGCCCTGGGAAAACCCCAGGCCTCGGGTGAGATTGTCGGTCAGGTTAAGATCGTTTCCGATTCACCGACCGGAAAAATCCTGGGAGTCCACATCGTCGGGCCCCATGCCACAGACCTCATTGCTGAAGGGACTTTGGCTATCCGGTTGGGGGCCACGGTTGAAGACCTGGCCCATACCATCCATGCCCATCCCACCCTGTCCGAGGCCCTGATGGAAACGGCCCATAAGGCCGTGGGATCACCCTTGCACAGCCTGAAAGAATAAAAAAGTATATCTTGATTTCATTGTTGCGAGTTAGGAGTTTTAAAGAAAGGGTTTCGATTTCTAAACCCGTAACCCGCAACCCGTAATGGAGATCATGTTAGAAACAAATTATCAAACTTCAAGGTGGAAAGGAATTGAGGTACAAACGATGCCCCATGTCATTGTAAAAATGTATACCGGAAGAACCGAAGACCAGAAAAACCAACTGGCCGAGGCCATAACCAGAGATGTTGTTGAGATTGCCAAATGCGAAGAGAAATCCGTTTCCGTGGCCATTGAAGAGGTGGACCCAAGTCAGTGGCCTGAAAAGGTCTATCGGCCCGATATCCTGAATAACGAAGCCAATCTCTATAAAAAACCGGGGTATAATCCATTTAAATAACTCCAAAGAAAAGACCAGCCCGAAAGCCATAGACGGAAAAAATACAGCCCGGCCAGATCAATATTACAATTTGATTTTTAAAAAGAGAAAGGATGATTTGTCATGGGGAAAGAACATCTCGCCGCGGTGTGTGGACTTTACTGCGGTGCCTGTGTGACTTACCGGGCCAGGCGAGACGGCAACGCGGAGCGCCTGGAGCAGCTCGTCGAGGCGATGAAAGCCTTTGAGCCGATGAGCCTGGATGATTTGCAGTGCGACGGCTGCCTCGCCGGGGGACGGCTCACGCCATACTGCCAGAAGTGCCTCATCAGGATTTGTCCCGACGACAAGCCGGGAATCGAGCGTTGCTCAGACTGTCCCGATTTTCCCTGCTCCAGAATTACAGCCTTCAATAAAGACGGAATGCGGCATCACGCCGAGGTCCTCGACAACCTGCGCCGGATGAACGAGGAAGGCGTTACAGCCTGGCTTGAGGCGGAGGAGAAACGGTGGCTGTGCCCCCAGTGCCAGCGTCCGGTGGAATGGTATGCCCGTTCTTGTTTTCACTGCGGAACCGAACAGCCGCGGCGTCTCCCTAAGCTGTCCGCTGATAAACAATGAATCGGTGCCTGGATTACGGTAATATCCACAACGGTTTTGACCTTAGAAAACAATCAATTTATTCAAGCGGCTATAAAGGAAGTGCAATAAAAAAAATTATGTTACGGCCATGTCAGGAAGGAGGAACCTATTATGCCTTACGAATCCATGATAGCTGAAACAGTGAATTTGCATGGTCATCAGGATGATCTGATCGATGCCTACCTGGCCCGTCCTATGGGAGGCGGCCCCTATCCGGGGGTAGTTATCATCCACCACATGCCGGGGTGGGACGAGGCAACGAAAGAAATTGCCTGCAAGTTTGCCTACCACGGATATGTTACCATCTCACCCAACCTCCATTTCCGGGAGAGGAAAGGCAGCCCCGCCAAAAACGCGGCCAGTATCAGGGAAGCAGGCGGTATGCCTGATGATCGCACTATGGGTGATGTTAAAGGCGCCATGGCCTATCTGCGTACCCTGCCCTATCACAATGGCAAGGTCGGCATCATCGGTTATTGTTCAGGAGGCCGCCAAGTGTACCTGGCTGCCTGTACGGTGCCCGGAATCAACGCCGCAGTCGATTGTTATGGTGGTAATGTTATCATGAAACCTGAACAAATCACCGAACGCCAACCCGTCGCCCCGATCGATTATACCAAGGACCTGCAATGTCCTTTGCTTGGCCTGTTTGGTAAGGAAGATCAGAACCCCTCGCCCGAAATGGTATTAAAAATCGAGGAGGAGCTTAAAAAATGGGGCAAGACTTATGAATTCCATAGTTACGAAAATGCCGGCCATGGTTTTTTCATGGTGGATTATCCGGTCTATCGGGTAGAAGCGGCCAATGACGGATGGAAACAAATTTTTAAGTGGTATGAAAAGTATCTCTACTAGAAAGGTTCCCTTTTTTATCCTTGCCCAGTGAGGATTGCAACGCAATAATCACGGAAAGGGAACGTTATCCACTTCATTCACTTTTTAAGCTATTCAAAAAAATAGGACCTTAGCATTTGCTTTTTGTCTTTGTTTGAAAAATTTCTTGTTAGGGAAGTTGTTTCGTTTTTGAATTTATTGGACAACGTCCCCTTCTCCACTCTTCCCAGGGAAAGGGAATTCTTATAAAAAAAGAGTCGTTATTGTAAACGAAGAGGTATTCCCATCTTTTGATCCGGTAACTCAAAATCCAGCGCTTAGTGGATTTTATTTCGCCCCAATTGCTCCGAATAACCTTTGGGCGTTTTTGAAGCCAATTTTCTCCGCAGTTCCGGGTGAGAGATCGGACAGCATACTTCTGAATGCAGCCAGGGCCATTTTGTAACCCTCTGTATTAACGAAGAACTGTTCCGGGTGCGCTCCGTCAAAGCCTATACCTACGATTCTATCTTGATATTGTTCGGCAAACACCTTCCACTCAGGGCGTAAATGTCCTTTGCCATCTTCAATAGGATTCTTGACAAACCATACCCAGGTGCCGCCTGTGACGCCTCTTCCTGTTGGCCGTGGCGGTGGCGGTGGAGATGTCCATCCGTAGCCACCCAAATGGGTCATGCCGGCCCAGTCGATAAGGACGTTAGGATACTCGTTCAGGAGAGTCTGAAGGGTTGGAAGGTCGGGTCTGCCACCATTGTGCGCTAAAATAACAGTAGTGCGACGTCCATACTCCAGCATCTTCTTCAGAGAAGGAAGGGATTCTTCATCTATTTCGTAATGGATTGAGACCGGGACATTGTATTTCGCTGCCAAATCCAGGAACTTTTTCATTAAGGGGGTATCGGCAGGGATCCTTATCGTTTCCCCCCGAGCTCCTGAAGGGTATGAATAAGGGTAGTGACAAAGAATGAATTCCCCAACACCCTTGAAGGATCTAGTCCTGAGTTGGGATTCGGTAAATCGGAGAAGACGCTCTGCCATCGCATCAGGCTGCTCCCAACGTCCTTTATCAAGTAGAACCGGGCGTTGCATCCCCATGAAAGGGATGATTCTATCCGGCCGTTTTCGGTGAAAGTCCAGCACCAGGTTCTCATCGGATATTCCCTGGCCATCCGGCTTGTTCCCACCATAGAAAGTAGGCATTAAAGCGGTCATAGCTACACCATTCTCATCCATGAGCTTTACCAACTGATCCAAGGTTAACCCTTTGGGAAGATGACTATGAGTGTCTATAAGCATAAGACGAGATATAGGGGCTTCGGTAGGTTTCGGCAGCTTAGAAGTTGTATCCTTAGGCTCCTGAGCCTGTGTTAGGGCTCCAACGGACAGAATAATCATTGCTGCAATCAGTTTCTTCATCTATTTTATCCTTTATCTTTTTTATTTTTCCTAAATGCACTTATAGAAAAATCGATTTTTTAAAACTGCTCCTTGGGCACGATAACCTTTTTATACCATTGAGTCTATTATAACTTACAAATATTATCTTGACAATTTATTTACCTTTATTGGTTGTTCCGGCGCGCTGCGCACGCCGGAACGGCGAGTTGCGCTTTGCGCCTCGCCCGATTTGTTCCGATGTGCGCTGATTCGCGCACCGGAACAAAATCGTTCGAGCGCATTCGTCCTCGGACTTGGCGAGCAAGCTCGCCAGCCCGATTACGAACCGCACAACTCGCCGTTCGGTGAAAAGGAGGAGAAAATGGGGTATGTCGTAAAGGGATGGATGAGATGTTGTTATATGGCGATCACCGTTACTCTAGCCACGCTATGTGTGTTCCTCCTTACCCAAGCACAAGGCAACACTGCCGCATCTACCGCACTTGGCTTTACGCAGATTAAGGATGGGGCTATGGTGGATTCTGTTACTGGCCTGATCTGGCAAAAAATGGACAGTGGGGCTACTATGACGCATTCCGAAGCGATAGATTACGCGGCTGCCCTCCGTGCTGGTGGGTACAACGATTGGCGGCTTCCTACCAAGTTCGAGCTTCATGTGTTTTACAACAACCTATCGTGGAAAGGTGTCGACCATAGAAACCCGATCTTTGGATGGGGTGAAGGCGATTGGTATTGGTCCAACGCTCGCGCCGGGGACCCGAAAGTAATCGGTTCAGCGGGAGGTTTGCCCGTTGCAGTAGCAAAAGGTTCTGTTGACTGCAAGAGCTTCAAGAATGAGTATTCTGCGTGGTCTAGTTCCGACGGGAAAAATCTCGTGCGTTGTGTGCGAGGTCGCGTGAGCAAGATCTACATTGCGAGATGGTCAACCCAGCTTTCCGATAAGGATCCATCCAAACGCTGGGAAGCTCTGCTCACGCTCGGCTTCATTGAAGGTCCCGAGGCAAAGGAGGCGCTGGATAATATTAGGAAATTACTCACCGATTCAGACGGTCAGATAAGAGAGGAAGCCAAGATAATTGTTGAAAAGATAGAGAAGAGATAGCACCGAACCAGTCGTTCCACCGGATCGCTATCGCTCCCGGTGAACTTCATTCTCGCCGCCGTTTTGCTCAATTTCAATCGGTAATAGTTAATTTTAGAGGCTGCTCTTTAGTGGATTTGTAAGTGCAAACATTTGAATTTGGTTCGTGGAAGCTATTTTCGAGGAAACTTGAGAGTTTCTTCCTGCAATGTTGATTTAATATTTTGGCTCTTTATACTCCATTACAAACTGACCTTCCCCCGAAATAATGGACACCTCTAAGAATTTGTATTATTAGGAAGGAGGTGGCTATGGG
>MGQB01000008.1 GCA_001797675.1 Deltaproteobacteria bacterium RBG_13_43_22 | reverse complement strand
TTATAGGGCCAGACCCCGACAAATTTGCCGTCCTGCCATTGGCCGGCAATACCCGTCACGTACCCAGGACCCCAGGTCACATCATGGAGGGGTTTACCTTGAGCATCCTTCATCCACTTGATTTTTCCACCGGTTGTATAGTATTCCCGGTTCTCGAGGTGGGCGACGATCTTATCGGCATCCAAACTCCCAACTGCAGTAATGGAAGGGGTTAGACCATACAAAATTGCGCCATAGGTGTCGGCTGTATAGGTCGGGACCTCCCCGAATTCCTTTACATATCGATCAATATAAGACTTGGTCACCGTGGTTATGTCAACCCCTTTTATATAAGTGTTCTGTGTAATAATGTAGTTCCCCATACCCTTGGTGGCCTCCCAGAAGCCGTCCTTTTGACCCTCCACATTGATCCCTACCTGAAGAGCCGGTATCTTAAGTTCACCAGCCTGACGAGCGAAGGTAATCCCAACCGAGGCCGAGAAAATGGTGAAGATCAGGTTGGCATCGCTTTTCTGGATGGCCGAAAGCTCTGCCGTCACATCGGTGGCCTTATCGGATGGCCGCCAGACACCTACAATTGCCATTCCCATTTTGGGGAGAGTGGCCTCGGCTGCCTTAACCATGCCTTCCACCCAGACGGCCTTCTCGGCCACGATAGCCACTTTTATCGGGACTTTCAATTCCCTCTTAATGACTTCTGCCGCCGAAGCGATCTGGGAAAAAGCAGCAGCGACTAAATAATTAGAATTCATCGGGGTCTGCCGGAACCAGTATTTATAGCGGTTATAATCTTTGGCCACCCGCTCGCAGATCGAAGGGGTCGCTGCTCCAACGCCGATAAAGATCTTTTTATAGTCCATGGCGATGTCCTGCATGGCCAAAACAGCTTCGGTCCTGAACCCGCCGACCACAAAATCCACCTTGTCCTGGGTCATCAAACGCTCCATGGCGTTGGTGGCATCCGTCACATTAATAAATTCGTTGGAATCGGCCTTGACCAATTCGACTTTCATTTTTTCATTGCCGACCTGCACCCCGCCCCGGGCATTGATCTCTTCGGCAGCCATAGTGGCCCCATTCCAATGCCCCTTGCCTTGCACAAACTGCATGGGACCGATGACGCCGATTTTGATGGTTCGCCCCCAAGCGGGGAAACACATCACTACAACAAGGCAGGCTACCAGCAGCATGCCCCATCCAAAGGTAAACTTTTTCATGGCTTTTTCTCCTTTTAAGTTTTTGGGTTGATTGGTTTTTGATAAATGCGCAGGAATACAACTAGGTTGGTCGTTTTCTTTTGGATAAAGGAGGTCTTTTGACTTATGCATCCTTACCTCCTGCTGAAAGGTCGAAATCACAGTTATTTTCAAATTCTGTTAACCCTCCACAAAAATCGGGGAAGGTGCTATTTTCAAAATTAAGGTAAGATAGACAATATATTTCATTCGTACAGCACGAACCCTATTTTTTTATTGCCAAACTACCAAATCGAGTTATGAAAAGTCAATTCTTTTTTCTCTTAATAGTTTACCCAACCTATTTTTTTCTTGACTTTTTAAAAGCCCTATTTCAACAAAAAGAGAAAAATAATGTAGCATTTGAGAAATATCGCCACTAATCTGTACGGGTTCTCGTTTTATTCGATCAAGATAACCCCTGTCAAGTTTTTTTTCAAAAACAAACCGGCCTATAAATATCAAGGATAAAAGCCATGGTCCCTCAACCCAAATCCGAAATCCGAAAAGAACAAATCCTCAAGGCTGCCATGAAAACATTCGCCCACAAAGGATTTCATGACGCCACCATTTCGGATGTGGCCCGGGAAGCCAAGATCTCGGATGCTACTATTTATGAATATTTTTCCTCAAAAGAAGAGCTTCTTTTTTCCATCCCCGGAAAAACGACCCGTAAACATAAAGAGGAATTGGAATCAATTCTCGAATTTCTTCGGGGAGCGGCCGACAAGGTCCGATGTATTATTCACCGTTATTTCTGGTTCTTTGAAAATAATCCCGATTATGCCTCGGTGACTATGCTCATTCTCAAACAGAATCGGAAATTTTTAGAAATGCCGGCTTATAAGGATGTCCAGGATCTAAGCCGGCTCGTCCTGCACCTTATTAAAGAAGGCATGGCAACCGGCGAATTTAGGGCCGATATCAATCCCTATTTGGTCCGGGCAGCTATCCTGGGAACTATTGAACATCTGGTTGGCGCCGCCTAACGGCGTCGCCAATGTGGCGTTGCCCCTATCGGTGCCATGTCCCGGTTGTCGCCGCCAAGGCAGCGCCAACCAGGCCATTGGACACCGATGTCACTGGCTTGCATGGCCTTCGGCCCCGCAACCGGCGTGCCACGGGTCAACGCCACATTATACGGCGGGTCCTTGTGGGAAAACCGGAAAGTTTGATTGATTGTTCCGAACAATTAGCCGATCTGATCATTATGGGTATTGCTTCCCCAAAGGAAGAAAAGGTCTGGAATTTTCGAATCACCATGGACCCGGACGAAAAGTCGGAAAAAGGCAAACTACTCCCCGGGAAAATAAGAAAACAATCCTCTCCGTCTAAATCATAAAAACATCTTGATGGTTAAAAAAAATCGGGATTGGGCAACAGGCAATAGAAGAGAAGAAAAGAAAGATATTTAATCAGTCCTATAGCCTATTGCCTGATGCCTGATTTCTAAATAGTACTCCCTCCATCAACCGCCAGAACCTGCCCGGTAACATAACTGGAAGCATCCGAAGCCAGGTAAATAATGGCCCCCACCATTTCTTCAGGGTCGGCTATCCGGCCCATAGGATTTCGGCCGGTTACCGCCTTCAGGATGTCCGGATTACTCCAGAGGGGTTGGCTGAAGCCGGTTTTGACCATACCCGGAGCGACCACATTGGCCCGAATATTATACTGGGCCCATTGTTGGGCCATCACCTTGGTGGCCATGATCACCCCGGCCTTGCTGATGGAATATATGGGCAGCATATCCGGGCTGATTCCGGCGATGGAAGCAATATTGATGATCTTGCCGCCTCCTTTTTCTTTCATGACTTTGGCCACGGCCTGACTCAAGAAGAAAAGGCCCTTAAGATTCAGGTTCATAATCGAATCCCAGGCCCGGTCGTCTATGTCCATGGCCTGGGCCATGGTAGGATTGGTGGCCGCATTGTTCACCAGGATATCGATCTTCCCAAACTCCTCCACAACCCGTTTAACCAGATTATCTCGGTCCTCCTGCCTCCCCACATGGGCCGCCACCGGAAGGCATTTTCTTCCTGTTTTCCTGATCTCATCCGCCGCCTTTTCCAAATCGGGAAGTTTTCGGCTGGCGATGGCTATGTCCGCGCCGGCCTGGGCCATCCCAATAGCCGCAGTCCGGCCGATTCCCCGGCTGGCTCCGGTGATAAGGATTACTTTACCGTTTAAGGAAAAATCCATTATTTATCCCCCCTATGATTGAATTTATTATTTTATGAAAGGAGTATAAGATAAGAAGCAAATAGGGGTCAAGGAGAATAAGAGGACCGATTTTGAGAAGGAACCTGAATTTTTTTCTTGATAATTTCCTCTCAGGACATAGAATCCTATTAGGATCTTAATAAATATTTGGAGGTTTAATCATGTTTGATCTATCCAAGTTTTCATTAAAGGGCAAAACAGCGGTTGTGACCGGCGGCAGCCGGGGTATAGGCAAAGCCATTGCACTGGGTTTTGCCAAGGCCGGTGCGAAAGTGGCCGTGACCAGCCGTAAAATAAACGACCTGGAAGAAACCGCTTCAGAAATCAAGTCCTTTGGAGGAGAAGCCATTCCTATCCAAGCCCATCTGGGCAAGATGGAAGAAATCAATAAAATGGTCGACACCGTAATGAGTAAGTTCGGAAAAATCGATATCCTGGTCAATAATGCCGGTGCCAGTCCGGCCATGGGCAGTGTGCTGGAAACCGATGAACGTCTCTGGGATACCATTATGAACTTGAACATGAAAGGTCTTTATTTCACCAGCCAGGCGGTAGCCAAAATCATGAAGAAGCAAGGGGGGGGTAAAATTATCAATCTCGCTTCCATCGATGGTTTCATCCCGGAACGGGGGGTAAGCGTCTACAGTATATCCAAGGCCGGTGTCCGCATGATCACCAAGGCCTTTGCCCTGGAATTGGCCCCTTTTAATATCCAGGTCAATGCCATTGCCCCCGGGCCGATCAGCACCAAAATGTTGAATTCCCATTGGTTCCATCTCTCACCGGAAGAGGCCAAAAAGGGGCAGGAAGCCATGGCCCAAATGACCCCCATGGGACGGATCGGCCAACCCGACGAAATAGCTGGTGCCGCGGTTTACCTGGCTTCCGAGGCTTCCAGCTACACTACCGGGGCTGAAATTGTGGTCGACGGCGGGATTCTGCAAGGTAAAGGCTTGGAGCCTACCGGATAAATTGAAAGGAGTCAAAAAGGGTGACCGGCAAGAGGAGGATAGGTCCTGCGTCTCAAGGAGTTCTCATCTTATGACCATACCTCTCCGCTGTGTCATTGTTATTCCTGTTTATAACCACGGGGGAAAAATAAGAGAGGTGGTGGAGAAAACTATCCGGTTCGGTCTGCCTGTTATTGTTGTAGATGACGGATCAACAGACTCCACCCCCCAGGTCCTTACATCCCTTTCCGGTATTAGGGTTCTAAGACATAAAGAGAATCAAGGTAAGGGGGCTTCTCTGTTAACGGGATTTGCCGAGGCGATGAAAATAGCCGACTGGGCCGTCACGATTGATGCCGACGGCCAGCACAATCCGGAGGATATCCTTTCCCTGCTCAAGACAATCCCGGAAGGGCAACGCCTCATGGTTATCGGGAGGCGGATAGGAATGGGACATGGAAATATACCCTGGACCAGCCGCTGGGGCCGCGGATTTTCCAACTTCTGGGTCTGGGCCTCATGCGGGAGATGGCTTTCTGATTCCCAATCCGGATTTCGGATTTACCCCCTCCCCGAGGCCCTGCACCTTGGAACCCGGACCAGGAGATACCAGTTTGAAGTGGAAATTCTGGTTCGGGCAATCTGGGGTGAGATCCCCATCATAGAGACCCCTGTAACCCCCCTTTATGACCCTGTGGGGGAGAGGGTTTCCCACTTTAGACCATGGTTGGATTTCTGGCGCAACACCCGGACCTTTTCCCGATTGATAGCCACCAGAATATTCATCCCTTCAAGACGTCGAAAATGAAAACCACTTTAATTATTCCCGAACAGGTTGGATCAAAGGAACATCTTCAAACGGCCCTCCTGCCTTATAAACACCTTGAACCATTTCCCCGTCACTTTGTCCGGTTCAAGATCTTCATGGATCCCATGTTCCCCCGCCTGGCCGATTTTGTGAGACCAGGGTGGAAAGTGATCGATGTGGGCTGCGGTTATGGGATTGCTGCAGTCTGGCTCCTGGCTATTTATCTGGAGCTGAAGTTTCTGGCCCGTGAGCCCGATAAAGCGCGGACCACGGTCGCTACCCAAGTCCTGCCGTGCGGTGCTATGGACCTGCTTTTGAAGAATGAAACGGCCGATGCCGTTCTCTATCTGGATGTCCTTCACTTAATCTTTCAGACCGGGAGCTTAGAGAATTCCTGGGTCGGATTCGGTCGGTACTTTTATCGGAGGGGAAACTGATCATCCGGGTAACCATTTCCAAAGAGGGAGTCCGTTTTTTTCGTTTTGTCAAAATGACGAAATTAAAACTTAAAGAGGTGAAGTATCATTTCAGGGGAGCAGAACAAATTATCCGGACCATCGAACAAGCAGGCTTTAAGGTGGAACTTCGGGAGCTTACCGTCCCCGGGAGAGAGGAAACTTGGTTTATCGCACGTGTCGGTCAGTGAGGAGTCTGAAAATTACAAAACATCTATTTTTTATTATTATTTTATGGTTGATCCTGTTTTCCTTCATTCCCGGGCAGGCGTGTTGTGAACAGGCTCCTCTCTGGGAAGCAGGGCTTGGAGGAGGTTTTCTGTATATGCCCGATTATCGGGGAGCCGATGAATCCAGGAAGTATGCTTTCCCCTTTCCTTATATAATTTATCGCGGCGAGACACTCAAGATCGATCGGGAAAGTATCCGCGGGCTTTTATTCAAGACCGATCGCCTGAAACTGGATTTTAGCCTTAATGGATCTGTCCCGGTTGACAGCTCCAAAAACAAGGCCCGCCAAGGCATGCCCAACCTGGATCCCACCTTTGAGATCGGACCTTCACTGGAGGTATTGATGGCCGAAAACAAAGAAAAGGGTTATAAGGTGTCTTTCAATTTTCCGGGGAGAGCCGTCTTTTCCACCGATTTGCTCCATGTGATCCACCAGGGTTGGACCTTTAGTCCATGCTTAAATCTTGATGTGTTTGAGAGGGGAACAAGAAGAGGTTGGAATCTGGGGATGGGCTTCGGACTTGTTTTTGGGGATCAAACCTTTCATGATTATTACTATCGTGTAGACCAGGCCTACGCCACCCCCGCACGGCCGGCCTACTCGGCCACTGGAGGGTATGGCGGCCTGCAACTATCCGCCTCTCTCGGAAAAGATTTCAACAAGTTCAGACTGAACCTATTCGCCAGGGCCGATTTATTAAACGGGGCGGTTTTCTCCGACAGTCCCTTAGTCAAAACCAGCATCTCCATCCTGGCTGGTTTTTCCATCTCCTATTTCTTCTGGGAATCGCAAACCCTGGTCGAAGCCGAGAAATAAATTATTGCCTATTGAATCTACTCACCATTGAGTCAGTTTTGAAAAAGATGAACATCGCAAAAAATTAAATGGGCCCATCTTTATTACCCACTGGGCGGAATAGGCAACAGTGAGGGCGCAGTCACGAACAAGAAAATCTTGTTATTGTGAAACTTTGGGAGTTTACTGCCCCCGGGAGAGAGAAAACTGGGTTTATCGCTGTTGTTGAGAAATAGGGACGTCCTCCACTGTCGTAACGCCCATAAAGCCTGTTTGTTGTTTACCAGGCCGAACTTCTTCCTCAAACAGATTGGAACAAAGCGATAAGCGATTGATTAATAACCCAGGGCCTTGACCACTTCGGGGTCGGTCATGACGGCAACAATTATTATATCCATGAATTTGTAGGCGTTGAAGGCCAGTTCTTCCCGATCATCGGTCTTGGAGAGCTCAAAGTTTTCCTCAATTTTTTTCTTAAAAAAGTTTTTCCCTCTGGTTACTACCACCTCAGCCTTAAATTGTTTGTCCGTCAAAAACTGTAATTTGATCATAAGAGAAGGGACCGGTTCCGTTGGGGATTCTTCTAAGACTTTCATGTCAGACGACAAGAGGCCTTTTTTGAAGCAGTACCAAAAATAACTTTCAACCGATCCGTGGCCGACGACATAAAAGAACTTACCCTCAGCGGAGGGATAGGAAAATTGCTTGGTATTCTCGGCATTATTCGTAAAACTGGCCAGATGAATAAGTTTACCCTTAAGTCTGGATAAAGACTTGGCCACATCCGGTGAATAGTTATCGGCCGAAACTTTGGCGTCATTACTGGTTCTCCCTGTCAACCCGGAGAAGATATCCATGAAACCACCCTGGGCATTGTTCAAAGAACATAGAAGAAACAAAAACATCACGATTAAGGAAAATGATGTATTCTTCATAGTATCTCCTTTCTTCAACAGGCGTTGCCCCCCTGACCGACTCCTGTCAAGTCAAGCTTAAAATCAAGGAGGTATTGACCCCGCCGAAGGCGAAATTATTGCTTATACCCAGACTGAAGCGTTGCTTCAAAAATTCGCCTATCACGTGTTTTAACGGGGGGAGGGCCGGGTCGGGATTTTCAAGATTCAGCGTAGAGGCCATGAAGCCGTGACGCATCATTAAAAGAGTGGCAACAGCCTCGATAGCCCCGCAGGCCCCCATAGTGTGGCCCATATATCCTTTAAGGGAGGTAACCGGAACATCCGGGCCGAAAATTTTGTTGGTGACGATGGCCTCAATCTCATCTCCATGACTCGTTGCCGTTGCATGAGCGTTGACATGCTGGATTTCGGCGGGATTACGCCGGGCATCTTTCAGGGCCGATAGCATGCATTCTTCCATAGACCGGGCATCCGAGTTGGTCAGATGCTGGCCGCTGCCATTGGTCCAGAAGCCTTCGATCTCGCCGAAAATCGGAGCACCTCGTTTCTTGGCCCGTTCGTATTCCTCAAGGATCAAGGTCGCTGCACCCTCGGCCACTACTAATCCGTCTCGATCGGAATCAAAGGGGCGAGGAGTCTCCGATGGCCGGTCATTAAAGTTGGAAGAGGTGGCCATCATTAAGTCGAAGACGGCGGCTGACAAGAAATCCACTTCTTCCGCCCCACCGGTTATCATGATGTCGGCCTTTCCGCTTTTAATGGCCTCGTATCCGAATCCTATCCCCTGGGAACCCGAAGTGCAGGCCGTACAAGAGGCAATAAAAGGTCCCCGAGTCTGAAATAGAATGGAGATATTTCCCGCACAGGTATGGCTCATACATTTCAGATACCACGATGCAGGAATGCCTTCAAGGGTCCGGTTCAGGAGCATCTTGCGAATATAATCCATGTGATTGCCGATACTTCCTTCGGTTGATCCGAAAGAGACCCCACAAATCGATGAAGCTATTTCATCTTCGCTCAGGCCTGAGGCCTTGACGGCGTCCATAGCTGAAAGGGCCGCCAGGATTGCCACTCGGCCCATGCTTCGTCGGGATGTTCTGGGGATCAAATCCTCTTGACCTTCAATATGACACAATCCGGCCACACGGGTACGCAAACGCTTGACATCTTCCCATTCGGGCATTGTGCTTATCCCGCTTCGACCTTCTTTAAGGGATTTTTCGAATTCATCAAGGGTATTGCCGATAGGAGACCGGATACCCATTCCGACAACGACAACTCTTCTATTGTTTTCCATATAAAGCCTTTTGAATTTCTTCCGGTATCTTAAAGGCCATCTCCATCTCCGGCAAGAGAAGGGCTGCCTGTTCACTTTGGCCCTTGGCGCAAAGTTGACCATTGGCGGTCAGCTTGATTTCAAAATCCAAAACAATTTTGATTCTCGCCTCTTTGAGCAACGCCGTACAGATAAACTCGTCTCCCAGCCTTAACGGTCGTATATGTTTCACCGTAGAGCGAATAACCGGAAAGGCGTATTTCTTCTCTTCCAGGTAGCGGCCTAAATCCAATCCACATTCACTAAAAAGGGCCTGCCTGGCCACTTCAAAGTATTTCAGGTAATGACCATTCCAGACGATTTGCATGATGTCCACATCATAAAAAGGCACCTTCAGTCTGACGCTGGCCGAAACGGATTGAACCATTTATTTCACCAATTACGAATTCATCTTAAAATACTTCTAATTTTTAATTGAAGGCCGTCCTATTGTCAAGGATCATGTTTAAATTGACAAGGAATCCGCTTATCTTCTATTATCTTTTCATGACATAAATGAAAGCCGAATTCCTTTGTCCTTAACCGAATTTACTTTCCCTCTTATAATGACTAAGACCGCCTCCTCCTGGTCGGGAATCGAACGACTCCGAGAGGCTTGTCTTGGCCTGACGCTCCTCGAGATTGAAACCCTTTTCCCTATTGAAGGGTATCTCTTCACCCCACGTGAAATGGAAAAGGTCTTAAAAATGGGGCCGCGAAGGAGGAAAAGTTTCACTGCAGCCAGGATAGCTCTAAAGGATCTATCCCGACAAATAGGCCTTATAGACGAAAGCCGGCCCGACCACACCATTGAAACCCTTGGGTCTGATAACGAGACCCCTTGCCTCGATCAGAGTGGTTTATATTGTTCGGTCTCTCACAGCGACCGGTTTGTCGTAGCCGTCGCCCACAGGCATCCGGTTGGTGTGGATATAGAGGCGGTCTCCAACAAGATCATAAGAATAAGGCACCTTTTTCTATCACCAAGTGAGCAACTACTGTTTTCACAATCGACCCTTGATCCGGGAAAAACCGCAACACGGGTCTGGACCATCAAGGAGGCAGCAGCCAAGGCCTTGGGGCTCCATCTTTTTCAGGCCTTTCGGGAAGTGGAAGTAATCAAAGGGGATATTGAAAAAAGTGTGATGACCTTCGAGGACAAGACTTATTCTGTAAACCATGGGGAGGGGGATGGACAGGTAATCTCCCTGGTCTGTTGTGGTGAACCTTGATGGATTTGAAAAAAGTGGCTGCCATATTTTTCGAGATCCTGAAGGCGGGAAGCCGGAAAAAAATTGTCAAGGACTAATCTGCAGCAGGGTCATCTTGAGTTTATAGGGTAGCGGTTTGGATGCGCGGAGTTCTATATAAGAGGCCAGACCATTGACAAACGGCCCTTTCAGGGAAACCTCTTTGATCACCTCACCCAGATCGTCCCGGAGCAGGATCTGCCGGTCCTGGTCCTTTGCCTCCCAGAACTCCGTTTCAAAACCGTCAGGCCCTTCCCATAAACAGACCCTGGTGCCGTCGGCTGTCCTTCCCCATCTTGCGGGCTTACCCGGAGGAGGAAGGAACAGGCCTTTCACGTCCTCCATCAATCCTCCGGCAAAGGCCGGCGAGTCAAAGGGGGACACGGCCTTTTGTATGGTCATCCCATCTTCCCCCAGCAGACCTTCAAATAAAATGAATCCCTCGGGGGTCAGCAAAAAACTATGGAGTCTGCGTTTGTTAGGGTCCCCCCTGGTGACCCCCAAAAGTGAAAAAGAAACGCCTCCAGTGATGACGGCCTCGATCTTGTGGACGGATTCCCAGGGTCCGACCGGAAAAACATTGGTACAGGTCGTGAGATCTTCTGGAGAACCGGGACTTAGGATTGTTTTGGTTAGGGGGACACATCCTAGAAAAATTTGGAAGAGAGATCCCAGGAGACCGATAAATAGAATTTTCCTTCGGATCATGGCTTCTCGAAAATCTCCGACGGGAGATTGGGATTGATTTCCGTCTTCCTGAACTCGATTGAAGTCCGGGAACCTCCGGGTTCTTCGATCTCCACCCGCTCAATGACCCCTGGTCTCGTCCCCGGAAAGATCTCAATTCGGCGGATAAACTTATCAACCCCCTCTTTGGGGGTCAGGAGGATTCGCACCGGAGGGCCGGGGACATAGAGATTTTTGAAAATCTTGCTTTCATCGAAGCGGCCCTGAAACCATCGGCTGATTTCAGCAATGACCATCCGTCTTACCTCAACAGCCTGGGTCATTTCCGGTTTCCACTCTCCCTCTGAAAAATGATAGAGCCTGATGGTATCCCCTTTTTGGAGCATGACACTGCGAAGCGGGTTGAGATACTCCCATCTCAAAGAACCGGGGGTCTGAAAAAAAACCCTTCCTTCAGAGCGAAGGGGTTTTGTGAGGATCGGAAGGATTCTCTTCTGAAGGAATTCCGATTTCACGGACCGGATGTTTTTGGCGGCCTCCTTCAACGAGGCCCATTCCTGGTCAGATCCGGCTTCCGCGGAGAGAAGGCTTATGATTATTGGGATACTGAAAAACAGGAATCTTTTCATTCTGGTTTTTTCCATCCGAAAACCTCTAAATCATGCCTCCATTTACTGAGATAACTTGACCGGTTATATAGGAGGCATCATCGGAGCACAAGAATCTAACAACCCTGGCCACCTCTTCCGGAAGACCCACCCGGCCCATCGGTATGATCTGTTTTATCATTTCCCTGGGGAAATCCTGAATCATTTCGGTTTCTATCAGTCCCGGGGCCACTACGTTGACCCGAATGCCCAAACGGGCCACCTCTGCGGCCAGGGATCGGCAGGCCCCTTCGAGACCGGCCTTGGCTGCCGAGTAGTTGGTCTGACCACGATGGCCGAGTCTGGCAGACACCGAAGAGATGGCAACAATAAAACCTCGCTTCTTTGTGACCATCTGTTTAAGAACAGGCTTGGTGACATTATAAAAGCCCTGCAAGGTGGTATTAAGGACCTGGGTCCATTCCTCGGAAGACATAAGGACAAAAAGACTGTCCGCCGCCACCCCGGCATTGTTTATTAGGATATCGATGGTCCCGTGGCATTTTAAAAGGGCATCAATATTTTTTTCGGTCTCCATTGGATCAGTCACATCAAAACAGACTGTTTCTCCCTTTCCTCCGGTCTGGAGAATGAGCCCCAAGGTCTGTTCTGCGGATTTCCGGTCGGAGCGAAAATTGACAATCACATAAGAACCGTTCTTGGCCAGTTCCAGGCAAATGGCCTGTCCGATTCCCCGGCCCCCGCCTGTTACCAAGGCGACTTGATTGGACAATAAAGGCTTCAATTCCCCCCCTCCTTCCCCCCTCCATCATGCTCTATTAAAGTTTACCATTCAATTATTGACTTCGATTAAATCCTTTGCCGAGACATGAGTTCTTTTAAAACTTCCTCCTCCGGTTCCATGACCTGAATAACCATTTTACAGAATAACTTGGAATCCGAGTTAACCGTGCCTTCAAATACAGCGTATTCTCCAACATGATACATTTCAGTAACCTGTATAATAAGCTCGGTTCCAATTGGAACGTTGGAAGATGAGAATTCCGCTTCTTTGATGCCAACCAGCAGTCCAAGCCGCGCTTTGGCCCCTTCTCCGCGGCGCCAGGTACTCAGAGCGGCAATGGCTTGGGCCGCCAGTTCAACACATATAATCGAGCTCACGCTTCCGTCCCTGATCAGAGGCCACTGATCGCTGACAGTCGCCCCGGCCTCCAGACCATTCTCCATCGGTCTCCTTACCCAATCGATAAGTTTCATTCGACGGCGGTGAGGAATCAACGGTTCAGATGGAAGAGGTTCGTTCGATTTCATTTCCTTTTCCTGTTTTCGGATCGGTGTTTTTATTGGGTACCAAGCCCAGGGCCTTTTTATACCGGGCCTCCAAATCCCCGGCAAACTCCCGTTCCTTCCCGGGCCCGGGAGGGGCTATGGGCTCCCAGAACTCGATGGTCAGGTTTGAGATCCCGGAGGGAGGGAAATACCATTTGTCTTCTCTGGGAAGAAAAGGCGGATCGTTTCTTATCAGCAACGGCTGAACCGGCACGTTCGACAACCTAGCCAGCAAGAAGGCCCCTGGATTGAATCGGCCCAAACCCTCTTTGGGAGACCGGGTTGCTTCCGGAAAGATCATGAACCTGTATCCTGAGAGGACCTTTCCCTTGGCCTCTTCCAGACATTGAAAAGGACCCCTTTGTTCAAAATCAGGGGAAAGAACATACCCTGCCGAGCTAAAAACCGGACTAAGGGGAAGTTTGGCGGCCAGGGATCTCTTGACCATGACAGACATGCGCGGAACATCCCGAATCAGAAAAAGCACATCAAAGAGACCGGGGTGATTGGAAACAATCACGCAAGGCCCATCCATGGGTTTCCCTTTTATTGCCCGGGCCTTGAGCAGCCCGCCTCCGCTCAATAAGGAAAGCCACAGACTCACCAGGATCCGAATCACCCTTTGCATCCGAATGGGCTTGGGTCCAATAATTCTGTCTAAAACCAAAATGACGGGAAGAACGATCAGGAGCTGAAAAAAGATGCCCAGGAGAAAAATCCCAAAAAGGGTTCCCATGAAAAACCCTTTCAGAACCCTTTTGATGGTTTCAAACATTCGAATCGCCTTGCTGAAAGTTCCGGGGTAGAAAGGCCAATCCCCAGGAACCAGGTCCCATGTGGGCTGCGGAGGTAAGCGATAAGAGTTGCAAGGAGACTTTTAGCAGAGGAAATCTGTGCTCTATTTCCGGTTTGATGTCCCTTTCAAGCCAGTCCCGATTGTCCGAGTATTCAAGAAAGAGTATAGATTCCCTATCCCTGGGCAGGTCTTGTTCAAGGCAACGAAAGGCGAATTTGATCTGGTCCTGAACGGTTCTCACCACACCCATCTTTCGCGCCCCATCCGGGAAAGGGCTTACTATCGGTTTGATGTGAAGGACATCTCCAAAAAAGGCGCCGGTTTTTGACATACGCCCACCTGCGGCCAGGAATTGCAGCTTATCCAGGAAGATGTATTCCCGAACTTTTTCAACAGCCTTCCGGGCAAGGGCGATAACCTCCGAAGAGTCATTGCTGTCAAGGGCCTGTTCAGCCGCAACCTTGGCTATCAGGCCGAGTTTGCCGGAGGCCGCTCCGGTATCGATGATGGTCATCCGGTCTTCCGGATCATGCTCGGCCTTCCATTTCATGGCTGCCTGGTAATTCCCGGTATAGAAGGAGCCCACACAGAGATAAAGGACCCGGTCATACAACTTCATAACGGTATGGTAACATTCACTGCGCTCGGCGTCCGAAGCCTGGCTTGTGGAAACCTTGGCCCCTTCTCTCATAGCCGCAAAGAGTCGCAAAGGGTCCACAAAGGTTTCAGGAAGGCAGAGTTGATCTAGGGTGATGTAGCTGTTTAGCAGGGTAATTCCCAAACTCTGAGCCAGATCCCTGGATATGGAACCCGCGGCATCGGTCATGATGTGGATGCTCTGGTTTTTTCTGGGCTTATTAAACCGTAAGGTCTGCTCGGCAAGATCGTCTTCTGACCAACTGACGATGGCCCCCATAGCCGATAGATCTTGCCTGGCCCTTTCCCGGTCCGGCGCATGGAGGTGCAGCTTGAGACAATTCCCCTCAGGCAGGGCAACCAGTGATTCGCCCACATTCATAATGTGTTTAATCGCTTCATCTCCATCCCGTTCAACCTTGAGCACCACATCAAGGCAATAACCCTGGTAGGCCCGATCCTGCCAGTCGGCCGAGAGGTTAAGGGTACCCTTCAGGTCTTCGGCAAAAAGAGAAGGTTCCATGGTAAGGTCGGCCAAGGTGTTCAGCAAAGGACCGAAAAAGACCAGCATCCCCAGTGCACCGGCATCGACTACACCTGCTTTCTTAAGTTCCGGTAATTGCTCTGTGGTTGTTTTCACCGCCTCTTTAAGATCGTTGATGACCGCATTGACCCACTTTTTTGAACCTTCTGGCGGGTTCTTCTTTAAGGTGGTTACCAGGGCATCGTACAGGGAAAGCATGGTTCCCGGTTTAGGATCGGAAACAGCCTGATAAGCCATATCACGGCCGGTCTCGACTGACAGGGGTAAAGACTCAAGACTTTCGCAGCTCATAAACCCGGCCAGGAAACGGGCGGCAATGTTCCCGGAATTTCCCCTGGCCGAAAGGAGGATCTTTCTGGTCAATAAATCAGGAGATAAAGAAGGGTTCCTCAAAACGCTTAAAGTGATAACGAGATTACGGCCTGTGTCACCATCCGGCACCGGATAGACATTGATCCGGTCCAGAATATCCGCCCAAACGACAATCCCTTCGTAGCCGGCGGTCAGGGCTTTCAACATAAGATTATCAACCATGTTTGATTCTTGACCTCCTCCTGATTTCTCCAGTGTTCAAAGCCGAAGGGCCGGAAGTGGTATTTTTTCCAATTGATGAAGAACGAAAGAAAGGTTCAAAAATGAACCATTGAAAGGGGTGTTTACGCACCGTCTCCTCCAGAGCATCGGCATAGGCTTGGGCGCTCGCCTGAAGAGCCTGGTTCCTTTCGGAACGGGATGAGGCCTTCACTTCTCTGGGAGAAGAAATGATGATCCGGTATCTTCCTCTTTTTATCCGAATGGTAAACAGGGTGAAAAGCGGTGCTCCGGAGACCAGAGCCAGAAGATGGGGGCCTGAGGGGAAAGCCGCTTCCCGGTCAAAGAACCTCACGGTTAGAGGAGAACGTTGTTCGGTCCAGACCAGATCCCCAGCCAGAGAGACGAATCCGCCTTCCCGGACAAACTTGATGGCCTCCAACCCGTCTAAAAGAGAATCTTCTTGTCCCGTAGCAACCAGGATGGAGATTCCCCGGCCCTTGAGTGCTTCACGCTGATCACGGGCCACCTGTTTGGCCTCCTTTTCACCCATGATAATAAGGTGCTTGAGACCGAGTTCCTGAAAGGCCTGGGCCGCAACCTCATAACTGCCCAGGTGGGACATGATAAGGATTCCTCCATGGCCTCCTTCGGCCGCATCCCTTATCCCTTCTCTGCCTTCAGTAGATGTGGATACCCCCCGCTTTCCGCCGGCCTCAAAACGGTCCCCATAAACAGCTGCAAAAGCATGAAATTGACGCCAGACGCAATAAAGATAATAACCGAGGCCTCTATTGGGGAAAATACCTCGATAGAGTTCAACGCTCGCCCTTCTCCTGGGCGAGCGAAAAAGGAAGAATCCCGTTGCGACCCACCAGGCGAAAAACCGGATAGGCCAGTGACTCAAGAGACCGGAGACCCTTATGACCGTCTTGAAAAGGAAAGCCTTCATTCTTTCTCGGACGGAATTTCTTCTCTCAGAACCCTCTTCAACATCTTCCCGGCCGGATCCCTGGGAATTTCCAGACGAAGGAGGATGGTCTTGGGCACCCGGTAATCGGGCATGTTTTCTTTGCAGTACTTTAGAAATTCTTCTTTGTCTCCTTCCTGACCTTCTTTCAGGGCAATCACCGCCATAACGGCCTGACCCTTGATCCGGTCAGGGATACCGATAACAGCCGCATCCTTGACCTTGGGGTGGCCTTCCAAAACCTCTTCGATTTGACTGGGGTAAATATTGAATCCGCTGGTGATGATCAAGTCGTCTTTCCGGTCCACCAAATAGAAGTATCCCTCCTGATCCATCCGGGCCAGGTCCCGGGTATATAGCCACCCGTTACGCAAGACTGAGGCGGTCAGTTCCTCGTTATTCCAATAACCCCGCATGATCTGCGGCCCTTTCACCACCAATTCGCCGATCTCACCCGCTTCGCATTCTTTTTGCCCTGTTTCTATGTCCATGATCCTGGCTTCCGTGCTCGGTAAGGGTAATCCAATGGAACCTCTGGGTCCGCCGCCGGGGAAAGGAGTGAAATGAGTAGCCGAAGAGGCCTCGGAGAGTCCGTAAGCCTCGGCGATCCTTCTTTCGGTGAGTTTTTCAAACCTCTCGTGGACCCATACAGGTAAAGGTGCCCCGCCGCTCGTGGCGACCCGGATGGAACCAAGTTGGGTCTTGGCAGCTTCCGGAGGAAGGGAGGCGATGGCCGCCCATAGGCTGGGCACCGCCGGGAAAGAAATGGGCTGATAAGTCTCGATTGTCTTAATCAGGGAAAGGATGTCCAGGGGGTCGATTCTGGGAAGGAGAACCATCCGGTATCCTTTGAGCACCGAGATAAGGAGACAAGCCGACAGCCCGAAGACATGAAAGAAGGGGATCACACAGAGGACCGCCGCATTGCCGGCACCCTCAACCTTAATCCAGGCATCGGATTGGAGCACACTGGCTATGACATTGGAATGGGTCAAAGTTGCGGCCTTGGGGGACCCGGTGGAACCGCTGGTATATTGGAGTATGGCTACGTCGTCGGGAGAAACCGAAACTGCCGGCTCTTCCGAATTTTGGCCAGAGGCCAGAATATCCTGGAAAATCTGAGGGTGAGGGGTCCCTTCTTCCAAGGGCATTTTTTTCTCTAAACCGAACACCGAATGCAGGATAACCTTTTTCACTCCCGTTTTTTTGATCACCTTGTAGATATTATGGGCAAATAGGTCGAGGGTGATTACTATTCCTGCACCGGAATTATTTAAACAACGAACCAATTCCTCTCCCTGAACCCCTACACTCAGATTGACCACAATGGCTCCAAGCTTCAGAACGGCAAAGAAAGCGATGACATAGGTGGGCGAGTTCACCAACACAAAGGCGACCCGGTCTCCCTTTTTTAACCCGGACGTCTGAAGGGCTTGGGCGAATCGGTTCACCCTTTCGTTGAGCTCCAGGTAGGTCATATGGGTTTCATTGAAGGTGATGGCCTTATAGTCCGGATGGTTAGCCGTCGTATCGATCAGGAACTGGTGGATGGGAATCTTAGGGTAAGGGATAGAATGGGGAACATGTTTCTCATAGTGTTTGAGCCAAGGTTTTTCAATCATTGGTTCATATCCTTTTTCCGATTCTCCTCAATGTATTCAGCCAGAGTGGAAAGGTTGATAAAGACCTTCTCACCCAATTCCCGGCTGAAGATCTCCACACCGTAATCCCGATCTACAAGGACAACCAGGGCCAATAGATCCACGGAAACCAAACCCAGGCCTCCGTCAAAAAAAGAGGTATCATCGGCCAGATCGTCCGGCTCCACGTCTTCAAGTTGAAGTTCTTCAACGATCTTCTTTTTAAGCTCTTTTAGGAGTTGTTTCATTGTTTCTTCTTCAGAAGCAAATCTCTTCTGTGACTTTCAGTAAACCCTGAACAACCGGTTCACCATGACAGGTCAGATAAAAATCGAGTTCGGCCTTTGGATCTTGGGTCATGGCTGCCACGGATATGACCAATTCTTCATCCGGAAAGACGAGATGTTTGAACCTGACCCTGGAAAAACCGGAAATTTTTAGAATTCGCTCTGTTCCTAAGGCTTGCCTGATTACTGTTTCAACCGCCAGGGAAAGAAGGGCTACGCCGGGCACCAAGGGACATTCGTCGAAATGACCAGAGAACCATTCCGAATGGGATCCGAATCTTCCCCTGGTTTCCCAACGCCCTTCAGGGGTGATCCGGAACTCTTCCAAAGGTAACCAACTATTCGGGGGCGTTTGCATCTTACTTCAAATTCCGTACCACGTAGTTGACTACATCCTCGACAGTTCTGATCGTCTTAAGCTCCTTCTCGATAATAGGAAGGCCGATCTGAGACTCCATGGCCGCAAACCAATCCAAAGCGTCAATGCTGTCCAGTTCGAGGTCTTTGAACAAAAGGGCCTGGGGGGTTATCTTTTCCGGGGGGATTTGAAATTGGGTTGTTAAATATTCGGATACTTTTTTGTAAACTTCATCTTCTTGCATCGATTCTACCATCCATGCCCCGGTCCGTCTTGCCGGGGTATCTTGTTTAGTGTGAAAATAGGGCTCAAATAAGCTGCCGCATAAGGGTTAAGGTGAACGATATTGGGTTTTTTCTTGAACCATAAACCTTGAACCGTGGACCTTCATTCACTGAAATTCTTGATTCCTGGACCCTTGAATCCTTTTAATTTTCATCCGTCAAAGATGTCCGCCAAGAGCGGGCCTGAGTCTTTTGGATTACTTCTTTATACTAAATCCCTTATTTTTTTTCAAATGATTTCCTTAAGAAAACCCTTATCAGACGACCTTGGCAATGATCCAATGTTCTTCCCGGTCCGGCGCTGAGGATTCTATAAGGATTACACGAAATCCCGCTTTGTTCAGCGCCTTATCAATATCACCTACCTGTCGGAAAAAGGCTGGTTTTTTAAAAAATTTTAATCTTTTTAACTCCCAAAAAATCATCCAAGAAGCTGAAGTTTTGGAAAGAATGATCACCCGGATGATCAGCCTCCCTTCGGGGCTGATGGTTTCCTTAAGCCTCTGGAGGGTCTGTTCCAGCTCTTGGTCATTTAAATAATGGATCATATCAAGGAGGAGGACTGTGTCTACCTTCTCCAGGATTTCAGGGATGTGGGGGGCATATCCCAAGGCCACTTTCCCTCTGTTGCCAATGGCCTGAGAGGCAAACAGAACTCGCCTTTTGTCCGGTTCGAGACCATAGAGCCGGGCTTGAGGGTTCATCTCCAGAAGCCAAACAGCGGGGACTCCGTAACCCGTACCAATGTCCAGGATGACGCCGGGTTTCTCGATAAATTCGGCCAATTTCGGAAACATGGGATCAAGTAGGAGCTTGAAGCGGGCAAACAGGCGGGGGTAAGGCTCAAGATGCCGATAATGACTAAGAGATCGTCGGTAGTGTTGTTTCGACCCCGGCACAACAGGGGTATCAAACAACCCGGCAGGGACAAGGATTTTTTTTAACATCGGCGGCACAAAGGCGATGGTCCCTAGATAGGAATAGCCGATACCGAGGGCCAGGGCCATTCCGGCGGTCTTAAGCAAGGCATGGCCAGACAGGGCCAGGACCCCGAAGCCGATGAAGGTAGTGGCAAATGACATCAATACGGACAGGCGGATCAAACTCACGGACGGGTGATGCTCATCCCCATACCGTTGGTAGGCCCGGACAAAGTATAGGGCGTAATCCGTTCCCATGCCGATGATCACAGCAGCAACCATGATGACCGGGATACCGAGGGTCTGTCCAAGGAGACGAAGGGTGCCGAATGTGCAGATAAGGGAAAATAAGGTCGGCAAAAGGGCAACAAAAGTCAACCGCCAATGGAAAAGATATAGAATAGCAACTAGGAAGGTCATTATCCCAACGATCACTGCCACCTGGATAAAACCCTTCAGGATCATTTCCCCCAATCGCTGACTGAACAGATTGGGATCAAAGACCTTGGCCAGGTCTTTTGAGACAATCTTTTTATAAAATGCCGCCCCCTGATAGACCCGATCTGGCTGGACTGTAGCATACTGGGTCCAGCCTTTCCCCGGGCGATTCTCAATACCCAAAAAGGGAAAGAACATCGGCGGGACTTCAGGGACTTGGATGGACTTTTTCTCCAGGGTGGCGAAGAAAGAGGAAAAGGCCCCCGGGTTAAAGCCCAAAGAGGAAGAATGTATTTTAATGTCTTCCCGGAGACGGTCGACTCGTTCCAGGGTCCAAAAGGCCTTCCAGGCAGTAAAATTGCGTTTAGCCCGGCTGTCTCCAGGAAAAAGCATGGAGGGGACAAAGGCCGAGGCAACCGTCCCCCTGGCCGTTTCATCTTCTAATAGGTCGGCCAAGAGGTCCTCTTTTCCGCGAAACTCCTGGATCGTTTTCCCTTCAATGACCAGAAACACTCGATTGGTAACATCACCCCAGACATCCCGGATCAGTTTCTCCGCCGCCTGGGTCTGGGAACTGATGGTATTTAAAGATTGAAGGTCGACCCGGAAATCAAGTTTGGCAGAAAAAAGCATCACCAGACCAAAAAGGGCTGCTAAACAGACGATTTTAATCCCTCCCTGAGCCGAGTTATCGCTAAGCCGTTGGAGGGGAAGGATTCTGTCCCTTTTGGCCGGGGAAACGATGGGAAAAAGAAAAGGATAAATGGCGTGAACCAAGATGAAGGTAAACAGAACGCCAAAGGCGGCAAACAGACCCAGTTGGGTGAGGGCGGGAAACCCAGCGATAAAAAGGAAGGCAAAACTGATCGCAGTCGTCAGCATGGCCAGCAGCCCAAGGGGCCAAACTTCCCTGGTCACTTCAAGGCCGTGGGTTTCATAAGACCGGTCGAGAAAAAGAAGGTAAGCGATCCCGTAATCCACCGTAAAAGAGATGATGGCGCTGCCGAATCCGATGGAAAGGATGGAAATAGACTTTTGAAAGAGGGAATAAACGAACAGACCCATCACCGATCCCCCAAAGGCCGGAAGCAGGGCCAGCAACCCAATCCACGGTCGTGGAAAACCGAGGATGAGCAGGAGGGCAATGGCCAGAGTGGAGATGAGCACGGCTCGACGGGTGCCCGCCTTGGCCGCTGTCTCATTATCCAAGGCGGCCCGATAGGCCCCCACATGGGTCAGGGTAAAGGTGTCCCTACCGACGTATTGTCGATTCAATTGGAAACTGATCTTTTCGATTAGGGCTGTGACCTTTCGCGAAAAATTTGTATTATACCCGGAAATGACGGGTTCGGCCAGGATGAGAAGGTGTTTTCTGTCCCCTGACAAAAGCCTTCCTTGGTCCATGAAGACATTTTTTGAAGCTCCTAAAGCAGACAACCTTTTTAGGATTATATCCCTGAACCCCAGGGGATCTTGAGCAATGAGGGTGACCTGACCGATTCCTTCCAGACCAGTCAGAGCTTTGTGGGCATCCATGAGGATTCGGCGAACTTCCTCTGTAGAAAGAAGAGGCGCGACCTTTTCCTTGAGGTCTTGCTCGCTGAACAGGACCGGGAAATGACTCATTACATAGGCAATCAGTTCGGGAAAAACCTGTTGGTGTCGGGTTAAGCCCACACTTTTGAAGAGCTCGCTCTCATCTAAACGTTTTTCCACAAAGTCCGCCGCAGTGATGAGGGGATCCGGATTGCTGCTCTGATGACCCAAATCGATGACCACTCGATCCTGAAGGGGATGACGGCTGATAACGTAACGGGCATCAGAAACAATAGGATCATTTTGAGGGAGAGAGGAAACGAGGTCCGTATCGATCACCAGGCGGTATTGGCCGACAAAAAAAACAGCGGCCACGCCAAGGGAAACAACCAGGATCAGGGGCCAATTGAAGCGATATCGACGCAGGGGCATTATCTCAATTACTTTTTTTTCACAAAGGCCATAATATTCGGTTTATGGGCATAAAAAATAAAGGCCATAGTGAAAACGGCCCAGACAATCACCGTCCAGTCCCAGGAGTAATGGATCATTGTACCCAATCCCAGGACTGTGATCATAAAGAAAGACCCGATAAAGGTCTGACGAAACAACCCAAAGGCCACAAGCCAAGCCAGACAGGAAATCCCGGCTGAAACAGGCGACATGAAGGCGGTAAATCCAAGATAGCCGGCCACTCCTTTACCTCCCCGGAAACTGTGAAAAATGGGCCTTTGGTTTCCGAGCACAAGGATCAGACCTAAAAAAGGCACTAACGGAACAGACAGAAACCAAATTCCGATTTGAGCGACGGCGACGGCCCGGCCCATATCAAGGAGAAGGATTAACAAACCCCAAAATTTACCAAGCTGCCTGGAAACATTCGCCGTCCCGGCATTACCGCTGAATCGGTCTCTTGGATCACCTTTGCCGAAGATTTTAAACAGAATGATGGAAAAGTTGATCGAAGCCAACAGGTAGGTCAATAGGCCAAACAATAAAAAATTGCTCAATTCAACGTCCTCTCCACCACCTTACTCAGGAACCAGCTCAACATAATATCGGCATATTTAATACAATCCCGTCCGGCCAGAACCATCCCGAACAGCCACACCAAATGGGAGAATCCATAAAAAGCCGGGCCGACCATAAGTAAGGCAGGGGCCTGATAATAAGCCGACAAAAAACTGAATAGGCCGACCATGGGCCACCCTAACACGTAGCTGAACAGGACCAAACTCACGCCGACTAAGAATTTAAAAGATGGTCTGATCTTGAAGACTTCCAGGGTTACCTGTTCTTGGATGGCCTTCCTTACATATGCGGTGGAGGCCAATTTTTGGGCCAAAAAATATCTGAACCCACCCTGCCGACGGCCTTCCTTAGACTCAAACCAGGAAGGGATAGAGATACCGGCTTCGCTCTGGTTGCCTTTTTTTGCCTTCTGATAAGCCCTTTCACCGACAAGATCCTGAATTTCGCTGAAGGCATATCCCTTTTTCTTGATCTCGGTTATTAACTTATCGGTTAATTGAGTCAAATCAGCCGGGGACCGACCCTTATCATGAAGCACGATTATGCTTCCGTTTTTAATTTTTTCAAGAACCCTTTTGATCACCTTCTCGGCCTCAAGCCCGATATCAAAGGGTCTGACATCCCAACCGATTACCGACAGTCCTTGTTTCTTCAACGCCCTTTTCAGATGGGGGTTGGTCAGGCCCATAGGAGGACGATAATAGGCGGGCGCTTTACCAATGGCAGCTTCAATGGCCTTCTGGGCCAGGTTGATTTCCCGATTCAATGCTCTTCCAACAAGAAAATTGATCCACCAGGTGTGATGAAAAGAATGATTTCCTATGGTATGGCCTTCCTGATCGATCTGTTTGATGATCTCAGAATAGTCCCTAACTTTTGTCCCTATGGGAAAGAAGGCGGCCTTGATCCCGTGACCGTTAAGAACCGTCAGGAGATTAGGCGTAGCAGCCGGGTCCGGTCCGTCATCAAAAGTCAGGGCTACATGTTTTCCGTTTCCCTTTCCCCGGCAATGGGCTTTGACGAAAAAACTCAGTTTGATTATAAAGACTCCGAGAACCAGAAGAGTGAAGTAGACCACCAACACCAGTCCTAAAATATACCAACGCATCGGACCCTGGAGACCTAAGCCGGCCCCCAGGACAGTGATGACCGTTAAGATGGTTGTTGTATGAAAGGGGCTCATCGTTTAAGAATTTTTTTATTATTTAATCATAAAGGATGGTTTGCCTTCCCGTCAAGGCCAGTTTAATCAAAATAAAATGGTTTATTTATCTGGTCGTTTTCATTAAAATAAGGTCCAAAATCCTTTTTCGAACAGTTTTCCGCAATAAAACCTTCAAAAAATTCCTTTTTATTGACTTAAGTCAATGCAGATCCTGACCTTAATGATTATTATTAGGTCAACAGATAACGGAAATAATAAATCAAAAAACCAACCGATAGAATAGAAAGGAGTAAACCATGTTTTGTTATCAATGTGAACAAACAGCCAAAGGAGAAGGATGCACCAAAATCGGAGTATGCGGAAAGCAGCCCGAGGTGGCGGCCCTTCACGATCTTCTGATCTATACCTTGCGGGGATTGTCTCAGGTTACCCTGGAAGGCCGAAAGGTGGGGGTAATCGACCGACAGGTCAATGTCTTTATTTGTGAAGCCACCTTTTCAACTTTGACCAATGTCGATTTCGATCCGGACCGTTTTGTGGAATTGATCCGGCGGACCGTGGAACTCAGAGAAACCCTGAAAGAAAAGGTCAAAACCGCCGGAGGTCAGGTAAATTTCACGGAAGGCCCTGCTGTTCTAAAACCCGAGCCGACTCTGGAAGGGATGATCCACCAGGGGGAAGGGGTAGGTATTCATTCCGATCCCTCTATCGATAAGGACATCCATGCCCTCCAATGGACTCTGACCTTCGGCCTCAAGGGAGTTGCCGCCTATGCCGATCATGCCCAGATCCTGGGGCAGGAAGATGATGCTGTTTATAGTTTTATTCAGGAGGGGCTGGCCGCAACCTTGAATAAAAACTTATCTTTGAATGACTGGGTCGGTCTGGTCCTGAAATGCGGGGAGATCAATCTGCGGGCCATGGAACTCCTCGATGCCGCCAATACCGGGACTTACGGTCATCCGGTTCCGACTGCGGTACCCTTGGGGGCTAAAAAAGGCAAGGCCATCCTGGTTTCCGGACATGACCTGAAAGATTTGGAAGAGGTCTTAAAACAGAGTGAAGGTAAAGGAATCTTTGTTTATACCCATGGTGAAATGCTCCCCACCCATGGTTATCCGGGTCTAAAAAAGTATTCCCATTTCTACGGCCATTACGGTACGGCCTGGTTCAACCAGACCAAAGAGTTTGCCGATTTCCCCGGGGCCATCCTGATGACCACCAACTGCATACAGAAACCCAGGGAATCCTATCAGGGGAATATCTTTACTACCGGCCTGGTTGGCATGCCCGGTGTTGTGCACATCAAGAATAAAGATTTTACCTCCTTGATTGAAAAGGCCCTGGCCCTGCCCGGATATCCGGAGGATATGGACCGCGGACAAGTCACCTGCGGGTTCGGCCGCAATGCGGTTTTGGGTGTGGCCGACAAGGTCATCGAGGCTGTAAAAAATAAGGACATCCGTCATTTCTTTCTGGTGGCCGGCTGTGACGGGGCTAAATCAGGCCGTAACTATTACACCAAATTTGTGGACCTGGTCCCCAAGGATTGTGTGGTTCTGACCCTGGCCTGCGGCAAGTTCCGTTTCTTTGATAAAGACCTGGGGAATATCGGCGGTATTCCCAGACTCTTGGACATCGGCCAGTGCAACGACGCCTATTCGGCCATTCAGATCGCCGTGGCCCTGTCCAAGGCCTTTAATGTGGGGGTGAACGATCTGCCTTTATCCATGATCCTGTCCTGGTATGAGCAGAAGGCCGTGGCCATCCTGCTGACCTTGTTCTACCTGGGGATCAAGGATATCCGCCTTGGGCCGTCTTTGCCGGCCTTTATAACCCCTAATGTGCTGGATGTGCTGGTTAAGAACTTCAACATCATGCCCATCAGCACACCGGAAGAAGATTTGAAAGCGATTTTAGGATAGAGCACGCTAAAGGATCTTCCCGATGATGTCGAGACTTGAGGGAAGAGGTTTAATGCAACTACCTTAGGCCTAAAGTGAAACGCTCCCCAAGGTCCGCCATAGACGGGACGATCCTTAAACCATCATCAAGCAGATCTTTGCGTGAGGAGTAATAAACTATGAAATGTCCAGGTCAAGACAGCCGTTATTGGAAACCCGGTTCCATCTTTGGGGCGAATTGTCCCCAATGCGGGCAGGAGATGGAGTTTTTTAAAGATGATACCACCCGCCGTTGCAAAAACTGCGGCTATCGCCTTCTTAACCCCAAGATGGATTTTGGCTGTGCCTCTTATTGTCAATATGCCGAACAATGCCTGGGAGATTTGCCGCCTGAGCTCATAGCCCAGAAGGAAGATCTCTTAAAGGACCGGGTGGCTATTGAGATGAAAAAATATTTCGGGAAGGATTTCCGCCGCATCGGCCACGCAACCAAGGTGGCCCGTTATGCCGAACAGATCGGCAAATCTGAAAAAGGGAATCTGGCCGTTATTCTGCCGGCGGCCTATCTGCACGATATCGGCATCCATGAAGCGGAAAGAAAGTACCAGAGCACAGCGGCGCGCTATCAGGAGGAATTGGGACCACCCATGGCCAGAACCATCATGATGAACTTGGGCGCACGATCGGAATTGATCGAAGAGGTCTGTGATATCGTCGGCCATCACCATCATCCCAGGACCGAGGAAACCAACAACTATAAGGCCATTTATGACGCCGATTTAATCGTCAATTTGGAAGAGGCCCAAAAAGAAAAAACTACGGAACCGGAGAGGACGAAACAGAATATTGAAAAATCCTTTCTGACCGAAAGCGGCCGAAAACTGGCCAGGGAGGTCCTCTTGCAACCAGTTGAAAGCTGAAAGCTCAAAGTAAAATATTGTATCCAATTTTTAAAAAGGTCAGATGTCACGGCTGACCGGTGATGATTGATATCAAAATAATGTCTATATTCTTAAGTTGATCAAAAATGTCCAGATGTAAGGCCCCCGAAGGCCTGAGGAATGCGGCGTACTCGAATGTACGCCGCATGTGACGAAGGACAGGGGAAACGCAGCTGATGGGCGTTTTTTATCAACCTGCAAGCAAAAGGAGAACAAAATGAAAATCAAACGAAAAATCATCGAAATCGATTCGGACCGATGTGACGGATGTGGTTTGTGTGTGCCTTCCTGCGCCGAGGGCGCCATCCAGATAATCGACGGTAAAGCCCGATTGACAGCCGAGAAATATTGCGACGGCTTAGGGGCCTGTTTGGGGGAATGCCCCAACGATGCCCTGAAAATACTCGAGCGTGAAGCCGATGATTTTGACGAGGCGGCCGTTGAAGAACATCTTAAAAAGGCAGGAAAAACGGATGGGCCGGAAACAACCACCCTGCCCTGCGGCTGTCCATCCACACAATTGCAGAGCTTTCCCCAAATAGATTCCTGTCAGCAGGCCAATCAGCCTCACACGCTAACCGGCCAAGCTTCGGCCCTCAGCCATTGGCCGGTCCAAATCAAGCTGGTTCCTCCGACTGCCCCATTCCTGAAGGGAGCTGACCTTTTGGTCGTGGCCGATTGTACCCCCCTGGCCTATCCCAATTTTCATCGGGATTTCCTGACCGGCAAGGTGGTTATGATGGGTTGTCCCAAATTCGACGACGTCCAGGAATATATTGCCAAGTTCACCGAGATATTTAACACAGCGGACATAAAAAGCATTACCACCGTGGTCATGGAAGTGCCCTGCTGTTCCGGTATGCCGTTTATTGTTAAAAAGGCTCTGGAGGCCTCCGGAAAAAAGATCCCCTTGGAGGAAAAGGTGATCAGTATCCGGGGAGGATTGATTTGATCGGGTTTTTATGGTCCTGCTTGACCTTGTTTGCCGTCCCTGATAGGATTGTCCCAATTGAGTCTAACCAAATATGTTTGAAATTGGGTTTGTTAACCCGATCCTCCAAATTTTTGGCGGCCTCATTATATTAAAAAGATGCTGGATACTGGATTCTGGATAAAAACGATACAGGATTTAATTAAAATTAACCCAACATCCAGTATCCAGTATCGCTTCGTTTGAAGCGATTGATCCCGAGTGGTTGAACACTTAGAGATAAATTCTCAGATTATTGAATGTAAGAATTTACAAGGAGTTTATACCATGGCAAATAAAAGAAAAGCGTTGATTAGTGTTACGGACAAGTCAGGGATCACCGAACTGGCCCAGGAGTTGACGTCCCTGGGATTTGAAATACTTTCCACCGGAGGGACCGCCAAGGCCCTGCAATCGGCCGGTATTCCGGTGACCGAAGTTTCCGCTTATACCGGCTTCCCGGAGATTATGGACGGTCGGGTCAAAACCCTTCAGCCCAAAATCCACGGCGGTCTTTTGGGACGCAGGAACGACCTAAAACACCAGGAACAAATGAAGACCCTAGGCATCGACCCCATCGATCTGCTGATCGTCAACCTCTATGCCTTTGAGAAAACCGTGGCCAAGCCCGGATGTACCTTGGAAGAAGCCATCGAGAATATCGATATCGGCGGTCCTGCCCTGCTTCGGGCGGCAGCAAAAAACTTTGAGGATGTGACCGTCCTGACCGACCCGGCCGATTACCCCAAGGTCCTTACAGAATTAAAATCCAGCGGAAATACTTCCAAAGCGACCCGGTTTTATCTGGCCAAGAAGGTCTATGCCCTGACCCATCACTATGACGAGGCCATAACTCGATACCTGGAGGATGTAATTTTTTAAAAAGTAACAGAGGGCACGCCGATTGCCTATCGGGTGTCACCCGGGAAGCTATGGGCCAAGAAAAGATCCCGAGAGCACTTCAATAGGGAAAGTGAAAATGAAAAAACTCCTTTTGATAAATCCGGTCTCTCAAATAAGCGGAGGCCTCTTGAGTAAATTTTCTACTGCCCAACCCTTGGGTCTTGCTTATGTCGCAGCAGTCACTCCTTCCAACTGGGAGGTCAAAATCGCAGATGAGAACTTCGGACAATTACCAATAGAAGATGCCGATCTTGTAGGGATCACCGCTTTTACCAGCAATATCAATAGGGCCTATGATTTATCCCGGATGTACCGTAAAAAAAATATTAAAGTAATCATTGGCGGGATACATAGTTCCATGCTTCCAGACGAAGCATTGAATTTTGCGGATGCCGTCGTTGTGGGAGAAGCCGAAGGTATATGGGAAAAAGTTATCGACGACTTTGAAAATAATCGCTTATCCGGTAAGTATTCCGGACCTCAACTGGATCTATCTCATTTCAAAATAAAACCCCGCCGGGAATTACTGAGTTCTGATTATCTTTTTCAATCAGTTCAAACCTCCAGAGGGTGTCCGTTTAACTGCGATTTTTGCTCTGTGTCAAAATATCTTGGCCGGATATACCGACAACGCAGACCCGAGGATGTACTCGATGAACTCAAAGAGATAAAGGGGGAATACCTATTCTTTTTGGATGACAATCTGGTAGGGTATACCGATGAGAGCAAAGACAGGGCTATTGAATTGTTTGAGGGGATGATCCGGAGGAGGCTGAATAAAAAATGGTGGATGCAGACATCCATCAACACAGCCGATGACGAAACATTGTTAAAACTGGCGGGACAATCAGGCTGCATGTTTGCTTTCATTGGACTTGAAAGCATCAGTGAAGAAAGCCTGAAGGCCATGAAGAAAGGGATAAATATAAAAATAGGAGTAGAGAACTACAGGAGGGTTATTAAGGCTTTTCACCGTAATGGAATCGGCGTGGTAGGGTCTTTTATCATTGGCAACGACCATGAATCTCCAGCATACTATCGAAGGCTTGCCCGTTTTTTGGTAAGCGCGGGGGTAGACGTACTTCAGATGACTATCCTTACTCCCCTTCCGGGAACGGCATTAATGGAGAGGATGCGAAATGAAAATCGGCTGCTTTATGATAACTTTCCTGATGACTGGATAAAATACCGATTGTCCTATGTAGTTCAAAAAACCGTTGGAGTTGATCCAGTTACCATCTATAGGGGCAACAACTATATCAAGCATCACATTTACTCTTTCCCCATGAACCAGTACCGCATGATAAAATCGTTTCTCAGTATGAAAAACATAACCAATTTTTATGCCATCTACAAGTTCAACCAGGCCATGAAAAGAGGATGGAAAGGTTCCCACTATTATGATAAATATTTCACAAATCTGCAATCGGACTCTATGGGTTGCTTGTAACTATTCAATCAATCAATTCATAATATAACAGGACATTCTGCCGAGGGCGAAAAAGACCCTTTCCCCCCCTTTTTACATCGCCGATTGCCTCTTGTCTATTCCCCAGTTTCCCCCTGAACCTTTAAATCCTATTTTCGTTTTAAGCGCTCATGTCTGCTATTGAGGGTCCCATCCTAGCATAAAAAAGGGTTTCGCCGAACGAAAAACGACGAACGGTATTTCCCTCTTTAAGGACTCGATTCAGGCTTACAACGTATGGGGATATTTTGAATAATAATGAGAACTTTTCCAGCTTTTTTTCATGGTCTGATTGAATTTTTTCACCAGATAGAAATTCTCTCCGTTTTTTAAATTATAAAAAGATTTCAGAAGGCGATAGGGATAAATAGGAAAGGAATAGATCTTTTTTTTAATATAACTATCCCCCCGGTAAATGGTTTCTTCATCAATGCCTTTAGTTTGATGAACGACATAGGATAATCGATACTTTTTCCAATCTTCCGGTAAGTTTTTATACACCAGGCGTCCCTCCTTTTCCAATTGTTCCATTAAATCCGTCCCCGGAAGCGGGGTCAATATACTGAGCTGAACGATATCGATTCCGGAATGCACCAAATCCTTGGCCAATTTCTTATAATAAATCGGAGATTCAAAGTCATTTCCTATGATAAAGGCCCCATAAACCCCTATCCCGTATTTATGAAAGGTATCCACCACCTTTTTATAATTTTCCGTCCCAATTTTCAGATTAATACCTTTTTTCATGCCCTTCAGCGTCTCCGGATTGGTGGTTTCAAACCCAATAAATGCAAACATACAACCGGCTCGCGCCGCCAACTCCAATAAGGGTTCATCCTCTGCAGCATTGATCGAGGTTTGCATCCACCATTTTTTGTGATTGCCCTTTCTGATCATGCCTTCAAATAAGTCTCTGGCTCTTTTTCTGCTTTCCGGGCTGTACCCGATCAGGTTGTCATCCAAAAAGGAGATTAATTCCCCCGGAATTTGGTCCAGTTCATTCAAAACGTCTTCTGTGTTGCGTTGCCGATACTCCCGGCCCAGATAGTTTGAAACCGAACAGAAATGGCAATTAAAGGGACAGCCGCGGGAAGTCTGAACAGAATTCCAAAGATAGTCTGGATGGATTAAATCCCTCCGGGGAATGATCTTGGATTGGGACAGATCAAGCTGGACACCTATGTATTTGGGCTGAAGGGTATTTCTTTCAAAGTCCCGGATCACCTTATCCCAGATCCCTTCCACTTCCCCCACCACTACGGCGTCTCCGTATTGTAATGCCTCGTCGGGCAGCATGGAGGCATGAATTCCCCCAAAAATGACCTTGATTTTCTTTTCCCGGTACATTCCGGCAATTTCATAGGCCCGGTTGATATTGCTGGTAAAGGCCGTAATCCCTACTAGGTCGGCTTCTTCAAATTTAAAGGGGGTAAAATTTTCATCCCATATTTTTACTTCCCAGTCTTGGGGGGTAACGGCGGCCACATAAGCCAAACTTAAGGGAGAATGGGTTGAAAATTTACTTAAAAGAAAGCCACTTTTTTGACCCACCGGATTTATTAAAAGAAGTTTTTTCAAGTTGATTCCTATCCTCTGATATTAGCAAGCATACGTTAGGGCAATGACTCGGTATATGATAGTTCCTTCTATTTCTTTCCTTGACGGACTTTTAAGTCCATAGTATGGTTATTTAATAGAAAAGTAAATACTTATCAGCGGATTGCCTGCATAAAACAATAAGGGGCTCTATGGACATAAAGCACCTCCAGTTCTTAGTTCAAAATCTTCCGGGGATTTCGGCCTGGGAGATTTGCAATCTTCGGAAGAAAAGCCATCAACGCTATCTTATTTTCGATCAAATCGAATCCCAACGTCTAGTGGAAACGTCAAAATTTATAGTTAACCTCTATAAGGGATATGAATTTCAAGGGCAAAAATTCCTTGGCGAATCTGCTGTCTCTCTCTCGGAAGGGGATAATACCCGGGAAAAACTGGCCTTGGGCCTGGAAATGGCCTCCCTGGTGGCTAATCCGGTCTTTGATTTGCCTGGAAAGGGGTTGCAATACCGTCAGGTTGAAACTGTGGATCGAGAGGTCAGGGAACATCCCCTTTTATATCTGGACCGCATCCAGGAAGATATGGAAAAAAGGCCTTTGGAAAAGGTCAAACGAAGTTCCACGGAAATTTTTATTGAGGACAAGGAATTTTTTCTGGTAAACTCTAACGGTCTGAAAAAGGAAGCAGCGGCTACGGAAATCCTGGTGGATTTTGTTTTATTGGGGGAAAAAGGACCCTTGTTGGAAGGAGAATGCCAGGGGATGAAACAGGCAAGGCTTTATAAGGATCTCCATTTAGCAGAAATGGTCGAACAATATGCCCAATATACCAGAGAGTCTATGGAAGCCCAGCTTCCCTGTGGAGGGGTCTATCCGGTTGTTTTTTCGGAGGAGGCCCTGGATACGCTTTTTAATTATTTTTGCCTCCAGGCCTCCGGGCCGGCCCGTTTTCAGAACTGGTCCCGTTTGGAGATTGATCGGCCGGTGATCTCCGATCTGAAAGGGGACCCTTTAAGCCTTTCCAGTAATCCAATCCAACCCGGAGGTCTCAAGACCCGGTCCTTTGATGACAATGGTCTGCCCCTTTATCGGGTTCAAGTCATACATAAGAATATCTTCCAAAAACGGATGAATACCAAACGCTATGCCGATTATTTACAGGAAGAGGCTACGGGGGATTTCTCCAACCGGGAGGTAGGCCCAGGACCAAGGTCCTTTATGGATTTCCTGGCCGAGGGACCCTGTTATCAAATACTAAGGTTTTCCCATTTTGAGCCCAATCCTGTTACCGGGGCCTTTTCAGGAGAGATTCGAACCGGGTATTTCTTAAAGAACAGGCAAGAAATTCCGATAAAAGGAGGATCGGTTTCCGGCAGTATTCAGGAGGCCTTTAAAGAGGCTTTTTTCTCCCGGGAAATGACCCAGAGAGAAGCCTATCAAGGACCAAAGGGAGTTAGGATTGAGAACCTGGATATTGCCGGTATGTGATTTACACTCCGGGAAAATAACCCATTTGGTAATTTTGGATTAATAAATGGAAGAAACCCCACTTTACAACAGTCGACTTTTAAAAAATTATGAGGAATATCTTCGGAAATTTTATCCCCATATAGACCCCGCTGATATCCTGGAATATGCGGGGATCGAATCTTCCGAGATCGAAGAAGGCGGGCAATGGTTGTCGCAGAGGCAGATAGACCGCTTTCATGAGATGCTCAGTCAACTTACCGATAATCCCAATATTTCCAGAGAGGTGGGCCGTTTTTCTGCCTCCGGCAGCGCCCTTGGTCCAATGCGCAGGTATGCCTTGGGTTTTTTAACCCCATATATGAGTTACTTGGTGGCAGAAAAAATCGGAAATAAAATGACTCGGGCCACATCATTTAAAGTAAAAAAAACAGGGGCACGAAAAGTTGAGGTTCAGGTTCATTTAAACGATGGGGTTAAGGAAAACCCTTTTCAGTGTGAAAACCGTATCGGGATGTTCGAAGTCCTGGCCAAATTATTCACTAAAAAACTGGCCCATATAGATCATCCGGTTTGTGTCCATAGAGGAGGCCAATTTTGCCAGTATTTAATTTCCTGGGAGAAGACCCCATCCTATGTCTGGAAATTGATCCAGTACTACAGTTTTCCTTTAAGTATAATCCTGGGTATAGGTTCTTTTTGGGTCTTACCATTCTCCTACTGGATTTGGGTGGCGGTAATCGGCCTTCTGCTTAACATGGGAATCATTATCTTTTCGGAGTATATGGAAAAAAAGGAATTAATCGAGAACATAACCAAAGAAGGTGAAGCCACCCAATCGTTGCTCATTCAAACCAACAGGCGCTATAATGAAGTCCTGCTGGTCAAAGAAATCGGCCAGACCCTTTCCATGATCCTGGATATTGATGTCTCCCTCCGGGCCATCATGGAAGCCATGGAAAAAAGGTTGGATTTTGATCGGGGAATGATCATGCTGGCCGACAAAGAAAAGACCCGGCTGAAATTTGTCACCGGGTATGGATACGATGAAGAAGATGAGGCCTATTTTAAAAAAGTGGAATTTAGTTTGGATAATCCAGAGTCCATGGGTTTGGCCGTAGAATCATTTAAGAAGCAAGCCCCTTTTATGATTAATAGTACGGACGAAGTCTCAAAAAAGCTCTCTCCGAAAAGTTTGGAATTCCTTCGCCGGGCAGGCAGCCAATCGTTCATCTGCGTACCTATTGTTTACAAGAAAAAGTCCCTCGGCATCCTCCTGGTGGACAACCTGACCTCCAAAAGACCCTTAACCAAGGGGGACTTGAGCCTGCTGATGGGGATCGCCCCTCAGATTGCCATCAACATCAATAACGCCGCCTCCTATAAAAAAATACAAGAAAGTGAAGAACGGTTTCGGTCTCTTAGTGAAAACACGCCAGACATTATCTATGTCCTGGATAAAGAAGGGATTTTTTCCTATGTAAATCCGGCCTGGGAAAGGATATTGGGATATCCCCCTTCGGAAGTGATTGGAAAAAAATTTGTCGAGTTTCTTGAGGAAGGAGATTCTAATAAATTTCAAGACCTCTTTGATCAGGTTTGGGAGGAAAACAAAATCATCCCGGAGACTCTGGGGACCTTTTTGACCAAGGACGGAAAAGAGCGGATCTTTAGTGCCAACGGGGCCCCCAATTTTGATTCGGAAGGGAATGTGGCCAGTTTGGTTGGGATTTTAAGGGATATTACCGAACAGACCCATTTAGAAACACGCCTTCGTCAAGCCAAGAAAATGGAAGCTATCGGCACCATGGCCGGCGGTATTGCCCATGACTTTAATAACCTGCTGATGGGTATTCAGGGTTATACCTCGCTTATTCTCTTGAAGGTTGACGAAACGCATCCCTTTTATGAAAAACTGGTCGGCATCAACCAACAGGTTCAGAGCGGGGTGGATTTAACCAGGCAGTTGCTGGGATTTGCCCGAGGAGGAAAGTTTGAAGTAAAGCCGGTGGATATAAACCAAATTCTTCAACAGTCTTCTGAGATGTTCGGGAGGACGAAAAAGGAAATTCGTATTCACCGCCAATTTCAGGAAGACCTCTGGACGGTTGAAGTGGATCAGGGGCAAATAGAACAAGCTTTATTGAACCTTTATGTTAACGCCTGGCAGGCCATGCCCGGAGGAGGGTCTATTTTTTTGGAGACTCAAAATATTGTTTTTACCTCCTACGGCTCTTATCAGCTCAATCCCGGGAAGTATGTAAAGATTTCCATAACGGATACCGGGGAAGGGATGGAGGAAAATATTATTGAAAGGATCTTTGAGCCTTTTTTTACCACCAAAGAAATGGGCCGGGGGACAGGACTGGGGTTGGCCATGGTTTATGGTATTATCAAAAGCCACGGAGGGAGCATTTTTGCCAGGAGTCAGAAAGGCCAGGGAAGCACCTTTTCCATTTATCTTCCGGCTTCGGATAAAAAGATGGTCCTCGAAGAAAAACCCGTTCAAAACCCGGTTAGGGGGGATGAAACCGTTCTCTTAGTCGATGACGAGGAAGTGATACTTATGGTAACCCGGGAAATCCTAGAGAACTTGGGATATTTGGTATTGACGGCCAATAATGGTCAAGAAGCTATTTCCTTATTCCAGGAAAAACATCAGGGGATCTCCCTGGTTATCCTGGACATGATCATGCCCGACATAAAAGGAAGTCAGACCTACGATCAACTAAAGAAGATAGATGCCGGTGTGAAAGTGCTCCTGTCCAGCGGGTACAGCATCGATGGACAGCCCGCACAACTTCTCGAAAGAGGGTGTAAGGCCTTTATCCAAAAACCCTATACGGTTTCGGAGTTATCCCGTAAAGTCAGGGAAGTCCTGGATATGTCTTAATCGATGTGACGGGTGACGGGGCAAGACAATTTCTTTATTTTTATAGATATGAATATTTGCATTTTTGGTTAAAATCCGAAATTCGAATTCCGAAACCGGGTCCCATCGAAGATGGGAGTGACCATAGGGAACAAATCCGAAACAAATTCAAACGATCAAATCTCAAAATTTAAAACGTTTTTTGTTTTGGTCATTCATATTTTGGACCTTCGTGCTCGTTTCGGACTTCGTGCTTCAAATTTCTGATTTAAAGATTACGCCGGGTCAAATGTTAGAAACAAATTCTAAGATCGGGCAAATAAAGAATCTAAACTCGGAGCGTTCAGCTGTACGCCATGAGTTTTGAACGTTGAGCTATTCGAAGGAGGAGGACCATGAAATTGATAGTCCAAAAACTGGAAATCCCGGAAGAGGCCAATATTATTTTCGGACAAACCCATTTTATCAAGACCGTGGAAGACCTCTATGAAATTCTTATCGGATCAGTGCCAGGGATAAAGTTCGGATTGGCTTTTTGTGAGGCCTCGGGGGATTGCCTGATTCGAGCGGTAGGTAATGATCCGGAACTGGAGACAGCAGCCGTCAACAACGCCAGAAATATCGGGGCCGGCCATACCTTCGTTATCCTTCTTCGACAGGCCTTTCCCATCAACGTCCTGAATGCCGTCAAAAATTGCCCGGAAGTCTGCCAGGTCTTTTGCGCCACAGCAAATCCAACAGAGCTTATTCTGGTGCAAACCGATCAGGGCCGGGGGGTTCTGGGTGTTGTAGACGGCTTTTCTCCCAAGGGTGTGGAAGGGGAAGAAGGCCGGCTTTGGCGAAAGGACCTCCTTAGAAAATTCGGTTATAAATTATAAAGGAAAAAACCAAGGTGCCGGCCCTGAAAGAAAAAAAGCTGACCGTCCCCCCTTTTCTTCAATCCGGAGATACCATAGGAATTGCCACTCCGGCCAGCCCTTATCAGGTCAAGGCCCTCCAGGATGGGATTGATCTCTTGAAGCAATGGGGATTTCAGGTGACCTTGGGCAGGAAAAAGATCATCCGAAAAGGGTATCTGGCCGGAACGGACCGGGAACGGGCCGAAGAATTGATGGAGCTCTTTGCCGATCCGGGAATAAAAGCCATTCTCTGCTCTCGCGGCGGCTATGGAACCCTGCGAATACTGGATTATCTGGATTTCAAAAATATCCAAGCGCATCCAAAACTCTTTATGGGCTTTAGTGATGTCACCGTCTTATTGATGGCCTTTTGGAAAAAAGCCGCTCTAATGACTTTTCACGGCCCCATGGTGACAACCCTGTCTCAAGTAAATCCTTCCACCCTGGTCAGGGTACAGACAACTCTGAGGGGGCATTATCAAATTCAACTTCCCCTGAACGTTAATCGGGCTGTTTTGCCGGGAAACGCCCAGGGTATGCTTATCGGCGGGAACTTGAGCCTGCTGGTTCACTTGATCGGTACCCCTTACGAGCCTGATTGGGACCGGTCCATCCTATTCCTTGAGGATTGCGGAGAAGAATCTTACCGGCTGGATCGCCTCATAACGCATCTGAGATTAAGAGGTTGTTTGGAAAAGGTTTCCGCCATCCTCCTGGGGAAGTTTACCGGGCCTCATAAAAAAGAACTGCCCATGGACGCGGTCAAAAACATTTTAAGAGACCTGAATGTTCCGGTCTGGACCGGATTACCCATCGGTCACGGTTCCTGGAATTTCCCTCTTCCGATTGGCGCCCCTGCCGCCCTAGACGCCGAAAAAGGTTTATTGTCGATTCATTTGTAACGGAAGGCTGAAAGTTCAAAGGATAATGGCGTTCCGTTTTAACTTTGAGCCTTGAGCTTTCAGCACCCAAACGGATCCTTTATTGTGCTCTAATGCCTTCATATACAAAAATCCATCAACTCATGCACTCCGCGGTCGAGGAAGGTGTATTCCCGGGGGCGGTGTTATTGGCAGCCCAAGGAGAAAAAATACTTCTTCATCAGGCCTATGGTTATGCCTCGGTGATCCCGGAGAAGCAACCCCTTAAACCAGAAACCATTTTTGACCTGGCCTCTTTGACCAAACCCTTGGCCACCACCCTGGGGATTATGTCCCTAATCGAAAAGGGCCTTTTATCCCTGGATCAATCCCTGGGATTTTGGCTGGACAAAAGCCAGTCTCCCGAAAAACCGGGGATCACCCTTAGACGCCTTTTGGCCCATTCGGCCGGATTGCCGGCCTATCAACCCTATTATTTGGATCTGATCCGTCAATCGGTGGACAAAAAAGCGACCCTCCGCAACTGGGTTAAAAAAGAACCTTTATTATATCCGCCGGGCAGCCAAACTCTGTATAGCGACCTGGGCTTTATTGTCCTGGAATGGCTGTTTGAAAAAACCGCAGACGAGGCATTGGACACCTGGATTCGAAATAATATATATATCCCCCTGGGGCTGCCTCATTTGGGGTATAGACCCATTACCCCTTCCGGTGTGCCGGATCCGGAGATCTATGCCGCAACAGAAGACTGCCCGTGGCGTAATAAAATCCTCCGGGGAGAAGTCCATGACGATAACACCTATGCAGTGGGGGGGATTTCCGGCCAGGCCGGTCTATTTGGAACCGCCTTTGAAGTTTTTCAACTACTCAGGACCTTAAAAAGGGCCTATGACCAGCCCAGGAACCCGAATTTTTTTAAGGGGGAGTGGGTTCGTATCTTTTGGGAAAGACAAAGCCGGCCCCGAGGAACAACCAGAGCCCTCGGCTTTGATACCCCAACGAATACCGGATCCAGTGCCGGCCGCTATTTCTCCCTAAAAAGTGTGGGACACCTTGGATTTACCGGGACTTCCTTTTGGCTGGATCTGGAAAAAGATTTTTTGGTTGTTTTATTAACCAACCGCGTTCATCCCACCCGGGACAATGAAAAAATAAAACCCTTCCGGCCCCTTATCCATGATCTCCTTTTTCAAGAGATGATGGCTCTGTAAAAATGAGCTAAATACATCACCACGGCGGACCCTCAATCAGGCCCGGGGCAGGAGCCGGGGTCCATCCCGCCAACACCGGGACTTGATTCCTGTTTTTTCCGAAATGACCTAAAAGGGCGGTTAAAAATTTCAACGAGGCCAGTAAGGGACCTCTCAGGAAACGTTTTGACTTTGTCCGCCATTTTGGTTAGAGTGGGCCTTATCATTTTTTAAGGCCATCGAAGGCCTCCGTTCGCTAAGAGAGCTTTGAAAAATGTTCAATTTTGTTCAAGATCAAGGAAGATGAAAATTTTAACCAAAGGAATACATTTAGTATTTTGAGGATTAAAATTTGTGTCTGACGAGAGAGATTGGGCAAAAGGGAATGTTTTTCAAAGCTCTCACAAAAGGATTAATATGATTCCCATTATGGAACCATGGCTCGATCAGCAGGAGATGGACCGGGTCATGGACTGTCTAAAAAGCGGCTGGATTTCCTCCCAGGGGAAAAATATCGCCGAATTTGAAGAAGCCTTTTCCGGCTTTTGCCGCTCCCGATTCGGGGTGGCCACTTCTAATGGAACGACGGCTTTGCATTTGGCTTTACTCACCTTAGGGATTGGTCCGGGCGATGAGGTGATCGTTCCGGCATTAAGCTTTATTGCCACCGCTAATGTGGTGGTTTATACCGGGGCCAGACCCGTCTTTGTTGATGTGGATGAAAAGACCTGGACTATCAATCCGTCCTTGGTAAAGCCGGTGATTACCGAACGGACCAAGGCCATTATACCGGTTCATCTCTATGGTCATCCAGCCGACATGGATCCGATAATGAAACTGGCCGAAGAATACCGTCTGTGGGTTATAGAGGATGCAGCCGAGGCGCATGGGGCAGAATATAAAGGTCATAAAGTCGGAACCCTGGGTCATATTGGATGCTTTAGTTTTTACGGGAACAAGATCATTTCCACCGGAGAAGGAGGGATGATCACCACCGACAATTCCGACTGGGTGGAAAAGGCCCGTATGCTTCGCGACCACGGGATGTCTAAAGAAAGGAAATATTGGCATCCGGTTGTAGGTTATAATTTTCGAATGACCAATATTCAGGCCGCTATCGGCCTGGGGCAAATGACCAAACTGGAGAGGCTGATTGAAATAAAGAGGGGAATAGCCGATCGTTACACTCAAAGTCTTAAAAAAAATGCCGGTCTCGTTCTGCCGGCTGAAGAGCAGTGGGCCAAGTCCGTATCTTGGCTTTACAGTATTTTATTAAAACCGGAAACCCAAAAAAATCGAGACGATCTGATCGACTTTCTCGCTCAAGCCCAGGTAGAGAGCCGTCCTGTTTTTTACCCGATACCCGATATGCCACCCTACCAGGGTTACGGGACTTACCCTGTGGCCTCTCGGATTTCAAAAAGCGGGATTTCCCTTCCCTCGGGATTTAATCTGACCTGCCCGGAACAGGACCATGTTATCCAGTTAATCCAAAGATATCTCGACAGATAAAGGAATCGGACCATCGAACTCGCTATTGTTTTGCCGACCTATAATGAAAAAGAAAACATCGGAGATTTAATCCAGACGATTTGGGATGTTTTAGCCCCTTTGCCGGTCAAGGCGCAGATTATTGTGGTGGATGATAACAGCCCGGATGGAACAGCGGATCTGGTCCGGAAAAGGTTTTCTTCTCGACCTGAGGTCGTTCTAATCCTTAGAAAAGAAGAAAGGGGTTTGGCCACGGCCATAGCCAAAGGGATCGAGCAGTCGCAAGCCGATATTATCGCTGTTATGGATACGGACTTTAACCACCACCCTAAAGACCTTCCCAAGCTTCTGGAACAAGTCCCGGAAGCGGACATGGTTATCGGCTCCCGGTACATTTCCGGCGGCGGCATGAAGACTTCCCGCCTGCGTTACCTGGGAAGCTGGGTCTTTAATGTTTTTATTCGTCTGGTTTTGAGGTCCCCGGTCAAGGATAATCTGAGCGGCTTTTTGGTCCTTAAAAGAGAGGTGGTGGATCAGGTAAAAAACAAGCCCATTTTTTACGGGTATGGCGATTACTGCATTCGCTTGATCCATTATGCTCTTAAGGCAGGCTTTGTCATTCGGGAAGTTCCGGTAATCTATGAGTTCCGCTTGGGCGGTGAAAGCAAGACGGACTTTGTTAAATATCTGGTGAGTTACGCCAAGGCCACCCTGGCCCTGCGATTTGGAGGCTGAAAATATTCAGTACGAAAATAGGGTTCGAGGATTCCAGGGTTTTAACTTCCATGCCTTTCACTCCGCCCGGCGGTCCTTGACCCCTTGGCCCATTGAACCCTTTTCATGCCTCATGGTTTCACCCAGGGGGCTGCGAGTTTATTAAATAGGGAAGTTTTTCCTGCGAAGAAAGGAATACGTTATGGCTAAAACCGGAAAAAAACGAGCCTTAATCACCGGGGTGACCGGGCAGGATGGGGCCTATCTGGCTAAATTCCTTTTAGAAAAAGGGTATCAGGTCTTTGGAACTTTTCGAAGGCTTTCGACCCCCAATTTTTGGAGAATTCAGTATCTTAATATTTTCGACAAGATCAGTCTGATACCCGTTGAATTGATTGACACCGCTTCCATTACTGAAGCAATCATCAGCTCAAAGCCGGATGAGATCTATAACCTGGCGGCCCAGAGTTTTGTAGGCGCTTCTTTTGAACAGCCGGTAGGGACCGCTGACGTCTCCGGGGTGGCTGTGCCCCGTATCCTGGAGGTGATCCGTCAGGTCAACCCCAAAATCAAATTTTATCAAGCCTCCACCAGCGAATTGTACGGCAATCACGGGAAGACCGTTTTGAATGAATCTTCTCCTTTTCGCCCGGTAAGCCCCTATGCGGCGGCCAAGATATACGGCTACTGGATTACCCGGATTTACCGCGAAGGGTATGGGATTTTTGCAGTAAACGGCATCCTCTTTAATCATGAATCCCCTTTGAGGGGGTTGGAGTTCGTCACCCGGAAGATTACCAATAGTGTTGCCAAGATCGCCATTGGGTTGGAAAAAAACTTGATGCTGGGCAATCTAACAGCCAGAAGGGATTGGGGATACGCCCCGGATTACGTGCAATCCATGTGGCTCATGCTCCAACATACAACAGCCGATGACTATGTGGTGGCCACCAATGAGTCCCACTCGGTGGAAGAATTCGTCCAAGAGGCCTTTGAGGCTGTGGGACTTAACTGGAAGAAATACGTTAAAACAGACAAACGGTTCATGCGGCCGATTGATGTCAATCTTTTACAGGGAGATTTTTCCAAAGCCAAAAGAAAATTGGGCTGGAAGCCGGAAATCCGGTTTAATAAATTGGTCCGGCTTATGGTTCAAGAAGATCTTGAACGCTGGCAGCGATGGCAAAAAGGGGAAATTTTCCCCTGGGATGCCCTCAACTATCCCAATGAGATGAATTTGCTGACCCGGGCTATGCGGATGTAACAAGAATACCAGTTATTTCAGTTTCTCTTAATAGTCTTGACATGAGGCTGACGGGTTTTCATTCAAATGGAAATGGGGGTCTTATTTTTGGGGATTGTCCAAAGGGTAACTTGTCGCCCTACCCCGGCCAGTCCAGCAAAGTTTGATTCGAGGTAGGGCCTACACCGTAGCCTGTTTCAATCATTGGTGAAGGCCTGCTTCTGGTTTAGTTAAAATATTTGGCCCGGAAAAGAAGCTTTGGATCTTAGGGTGGGCAACCCCAAAAATAAGACCCCCGTTTCATTTTGGTCAATATTACTTTGAGACCCTTAATAACCGGAAAAATAAAAATTGCTTTTTACGGGGTGCTCAAAAACGTTCAGATGCAAGGCCTCCACCATTCCGAGAAAGGAGGCGTACCTAGAATTACGTCGAACTGACGGGGAAAGAGAACAACACAGTCGATGAGCGGTTTTCAGCACCCTGTAAAGGTTTCGGTAATCCTTCCTACTTTTAACGAGGCCGGAAATATCGGCCTCTTGATTGAAGCCCTTTTAGCCAGACTGCCGGAAACCAGTGAGATTGTTGTGGTGGACGATGATTCTCCGGACCTGACCTGGCAGGTTGTGGAGGAAATAAAAAGCCATGAACCGAGAATCCGTTTAATCCGCAGAATCGGCCGCCGGGGCCTGACTTCGGCGCTGCAAGAGGGGATAGAGGCGGCGGAAGGAGCGTATGTCTTTTGGATGGATTGTGATTTATCTCAACCCCCGGAAAAGATTTCAGAACTCCTGGAGGCCCTAAAAGATAATGATATTGCGGTGGCCTCGAGGTATGTTTCCGGGGGGAAAGAAAAAGGGCATTCCCTGCTGGGTTCTTTTTTAAGCATAATGATCTGCCGGTTTGCTTCTTGGGTACTCTCCCCGGCCATTAAAGATTATACCAGCGGGTATGTCGGCACCCGGAAAGAAATTTTAAAAACCATTCCCTTGAAGGGAGATTATGGGGAGTATTGTATCGAATTCTTATTTCGAGCCCATAAAAAAGGCTATCGCATCATTGAAATACCCTATACCTGTCAACCCCGTCATTCCGGAGAATCCAAGACGGCAACAAATTTGATTGGGTATCTCACCAGGGGCCGCAGCTATATCAAAACCGTATTGAAGCTTCGATTTGAAAGATAACCGGCTGGAGGGGGAAGAACGATGGAAACCATTGAACGGATCCAGGCAGAAGACAAACCCATTGCCATCATTGTGCGGAAGGAATTTAACCAGCCGGGCGTTAACTTTTTCAGTCCTTTTGAGTTTTCCCAACAGCTCGGGATCCTGATTCATCCTCCCGGACATGAAGTGAAACCTCATGTCCATAACCTCATTGCTCGTGACGTGCGGGTGACCCAGGAAGTCCTGTTTCTGATCGAAGGAAAAATAGAGATTGCCCTGTATAAAGAAAATAAAGAATTGATAACCTCCCGCATATTAACCCAAGGGGACACCATCTTGCTGGCTTATGGTGGCCACGGGATCAAGATTCTGGAACCCAGCAAGATCCTGGAAGTCAAACAAGGCCCTTATGCCGGAATGGAAGATAAGGAGTTTTTTTAAAAACCCATGATACCGGTTAATGAACCCCTATTGGGGAAGGAAGAGTTTAATAAGGTCGTTGACTGTTTGAAAACGAATTGGATTTCATCCCAGGGGAAATATTTAACGGAGTTTGAAGAAAAATTCGCTCACTATTGCGGGGGAAGGTATGGAATCAGTACCACCAGCGGGACCACGGCCCTTCATTTGGCCCTGGCGTCTCTGGGCATCGGCCCCGGCGACGAAGTCCTGATCCCCACCTTTACCATGGCGGCTACAGCCTTTGCGGTCTGTTATTGCGGGGCAACCCCGGTATTTATTGACTCCGAACCGGAAACTTTTAATATCGATTTGGATCGGGCCTTATCCTACCTCCGCACCCAGGAAAAACGAGGCAAGCTCAAGGTTAAAGCCATCCTGCCGGTTCATATGTATGGCCACCCGGTGGATATGGATCCTTTATTGGATATCGCCGACCGTTTTTCCATAACCGTCATTGAAGATGCGGCTGAGGCTCATGGTGCGGAGTATAAAGGTAAGAAGTGCGGCAGTTTCGGGGCATTCGGTTGTTTCAGCTTTTATGCCAACAAGATTATAACCACCGGTGAGGGGGGAATGGTGCTTACCAATGACCCCCGATTGGCCGATAAGGCCAGGCGGTTAAAGGATCTGGCCCATTCCACGGAGAAAAGATTTCTCCATACGGCATTGGGGTTTAATTATCGGATGACCAATCTGCAGGCCGCCTTAGGGGTGGCTCAATTAAAAAAGATCAATCATCATATCCAAAAGAAACGCCGGATGGCCAAAGAATATGAAAAGGTTCTAAAGGATATTCCAGGATTACGGCTGCCCATAGAAAAGCCCTGGGCCCGAAATGTATATTGGATGTACGGGGTTTTGGTGGAAAAGGCATTGGGATTATCCCGGGATCAACTGATGATCCAATTAAAAAACCAGGGAATAGATACCCGTTCTTTTTTTGTTCCCATGCACCTGCAGACGGTTTTTAGAGACAAGGCCGTTAAGGCCAAGTGGTTTGGCCGTTATCCGGTGGCGGAGAGGATTTCCGAGCAAGGGCTTTATCTTCCATCGGGACTGACGATTACCCGGGACCAAATCGGGTATATCAGCAATCAAATCAAAAGACTGGCCGCATAAACATGGAAAAAAGAAGTTATTGGATAGGTCTGGGCCTCAGTATTTTCTTTTTGTTCTTGTTTCTAAGAAAGATTGATTTCATTGAGGTTTGGGAAATCTTCAAAAACGTTGAGTTTATTTATACCCTCCCTCTCATGTTCATCAATTTATTCTCCCTTTGGATCCGGGCCAAACGATGGGAGTATCTTTTAAATCCCATAAAAAAAATCCGGATCTGGGAACTGTTTAACGCCACGGCCATCGGTTTTATGGCCAATAATATTCTTCCGGCTCGGGTGGGTGAGGTGGTCCGGGCCATTGTTCTGGGTCATCGGGCCAAAATCAATAAAACCGCCTCTTTTGCCACCATCGTCGTTGAGCGGTTGTTTGACGGCTTCACCATCCTGTTTTTATTATTAATCGTGATCTTTTTTATGTCATTCCCCACGACCGGCTCGTCCATTTTTACACAGGGCACTATTAAAAGCGCCGGGTTATTAAGCTTTGTCTTTTATAGTTTAGTGCTGGGCGTTTTACTGCTGTTGCGTTTTCAGAACCGGAGGGCCAACCAGGTCATTTCCTTTTTTTTAAAAATATTGCCTGAAAAGATATCCAAGAAGATTACCAGACAAATCGACTCCTTTGTTTCCGGTTTGGATGTCTTAAAAGAGTTCAAAGATATTCTTATTATCTTTTTCTATTCCTTTTTCCTGTGGCTGATGCTGTCTTTCTCCCTGTATCTTCTTTTTGCCGGTTTTCATTTAAAGTTATCCCTTTGGGCGGCTGTCTTTTTAGAAGTGGTCTTGGTTTTTGGAGTTACCATACCCTCGGCCCCGGGATATATTGGAACCTTTCATTGGATCTGTGCCGCCGGATTAATCTTTCTTGGCGTTGGGGCCAATCAGGCCAAAAGTTTTGCTGTGGTCTTGTGGCTGTCCGGGTTTATACCGGTAACCGGATTAGGACTGCTCCTGCTCTGGAAAGAAGGATTATCTTTAAATTTATTAAAAAAACCGGAAGAATAAGGAGTATCGGATTTGCCCCGTCAGGTTGGAGATATTACTGCGGCTCTGGCCTATCAGATTAAAAAAGAGATCGCTGAAAATTATTTTGGGACCCGTAAGGGCCTGGAAGAAGAGCGCGAAGACCTCATCCGAAAGGGGAAAAAACTGGAAAAAGTCTGGGAGCAGGAGGTCTTGCCGATATTGACCAGGATTTATCAGTTGTTTGTCCGGGAAGAGGAAGGCCGGGCTTTTTTAGATCTGATAAAAAGAGAGGATTTGCTTGAATCAATAAAACAGGATCCGAAAGACCAGGGCATCCAACCTTCCCTGCTGTCTGGTCCCTTGCCTTTTGCCTTAACGGTTAAAGGGAAATATAAAAACCTGATTTTAGCCTTATATCGAACGGCAAAGGCCAACGAGGATGAACTTTTGAAAGAGCTCGAAACCCTGAAAAAAAAAGCGGGTCTATTTCATGAGGATCTGGCCAAATTTAAATCCTCTTACAACCTGTCCGACATCTTGTCTTTAATCAACTCTATTGAAAACAGGGATGATTTGAAAGGGGTTTTGGGAGAAAATACCGATCCTTATGCCGTTCCTTTATTAGAGGAAAAATTGATACTGAGACCGCTTGACTTCAGCAATGAGGGGGCGGCCTTCCTTCGGCCCTTGCCCCCGATGAAAGAAATTCAAAAACCCCTGAAACTTTTAATCGACCTTGCCTTCCATACCCATTGTTCGGAAATTAAGAATACGTTACACTCGTATTAAATCCTTATGCTCTAAGGGGGGCACCAACAAATCATGAAAATCCCTCCTGCTCCCCTTTGTTAAAGGGGGATTTAAAAATTATTTTTGTTTTAAATTAAGGAAAACAGGGAGTCTTTCTGATGCGTCCCCTGGG
>MGQB01000007.1 GCA_001797675.1 Deltaproteobacteria bacterium RBG_13_43_22 | reverse complement strand
TCTTTTTAAACCGTTTGAAAAAAGAAACCTATGTGGACTGCGTCAATTACTAACCCCTTTTTTTTCTTGATCTGTCTGGAACAGTACACAGTTCAACACCTCGGTCGTATTCTTGCAGACTCGCACCACAAAAAAAGCATTTGCCGTTTTCCCATGAATGATTAACCTGATCATAGCGGATGTTGCCCTGCGGGTCGTTGAAAACCTCGCAGACAGAGTATTTTCCGTTCGCCGTCTTGGAACAATACACTGATCTGCGAGAAAGCAGGGATGTCAATTCTGTGATGGCAATTCCGAAAAGCTGGTTTTTGAAAATATGGTTAATCCTTGCCTGTTTATCGGGGATTGTCTTTTCCAGTCCTGTATCCAAGCGTTTGGCAATCTCCCTCAGGAACACACCGGACTTGCAGACTGGATCAAGAAATTTGACATTCTTGTCGCTCCAGATTTCCTTGGGCAATAAATCCAGTATCTGATTGACCATTTGCGGCGGGGTAAACACCTCGTCGTTGCTCAGATTGGCAAGGCAGTTCAGCACATCGGGATTGTGATTATTGCTGTTCAACATCGGTGACCTTCAGAAAGTGGGTTAGGGGATACTCTTTTACAGGGGATGGGATGAATACATCCTCCCCGAGGTCTGAAAACAGCGGCAGTTCTCTCATCGCCGCATGGTCAAGCAATCCATGAAAGGTATAATCCCGGCGCTTGAGTATACTGCCGTTGACAGGCGACCACTCGGAAAACACAATCGGCTGCGAGTTAACGTCCACCGTCTTCAGTGTTAGCGCATCGCCCCAGATGATATTCCGCAAAAGCATGTATTTGACAGAATTCCGGCATTTATCCTTTGCCTTCTTTTTGAAAAGACTGCTGTATTTCTGGTCAAAGATGTTAAAAAGCCGCTTGCGGCATTCCATGACATTATCAATCAGAATGTCTATGCCATAGATAGAGGATACGGCGAGAACGGCATTCCGCTCATATTCCAACTGACTTTTTTTGTAACGGGTTTCAACAACGCGCAGTTTCCGCTCGAGAATTTCCGTTAGAAAATTTCCAGTACCGCAAGCCGGTTCCAGAAATCGGGATTCTATCCTCTCCGTTTCCTGTTTCACCAGATCAAGCATGGCATTGACCTCCCGCTTGCCGGTGTACACCTCGCCATGATCGGCAACTCTTTTTTTAGAGACAACTTGTTTATCCATTAATTCTGAATCCAAAAACATGTGATTAAATTGGGACTTTGTTGCATATGTTATATTTCGTCAAGGGCAGTTTTTATAATAAGACGGTAAGCTGGTACAGAAACAACTTAATCTCCACACCTGGCCAACTGCTCCAGATTACAATGCCTTTATTATCCACCCCAAAGAAAAGACCCCATTTCTCTGTGTCAAAAAAATGGGGTCTTTGGGGGTTGCTCCATAAACGAGCCTTCCGGGTAAGGGTTGCCAGCATTAAGAAACCTAATTCCGAAAATGACAATATAAAACACATCGAGAAAAGTCAATATTAAAGAATAGTTAAAAGTTTCATCGGGGAAGCAGAAAGGGGGCGGCGGGGGGCGCGGGGAGCAGCCGCCGCACACCCTAAACGAAGAAAAACAACGAAGGCAAAAGACTTTCGGAAAACAATAGAAGCAGGGCAACGAAGGAAACCAACGAAGCTAAAAAACCACAAGGGCAACCAACACAGTTTGGGCGGCCTGAGACCCGCACCACCCGACGGCACCAAAAGCAGCGAGCTTGGATAATGGTTATAAAGGGTTTTGGTTTTGGGTTGGTAGTTGGGTTTGGAAAAAAAAAGAAGGATAAGAAGAAGAGGGGGAGCCCCCTGGGGGCAGACGGGCGGGTAATAACAAGGCTGTTAATAACTTCGGTAACCGGGTCGGGGGGGGATAAATGTGGGCCTTCTACCTCATGCTGCCGGGCAAACTTTATAAACTCGGAAAAAAGAGGAGGCATGAATAAAGGCTCGGAGGGATCGATCATATCCAGGTAAAGATTGTTGGGGCGTTCAAGAACCAAATAATGAGGATGGCGGCTGGGAAGACTGCCCTGATAGCCCACAGCCCTTTGATGGCAGGGAGTCTTGCAGGCATGAACATGAACAGTGACCCACCCGGCCAGCCTTTTGATGGAAGCAGTCCCGATGAGATCCAACGTAGAGGCGATCATAGACAAGATGCATAGTTAGAACACCCCCTTATTTTCCTGGGGCACAATAGGGGCACAAAATAAAAATGCCTTATGAAAAAACTTCCATAAGGCATTAAAATATTTGGTAGCGGGGACAGGATTTGAACCTGTGACCTTCGGGTTATGAGCCCGACGAGCTACCGGACTGCTCCACCCCGCGATATTTAATCAAAACAATATACTCAAAATTAATTTTGTCAATCCTTTTCCGAAGTTTTGATTTTTACTCGCTCGCCTCTTCCTTTTTCCCCTGTCCCGGCATCATGCCTTTCACTTTGTCCAGGGCTTCTCCGGCCTTACTCTTTTTCTTTTTGGTTTTTATGGCCTCGGGGCGTCCGAGCAATTCGATGACCGAAACCGGAGCGGCGTCCCCCCTACGATAACGCAGTTTGGTAATCTTGGTATAGCCTCCGTTTCGTTCCATAAATCGGTCTTTGATTTCGGCAAATAATTTATGGACCATCTGCTTGTCCTGAATATAAGCCAGGGCTTGCCGGCGGGCATGAAGGTCCCCCTTCTTAGCCAAAGTAATCATACGGTCGGCTTCGATCCGCAATTCTTTGGCCTTGGCCAGGGTGGTCTCGATGCGTTCATGTTCCAAAAGGGCGGTAACCATATTGCGCATTAAGGCCTTCCGGTGACTACTGTCACGGCTCAATTTTCTTCCGACACAATTATGTCTCATTATCGTTTTCCTTCTTCTCTTCCGGCAAGGGGAATTCAAAACCATCCAGCTTCATCCCCAAATGCAAACCCATTTCATCCAATATGGCTTTGATCTCATTTAACGATTTTCGACCAAAGTTTTTTGTTTTTAGCATTTCCGGTTCCGTTCGTTGAACCAGTTCCCAAATGTGACGGATACTGGCATTTTTCAGACAGTTGGCCGATCGGACGGAAAGTTCCAGTTCTTCAACACTCTTATATAAATTCTGATTGATCTGTTCTTCGGGATGGAGAACTTCCGGCCGTTCCGGCTCTTCTGCCTCCTCTTCAAAATTAATAAAAGGAGTTAATTGTTCTTTCAATATCTTGGCCGCTATGGCCACCGCATCTTCCGGAGAAATACTCCCGTCGGTCCAGATCTCCAAGGTCAGTTTATCATAATCGGTGATCTGCCCGACCCGGGCGGTCCCCACAACGTAAGTAACCTTTTTTATCGGAGAAAAGGCGCTGTCCAGAAAGATCGTTCCGACGGGAACGTTTTCCACCTTATTCCTCTCCGAGGGAACATACCCCTTGCCCATTTTAACCGTCATTTCGGCCTTCAGTCGGCCATCTACGGAAAGCGTGGCAATAGGCAGGTCGAGATTTAACACCTCCACCTGAGGGTCACAAATAAGATCCTTGGCCCGGACTGTCCCTTCCCGGTTGGCATTGAGTTTGATGGTTCGCGGTTCTTCCCCATGCATTTTTAAACGAACCGCCTTAAGATTTAAAATGATATCGGTGACATCTTCCACCACTCCGGGGAAAGTGGAAAATTCATGCAGGGTCCCATCGAACTTTACGGAGACAATAGCCGCCCCTTGAAGTGAAGAAATCAGGACCCTTCGCAGGGCATTCCCAAGGGTAATTCCAAAACCTCGTTCCAAAGGTTCACAGACGAATTTGCCGTAAAACCGACTGTGCCCTTCCGGATCCACTTCCAGTCTTTTGGGCTTTATGAGTTCTCGCCAGTTCCGATACATAATCTCTCCTTAATCTTTCCCGATTAGAGGTAAAACTTACTTGGAATAGAGTTCGACGATAAGCTGTTCCTGAATGGGCATGGTTAAATCTTCCCGGTTCGGTAGAGATTTAACGATTCCTGAATAGTGCGACTTCTCGAGTTCTAACCATTGGGGAACCCCCCTTCGGGCAACCGCCTCCATGGATTCGATAACCGAGGCAACTTTCTGACTTTTCTCTTTAACCGACACCGTATCCCCTTTCTTTACGATGAAAGAAGGGATATTGACTTTCCGGCCGTTCACCAAAAAATGATTATGTCGAACCAACTGTCGTGCCTGATTTCTGGAATTGGCAAACCCTAAGCGATAAACCACATTGTCCAACCTTCTCTCTAAAAGGACTAAAAGGTTGGTTCCGGTAATCCCCTTCAGGCGATCGGCTCTGGCAAAGGTTCCCCTGAATTGAGATTCGAGCAACCCGTACATCCATTTCACTTTTTGTTTTTCTCGAAGTTGAATACCGTATTCTGAACGTTTGCCGCGTCCCTGACCATGCTGTCCCGGTGCATAACTACGGCGTTCAAAAGCACACTTCTCCGAATAACAGCGGTCCCCCTTAAGAAACATCTTCAAGTTTTCTCGCCGGCATAATCGGCAGACCGAATCTCTATATCTAGCCAACCTTTTCCTCCTATGAATTGATGATGATTAAGGGATTAAACCCGTCGTTTTTTGGGAGGACGACACCCATTATGAGGGATGGGAGTCACATCCCGGATCAATTTGACCTGAAAACCCGTCGCCTGCAAGGCCCTCAAGGCCGCTTCCCGGCCTGCTCCCGGGCCTTTAATGAAAACATCCACGGAACGCATCCCATTTTCCATTGCTTTTTTTGCCGCTTCTTCCGCAGCCAATTGGGCGGCAAAGGGTGTGCTCTTTCGAGAACCTTTAAACCCTTGAGTACCGGCACTAGCCCAGGCGATTACGTTCCCACCGGGGTCGGTAATCGTAATGATCGTATTATTAAATGTGGACTGGATATGGGCAATCCCTATGGGGATATTTTTCTTTTCTTTTCGTTTCTTAACCGTCTTTTTTACCTCTTTGGCCATGGTTCCCCCAGAACGTTATTTTTTCTTTTTGCCGGCCAGAGTCCGGCGCGGACCTTTGCGGGTTCGGGCATTGGTATGGGTCCGCTGTCCGCGGGCCGGGAGGGATTTCCGATGTCGAAGCCCCCGGTAGGTCCCCAAATCCATTAACCGCTTAATACTCATGGAAATTTCTCGCCTCAGGTCCCCTTCCACCCGGCAGGTGCCGTCCACCACCTTCCGAATTTGGGCGATCTCGGTTTCCGTCAACTGATCGGTTTTGGTGTCCAAGGGGATTTGGGCTTCCCCTAATATCTTTTTAGAAGTGGCCCGCCCGATCCCATAAATATAGGTCAAGGCCACTTCAATCCGTTTATTTTTCGGTAAATCGATTCCCGCTATTCTGGCCAAACCGGTCCTCCCCTTCTTATCCTTGGCGCTGTTTGTGTTTGGGGTTTTCGCACAATATTCGCAATACCCCTTTGCGCCGAATTATTTTACATTTACTGCAGATCTTTTTTACGGAAGCCTTTACTTTCATAATAAACCTCTCAGGGTTCGAGGATTCCAGGATTCAAGGGTTCAAGAGAATTATTTAAATCACAAATCCTTGAACTTGAATCCTTGAAACCTTGGCCCCCTGAATCCTGTTTTCTATTTCGATCGGTACGTTATTCGACCCCGGTTGAAATCATAGGGCGACAGCTCAACCGTCACCCGGTCTCCAGGTAAAATTTTAATAAAATGCATACGCATCTTCCCGGATATATGGGCCAGAACCCGATGTCCATTATCCAGCTTTACCCTGAACATAGCATTCGGAAGGGTTTCAATTACCGTACCTTCCACCTCAATAGCGTCTTCTTTGGGCATAATTCCTAAAAAAGGGGCATCCCGTGACAGACTTGAGTTAAGATACGACAGCCGTTCTCCGTAATGGCTATCGTATGCTCAAAGTGGGCCGACAAACTTCTATCTTTGGTAACCGCCGTCCAGCCGTCGGCCTTGATTTCCACTTCACTACCCCCGGCATTGACCATGGGTTCTATGGCTAACACCATTCCAGGTTTTAAAAGGATACCTCGGCCAGCTTCTCCAAAATTGGGGATCTGGGGATCTTCATGAAGGGCCTTACCTATTCCATGCCCGACGAACTGGCGGACCACCGAAAACCGGTTTCCTTCAACATGTTGTTGAACAGCACAAGAGATATCGCCCAGCCGCCTTCCGGCTCGGATCTGTTCCAAGCCCTTTAAAAGCGCTTCCTTGGTAACCTGAATCAACCGTTCAGCTTGAGAGGTTACCCGTCCCACGGCCTGGGTCAGGGCCGCGTCTCCGTAATAACCATCCAGATAAACCCCAAAATCCAAGCTGACGATATCTCCGTCCATTAATCTCCGTTTGGAAGGAAAGCCGTGGACGACTTCTTCGTTGACCGAAACACATAAACTGAACGGATAACCTTTGTATCCTTTAAACGCCGGACGGGCCTTTTTTTTCAAAGAGAGACGTGAAGCTAATAAATCCAATTCCTGGGTGGTCACCCCCGGTTTGATACGATCTCGAACCTCAGAGAGAATTTCAGCCACCAATCTCCCCGAAGCGCTCATTTTTTCGATCTCCTCCGGGGATTTCAAGAAGATCATCGTCAACCTTATGAAAGAACCTGAATAATCCTGTCGAAGATTTGTTGAATTCCCCCCTGCCCATCAATCGACCGGACCAGATTTTTCTCTCTATAATATTGAATAAGGGGGAAGGTTTGGGCATCATAAACCTCCAACCGATTCCGAACCGTATCCTCATTATCGTCATCCCGTTGGTAAAGCTCCCCCTGGCATTTATCGCACAGATCTTTGTTTACCGGGGGATCAAATATGACATGATATCCCCGGCCGCATTGACGACAGGTCCGTCTACCGGTTAGACGTTTGATCAATTCCCCTTTATCGACCTCAATGGAAATCACATGATCGATACCGGAGTTCATGGCCGCCAGCACTTTATCCAAGGCCTGGGCTTGAGCGACGGTCCGGGGAAAACCGTCCAATATATAGCCGTTCCGGCAATCGTCTTCCTTTATCCTGGTTTTAATGATATCAATAACCACTTCATCGGGGACCAAAAGTCCTTTATCCATATATTCCTTGGCTTTCAGTCCTAAAGGGGTTCGCTCTTTTAAAGACGCTCTTAAAATATCACCGGTTGAAATTTGTGGGATCCGGTAACGGTCAATCATCATTTTGGCCTGGGTTCCTTTCCCGGCCCCCGGCGGTCCCAATAAAATTAAATTCATCGATTTCCTCCTTGATACTGAAAAACTATCTTTTTATTCGACCCATCCCTTTTTTCATAAATCCTTCATAATGACGGGTCAACATGTGCGATTCAATCTGGGCCATGGTGTCAATAGCAACCCCGACTACAATCAACAAAGCCGTTCCCCCAAAATAAAAAGGGACTTTGAAACGATAAATCAGAATGGTGGGTAAAACGCAAACCGCCGAGACATACAGGGCCCCGCCGAAAGTGATGCGGGTCAATACCCTATCGATATAATCGGCCGTTCGCTTACCCGGCCGGATACCCGGAATATACCCGCCGTATTTTTTCATATTCTCGGCCACGTCCACCGGGTTGAAGGTCACCGCGGTGTAAAAGTAGCAGAAGAAAAAAATAAAACCCACATAAATCAGTGAATAGAGCGGACTTCCGGCGTTCATATATTTACTGACAAAACTACTCAGCCACTGGATCTGGATGAACTGGGTGATCGTGGCCGGAAACATAAGAATCGAAGAAGCAAAAATGGGCGGTATGACCCCCGAGGTATTGATCTTCAAGGGCAGATGGGTGCTTTGCCCGCCATAAATCTTCCGACCTACCACCCGCTTGGCATACTGAACCGGGATCCTCCGCTGCCCCCGTTCCACAAAAACGATAAACCCGATCACGCCAACCGCCATCACAATCAACAACAAACCAAAGACAAAATTCATCTCGCCGGTTCGTACCAACTGGAAGGTACTGGACAAGGCGCTCGGCATACGGGCCACAATACCGGCAAAGATAATCAACGAGATGCCGTTTCCAATACCCCGTTCAGTGATTTGTTCCCCCAGCCACATGATAAAGGCCGTACCGGAAGTTAAAGTAATCATGGTCATCAAACGAAAACTCCAGCCGGCTTGAACAACCACTGAGGCCCCACCCGGACCGGCCATATTTTCCATTCCGACAGCAATCCCAAAGCCTTGGAAAAGGGAAAGGACCACGGTCCCATAACGTGCATATTGGGTAATCTTTTTCCGGCCGGCCTCTCCCTCTTTCTTTAATTTATCCAGGTAAGGAATGACCACCGTTAAGAGATCCAAAATGATCGAAGCACTGATATAAGGCATAATCCCCAGGGCAAAGACGGACATATGCTCCAAGGCACCACCGGAAAACATGTCATAAAGACCGAAGAGGGTCCCCTGAGCCCTTTTAAAAAAAGCCGCCAAGGCTACGGTATCGATACCCGGAGATGGGATATGCACTCCCACCCGATATACCGCCAACATGGCCAGGGTAAACCAGATCTTCTTTTTCAACTCAGGAATTTTAGTTATATTTTGAATGCCGCCGATCATGGTTTCTTCTTTGCTTTAATTACCTTTTAGGTTTTTTGAATTATGGTAATTTATCTCTTATTTATTCCCTGTTACGGGTTACGAGTTGCGTGTTAATAAAAAACCCTCGATTTACCAACCCGAAACCCATAACTCGTAACCCGCAACCCTGATATTTAAATCCGAAATCCGCAATTAGATGACTTCCACCGTCCCACCGGCTGACTCGATTTTTTGCCTGGCTCCTTGGCTGCATTTATTGACCTTAACAAACAAGGGGGTCTGAATCTCTCCGTGTCCCAACAACTTGACCGCCTCTTTCAGATGACGAATGACCCCGCTCTGGATCAAAGCAGGCACATCCACTGTCGACCCCCCAGGAAAGGATTTAAGATCCCGTATATTGATCAGCGTGTAGCTGGTCTTATGGATCGGGGTAAAACCCCTCTTGGGCAGCCTTCTTTGAATGGGCATCTGCCCCCCTTCAAACCCCGGCCGAACCCCTCCACCGGACCTCGATTTCTGTCCCTTCATCCCCCGGGTAGCCGTCTTCCCATGCCCGGAGCCGATCCCTCGTCCGATCCGTTTAGGCTTTGTTCTGGAACCGGGTGCCGGGGACAAATTTCCCAAATGATATTTTATGCCCTTTGACTCTGAATCCATCCCTACAACTCCATTCTTATTCTTTAACCTCCACCAGATGGGATATCTGTCGGATCATCCCTCGTAATTCCGGTGTATCTTTACGGGTTATGGTCTTATTCATCTTCGTCAATCCCAAACTCCCGAGAGTCCGACGATGTTTGGGAGGTCGCCCGATTCCGCTCTTGCGTAAAGTAATTTGGATCATCTTTGCATTCATAGGGGTTACCTGATTTCTGCTACGGTTTTGCCTCTTTTTTGAGCGATCATTTCCGGGCTGTTCAGATTTCGCAAACCTTGAAGCGTTGCCCGGATCACATTATGGGGATTATTGGAACCCAAACATTTGGTCAAAATGTTCTGCACCCCTACGGCTTCCATAACCGCCCGAACGGCCCCACCGGCAATAATGCCTGTTCCTTTGGAAGCCGGTTTTAGTAAAACCCGTCCCGCGCCAAAGCGCCCAATGACCTCATGGGGAATGGTTTGTTCCATCAGGGGGAAATCCCTCATCTCCCTTTTGGCTTTCTCCATGGCCTTGCGGATGGCTTCAGGAACCTCATTAGCCTTGCCTAAGCCAGCCCCCACCTTCCCGTTTCCATCACCGACCACCGCCAGTGCACTGAAACTGAAACGCCGCCCTCCTTTGACCACCTTGGCGACCCGGCTGATATGAACCACCTTATTGATTAATTGCTTATCCGCTAAATTAAAGTCTGACAATATCGCCCCCTCTTAGAATTCCAACCCGGCTTCCCGGGCGGCTATTGACACGGCTTTTACCCGACCGTGATACAAAAAACCGTTTCGATCAAAAACCACCTTTTTAATCCCTTTTTCTATAGCCTTTTTGGCCAGAAGGGCCCCCACCTTTTGGGCCACCGCCAACTTCCCGGGGACCTTGATCTCCCGAATTTCCGGACTCAAGCTGGAAACCTGGACCAGGGTTTGCCCGGTAGTATCGACAATAATCTGGGCATATATGTTTCGGGCACTGCGGAAAACAGAAAGTCGGGGTCTTGTTTCATCGCTCCAGATTTTTTTCCTTACCCGTTTTTTCCTTTTCAGATGGGCCAAATTTTTTTTCTTTAAGGATTCCATAACTTCCTCTTTAATTATTTTGAACCGGTTTTCCCGACCTTCCTTCGGATCTTTTCTTCCTGATATTTTATTCCCTTGCCCTTATAAGGTTCCGGAGGTCTGAACCTTCGAATCCGGGCCGCCGTCAGTCCCAAGAGATCACGGTCAATGCCGCTAAGAATCACCCGGGTCTGCCTTTCCACCTGGGCGGAAATCCCTTCCGGGAGTTGAAAGGGAACCGGATGAGAATAACCGAGACTCAAAACCAATTGACTGCCCTGAACTTCCGCTCGATATCCGACGCCTTGGATCTCTAACACCCGTTCAAATCCCTCGGCTACCCCTTTTACCATATTGGCCACGAGAGTTCGAAATAATCCAAACAAGGCCTTGACTTTTTGGCTGTCTTCCCTAGGGTGTATGAGAACCTGGTTCCCTTCCACGGTTATGGCCAGTTGGGGAGGCAAACTTCGCTTCAACTCTCCCTTGGGGCCTTGAACCTTGACCCCTTCATCGGTCAGCACGACCTTCACTGTATCGGGTATTGGAATGGGTTTTTTACCAACCCTTGACATATCTTCCTCCTAAATAGTACTTCTTGGCAATCTACCAGACCGTGCAGATGATCTCGCCGCCTACTCCGAGTTTCCAGGCCTCCCGTTCGGTCATGATCCCCTTGGATGTGGTTAGAATGGACAGGCCCATTCCATTTAATACCTTGGGTATATTATCCTTTTTGGCATAAGTGCGCCGGCTTGGGCGGCTGACCCTTCGAATGTTGGATAGGACTTGCTGGTTTTTTTCGTCATACTTAAGATAAAGACGAAGCAATCCTTGGCGATTGTCCTTAATGACCTTGAAATTCTTGAGATATCCCTCATCTTTCAATATCCGGGCGATATGAATCTTAATCTTGGAAGCTGGGATATCCACTTTGCTGAATTTGGCTGAACTGCCGTTTCGAATCTGGGTCAGCATGTCGGCAATGGGATCGGTCATACCCATAAATTTTAACTCCTTTTTTCGGTTCCTTTAAAGGTGTGTTTCAACTACCAACTGGATTTAATAACACCGGGAATATCCCCTTTAAGGGCCATCAGCCGGAAGCAGATGCGGCATATCCCGAATTTTCGGATATAACCTCTGGGCCGTCCGCATAAGGGACATCGGTTATAAGAACGAACTTTGAACTTGGGGGTCCGGCCGGCCTTAATCATTAAAGACGTTTTTGCCAATGTGTCTTCTCCTTTTTCGATTAATTGCGAAAAGGCATTCCCAATAATTGCAAGAGGAGCCTGCCTTCTTCATCAGTCCTGGAGGTGGTTACGATTGTGATATTCAAGCCTTTAATCTTGTCTATTTTGTCGTAATTGATTTCCGGGAAAATAATATGCTCCTTTATCCCCAAGGTATAATTTCCTCGGCCGTCAAAGGATTTTGCTGAAATCCCCCGAAAGTCCCTGACCCGAGGCAAGGCTATATGGATCAATTTATCCAGAAATTCATACATTCGATTTCTTCTTAAAGTGACCATACAGCCGATGGGCATATTCTCCCGCAATTTAAAAGAAGCAATGGACTTTTTGGCCCGGGTAATCACCGGTTTTTGCCCGGCAATCAGGGCCAGTTCTTCTACCGCATTGTCCAGGATCTTGATATTTTGTATGGCTTCCCCTAGGCCCATATTAAGCACGATTGCTTGCACCTTGGGGACCTCCATAAGGTTCCGATAACTGAACTCCTTGATCAATTGGGGTCTGACTTCGTTTTCATAAAAAGTCTTTAATCGGGGCATGCCTTATTTCATCCTTTCCCGGCTATTTATTCTCCAGAATCTCCCCGCATTTCTTACAAATACGGACTGATTTCCCCTCCGGCTGCCTTTGATAACCCACCCGAACCGGGTCGGAACATTTTCCGCAGATGAGCATCACATTGGAGACATGAAGAGGGGCCTCTTTTTCAATGATGCCCCCTTTGCTGACTTTCCCTCCGGGACGCGTATGCCGCTTGATATAGTTTACCTTTTCGACGATCACCCGGTTTTTTTCCGGAAATATTTTCAGGATTTTACCCATCTTGCCCTTTTCTTTCCCAGAAATAACCATAACCTTGTCATTTTTCTTTATGTTTATTTTATGCTGAACCATGGAAAATTCCTTTTTATCTTTCCTTTATCGTCTTCAACCTGTCAGAGAACTTCAGGAGCTAGGGATATTATCTTCATGAAATTTTTACCCCTGAGTTCCCTGGCCACCGGACCGAATATTCGGGTGCCGATAGGTTCTCGTTGTTGATTGATCAAAACCGCCGAATTATCATCAAATTTTATATAAGAGCCGTCGGGACGGGAGATCTCTTTTTTGGTCCGGACCACCACGGCCTTCATCACATCTCCTTTTTTGACCTTGGCGTTCGGAATGGCCTCCTTAACGGATACCACAATAATATCCCCGATCCGGGCATACCGTCGCCGAGTTCCCCCCAAGACCCGGATACAAAATAATTTTTTAGCTCCGGAATTATCGGCCACATCCAGTTGAGTTTGCGTCTGTATCATCAGGGATCACCTTGCCTTCTACTCCATTTTCTTTAAGATCTTGCTGATCTTAAACCGCTTCTGCTTGCTCAAAGGGCGCGTTTCCGTTAATAAGACCCGATCCCCGATTTGGCACTCATTTCCTTCATCGTGGGCCATAAATTTGGCTTTTTTTCGGATATATTTCTGATAAACGGGATGTTTTACCAATCGCTCAACCGAAACGACCACGGATTTCTCCATCTTATTGCTGACCACGGTCCCGGTTAAGGTCTTTTGACTGCCCCTCTTTTCCATATGCAAAACCCCTTTGGTTTTTTAAATTAAGATGCCTTCTTGGCTCGAATAACGGTTTTGATCCGGGCCAAATCCTTCTTGGTCATCGGTATACGCATCGTATTTTCCAGCAGACCCGTGGCATGTTGAAATCTGAGATTAAATAGGGTCTCTTGAATCTCTTTTTCCTTAGACCTCAACTCCTCCATCGTCAATTCTTTTAATTCGCTGACTTTCACAACAGGCTCCTAACCACAATTTTGGTCTTGATGGGAAGTTTATGAGCGGCCAGACGTAAGGCCTCATCGGCCACTTCCTTGGAAACGCCCTCCATTTCATAAATCATACGTCCCGGTCGAATGACCGCTACCCAAGCCTCAGGTGCACCTTTCCCTTTTCCCATCCTGGTTTCGGCCGGCTTCTTGGTAATCGGCTTATCGGGAAAAATACGTATCCAAATTTTCCCGCCCCGTTTGATGGAACGGGTCATGGCAATACGGGCCGCCTCGATCTGTTGGGCTGTTAATCGCCCGCATTCCAAGGCCTGCAGACCAAAATCACCAAACTCCAGGTTCGAACCTCGGAAAGCGGCACCCCGCATCCGACCTTTTTGCTGTTTTCGATATTTTACTTTCTTGGGACTGAGCATGTCAAAAATTCCTCTTACTTTATCAAGCCGCTATTTCTTTTTTCCCTAATTTTTCCCCTTTGAAGATAATCACTTTAATCCCGATAAGGCCGTAGGTTGTGGCGGCTTCGGCAAAACCGTAATCAATATCAGCCCTCAGGGTGTGAAGGGGAACCCGGCCTTCCCGATACCATTCCGTCCGGGCCATTTCCGCCCCGCCCAATCGTCCGGCGCAGGCGATCTTGATCCCTCCGGCCCCAAATTTTCGTGCCGAAGTTACCGCCTTTTTCATGGCTCTTCGAAAGGCCACCCGGCGCTCTAATTGCGAAGCCACATTTTCCGCCACCAACTGAGCTTCGACTTCCGGTTTACGAACCTCCTGGATATCCAGAATCACTTCGTGTTCTATCTGTTTTTCCAATTCCTTTTTCAGGCTTTCAATCTGGGCGCCTTTTTTCCCGATAACGATTCCCGGTCGGGCCGTGTAAATAATAATCTTGGCCTTATTGGCCGCCCTTTCTATTTCAATCCGGGCAACACCCGCTTCAAATAACCTTTTTTTTAAAAAATCGCGAATTGCTTTGTCTTCTCGAATAAGTTTCGCGAATTCCTTGTCTGCAAACCACCGGGAATTCCAGTCCTTGTTAACTACCAGTCGGAATCCCTTTGGATGTGTCTTCTGTCCCAAACCGACCTCCCTCTCTTGAGATTCTAATATCGCAATTCTGAGAATTCATCTCTAACTTTCGATACTAAGGCCCACGGTAGGTCTTATTTTTAGGGTTGTCCACCCTAATGCCATGTGCTTCTTTTCCGGGCCCAATATTTCACCTATTTTAGAGGCAGGCCGTAACCTAAGCCGGAAATAGGCTTGGGTGAATGCCCTGCTCCCAATAAACTTAGCTTTTGGGCCGGGATGGGACGATAAGCTACCTTTTGGACAATCCCCAAAAATAAGACCTCCGCGGGCCTTTTCAAAATTTCAAATATGTTTGATTAAGCTTCTTCTAATAACACCGTTATATGACTGGTCCTTTTCAATATGGGATTTGCCCGGCCCATGGCTCTCGGCATAAAACGTTTTAAGGTGGGACCGCCATCGACCAAAACCGTCTTGACCACCAGCAAATCGATATCCACTTTATTTTGTTCGGCATTGGCTACAGCCGAATGGAGGACCTTTTGAAGGATTCGCGCCCCTTTCCTCGGCATAAACTGCAGAATGGAAATGGCCTCTTCCACTTTTCTCCCTTTGATAGCCGGGATAATCACCTGGACCTTTCTGGGCGCTATCCGGATATATTTGGCCTGGGCTTTTGTTTCCATAGGTTTACCCTTTCCTACTTGGCCTTTCCTTTTACCGCGGTCTTTCTATCCCCGGAATGGGAATAAAAAGTTCGGGTTGGAGAAAATTCCCCCAATTTATGGCCGACCATATTCTCGGTCACATAGACCGGAATAAATTTTTTTCCATTGTGCACCGCAAAGGTCATACCCACAAATTCGGGCAGGACGGTTGAGCGACGAGACCAGGTTTTAATGACTTTCCGGCTCTTGGTCTCCTGGGATTCTTGTACTTTCTTTAATAAAGGTCCATCAACAAAAGGGCCTTTTTTTAATGAACGTGCCACAACTCCCCCCGTTTCAATTGCCGATTACGGATTGCCGATTGCGGAATGAATAGATTTTTTGTTTTTCCGAAATCCGAAATCCGAAATCCGAACTTGTTATTGTTATTGTGTTTTTCTCTTTTTAACGATCAAACGATCGCTGGCTTTCTTCTTCCGGGTCTTGAATCCCTTTGTCGGGACTCCCCAGGGGGTTACCGGATGCCGCCCCCCGGAGGATTTCCCCTCTCCTCCGCCATGGGGATGATCCACCGGATTCATTGCTACCCCGCGAACCTTGGGTCGGTGCCCCAACCACCGGCTTCGACCGGCTTTGCCTAAGGTGATCCTCTCATGTAAAAGATGACCGCACTGCCCGACGGTAGCCCGGCAGGTCAATAATACCTTGCGAACTTCTCCTGAAGGGAGCTTGATCTGCCCATATTTGTCTTCCTTGGCCATTAATTGGGCATAGGTCCCGGCGCTGCGGGCCAGCTGCCCGCCGCAGCCCGGTTTTAATTCAATATTGTGGATATACGTACCCAGAGGAATGTTGGCGATAGGCAGGCTGTTTCCCGGCTTAATGTCGGCCTGGACGCTGCTGATAATCCGGTCTCCTACCTTGAGCTGATTGGGGGCTAGAATATAGCGCTTTTCACCATCGGCATAGTGGAGCAAAGCAATCCGAGTGGAACGATTGGGATCATATTCAATCCCGGCCACTTTAGCCGGAATGTCGATTTTCTCCCGTTTAAAATCGATACGGCGATACTGGCGTTTGTGTCCGCCTCCCTGATGCCGGCTGGTGATGCGGCCGTAATTATTTCGCCCGCCGGTCCGCGGTAACGGTTCGACCAGACTTCGTAAAGGTTTTCCCCCCGTAATTTCATCGAAGGTATCAAAAGTCTGAAATCGCCTCCCGGCTGAGGTTGGTGTGCATGTTTTAATGGCCATATTGATTCTCCCTTGTCAACGCCCCTGTTTCTTCCCTATAAATTCTCAATGGCTTCTCCTGGGGCCAGCCTGACCAAGGCTTTTTTCCAATCTGCGGTTCGTCCAGCCTTTTTCCCGATCCGTTTTTTCTTTCCTTCCAATTGCATGAGATTGACTCGCTGCACTTTAACCTTGAACAAGGTTTGAACAGCCGCCTTGACCTCTGAACGATTGGCTCTACGGTCCACCTCGAAGGCCACTTCATTAAACTCTTCTTTCTTTCGAGTTGATTTTTCCGTTAACAAGGGCCTTTTGATAATTTGAAACATATCTTTCATTGGCCTAAGGCCTCCTCAATAATCGGGATGCTGGGTTTAAGCAGGACCAGACGATCGTATCTCAAGATATCATAAACATTCAACCCATCAACCCTGAGGACTTTTACACCGTACACATTACGGGCTGATTTTTCCAGATTTTGGTTTTCCTGATCGGTGATGATCAAGGTTTTTTTCATTTGTAGATGATCCATGATCAGAGAAAATTTTTTCGTTTTGATCTCATCCAAATTAAAATGATCCAGAACCATCAGTTGATCGCCTTGCCACCTGGCAGACAAAGCCATTTTCATGGCCAACTTTTTAACTTTTTTATTGATCTTGGGTTGATAAGTTCTCGGCCCTGGTCCGAAAATCACTCCCCCTTTTCGCATCAAAGGGGAGGTCCTGGTTCCCTGTCTTGCCCGGCCGGTCCCTTTTTGACGAAAAGGCTTTCTCCCGCCGCCGCGAACTTCGGATCGATCCTTGGTCGAGGCAGTCCCGACCCTTTGCCTGGCCTGAAAACCCAAGACCATTTGATGGAGTATATGGGAATTAACCTCTCGGTTAAAGATCTCCTCTTTCAGAAAAAGCTCTTCCACCTTTTCTCCGGTGAGGTTATAGACAGTTACTGTTGGCATACCTTTTTCCTTTTTAAATCCAGTAGTCAGAATCCGGAACTCAAAAAAAATTCAAAATTCTTTCTCGTTGATAGGAATTATTTTTATTCTTCTGACTTCTGGCTCCTGTATTCTGACTTCATGTATTCAACTATTATTTATAAATGGCCAGGAGATTATTACGGCTTCCGGGTACCGCTCCTTTGACAATCAGCAAATTTTGGTCCGGTCTGATATCCACAATCGAAAGGTGCCGGACACTTACCCGGCGATTTCCCATATGCCCGGGAAGTTTTTTGCCTTTGACGACCCGGGAAGGATAGGCACTGGACCCGATGGAACCTGGGACCCGATGGGAGGTGCACCCATGGGTATCCTTTCCACCGGAAAAATTCCAACGTTTGACAACACCGGCAAAACCTTTGCCTTTACTGGTTCCCTGGACTTTCACTTTATCCCCTATTTGAAATATGTCGACCCGGACTTCATCCCCCACTTGATAGGGTTTGTCCTCTAAAGACGGAAATTCTTTCAGATGGGTGAGAGGGGTGATCCCTTTCTTTTTATAATGCCCCTGAATGGGTTTGTTAACCGTTTTGGGTTTAGCCGGGACAAATCCGAGTTGATAGACTGTCTCCTGATTTTTTTCTCCTTTTTTCTGGACTACTACACAGGGCCCGGCCTCAATGACCGTCACGGCCACGGCTTTCCCTTCTTCTAAAAAGAGTCGGGTCATTCCCAATTTTTTCCCTAATATGCCTTGCATGATCATCTCTCTCTTAAGAAACCGTTTTTGGAAAACATCCTCTTACAATTTTATTTCCACATCCACCCCAGCCGACAGATCCAATTTCATCAAAGCATCTACCGTCGCTTGAGTCGGTTCTAAAATATCCAATACTCGTTTATGGGTTCGGACTTCAAACTGTTCCCTGGATTTTTTATCCACATGCGGAGACCTTAACACACAAAATTTCTTGATCATCGTCGGCAATGGAATCGGTCCGGCTACCCTTGCTCCTGTTCTCCGGGCTGTTTCCACGATCTCAGCCGCCGATTGATCCAGCAGTTTATGGTCAAAAGCCCTGAGTTGGATCCGAATTTTTTGGCTGGTCATCATATTAAAACTTCCTTATTTTAGGCTGAAGATAAAAGAAAAATATCTTTTTCCCTTCGGTCTAATAGTCTGTTTTTTTCCTATTCG
>MGQB01000006.1 GCA_001797675.1 Deltaproteobacteria bacterium RBG_13_43_22 | reverse complement strand
CTGCGTGGGTTAGCGAGCGAACTACAACAAATAAACCCTTTCCTTGCCTGGAAGATTCCCTGCACCTTGGTGCAGGGAGCTTCAATCACTTGACCTTAAATAGATAAAGCCATCCATCCGTAACAGGCTGAACGGCTTTATCGTAGTTTGGTCTTACTAAATGAGCCGGACTATCTCAAGAATTTACCTTCGCTTTATTAACCTTGGGCTTATCGTCCGCTAAGCCCGGATAAAAGACCAAAGCCTTCGCGCACTTGGATTTCAGGAGGGGTATATCCTGGAACCGCCTCCAATTGAAGTGCCTTCTCTTTTTCGCACTTTACCACACAAAGTCCGCAACCGACACATCTTTCAGAGGCGAAAGACCGGTTTTTACCTGTGGTGTCAACGGTTATAGCGCCCATGGGGCAGGCCAGGGCACACTTACCGCAATAGGAACATTTATCGAGATCGCATTTGGGCATGAATTGGGGGGGTGCAATCCTGCCCGGCATATTGAATTCACTGATAGACCTCATCATGCCGCAGCAACACCCGCAACAGGAGCAGGAGGTTGATGACCCTTCTCTTTCCATAAGCATGGTCCAGGTAACCAGACCTGACGCCTCGGCCTCGCCCTTGATCTCCAGGAGTTCTTTTTTCTCAACCAGCCTGCCCCGTTCCTGTTTGGCCATGGAAAGGGCGGTTCGCCCCATGCTCGTGCAGTTCTCCTTAGGCCGCCCGCAACCTCGGCCGGAGAGTTCTTCGGCCATACGGCATTGGCACAAAGACACGGCAAAATGGTTGAATCGATCGATATATTCCTCAAAATAGCCAAAAGGCATGGCCTGTTGCTGTGCCTTAAGGCTCTCACCTACCGGCAGGTAGCGGATACCGGCCGGACGCTTCCCTATATTTAAAGTGCTAAAACCCGTGTCATATAATTCTGTATACAATGAGGCAAAACGACGATGCCAGTCGGTCAGGGAGTCCATAGAGGTTCGGACCAGGATGGTTTCAAAAGCGCCCGGAACAAGGGGTATCAGGGCGTACTTGATCTCCGGTTTTGGACCAAAACTTATGATAATGAATTTCTCTCTGGCCAGAACGTTTAAAACAGCACTCACTTCCTCGACCGGACGATGGGCCCTTTCGGCTATTTCGGCTGCTGTTTTTCTCTCTTTTGGTTTTAAATGCCGGATGACATCGGCCTCATCTTCGGTAAACATATGTTGAATAAGGGCCACGAACTTATCACAAAGGGGCGGACCGGAAAGGTCAGGACCGTAATTTTGCGCTACCTCAAGATAGGCTTTCGGCACACCGGGATAGTCTCCCGCGGTTTTTATTTCTATCTGCCTTTGGCGAGGTTCGATAGGACCAACGATACCGTTATTGATCCGGATCATCCTGTTTCCTGCAGTATTTCGATTTGCCATAGATTTCCTCCAATTTTTTATAATTTGACAAGAGCCTGCTTTTTGTCGGAGAGAGTATAAAACAAGAAAAAGACCGGGGCAAGGAGAAAAACAGGACGGAAGGCAAAAAGAAGGCGGGCGCCTTCTGATGGAAACGGGGTGGTGATTAATAGGCCTTGTATATCGAACATGCGCCTCCGAAAACCATCGGGTCGGCGAATTGGTCTCCGAAGGAACAGCAGCAAAGTGAACATGATTGCCATCAGGCAGTAGGCCCATATCGCAACCCCATATCGCTGATAGGCAGTCCCAATCTCGACCCTTCTGCCCTTTTATTCGTTCTCCTTGACCCAATCCTTTTTTTATTTTATATTCAACTCATCACTATCCAAAAGCAATTTCTATTGAAAAATATGAACCGAAAGGAAATTTATGGCCAGTATTGAACCTATATACCGGGAGATAGCCGGCAAGATAACCAAGGAGGAAAATCAAACGCTTCCCAGAGTATTGAAAAAGATTGCCAGTCTGGAGCAAGCCGGAATTCTGCGAGAACTTCCCAATACCGTTGAAGCCATTGCTAAAAATCTGGCAGCAGATGAAAACATTGTAAGTAAAAACCTGCAATATCTGTTTGAGCGGGGTCTGGCTACGCCCGGCCGGAAGGGCTGGAATCTGGTCAGCAACGTAGTTTTGGTGAAAGACTTCGTCGGTTCAGCCAGTCCCAAGTATGATGACAATGAACTTTTCGACTTGCTTCGGGAGATGAGTCTTGAAAGCTCAGATAATCTAACAGAACGCCTGAAAAGCGGAGAAAAGATCCCGCCCGTAAGACAAGGAATGAGGGTAGTCCCTAAATGGAGGTCCATCAAAGAAATTCCGGGTATTTTGCCCATTGAAGACATGCGCCAGATACTTAAAACCAATGCTCCGATAGTCGTGCATAATTGTCCTTGTCGGGTGGTGTACAGAGACAGACCCTGTAAAAGTACCGTTCCGATCGATATATGCCTGGCTGTTGGCAGCACGGCCCGGATGTATCTGAATCGCGGTACCGGCAGAGAACTGACCTACGACGAAGCCATAGCTTTTTTGGACAAGCTGAATGAGTTTCCGCTCGTCAGTACGACCGGAAATTCAAACCGCATGCCTACCATCTTGTGTTCCTGTTGTAACGATTGCTGTGGTCTGTTTGTCAAAGCCGCTCGAACCAGGCCGGTACTGGGGGAGGTCACCTATGCCAAGAGCCGCTTCGTAATCCAGGACCATCCGGAAGAGTGCACCGCCTGTGGTATTTGCACCGACAACCGGTGTCCGGTCGGCGCCATTACCATGAGGGATTTCCCGGAATTAGGCGGCGAACGTTCCTATACCGATGTGGAAGAGTGTATCGGCTGCGGTCTCTGCGTGCTGATTTGCCCCACAGAAGCTCGTAAAATGAAACTGATCCGGCCACCCGATCACATCCCGGACCCCGCTTCTATCTTTGATAATGAAACTTAGAGCAGCAGGAATGGAATCGGGTCGCCTACGGACAATGACGAGTACATGGGAGGCGGTCTGTGTCTGTTATCGCCTCCGATTGATGCTTGAAAAATGAAGCGGGTACGGCCCATAGTGCATATTCCGGATCGGAGATCTGCTTCCGACTAATCCGGAAGAAGAATGGAAAATTATGTCTGAAAAAGCGTTGAACGACCTCAAGATTATTGAATTTGCCTCCATGGTTTCCGGACCGTACTGTGGAAAGCTTCTGGCGGACCTGGGTGCCAATGTTGTCAAGATTGAACCAACGAAAGGCGATCCGGCCCGCTCTTTTGGACCTTTTCCGACCACAGGACCCAATCCCGAACGTAGCGGATTGTTTCTGTACAATAATACCAGCAAGCGGGGCATTACACTCGACCTGACCTCGCCCGAGGGCATTGAGACATTCAAGAAGCTTATTATCTGGGCCGATGTCTTGATTGATAATCATCCGCCTGCCGTTCTGGAGAATCTTGGGCTGGGCTGGGAAATTATTCACCAATTAAACCCGGAGCTGGTTTATACCTCCATTACTCCCTATGGACGTACAGGACCACGGTCTAAGGTCAAAGGAGACGAATTAACCCTTATCCACGCCGGTGGGTTGGGCAATCTATTACCGACCCGTTCCGCTGACATTGACCGTCCACCGGTCAAGCTGGGGGGATTTCAGGTCGCCTATTACGGAGCCATCGTCGCCGCGCTGACCACACTGGCCGTGGTTTCGAACCGATCGAAGACCGGCGGAGGCAGACTCATAGACATCTCTCTTCAAGAAGTGGTCATGGCTACGGTCGCTCCAAACATAACGAGCAATCGCTACAACAGAACGACTTGGTCGCGCGTGCCGGACAGGCCGCCGGCCAGCGGCAGAATGCAGACCAGCGACGGCTATATCATTTTCGCCCCTGCGGACGACCACCACTTCAGGGCTTTCAGAGAACTGGCGGGAAAGCCTGATTGGATCGCCGGGGACGAGTGGGACAATCGCGTTTACCGCCGTTTTCATATGAAGGATATCGTGCCTCAAATGGAAGCCTGGATGAGGCAGTATAAAAAAGATGAATTAGGTCAGAGGTTCGATGAGGTGGGCATTCCCAACGGACCGGTCAATACGGCCAAAGATGTAATGGAAAATCGGCAATATGCCGCCAGAAATTATTTTGTGTCCGTGGATCATCCGATCGCTGGCCGATTGAAATATCCCGGCTGGCCTTATAAAATGTCCTCCATAAAGCCGGAAATCAGCCGACACGCCCCTTTGCTGGGTCAGCATAATGATGAGGTTGCAAAGGAATTTGCAGGGGCGAGCATACGCGCCAAGGCCTCTCCCGAATCCATCCTCAAGGACCGCCCTGGGAAGCTTCCACTGGAAGGGATTCGAGTTTTAGATTTTAACTGGGTCTATGCCGGGCCTTACGCCTGCATGCTTCTTGGCCAGCTTGGCGCCGAGGTCATAAAGATCGAAGGTCACCGGCGGTCGGATATGACTCGGCGGGGCGTAATCTGGCCCCTGCCCGAGCCGCATCCCCTCCTTCTTCCGCCGAACCAGGGCCTGGCCTATAATACGATCAATCAAAACAAGAAAAGTCTCACCCTCGATCTCGGCAAGCCGGAAGGGATCGCGCTGGCCAGAAAGCTGGCGGGGGTCAGCGATGTGGTGATAGACAACATGCGCCCGGGGGTCATGACGAATTTGGGCCTGGGTTATGAAGAGTTAAAAAAAATGCGATCGGATATCATCTGTGTCACCCTTTCCAGCAGGGGATACGGCGGTCCTGAAACCGACTATCTCGGATTTGCGACCACCCATCAATCCATCGGCGGACTTACTTACCTCTCGGGTTATCCGGATGGTCATCCCACTCACGGCTCGGCCGATGCGGATATCATGAACAGTATGGTCGCCGCCTACAGCACCATCGTCGCCCTCCATCATCGTCAGAGGACCGGAGAAGGTCAATTCATCGATATTTCCCAATGTGAGGCAGTCACTTCGCTGATCGGTGAATTTCTGTTGGCCTACCAGATGACCGGAAAAATACCGGAACGGATCGGGAACTCCCATCCTTATTACGCACCGCACAACGTCTACCCATGCTGGGGGGTGGATCGTTGGCTCGCCTTGGAGATACACTCCGATGAAGAATTCGCCGTTCTTACGAAAATAATCGGCCTACCGGAGCTTGCCAATGATTCCCGTTTTGCCGATAGGAACTCCCGAAAAAAACACGAACCGGAATTGGATGAAATCATCGGTAATTGGATACGTCAGCGGGATCGGGATTGGATGGTCAATGAATTCTGCCAGGCGGGTCTGGCCGCCGCACCTTCCAGGGATGGTCGAGATATGGTTGCCGATCGTCATCTCCGGAAAAGAAAAGCCTTTGTGACCGTCCACCATCCTGAAATTGGAAAACTTGAACTCCCCGGACCCCCATTCAGGATCGAAGGCCTCGAAACCCCCGTGGTCTGCGCTCCGCTCCTTGGAGAGCATAATGACTATGTCTTAGGAGAACTATTGGGGTTGGACGATAAGGAAATAGCCGAGTTGCGGGCCAAGGATATCATTATGGATCGGGAACAGGGCAGCCGTCCTCTCGAACATTAAATCGATATCCGGCTCCGGCCTGCCGGAGGATGATGCGGATTATTATTTAAGGCTCATCTCCAAAAGAGTTGGCGATGAGAGAAGGATTCAAGGGGTCAAGGTTTCAAGGGGACAAGGGAAATGCCGAAGAATTACAAAGAGCTTAAGGTTTGGAAAAAGTCCTATCAACTCTGCTTGGAGGTCTATCGGATTACCCGGGAATTTCCTAAGATCGAAACCTATGGTCTGATTTCTCAAATGAGAAGGGCCGCCTTATCCATCCCTAGTAATATTGCAGAAGGGTATGGAAGAAAGACCCTTTTAGAGTATTTGAGGTTTTTATACATAGCTTACGGCTCAGTTGGTGAGTTAGAAACCCAAATAATGTTATCCGGGGACTTAGGTTATTTAAATGAAAACCATCTATCAAAACTCCGGAAAGAGGTAGGAGAAGTCGAGAGGATGCTCTAAGGACTGATAAAATCTTTAGAAAACAAACCCTCGAATCCTTGGCCCCTTTCTCCCAACTAATTGGGAGAAGAACCTTATTTTATTCATAACGTATGAAAGGAGGAGAACATGTCTTTAACCCTTCGTCAAATCTGCCTGGTGGCCGGAAAGCTTCAACCTGCAGTCGAAGACTTAAAGGCCGTACTTGGAATCGAGGTCTGCTACGTCGATCCTGGAGTCGAAAAATTCGGTCTGGAAAACGCCCTGATGGCCGTGGATACGAATTTCATCGAGGTGGTCGCGCCAATTACTGAAAAGACAGCCGCTGATCGGTATCTGGAACGCCGGGGAGGCGACGGGGGATACATGGTTATAACCCAGGCCGACACTGCCGAGATACAGGGCGCCTGCCGCGGCCGGGCCGAAAAGATGGGCATCCGGGTGGCCTGGGAAAGACAGCACGAAACAGGGCGTACCATGCAGCTCCACCCTGCCGATACGGGCGGAAGCTTTTTTGAGATCGATTCAGACGAGAGCAATGATCCCCGGGGCAACTGGGCGGCTGCCGGAGGGAAGGCCTGGGTGAAACATAGTCGCAGGGATGTGGTTGAGGCCATCAGGGGGGCCGAACTCCAGTCTGACGATCCGGCTCGTCTGGCCGAAAGGTGGAGCGCCATTGCCGGTATTGGATTACGAAAGGACGCCTCCGGCCTTCCGGAAATGCCGTTAAACAACGCCGTGATCCGGTTTGTCCAGGCGACCGATGGACGGGGAGAAGGCCTGGGCGGCATCGACATCAAAGCTGCGGATAAAATGAGATTACTCAAGGCCGCAGATGAGCGGGGTCTTAAAGTTTCAGAGAGGCAGGTGATGATCTGCGGCCTTCGGTTCAATCTGGTTTGAGAGATTTTCCGCATCCGGTTAAAGAGCAGGGGATCAGTGAACCTGGAAAAGAGTAAAAGAGATCGAGAGGAGGAATAGAATCATGTCGGATGAGATCTATTACGAGTTAAGGGATATTCTGGACAAGTTTCCCAGGGGATTTCAGCAAACAGAATCCGGAATAGAAATCAAGATCTTAAAGAAGCTTTTTTCTGAAGAGGAGGCCAGGCTGGCAGTTCAGCTTTCTACGGTTCCCGAAGAGGTCGGGGAGATCGCCGACCGCCTGGAAGGGAATGTCAATGATCTGAGGCCAAGGCTGGATGAAATGGCCAATAAGGGATTGATATTCCGGCTAAGACGGCAGGGTAAGGCTTACTATCGGGTCGCCCCCTATGCGATCGGGCTTTACGAATATGCGGTTAAACGGATCGATAAGGAGCTGGCCGCCCTTTTTCGGGAATATTATGAGGACGCCTATCTCAAGACCCTGGGATCACATAACATTCCCGGATTCAAAGTCCTTCCGATTGAGAAAGTGATCAAGTCGGATAGCGTGCTTCTGCCTTATCAAATGATTGAGGAAAGCATTCGGGCGGCCAGAAAGATTGCCGTTTCGGACTGTATGTGTCGTAAAGAGGCCATACTGCTTGGAGAGGCATGTAAACATCCGCTTGAAAACTGCCTCAGTTTCGGCGCTGCCGCCGAGTATTATATCGAATCAGGGCTTGGCCGTGAAGTAAACGCAGAGGAAGCGATTAAGATATTAAAAGAGGCCGACGAGTCAGGGCTGGTTCATGCCGGGGCCAATTCAAAGCATCTTTCCAATATCTGCAATTGCTGCCCCTGCTGCTGCCTGGGGTTAAAGACGCTTACTCAAAAGGGAAGCTATCGGGAAAGACATTTTAATCCTATCTTTGAGCCTCTGGTCGATGCGGATGCCTGTACGGCCTGTGAGGTCTGTGTTGAACGCTGCCCGGTCGAGGCCATATCCGTGGAAGACTTTGCCAGGGTGGATAGAGATAAATGCCTGGGATGCGGGCTGTGCACCGGCACCTGTACGGTGGAAGCCATCAGCATGGTTGTCAGGAAAGACGTTCGCCATCCTTTCGACAACGTGGCCGAACTTGGAGGGGCAGTCCTTAAGGCCAAGGGGAAAGAACCGCTGACGGTCAAGCAAAAAGTGTGATAAACGAAACTGGCATTATAGAGTCTAAGAAATTAATCTGAGAAGTTATTTCTAATAAAATCTCGATTGCGAGTTGCGGGTTACATGATAACCGTGGATAGACCCTCTTTGACAGGGACCCCATTTGCAAGTGGGTCCTTATTAACCGCCTAAAGGAAGAAGACCATGAGCTTAAATTTTGATCTTACGGAAGAACACCGGATGTTCTGGGACGCTATCGCCTCGTTCGTGGACAAGGAGATCACGCCCCTCGTAGACGAAGCCGAGAAAAAAGAGGAATTCCCCGTCTTCCTCTTTAAGAGGCTGGGAGAGCTGGGCTATCTCTGCTGCCGGTATCCGGAAGAATACGGTGGTGCCGGAGCAGACAAGATCTCCGAGTGCCTATACACGGAAGAGCTCAACCGGGTCTGCGCCGGCATTGCCTCCTGTCTGGCGGCCCATGCCACCCTGGCTACCAGCCCGATCTTTGACTTCGGAACGGAACAGCAGAAACAGGAGTACCTCATCCCGGCCGTTCGAGGCGAAAAGATCGGAGCCTTTGCTCTGACCGAACCCAACGCCGGCTCTGACGCGGCCAGCATTTTGACCAAGGCCGTGCGGGAGGGCGACGAGTACATCATTAATGGCACGAAGACCTTCATCACCAACGGGACGATCTGCGACTATGTCGTGGTGGCTGCTTACACCGACCCGAGTCAGCGGGCCAAGGGGATCAGCCTCTTCATCGTCGACAAGGACAATCCCGGATTCCATGTGGCCCGAAAGCTCGAAAAGTCCGGTCTGCGCTCCGCGGATACGGCCGAGCTCGTTTTCGAAGACTGCCGGGTACCCAAATCGAAACTCCTCGGCGAAAAGGAAGGCGGGTTCATTCAAGTGGTCAAGACCTTGGCCGAAGGACGGATTTCTTACGGAAGCCGTTGTATCGGGATGGCCCGGGGCGTGTTCGACCTCACGAAACGGTATGCCGAAGAAAGGATCCAGTTCGGACAGCCTTTGATCCAGTTCCAGGTCAACCAGTTCAAGATCGCCGATTGGGCCATGTATATCGACATCATGCATACGATCACCTGGAAGGCGGCCTGGATGTGCGACCAGGGCCGGGATTGCACCCGAGAGGCTTCTATAGTTAAGCTGTTTTGCAGCGAGACCACCCAGACACTTATCAACCAGGCTATTCAGCTTTTCGGCGGATACGGTTTCATGATGGAGTACCCGATTCAGCGGTTCTGGCGGGACTCCCGGGTCCTGACGATCACCGAAGGCGTCTCTGAGGTCCATCGCAGCATCATTTATCGGAGCCTGAGGGGGAAATAGCCCTGGACCAAGGCCTCACGTCCGTTGTGGGTAACCCTTCTCAAGGAAGTGCTACTTAAAAAGTGCATCTAATGATTTATCTCAAACATATCCCCGTTATGGATTACGGTCAGCCCGTTGCTGGTTGCTGATTGATAGTTTCTGGTTAAAACAAATAACAAGGAACGAGGAACTAGTAACATAAATTTCAGATCTGTTTGGTTAGGCCTTAGACCCAAAAGCACTATCCTTTTGTAGTGGCCATATTACTAATTGGCCCTACACCATAAGGAGGAAAAAATGATGAAGAAGTGCATTTGGACCGCCGTAGTGTCAGTAGGAATTCTTTTGATGGTTTTAACCTTTCAGCCGTCTGAAGTCCTGTCTCAGACCAAAACCTTTACATTGAAATTTTCGGATCCATCACCTGCGGGACAACCCCGCTCTAAAGGGTATGTCGAGTGGGCCGATTGGCTTGCGAAAAAAACCAACGGACGAGTGAGGGGCCGAGGATTCAAGGGGGGAGTGAAAGTCGTTACCTTTATAATCCCCCCTTTTTTCGTCCCAATTTTCTCCTTGAATCCGATCTTTTCTAATTTTATTCTCTCGCTATTTGTAATTCATGTCTGGAGGTGCAATGATGCCAGAGGATCAAGAAAGCTTGCTATTTCCCTATCGAATTCTGGAACTTGCTGGTGAGAAGAGCTGTTTTTGCGGCAAGATATTAGGAGACATGGGAGCCGACGTCATCAAGATAGAACCCCCTGGAGGTGATGCGGCAAGAACCATCGGTCCTTTCTATCAGGACAAGCTCGACCCCGAGAAAAGCCTTTACTGGTTTGCCTATAACGTCAACAAGAGGAGCATTACCCTCAACCTTGAATTAGAAGAGGGACGGGAGAGATTCAAGGATTTGGTTAAAACGGCTGATGCTATAATCGAGGCCTATCCTCCGGGTTATATGGCTAAGTTGGGGTTGGGATATGAAGATCTGTGTCGTGTGAAGCCGGATATAATCGTGACCTCAATCAGTCCTTTTGGCCAGGATGGACCCTACCGCCATTACAACGGGTCTGACATGGTTTGCTGGGCTATGGGCGGCATGATGTATCTTTGTGGTGATTCCGATCGCCCTCCTGTCCAGGTTAGTTTCCCTCAGGCCTACCTTCATGCCGCGGCTGACGGAGCCGCAGTCACGGTTATGGCTGTTTACCACCGAAACCTCACCGGAGAGGGACAGCAGGTGGATGTTTCCGCCCAGGCCTGCGTCACATGGACACTCATGCAGGCTCCCGAAACCTGGAGCATTAATCGTTTAAATACAAAGCGTGCCGGAATATACCGAGACCGGCCAGCCATTCAAGCTCAAGACAAGCAGATCTGGGAATGCAAGGACGGTTATGTGCATTTTATCCTCTTAGGAGGGGCCGCAGGGGCATCTTTTATGCCCCAGGTCACCCGCTGGATAAAGGAAGAGGGTTTGGCCACCGCCTGGCTTAGTAAAGTAGACTGGGCTGAGGGTTTCGACAGTTATCTCCTCAAACCGGAGGACTATGAACAGATTGAGGGTCCGTTAAGTGAATTTTTCCGAAGGTTCACCAAAAAGGAACTGTATCAGAGGGCAATTAAGGAAAAGGTGCAGTTATGTCCTGTCATGGATGCCAGGGAGATTTTGGAAAATGAGCAGCTTAAGTCCAGGGACTTCTGGAAGGATTTGGAACATCCTGAACTTGGCAGTACGATTGTCTATCCCGGCCCTTCTTTAAAACTATCGGAAACCCCCCTGTCCTTACGGCGTCGTGCCCCGCTTATCGGAGAGCATAACGAAGAGATATACCTCGGTGAACTGGGGCTTTCGGTGGAAAGGCTAGAGGCATTGAAGCAAATTGGAGTTATTTAGAGTTTAATTTGAGTTTTCTGCTTTACTTATTTTTCGTATCTTAGGGCTCGCGCACTTGGAAGGAAAATCCCGTTTGGACCCGGATTATCCGAATTAGGGAGGAATGAATGCAGATTTTTGATGGGATAAAGGTAGCAGATTTTTCATGGGTTATCGTAGGACCACGATCCACACAATATCTTGCCGAGCACGGTGCCACAGTGGTTCGCATCGAGTCCCCGTCTCACCCAGAAACATTGCGTACGGGAGGTCCCTTTTTAGATTTTAAAACCGGCGTAAACCGCACCGGCTTCTATGCCCGATACAATACCAATAAGTACGGGGCCAGCCTCAATTTGAGCCACCCTAAGGGAATAGAGATTGCCAAAAAATTTGTGGAATGGGCCGACATTGTTGCCGAGTCTTTCGTGCCAGGCAGGATGAAGGCCTGGGGCCTGGACTACGAAGAACTGGTGAAAACAAAGCCGGATATCATTATGTTGAGCGCCTGTAATCAAGGTCAGGGCGGACCTCACGCCTCACAGCCCGGGTATGGAGTCCAGCTGGCATCCCTTTCCGGTTTTACACACCTGACAGGGTGGTCTGATCGTGCACCGGCAGGGATATGGGGTGCTTATACGGATTTTGTCTCCCCCCACTTTATTGCAGCGGTCTTGGCCGCGGCCTTGGATTATCGGCGCCGTACCGGAAAAGGGCAATATATTGATTGCTCTCAATTGGAGTGCGGCTTACAATTATTAAGTCCCGCGATCCTTGATTACACGGCAAATGGCAGGATCCGGGAGAGGCAGGGGAATCGATGTCCCGACGCGGCCCCGCACAACGCCTATCGTTGTAAGGGGGATGACCGTTGGTGTGCCATTGCTGTTTTTAGTGATGAAGAATGGCAGTCCTTTTGCAATGCCCTGGGCAATCCCCCCTGGTGCAAAGAGGAGCGATTCTCCAGCCTGATCTCCAGAAAGAAAAACGAAGAGGCCCTTGATCGATTCGTGGAGAGTTGGACCCTGGGGCATACGGTGGAGGAGGTGGTCAGCGTCCTTCAAGCCTCGGGAATAGCAGCCGGATCAGTTGCCAAGTGTGAGGATCTATATGGGGATCCTCAGTTCATGCATCGTAACCTCTTCCAGAAATTGTCCCATGCTGAAATGGGAACTCAACCCTGGGAGGGCCCACCGTTTATCTTTAGCAAAACTCCAGCCCGACTGTATAAATCGGCTCCTTGCCTGGGGGAGGATAACTATTATATATATACCCAACTATTGGGAATGAGCGATGAAGAGTTTGTCCAACTGATCTCCCAGGGGGTGTTTGATTAATACTCCCATCACCAGGCTATTCAGCTTTTCGGCGGATACGGTTTCATGATGGAGTACCCGATTCAACGGTTCTGGCGGGACTCCCGGGTCCTGACGATCACCGAAGGCGTCTCAGAGGTCCATCGCGGCATCATTTATCGGAGCCTGAGGGGGAAATAGCCCTGGACCAAGGCCTCACTTCCGAGGAAAAGGTCTCATTTAGGCCCTCGACTCAGATTCCCAGCCGGTCGGCCACATCTTTCATGTCGAGTTTTTCCAGTACCAGCCGGGTGGGCGCTCCTGTTTTTAGATCGAGTTCCATTAGACGGTAGTAATCGTCTTTCATTTGTTCCAGTTCCGTTTTGGTGACACCGATCTGTTGATGATCTTTCACCGTGGAAAGGGGACGGTGAAAATAGGCCTCGGAAACCATGTCGTTTCCCCGGGTCAGGCCCATTCTGGCGTTGAAGGCCCGCTCCAGATACTGCATGCGCAGCCCGGCCCGGTCCACCTCCTCGACCGTCACCGGATTTCCCGAACCCAGGGTCAGGAATTCAGCGATGGTTTCGATGTCCACCGGCAGACCGATAAACGATGTCATCCAGCTGCATACACCGGCAATGTCGCACATGGCGGTTCGTTTTTCATTTTGTCTGACCAGGGCCGCTTTTCCTTCCGTTACCCTCGGGTCCGGAGCGTTCCTCGCACCCACTTCCGTTGCGGCCCGTTCGGTGTACCGCTTGATCAGTTGCTGGAATTCCGCTTCGTCTTTGGCGGTCAGGTATTTCCGGGTGGCTGCGGTATCGAGCACCGGCTGGGTCTGGGCGTCCGACCCGATGGGGGAAACGGAAAACCCCAAGGCCCTGCTTTTTATCGGAATGGAATGGATGTCTGACAAAGAGCCTTTGGTCATTAAAATAAAGCGCTCCGATTCCTTTCCAAAGGCTTCTATGGCCCGGAAAGCCCCGTCGGCCAATACATCACCGATACCCTGGCGCAGACTGATCTTTTCGGCCATGGCTATAATGGCTTCGGGGTTTCCCCATTTCATGGGAATTCCGTCGGTGTCGGCCTCGGTGATGATTCCGTTCTGATAAAGCTGCATCATCCAATTCAGCAGGTTGGATAAAGATCGGGCGTCAATACCGTATCTCTGGCAGAGGACAAAGGCTCTCCAGAAGATTTTCATGTCCGGATTCCGGACATCGAAGGTGAGATCGCCCGGGGGACTGCATTTCATGCACCCGGCGCCGCCCGCGTCCGCTATATCATAGGAGTCAAAACAGGCCACCGGGCAGGCAAAGCAGCCGACGCGGTTATGGAGATGCTTTTTTTGGAATTCGACTTCGCTGATCGACGCCCATTCCGGCCCTTCAAAGGTTTCCCCGATAATGTCATAAGAAAAACGCATCTCCTGGTCATGAACCTTGGTCAGGCCGTATTGGTGCACATCCGGATAAAACCGGTTTTGAGCGATCGCCTGGCGCAGCTTTTGAGTCGCGGCAACAAATTCCTTTGGCCGGGCAATCGCCACACCCTTGGTCCCTCTTACCGCGATGGCTTTTAATTGTTTGGAGCCCATGACCGCTCCCATACCGGTCCGGGCCGCGGCATTGCCGCTGGGCGACTGAATGGAGGCAAAGACGACCAGTTTTTCACCGGCCGGCCCGATGGAGATGACCTCCATTTTCGGGTCATCCAGTTCTTTTCGAATCCTGTCCGGGGTGTCGTAGGTGTCTTTCCCCCATAGAGCTGAGGCGTCCCTGATTTCGACCTGGTCGTCCTGTACGGCCAGATAGACCGGTTTTTCCGCCCTGCCCTGGACCACAATGTGGTCATAGCTCGCAAACTTGAGGGCGGCGCCGAAATAACCGCCCATGCCGGAATCGCCCAGTGCTCCGGTGACCGGAGACCGGGCCATCACATCCACCCGGCAGGCGCCGGGGAAGCAGGTACCCGCCAAAGGGCCGGCGCTGAAAAGGAGGCGGTTACCTGGCTCATAGGGCGCGGTTTGCGGATCCACTTCATCAAACAGAATTTTGGCATTGATCCCTTTTCCGCCCATATACCGGTCCACATAGGCGGAAGTGGGTTCTTTGGTGATGCGCCTTTCTGTCAAATCGACCCTTAAAATAGTCCCGCCATATAGATGCTTCATGATGACGACCTCCTTTGCGGGATATGATCCAGACAGTTTTGCTTAATCAGAATAGCGGTCATGCGCTCTATTTCATTTTTTTCATCCCCTGTTTTCCGGTTGACCAGCTTCAGACAATCCGCGTGACAGGCCGGGATGCACTGCGGCTCCCCCTGGCAAAGATCACAATGGATCAACTGGACTTCCTCCGGATCCACGGTAATGCACCCCAAAGGGCAGGCTTCCGTGCATGACCCGCAGAGGGTACACTCATCTCGGTTGAGTGTAATGGGACTCTTATTATTGTCCCTGGTCAAAGCCTCTACCGGACAGGATTCGATACAGGGCGCCGGATCGCATTGTTGACACACCAGGGGAAAAGAGAAAATCAGACCCCCCTTTTCCCTCCGGATAACCTGAATGGCAGATTTTGCCGGGGTACATACGCCGAAATGGTAAAGGGAACAGAGCATTTCGCAGGTTCTGCACCCGGTACAGTTCGAATGATCCACCTCAATAACGCTGTCCATCGCCAGCCTCCTTTTATTGAACTTTTTATGAAGAATAGTTCCAGCAATACTTTCCGCCCATTAGTCGATACGAATTTTTGCCCCATCTCCCAAGTATTCCCCAATCCATCCTGTTTCGAATAACTTTTTTTCTCCCCAAAAACCGCACGCAAGATAGGCCGATATTAGGGGTCAACATTAAGGACATTCTATGTCAGATCAACTTGTTTCCGTGGCCCGACCCCATTAAAATGTTACTTTCAGCCAAATTATTTGATTATTTAAGCTCTTCCCCGATTTTACCTGCTGTTCTTATAAATGCTCTGCAAAGCTTTACTGAGTCAGCGCTTGGATCATAGGGGGAAGCAGGAAGCCAATCAGTAACAACGCCATGACCGGACGTAGTAAATTAACAGGTTTCATGTTCCGCTCCATGATGGTTGTGCGAACATGATTGGCTGCCGATAAAGTAAAAAACATCAACATCGTTGTAACGATGGTGGCATCCGCATATCGCCCCCAATCCAGCGCGTAAACCAGCAAGGCCGTGATGGCTGTGGCGGCATTGGCCAGACCCGATTGAATTTGATAGGCACGATTCGGCTCGTAACCAATCTTCTCGGAGGCCACTTCGCCCAGTATCAGAGATTCAAAGGCCACGGTGCCTGACATGAGCATTACTATGAATGGCCCCATAATATGAAATCGTGATATCGCATCCTTGCCTAAATAGTAGGCGAAAAAAATAGCGAGTCCTATGCCGGCTGGCCGAAGCCACTCCATCATTAAGGATAGGTTCTTCTTAGTCATTTTGCCTCGTTTTCCCGATAATGGTTCTCCACCCATCGGCGCCAATCAGTTGCGAGTTTAATTATTTAAGGTTGTTCCCGATTTCCACAATAACTATTTTCGCTGATTATTTTTTATTTGCCTCAAGGCATACCGGCTCCTTTATCATAATAATGACTTCAACCCGAAACAGCTGCATGAGCTAAACAAAAAAAGCCAACCACCTGCCCGGCCAAAGAACCATCACGGAGAGTTAGGAACTTTCTTTCCATGTCCTCTGCTGTGAGATGATCGATTATTTTATAGCCCCTGTCTGATAAAAACGATTCTATTTTCCCTCTTTCTATACTAAACCTGCCGGGTTCCCCAGGAATATTTGTTCTCATCGATTCGACAGATCGTTTTACGCCATAGGCGTTCAACATCTCAGACCAAAAAGCAACATAATCAAAACAAACCGTACTGCCGACAGAAGAAGTCGATTTTATGAAATTCAGGGTATCATCAACAGCCTTAGGCAACAGAAAATAGGTAACGCCTTCCCAAATAAAAAGATTTTTTTGACCTTTATGATAGCCGGCTTTAAAAAGAACATCTTCAAGCGTTTCCGTGTTGAAATTGATACCGACAAACGTTACTTGCCTCGGTATGAGAATATTTTTTTGAAGCAGCAATTTCATCTTGTATTGCTGGGTAGTATGAATATCCAATTCAAATATTCTGGTATCTTTAATTAGATCTTTGAAACGATAAGGCCTGGAATCATATCCCGCACCCAGGAACACTATTTGAGAAAAATTTTCACGAAGAGCCTGTTCTACAATATGGTCAAAATAGGCTGTCCGTGCAGTTATATATTCATAGAAACCAGGCATGAGGGTTGTCATCATCTCCTTCATCATAGCCGGCTCTTTCAGGGAAGCCTTTCGATCTTCAGGAAGAAATATTTGTGCCAGATAATCATGACCTCTGATCTCTTCCCTCTCATCAATGGCTCCAACTGCACGCGCTGTGGCAACCCCCATGGCTGTTTGTGACGGCTGTTGCTCAACAGATTGTTTGTTAGCATCTACTACTGTAGTTCTGATACCTAAAATATTTCCAGATGGATCTATAACCGTTGCCATTTTTCTATTAAAAACGGTTTTAATTTCAGTATGCACAGTTGCCCCAAGTTGTAGCAATCTTTTATATTCAGAATCTATGTCGTCGACCTCCCAATATGCTATGACGCTATCATCGACTTTTATAGTAGTACTGGTATTTGGACTAAGTCCAAAGCTGGAATCTCCAATTAAAAAAACCACGACAAACGACGTATCTATAATCGGCTTGGTATCAAAAACCTTGCCATACCAATTCTTTGCTTTCTCAATATCCGGGACTTTATAGGTTATACCTTTTAGACCTTGAAACATCTTATTCCTCCTATCGTGGACCTAGGGACGCTGATAAAAAAGGAAATAGCCATAGGGGAGCATTTGATGTGTTTACCCTATATGCCGAATGAGTTTCATATTTATTTGCCAGCATCCCATGTTTCGTTGAATTAAGTGAACTGTCCTCGGGTTTCCAAGGCCTTTTTAGTCCTAATTAGGAGGCAGCTACTTCCCCGAGTTTGTTCCCGCCAGGATTAAATATTCCTCTTTGAATAACGATCTTTTTGGCCCAAAAAAACGTAATATAGGCCAATTTTAGGGGTCAGAATTGACAGTATCTCATATCAGATCAACTGGTTCCCGTGGCCCGACCCCATTTCAGCATTCCCGCCTTAAAGAGAACTGTCCCCAGATTACCGTTGCGGGCTTCTGTTGTTTCTGTTCGGGCTTAACGAGGCACAGTACAAAGTCATCAATTGAAAGACATCCTGGTCAAGTCGTTATTTCATGGACGTCCCCTCAATTCCACGGGACATGGACCCGATAGGGGCGGCGCCGGAAATCTTTTCCCATTCCTCCACGCCGCCTGGAATGATTTTGAACAATGGATGTGGATCCACACTCTGAACCGATTTGAGTTCCTTAATCCATTTCGGATTCCGTTGCCGAAGCTTCCCCAACAAGTGAGCCCATTCAAACTGGAGCTGCCCATTGGTTGCGACTATAGACTTCACCTGTCCACCCCGCGCAATCTTCCTGGAGTCAAATTTATAGCCGCGACGTTTTCCTTCTTCATTTATGACCCGAAGGTATTCCGCGACACACCTCACCGGAGTCTTCGTCTCCCGAAAACGGACTAGCTGCGGATGCCGTGTGTACCCTTTCGTTTGCCTCCTTAACACCGACTGAGCCAACAATGCTTCACGCCAAAGTGCCGCGAGCCCCTTCGGGTCTAAATATTTCGGATGTAACGTCCATAGGCGCATTTTTTTTAAGCTGTTTCGTCCGCCCAGGATCAGCCGCGACTGTATGGAGTCGGCTGCATTCGGTAGTTACGAAATTCCGGGGACATAATACTTATATTACTTTCTAGATGGTCTCCCAGGCTTTCTCTTGG
>MGQB01000005.1:1559-20222 GCA_001797675.1 Deltaproteobacteria bacterium RBG_13_43_22 | reverse complement strand
ACATCGAACGGAAGGACGCCACCTACCGCATCGCTAAGGAGCTCCAGACTGTTCGCATCCCTTCGACCATCCAGGACATCATCATGGCCCGTGTAGACGCCCTGCCCGAGGGGGCCAAGGAACTGCTCCAGGTAGGCTCCCTGATCGAGCGGGAGTTTTCCTACCGGCTCATCAAGGCGGCCATACATCTCCCGGAGGAGGACCTCCTCAGGCGCCTCTCTTTCCTTAAGGATGCCGAACTGCTCTACGAGCGGAGCTTATTTCCTGATTCCACCTTCGTCTTTAAACACGCCCTGACCCGTGAGGTGGTCTACGACACCCTCCTCGAGAGAAAGAAGAAAGAGCTCCACATAGATATCGGAAAAGCCATCGAGGAGGTGCACAAAGACAATCTTGATGAGCAATACGGTGTCCTGGCGGAGCACTTCGAACAGGGCGGTGATTGGGAGAAGGCGGCCCAGTACTTCCTTTTGGCTCAAGAGCGTGCCCAGCGCATGTCGTCGTTCACGGAGGCCATAGCCTTCTCCAGGAAGGCAGTCGCCTGCCTGGAAAAACTCCCCCAGACCATTGAAGTGCAGAAAAAGGTCATCGACGCCAGGGTCGCCTTGGCCTACAACTGTACGAGGCTTAACCATATTGTCGAGGCCCGTGATGCTGTCGAACCGGTCGTCGATCTCGCTCACCAGCTCGATTACCGGAAAAGTCTGCCCACAATTTATGTCACCATGGGGGCTTATCTTTATACTAGCGAAGAAAGGTACGTTGATGAAGCGCGTCGTTACCTGATGGAAGCGCAGAGGCTCGCCCTGGAAGAGAAGGACTACCTGTCTTTAGTGTATGGATATTTACATCAAGGTATCGCACATTTTTTCGACTGCGAGTTTGCCGAGGCAGAATCCTGCGATCTGCGCATGATTGAAATTGCTGAAGCGGCAGGAAACGTGCAAGTGCTGGTTGCGGCGAAATGCGGCTTAGCTACTTTATATGCTTCTTTTGAGGGAAGGATCGGGGAGGCCTTGAGGTGCGCTCAAGAAGCCTTGCAGCTCGCCCTTAAGGCCGACGACCTATATTTGAAGGGTTATGCATACAGTGCTTGCGGCCTGGCCTTTTTCAGAAAAGGCTTTTTCCCTGAGGCCGAAGAAAACCTGAACCTGGCTATCAAAATAAACCAGAAAACTGATTTTACTCTAGTGTTACTTAGTAACTTCACAAATTTAGCCTCCCTCCATTTTGAGATGGGCCGGTATCAAGAAGCTCAGAAATGTTGCGATGCTGGTCTCGAAGTGATCGAACGGGCGAGGACGTTGCCTTCTGTTGCCCGAATAGTGCAAATCCTAAAGGTTTTGGCAGGGATTCGGGGGGGTCTTAATCCGGCGCTCGATGTGGTGCTTAATTTTGATTTACAGGAAACAAGAATGAGGAGTTTGCAGGGAGGGGCGGCTCAGGCCATGGGAGAAATTTATCTTTATCTCGACGATAAGCATATGGATGAGGCAGAGGCCTGGATCAGAAAGGCCATCGAGATGGATGAGCAACACAAGATGCCCTGGGATCTGGCCAGGGCTTACGCCCTCTATGCCGAATTCTTCAGAAAGAAGGCTGATCCAACTCAGGCCAAAGAAAAACTGGGCAAGGCCATCGACCTGATGCGCAGCATCGGCGCCGATGGATGGGTGAAAAGGTACGATAATGAATTGGCCAAGCTGCTTTAGGGAATTATTGGAACATGTCGTTTGTTGTTTAGCGTTCTGTGAAACTAATTTTACAGTTTAGGAGGAGAAAAAGATGGCAGAAGAGAATGGGGTAGCGAAAAACAGAATCGACGTTGTTCAAGGTTTGTACGAGGGGATCCAGCACCTTATTTACGTGGGGGACAGGAAGGTCTCGGCCCTGCTGCTCATCAACGCCGTCCTGATCTCCTTCTCGGCCACCTGGAGTCTCAAGGAGTATGCCCTTTTGACCAAGATGATTATTCTGATCGGGATTGCCCTGGCCATTCTCTCAACGATTATGTTCCTCCTGGCCATCATACCCCGGGTCGCCAAAAAGGCCTCCACAAGCGTTCTCCACTATGAGGGCATCCTGGACCTTCCCCGAGAGAAATATATTTCCAAGATGCTCGAGATCGAAGACGAAGATCTTACGAAAGAATATTTGGATACCGTCTACTCCCTTTCTTCGATCCAGAAAAGAAAAAACGGTTATTTGATGGTGGGCTGCTACTTCCTCATCATTTCGATTTGTCTGCTCGGGTTGTCTTTCCTCATCCACAATTTTTAAGGAAGATCATGAAGATCGAAGTTCTGGGATGTTATGGAAATGTGACCAGACGGTGCCGCACCACCGCCTATCTCATAAACAATAAGGTGCTTTTCGATGCCGGGACCGTGACGGAGGTCCTCTCGCCCGAAGGATTGGAACGAATCACTCATGTCTGTTTAAGTCACATCCACCTGGATCACATCAAAGGCTTGTGTGCTCTGGCCGAGGAGCGATTCATGTCCACCGGTCAATCAGTGACCGTAACTGCCGACAAACCGGTGATTGCCGCCCTCTCGGAGCAGGTATTCAATAACAGCCTGTGGCCCGATTTTACCTCCATACCGGACCCAAAAAGGGCGGTTGTTTGTCTAAAGGCGATGGGCCCCGGCTATACGGCTGTTGCGGGTCTGAGGGTAAAAGCGATCTCAGTAAATCACAGGATCCATACAACCGGGTTTATGGTAAAAGAGAAGAGCAAGGCCATAATGATGACCTCGGACACCGGTTGGACGGAGCATTTCTGGCTGGCGGCCAGGCGGGAAAGAAATCTGGAATTTATTATCGCTCACGTCGCCTTTCCCAGTCGTCTCCATAACCCGGCTTTCATGTCCGGCCATATGACCCCGACCATGCTGCTGGAGCGGATCGACACCTTCGGCCTCCACCAGGTGCCTTTCTTTATCGCCCACATGAAGTCGATTTTTGAACCGGAAATCCGAAAAGAGATCAAAAAGGCCGGCAGGCAGAATCTCCGCTTCTTGAAACAGGGTTCGGTGCTGTATGCCTGAGGGCAACTATTCCTCTTCCAAGCAGAACCTTCGTGACTCATTTATTCTCTTAAATTCGATACAGTCCGAGGAAAGGAATCACCTTAATCAGACACGCTTGGTCATGAGAGGTTATTTATTTGATGAATAAATTGACTTGATAATTCTTAACGGGGGATTTTATGTTGGAACCAAATTGGCTTCACCAACTGACCAAATCGCAGGACGACAAATGGATTGGAGGTGTCTGCGGCGGGTTGGGGAAAGTTACCCCTCTTCCATCGTGGACCTGGCGATTGCTCTTTTGTTTTGTTGCCTTGTTTTTTGGTACGGGAATTTTGCTTTACATCCTGCTCTGGATCTTTATGCCAAAAACAAAGCAGGAGGAACCCGTTAAGGGATAACCCCGTCAATCGGGGGGAATCAGGTGGAATGTTTTAATAGAAGTTATGATTCCCTGCTATTCCTTTGATCCTTCCAGCAGTTCCCGGATAACCGGCTTGACATAGACATCATGGATTGGAAAAGACCTTAAGGCTTCAGTGATTATCCGAATCTTCTCCTGCACCGTTGCTTGTAAGTGGACTATTAAAACATATTCACCTTTCAGGCGGCAGAGCCCCCCTGAACCGGGGGATTCTTCAACGTTAACGCTCTCGTAGCGGACAGATATTCCCAGTTTACCCGCCAGTTCTTCAAGCTCATTTAAAAGGAGTTCGACCTTCAAGGAAAAGACCTTTTGTCGGGGTTAAAGAACAGTCTAATAACCAAAGACCGCCGAAAACGCAGCCATATCGGATCTATATTAGATAAAAAGGATAAGAGAACTAATAATCCTGTTAGGAAACAGCGGATTTAAACCCCAAGGTAGGCTTTTTTGACGTTTTCGTCAAGCATCAGGTCGGAAGTTTTTCCCTGCAAGGCCAGTTCCCCGTTTTCCAGAACATAGCCGTACGAGGCCAGCATGAGCCCAAGACGGGCATTTTGTTCCACCAGGATCAGGGTTACCCCCTCCCGGTGAATCTCCTTGATTCTTTCGGCCAGTAGTTGTCTCAATAAGGGGCTGAGCCCGAGCGAAGGCTCATCCAGCATCAGCAGCTCCGGCTCGGCCATCAGGCCTCGGGCGATAGCCAACATCTGCTGCTGCCCCCCGCTCAACTCCCGGCCATCGGCATTGAGCTTGTCTTTGAGGTCCGGAAAAAGGGTTAAAGCCCTGTCCATCGAATGTTGCACCCCTTTTCGATCTTTTCTTAAATAGGCCCCCATCATGAGGTTTTCTTTGACCGTCAGAAGGGGAAAAAGCTTTCGGCCTTCCGGGATTTGGATGAGGCCCCTGGCCGCTATTTTCCCCGGCTTCAGGCCGTTAATTTTTTCTCCTTTAAAGACAATCTCACCCTGCCCTTTTTTCACTTTGACGAGCCCGCTGATGGCATTCAGGGTCGTTGACTTGCCCGCACCGTTGGCCCCCAGGATAGTGACAAAATCCCCTTTATTTACCGATAAGGACAGCCTGCGGACCGCTGCCTTTTTGCCGTATCTAACCCAGAGGTTTTTCAGTTCCAGCATAGTTAAATCAACTCCGTTCCCAGATAGGCTTCAATGACTTCCTGCTTGTTCATCACTACTTCCGGTTTTCCCTCGGCGATCTTGGTGCCGAAGTTGAGTACAACCACCCGATCGACCACACCCATTAACACTTTCATGTTGTGCTCGATCAAAATAATAGTGACGCCCTGTTCCCTGAGCATCTTGATTTTATCCACAACAAACATGGCCTCTTCATGATTCATACCGGTGGTCGGCTCATCAAGAAGGAGCACGCTGGGATTGGTGATCATGGCCATGGCTATGCCAAGCAATCGTTGATACCCGTGAGAGAGCCCGTCCGCCGGCAGGAAAGTGTCGTTCAACAGGTCAAGTAGTTTTATGAGCTCGATCACCCGGCCCACTACCTCTTCATTCTCTTGTTTCCAGGCACGGGTGTTAAAAAAGGACTGCCAGTGGTTGGTCTTATATTGCTGGTAAGCACTAATCAGCATGCTTTCAATCACCGTAGTTCCCTCAAAGAGCACATTGGACTGGAATGTCCTTACGATTCCCCGGGAAGCAATCCGATCGGGACGCAGCCCGGATATTTTCTTGCCGTTAAATAGTATTTCTCCCTTGGTAGGACGAAAGTAACCGCTGATGATATTAATCAAAGTCGTTTTTCCAGAACCGTTGGGTCCGACGATACCCAGAATTTCACCCTTATTAACCTGAAGGTCGATATCCTCAAGGGCAGCCAATTTGCCGAATGTTTTAGTTACCTGATTCAATTCCAAAAAAGACATACGAAAAACCTCGTAAGAAATTAGGCAACAGGCAATAGAAAAGAAAAAAAGGTTTTGCCTATTGCCTGTTTCCTGCTTTTATCATTCCTCCGCCTCATCCATCTCAAATTCCTTCTCTCTCCAAATTACCTTGGTCCAGAACCGCCCCCAAAGATCGACCAGCCCGGTTCCCTTGGGCAGAAAAAGCAGCACCAGCACAACAACCGCACCGAATAACAATTGCTGAATGCCATAGATGTCTAAGCGGGTCAGGTAGCTACCGAAGGTATAAAGTAAAATTGAGCCAATAATCGGCCCCCCAACCAGAGAGCCGATACCGCCCACGATGCTCATGATCAAGATTTGTATGGACTGCCACAGTCCGAGCATGGTGGGCGTTAAGACCGTCAGGAAGTGGGCATAGAGGGAGCCGGCCAGGCCGGTGAACACACCGGCCACCGTAAAGGCAATGACTCTATATTTCATCAAATACATACCCTGGTGCTCGGCCAGAACCGGATTGAGGGCCACCCCGGCGAAAGAACGTCCCAATCGGCTCTCACCGATTCGCCAGAAAACTAAAGCGGTGAAAGCTACCAGGCATACCGTTAAATAAAAATAAGGTACCGTACTGCTGAAAAAATTTATTTCAAAAAAACCCAGGGGAATGGGGTTCGGCTGCGCGGTGATTAGTCCCCGGGCACCGCGTGTTACGGATTCCCATTGTTGGGCGACGATGCGGATGACCTCACAGAGGGACAGGGTGATAATGGAAAAATAAATACCGCCCACTCGGAGGACCACCATGCCAACCAAGAAGGCGGCCAGTCCCGAAACCAAGCCGGCAAGTAGAAAGGCGGGCCAGAACGACCAACCCATTTGAGCGGTAAGTATGGCCGAGGTGTAGCCGCCAATGGCCATGAAAGCCGCTTGTCCCAAACTGAATTGCCCGGTTCGAAGTACCAGAGTAAATCCCATTACGGCAATAGCCCAAATGCCGCTTAAAATAAGTATGGACAGGGTAGATTCATTGGTCGTTATTATCGGAACCAACAGGATCAATAGAACCACCAGCCCAATGACCGCTTTGGGGACTACATCCTTATAATCAATATAAGTCATCATTTTACGGAAGCTCCAAACAAACCCTGAGGCCTGACCAGAAGGATTATGACGACCAGCATAAAGAGTACCACCTCGGAAAGGTAGGACAAATGGTAGGCCACAACACTGTTAAGAAAACCCAGGATGAGGCCTCCCACAATGGCCCCGGTGAGGCTGCCGAGGCCACCGATGACAATGGCCAGCAAAGACATGATCATGGGGATACCGCCGATAAATGGATTAATCGTATAAAGGGGGGCGATGATACCTCCGGCCATAGCCGCCAATCCGCAGCCGATACCCATAACCGTTAATGAAAGTCTTTCCACACTGACCCCGTATAAACTGGCGGCGTCAGGTTGCTGGGCTGTAGCCCTGATGGCTAATCCTATTCTGGTAAAATTCAGCATGATAAACAGGATAATCATGATCACCAAAGTAAAGGAAACCACGGCGATCTTCTGGTAGCTCACACTAAAGGAACCCAGATCGACCACTCCCGGAAGCACCCTGGCCAAACCCTTATCCTGCATGCCAAAGATCATGCTGGCCGCACCCTCGAAGAAAAAGATGAGCCCCATCGTAGCCACACCCACATATAAGTCGCCGGTGATGTGGTCGATAATGATTTTTTTTACCAAAATGCTTAAACCCGCCACTAGCACCCCGGCCGCCAAAAGGCCTAAGGGAAAAGGTATACCCACCGCCGTAATCGCGTAATAAACGACAAAGGCCCCCAGCATATAGAACTGACCGTGGGTCCAGTTCAGTATCCCAAGGATGCTGAATACCAACACCATGCCAAAAGCCATGGTCATGTAGGCGCAACTTTGGATTAATCCGTCAATCCATATTCCGGCCGGAGGCATATCCTTTCCTTTCTAAAATCCATAATGACCTGTTGGAGTATTGGAGTGATGGAGTATTGGAGTGATGGAGTATTGGGTCAAAAGCCATTACTCCAATACTCCATTACTCCAGTTGTCCAGGATTTCCAATCCACCTTAAGATGCTTTTAGAATCTATCTATTCCATTACCTTTTTATGGCTACGGAAGCGGTTTGGTGGGATGTTCGCTCAGATAAACTTCTTTATCACCTTTAATCACAGAAAGGGCAGCCGGACATCCGAAAACTATCGGTGATCCATATGTTTTCGCTCCTGACATGGTCCATTTCCCAATGGTGGTGTCAAAGGTGCCGCCCCGAATGACTTTCATAATGGCGTCGGTGTCGTCCACCGTCCCGGCCTTCTGCATAGCCTGGGACAGGATCAGTAAGTGGTTCGGGAGCCAGCCTACCCATCCGGTGTAGTTAAACGGTTTGCCTTGTTTCTTCGATACAATCTCCTGGACTTCCTTACACATTTTGATGTATTTTGGATTTACTTTGGTCTTTTTGAACTCCCAGCTGGTCCAATACTGCCCTATTAAGCCCTGTGCCGCATCTTTGCCGCTAACCGCAAGATACATGTCTACACTGACAAAGGGACCGGAATGACCAACCTTCATATCCTTGAAGCCCATCTCCCAGCGTTGTTTGGCGAAGGCCATAGTTTCCCCTACCCATCCAGCGATATAAACGATATCACATCCTGCCTCTTTGAATCGGGTAATGTAGGGTGTAAGGTCCTGTGTCCCGAAAGGGAACCATTCCTGCACGAACCGAATCCCCGCCTTATTTAGCGCCGCCACAGTGATATCCGCAGCCGGACCCTTGCCAATAACACAATCCAAAATGCCTATTTTTTTGTATTTCGGATAGGCCTCGACAATCGCAAGGTGGTCCGCAATATATTGCCCCATTGAATCGTTGGCGAAAACCACGTAAGGAAATTTTTTGGGGTCATAGACGCCGCCGGGTACGGCCTCATTCCCGGTCCTGGTCAGTAAAATGACTTTGGCCTGGTTGGCCACAGTGGCCACAGAGGGAAAGTTCCAGGTCCAATGTCCGGCAAGGAATTTACAGCCATCGCTGTAAATGAGTTGTTTGGCTGCTGCTGCACCGCCCTCAGGGGTGTTTTTATCATCAACGGTGATTAGTTTAAAATTATAGGTTTTACCCCCCACTTTAAAGCCTTCTTTATTGAACAGGTCAATCCAGGCATGATAGGGGTCCATACCAACTTGCCCCCACGGTGCGGCCGGCCCGCTCAGAACCGTCGGCATACCTACCTTTATGATGATGGGTTCATTTTGAGCACTGGCCAACCCGAAAGTTAAAACTGTGATGAATAAAGCCGCCCATATGATAATCCATTTTTTCATGATTTCTGCTCCTCCTTCTCTCTTTAAAGTATTTATCTTAATCCGGATAATATTATTCGCTTTTTCCCCTACCCTCCTTTCCGACGATTATGATCAACCTCTTCCGACTTTCAAGCAACTTATCCGCCGGCAACGGTAACCCCTAAATCAAGTTTGTCGCCGTCTTTAAGAGGTGCATCCGATTCCTTTTTTAAACTACGGCCGTTAAGAAGGAACAGGCTGTTATCCCAAAGGGACAAACTTTTTTTTACCCCCATAGATCGAAGTTTTTTCTGAAATACGGGACCGTAGTTTTTCTCGATAACCTCACGGACCTCGGCTACACAACCGGCTTCGAAGGTTGCCGCCGGTGCACCCAAGAACAACCTTAAAGGGCCAAGAAAATTAACGGTTACCTTGGCCATAACTCGGAAACTCGTGACCTGCTCATTTTTCTATGCGTTTCAGTTTAGAGTAAATAGTACGGAAACCTCAATAAGCGCGGTCGAGTCGTTCCCGGTAAATAACTTGAGCAAATTATCCCTCTCCCCTACTTAAAACTCCGAACTCTGAACTTTGAACTAATGATCTATCCTTTATTTCAAAAATGCCATTCTCTATGAAATTCCAGTACGGATGCTACTTAGCCCCGATTGAGGTGGCGATCTCCGGCATATTCAAACTTTGTAGCCGCTTCCTGGAAGGTTTGCCGCTGATGTTGTTCCAGTCTCTGATCTTATAGTATTCGGGAAGCATCTTTTCCATATCGGGGACATGGCCTTCCTGTCCACCATCGGGAATGGGCCGCAGGATCAGATCCGGAAGCACATCGTCCTTGGAAGAAATCCCAAGCTTGCAGGAAAGAGCCCGCTGGAGTTGAAAAATCCGTTCCCCTGCTTTCAGCAGGCCTTCCATATCCATATTCAACCCTGTGGATGTATTTACCATATCAACTATCATGTTGAAAGGTATTTGTGCAAAATGACAAATCCCCAGGGAATCAGTTAGAGCGCGAAAATTCTGACTTTTGAAAACCATTTCCGCTTTTTCATCTCCCCAACGGTCGGAAGCATCCAGTCCCAAATCCGGATGTCCTGCCCCACCGTCCACCTGATATCCGTCGCTTTTATTGTGATCAGCACCCCGTGGGGCCGTGGCATAAACCAGTCCCATGGAATGATAGGCCCTGGGATCATGCATGGGGATCTCAAGACCCTTGGTCTGAACGGCCTCACCCAAAGGTCGTCCGTATCGTTGGGTCATCCGCCTGGTCCCCCCGGCTACAATGGCCCCGAAACCCTGGTTTTTTCCAATCAGATGTAACAGCTCGATAGCGGCCTCAGTATTCCCCCAGGTGAGTTTAAGTCCGCCCGTATCCTTTTCCGAAATTATCCCCAACTCATAGAGATAGAAGGCATAACCGGCACTGGCCCCACTGCTGATCGTATCAAATCCATATTGGTTACACAACTCGTTTAAATAGACAGCCGTGGACATGTCCAGCTCCAGCCCCATCATGGCCCCCAGGGCGATCAGGCTCTCATATTCCGGACCTTCGACCTTCTCGTATTGGTATTTCCCTTCTTTGATCTGGAGTACCTTGCGACAACGTATCGGACAGCCGAAACAGGCGGTGTGGCCGATCTCGCAAGTCTCCGCCATCGTGGCTCCACTTATCGTTGTCGCTTCCGGCATGGTGGGGGCAGTATAATACTTTGTCGGGCCGTCGCCATAGGCAATGGCCGAATCCACCCAGGAGGCCGTTCCGCCTTCATGCATCCACTGGGTTAAAAAAGCCTCTTTGACTTCGGTCATGGCCTTACTGGCGGCCTGACGGAATTTTTCCGAGTCATCCATAGGCATTTTTATTTTACCCCGAACAGCAATGGCTTTGATTTTCTTGGAACCCATGACACAACCCAACCCGGCCCGCCCCAGACTGTGCCCGTGTTCGGACATAATGTTTCCAAAACGAACCAGGTTCTCGGAGGCAGGCCCGATACAGGCAATTTGCAGGCGTTTGTCCCCGCAGGTCTTTTTGATTTCTTCCGGGGTCTGGGTGGTATCTTTGCCCCACAGGTCAGCGGCGTCCCTAAGTTCGGCTACGCCGTCTTTAATTAATAGGAATACCGGTTTAGCAGCTTGCCCTTTAAGAATAATGCCGTCATAACCGGCATTCTTAAGTTCCGCGCCGAACCAGGCCCCGGCATTGGCATCCCCGTAATGCCCGGTATAGGGCGATTTGGTCACCCCCCCCCAGCGGCTGACACTGGGTCCGCTGGTGCCGTTGAGCAGTCCGGTCATGAGGATAAGCGGATTGTCCGGACCGAGCGGGTCGGTTTTTTCATCAACCAGGTCAAACAGGTATCGCGCTGCCAAGCCGGTACCGCCCAGAAAATCCCGGGCATATTTTTCGTTCAAGGGCTCATCGGTGAGCGCACCTGTCGTCAAATCGGCTATTAGTAGTTTTCCCTGATATCCGTTCATGGTTATCTCCTATGGGTCCAAGGAGTCAAAGGGTCAAGGGATAGGACTGGGATCTAAAACCCTTGAACCCTTGAAACCTCGAAACCTTTCATAATCAAAAATCAATAGTCCTGCCGTCATAAGCATACCGGAAAATCTTATCCAGATCTTCCTCCCCGGGAATCCGGGTGACTGTAATGGTCATAACTTCATTCAGCGCCCGATCGATCAACCCGGGAATGGATTCTTCATATTTGGCTTTATCGATGTTTAGGTCTTTGACCGAAAACGGCTGGCCGATTTCCTTGGCCAATTCACGGATCCTGGCCACCAGGGCTTTGGCGCATTCCAAATCCGTCCCGGAACCGATACCGCAGAAACGGGCTATCTCGGCGTATTTGGCGGTTGTTTCCTCTGATCCATTAATCAGATATTCCATGGTATAGGGCAGGAAAAGACCCACGGTGCGTCCATGGGGTAAATGAAAAATAGCACCCAGGGCGTGTCCGGTGCTGTGCCCGAGTCCGGCCATGGAATTACCAAAGGACATACCGCCCAGGGTAGCAGCGTACATCATTTCCTGGCGTGCTTCGAGATCGTCCCCGTTTTGAAAGGCTTTGGCCAGATACTTAAAGGCCTGTCGTGTGGCGATCAATCCCGGGGCATCGGTGAAGCTGGTTCCCCAGGTTGAGGTATATCCTTCAATAGCGTGGGTGAGGACATCCATACCGGTCTCCGCCGTAAGTTGCGGAGGCATTCCGGCTACCATCACCGTGTCAAGGATAGCCACGTCAGGCATACATTCAGTGGTTCCCAGGCCGACTTTACGCTGAAATTCCGTATCGGTGAGCACGATGGCCCAGGTCGCTTCGGATCCCGTGCCGCTGGTGGTGGGAATGGCCATCAACCGGGCCTTGTCCCTGAAATTATAGGTATCGGAAGCAACGATCCCATCCGGATCCAGATCCGGCCTGACTAATAGAATGATTATAGCCTTGGCCGCATCCATACAGGATCCCCCACCCAGACCGATAACCCAGTCCGGTTGATATTGTCCTACCGCTATTCCACCTTTTTTAATGGTGGTGAGGGATGGTTCCGGTTCGATTTCATCGAATATTTGATATTCGATGTTAGCGGCATCCAATTGATCGGTGACCGGTTTAGTCAATCCGAGTTTGACGATGTTTTTGTCGGTGACAATAAATGCTTTTTTACCCCGAATCTGGGCGAGATAATCAAGGGCGTTGTCCCCATAGGCAATGAAAGGGCAGGAAAAAGTCCACATACTGACCTCCTTAACAATAAAAGGGTGTAAGGTTCAAGGTCTAAGGCCTGCGACTGCAGGCCTGCAGGGGCAGGAGGGTTTAATAAAAACCATATACCGTAAACTGTAAACCTCTATTTTAATCCAGCCATTCGGTTTCTATTTTTGCCGTAATACTGGTCAACTCATTGGCCGCTTTGGTATAGCGCATGATTTTAGACATGGTGCCCCGGCTTCCGGTCATGAGTTTGGATTGCTTGGTGATCAGTGCCTGGGTGGAATCCAGTTGTTTCAGGCATATTCTCTTCCAGATCGCATAGGGTGCCAAAATAATGAACTCCGGATTGTATTTCTTGGAATCGGTAACAATTTCAGCAGCCCTGCATTTGCCATGAAACAGATCGACATAGGCGTAAATTGGCTCTTTGACCGGGCCTCCCTTATCAGTGATGAAATAAAAATCCCCTTCCCAGGTCTTGGCCGCCTCTTCGTAGGACTTACTTTTGTTGATCTCTTCCTTGTAGATGTCATAATATTCCTGTGTCCCGTATTTAACCATGTAATGCTACCTCCTGCTATTTTATATTAGTTAAAATGGTTCTTTTCATAGAGGGTTATCCGGTCCTTCTCTTGACATATGCACCTTATTATATCCTTAAACTTTTTATTGTACTTTATATGCTGTGATAAAATAGTAGTCAATCTTTTTAAGCGTTTCTTTACGAATGCCATTTTTTATTAAAACAACTGCCCGTTTCAGAGATCCTCGATCCAATGCTTTCAAAACCCCGAGGAAAACGAGATTCTTCGTAAAAAAGGAATCGTTTATCCCCCTCTTTTATTAAGCTGATTCTTTCTTAATCGCTTAATCATTTTTAATGAACTTACATAATAAAACAGCTTAATCTGAACATTCCCTTGTGCGGCTATTTTTTGCTTTTGGCGATTTCTTCTTCCCGCAGGATTTTGCGGAGGATTTTTCCCACCGCTGATTTTGGAATCGACTCGCGGAACTTGACAAGCTTAGGTACTTTGTAAGGAGTAAGCTTCTCCTTGGAAAAATTGATAATGTCTTGATCTGTTGCCTTTTCCCCTTGTCACAGGACGATGAAAACTTTGACCGTCTCACCCCGGTAGGCGTTGGGAACGCCGACATTAACCGCCTCGGCTACTTTAGGGGGCCGGTAGAGCACTTCATCAACTTCATGCGGGTAAACGATCTTTTAAATTATAAATACATAGGTTAGTTTCAGCTTAATATCAATATGAAATTATCACAGCTATATTTAAGCATAATTTGCATAGATATTATAATGAATAGAGACTTTTTTATTGCATCAAATCGTCAGTTGGGTTAACCTCCCCGCACAAAGGATACATAATATCATCAATATTTTCATTTCGATTTCGGATAGTTATGGAAAAAGAGGCCATAATGAAAGACTTAAAGCAGACAATCACATTGCTGGAACAGGAGATTGAGAGGCAAGGGAGGCTGAACGATACCTTAACAGAAAGCCGGCACATTCAGAATACTATTTTGGAGAAGTCCCTGGTCGGCTATTATATTGTCTCGGAAGGAAAATTTCGCGTTGTCAATCCCACAATCATCGCCTACACCGGGTATTCCTTAAATGAGTTGGTCGGGCGAAACGCTGATTTTATGATCCATCCCGACGATAAGCAGAACCTGAAAAAAATAACTCGGGAACGACTCGCGCAGAAATTGTCCTCACCGTATGAGTTCAGGATCATCACCAAACGGGGAGACATTCGCTGGATGATGGAGGTTATAGCCCCTATTCTTTTTGAGGGAAACCCCGCCATTTTGGGTAATTCTATGAACATCACCCAGCGTAAAACGGCTGAAGAAAAGCTGATGAAGTCCGAAATCCTTTACCATACTATTTTTGAAATGACCGGCACCTCGACGATCATTATTGAAGATGACAAAACGATATCCCTTGTCAATTCGGAGTTTGAAAAGCTGACCGGTTTTCGTAAGGAGGATACCGAAGGGAAAATGACCTGGCTGGAAGTGGTTGACAAGAGAGATCATCCCTGGATGATTGAATTGCACCGGAAAATACTGATCGACCCCGACAGTGTCCCTCGAAACTATGAATTTCGTATAGTTGACCGCAGTGGACGGGTAAAATATCTCTACCATACTGCCGGTCTTATTCCCGGCACGAGGCAGGTTATATCCTCGTCCATGGATATTACAGAACTCAAAGAAAAGGAAGAGGAATTAACCATCAAATCCCACAGTCTCGAGGATCTGAATGCGACGTTGCGGGTCATGTTAAGGCAACGCGAGCAGGATCGGGAAGAACTGGAGAAGACATTGCTCTCTAATGTCAAGGAGTTCGTCCTTCCATATATAGAGAAGCTCAAAAACGGACACATACAAAATAATTATATGACCTATGTCGATCTCATTGATTCCAGCCTCAAAGAGATTCTTTCGCCTTTTTCCCGCAAACTCTCGTCCAAGTTCAGTAAATTAACACCTAAAGAGATACAGGTAGCAAATCTGATTAAAGATGGTAAAAGTAGCAAAGAGATCGCGAATCTTTTAAATGTCTCGAGCAGCTCCATTGATGTTGACCGATATCGAATTCGAACAAAGCTTGGGCTAAACAATAAAAAAGCCAATCTGCGATCTTATCTGGCCAGCCTGACATAGCTGAGGTTTTTTTAAATGTCCGTGATAATAATTTGTATCTGAAGGAACTGTTAAAAAAAACTTGAATTCGGTTAGACTGCCCCAAATGAACTCTTTAGTAAAAAAAGGAGGTTTTTAGGAAAGCTTGATAAAGCTTTACGAAGCACTGTTTACAATCCGCAGTAAGGGCCGGCAGTCTAAAAGTCAGGGTAAGGTGACCAAAATTTTTCCCGCGTTCCCACCCAAAAGGGCCTCGATTTCATCTTGACGGAAGGTCAGCCCTTCCGGCGGGTTTTCCGGAAGTTCCCGGATCATTTGAAGCCAGTCCTTCAAAAATTTAAGATTTACGATGATTCCATTTCCCTGCAAGCCTACCGGCCCACTACCTATTTTTGCCATATTGTTTCGATCTGGGATTTTTCCCCCATCAGGACCGTGGCCATTGCCAAAAGGGCCGTTCACTTTTTAAGGGAGGCCATTGAAATGGCTAAGTCCTTAGAAAAAGACGATCTCTGCATTTACTCTTTTACCCGATCCTATGGAGAAATGATGCCGGCCGAAGAGTTCATTCGTCATATCAATAAATCGCTTCAAATGATCGAAACTCAAGTCGGAGGAGATCCGTCTAATCCGGAGGACCGCGAAATCATAGAACCGGAGGCGAATCTTTCTTCCCTGTTGATGACCCTGAATTTTTAAAGTTTGACTTGCCTCCAGTTATTCCTTGACGGAATATCTCGAATCGAATAATTTAAGGCGGTTAAAATAAATAATTGGACCACCCTTTTCATTGAATCAATTCTTCTGCTGATTAAATCAAGGGAGGGGTCAAGATGAAGACCCCTAATAAACCTGAAATGAATGATCTCAGCGGTAAAAACTTTCGTCTGTGCCCGCTGATATTATCTTCAACGCCGGAATGGCAGGAGGTGCCCTATGACACGATTGATCAATAAACAACCCGAGGAACTGACGCCGGAGCAACGCGCACAGTTCGAACGAGTCGGCAAATTCCGAAAGCCGGGACCTGATGGGTCCTATGGCGGACCCTTTGATCCCTGGATCCGCAGCCCTGAAGTCGCCCGACGGGCAGTCAGCTTTGGAAATTTCATCTGGGAGCGGACGACGCTCGACCGCCGGCTCGTCGAGCTGGCCATCATTGTCACCGCACGATTCTGGGAGAGCAATGTTGAATGGGTCAGCCACTCCAAGATGGCCCTGGAAAACGGGGTCACCCAGGAGGTCATCAATGTCGTCTTTGATCAGCGCCGGCCGGAGCAGGCCCCTGAAGATGAACTGGTGGTCTATGACGTCTGCCGTGCTTTGCACGAGACCCATCAACTTCCCTTAGAATTGTATCAAAAGACGGTCGATTTGTTCGGCGAACAGGGCCTCGTGGAAATCATTGCTACTATTGGGTACTACACACTCGTTGCCATGACCTTGAATGCATTTGATGTCGGTCTGGCAGAGGGAGTTAATGCACCCTTCCCCCTCTAAGACAGGTGCGAACCGAAAGATAGGAATTTTTCCCACCCCCCTACCCTCCCTTTTCCGGATAGGGAGGGGAAGGGAGGGGAAATCGGCCATAAAACCTTCCTTACTGAACTCATCCCAGAACCGGTGCATTCCCCGCGGCTACCTTCGGGATATGTTCCGGCGGTCTTACCGTTTTCATTTTCAAGGCTTGTTGTTCACACTTCAGGACACACACCCCGCAGCCGAAACACTTTTCAGGATCGACAGTGGATTTGAGTTTTTTGGATCCGGAGACCTTGGTCATTTCTATGGCGTCGAACATACAGCGTTCTACACAGGTTTGGCAGCCGTTGCAGAGATCCTGGTTCACTTCAGCCTGAAAGCGGCTCTTTTTCCACATTTTTCCGATATCGGATTGGTGTGTGTCAACCGGGTGCCAGATCATGCAACAATCAATACAGCAGTTGCACATCACCGTCATTCCCGTCATCCCTCGGTCATTTCTCCAGTTATGCACCAGGCCGTCCTGTTCGATCTCATCCACCAGTTTCATAGCCTCTTCATCGGTCAGTTCCCGGCCTGTCCCCCGGACAAGCGCATATTCCGCACCCCGGTTGAATTGTAAACAATTGACATCATGGGAGTGTTCACAAGTCAGCCCCAGGGTATTGCGGCGCTTCCGGCAGGAACAGGAATTGACGGTTTTAACCTTTTGGGCCTTGATAATTTCCCGCATATCTTCATAGGGTTGGATATCGGGAAGGTCTTTTATGGAGGCATAGGCGGGGATAACTCGTGTGGGCGGCCGCTCCAATCCATTAAATCTTTTCACCTGGTTGTGATACCATTCATTTTCACAAAAATCTTCCCAGAGGCGGTAGAGTTCCTTCCGGTCTTCCGAATTATAGATCTTTTCTTCCAGGTTCAGAATGGATTGGGTGGCATCGTGAAATTGACCCACGGACCGGGCGAATCGGGGGTTTTCCCTGGTCTGGAAATTCTTTGGAAAAACAACTCCTTTTAGAAAAAGGGCCTCCAACTCTGAAATTACCTTGTCTAACGGCAGATTGAGCTTAGCGGCCAAAACCTCTGGTTTTTCCGGGAGCAGGACCACCAGGTCCGCCTGCGGCGGTGTCATAAGAAATTCCAAAATATGCCGATAGCGAATAGATTCGGAATACCCATGCCTCTTGGCCAACTCGGTGTATGAATCTGGCGTACTCATTACAGAAACTCCTTTCTTAGCTGATGAATGGAACCGGGAGGTAAACAACCTTTTTTATAAATTTTTCTGAGGATTTTTCCTTTTCTTATGATTTTTGTCAAGTGTTGTTTTTCCCGGTCTTTTGGGCTGAATCAGGCGTATAGCCTAAATTCAAGCAGGTAACCCCGTTAAAGTTTTTTCCCCAATATGCCGATAATTTTCATAACAGACAAAAGGTTGTCACGAGGAATAGCATGACCGTTTACTAGATGGACAATTACTTGTAATTGAAATAATAAACCATCAAAAACAGGCCTTTGACGAAAAGATTTTTAGTTGAAAAATTTTTTAATAAAAATGTCCATTTAGAAGGGATTCGCTAATTACCCAATTGAACATGGACAGCGAGCGCATTCCCTGCAGCTTGGAGCAGGGAATCTTCAATTAAGAATAGAAAGGACGCATTGACAATGAACAATCTTTTAATCGCTTTGGGGATGAGTGTTGCCATTGTGATTGGTCTTGAAGTGGTTCTTTTTACCATTTTCGGCAAGAACCGTCCCACTAAACTTTTTCGGATTGCCGCCGCGGGTTTTTTGGTGTCAACGGTTTCCTTTACTTTTGTCGGACAATGGGGAGGAAATAATCCATCCGGTCTTATCCTGATTTTCTTCGTCTGTCTGGCGGCTTTGACCCTCAACTTTTTATTAATCAATTTTAAGGTGACAAAACCCTTGAACCGGATCATTTACGGTATCAATAGCGGAGGGATCAAGGTATCTTCTGCTTCACGCAATGTTTCAAGAACCAGCAAGGAGTTGGCTGAAGGGGCAGCCCATCAGGCTTCCGGGATCGAGGAAAATTCAGCGGCCCTGCAGCAGATCGATTC
>MGQB01000005.1:0-1491 GCA_001797675.1 Deltaproteobacteria bacterium RBG_13_43_22 | reverse complement strand
ATATGGAGGCCGTAGATAAGGTGGCCGGTCTTGTCGAAGGGATCGCCTTGGCCAACCATGAACAGGCGGATGGCATCGCTCAGATCAATACGGCCTTGCAGCAAATGGACACGGTGACCCAGAAAAACAGTACTCTCGCCGAAAACCTGGCTTCAGTGGCCCAAGAAGCCAAAAACCAGGCCAAGGAGTTGGGAGAAAGCGTAGAAAAATTGACTGACATACTGGGTGTTGGGGCCAAGGTCACCCCGTATGAGGCCAAAAGACGGGTTAAAAAAGCGATCCAATTTATAAAAGAGGTCGGAACCAAAGCCGCCTTTGCCGAGTTCTGTAACCGTAAGGGCCTGTTTTCAGATATGGATTCCTATATCACGGTTTACGATGTAAACGGGATATTGAGAGCTTATCCCATTGCTAAACAATCGATAGGAACAAGCGTACTGGATACCAAGGATAACGACGGTAAGTTTTTTGTCAGAGAATTGATCGAATTGGTCAAGTCCAAGGGCAGAGGTTGGGTGGAGTACGGATATCACAACCCGGCCTCCGGCCAAAACGAGCCGAAACTGGCTTACTCCGAAAGGATCGGCGATTTGATCGTCTCTTCCGGGGCTTATAGGTAGTCAGGGCAATGATCCATTTTAGATTATTTATTTTAAGGTAATCAAAACTTAAACCAGTAAGTCCCGGACAATTGAGAATAGAAAGGATGTCGTGGTAATGAACAACCTATTAGTTTCTTTGGGGATGAGTGTTGCCATTGTGATTGGTCTGGAAGTGGTTCTTTTTACCATTTTCGGCAAGAATCGTCCCACTAAACTTTTTCGGATTGCCTCCGCGGGTTTTTTGGTGTCAACGGTTTCCTTTACTTTTATTGGACAATGGGGAGGAAATAATCCATCCGGTCTTATCCTGATCTTCTTCGTCTGTCTGGCGGCTTTAACCCTCAACTTTTTATTAATCAATTTTAAGGTGACAAAACCCTTGAACCGGATCATTTACGGTATCAGCAACGGAGGGATCAAGGTATCTTCTGCTTCACGCAAGGTTTCAAGAACCAGCAAGGAATTGGCCGAAGGGGCGGCCCATCAGGCCTCCGGGATCGAGGAAAATTCAGCGGCCCTGCAGCAGATCGATTCCCTTGCCCATCAAAACACCAACCATGCCAACCAGAGTAAAACGGCTATCGGAGATGCCGGTCATCTGCTTTCCGTTGTAAATAAACAGATGGACCAATTATCCGAAGCCATGGTTAAAATAAACCAGGCCAGCAACGAAACGAATGTGATTATCAAGAACATCGACCAAATAGCCTTCCAAACCAACCTGTTGGCCTTAAATGCAGCAGTTGAAGCCGCCCGGGCGGGAGAGGCCGGGGTCGGCTTTGCCGTGGTCGCCGAAGAAGTCCGCAATCTTGCCCGGCGCGCAGCCGAAGCGGCCAAGAACACCAGCGGGCTTATTGCTAAGATATTGGAATCGGTCAAGACCGGCAGC
>MGQB01000004.1:72718-84094 GCA_001797675.1 Deltaproteobacteria bacterium RBG_13_43_22 | reverse complement strand
GTCGGTCGTGCAATCATCGAACTGCTCATTGCCGTTATAGTCCAACACCCAGATTCCATTGCGGAAGATCCCGATCTTGGCCCGGCTGCTGCCGTCCCAATCCCCGACCACCGGGGTATCCCCGGTCATCCCAAAACCGAGGCAATGGTCGGTCGTGCAGTCATCCCACTGCCTATTACCATTATTATCCAGGTACCAGGCCCCATTGCGGAATATCCCAAGCTTGGGCGTCATTTTGTAGCTATACGGGCACCGAAACGGGAAGGTTCCTTCGCAAATCCCCCAATATGGCCCTACAGAACCTTCTTCGGTCTTCCAGGGTTCCCGAAAGGCACTGAAAAGGACCCCTTGAATGCCTGCCTGTCTAAGTCTGATCAGAGATTCTTTGATAACGATCTTTTGATTAGACTCGCCAGCCAGACCGCATGTTTGATAGGTCCTTTCGTTGGTCTCGCTATACCCCTCCGGCCCTGCAGGCCAGCCGAACTCAGTCAGAAGGATTGTTTTCGTAGGATAGACAGATTGAACATTTTCAAACCTGGCTACTTGAAACTCTGCGGCATCGGCCGCAGCGGTGCAAGGGAAATACCCGGAAAATTTATTCTCCCACCAGGGATAAACATTGATTCCGATCCAGTCCACTTGGTCGGCCAGAGTACGGGTCTGGCAGGGATAGGATTCATTACACCACTGCCACCAGGTTTCGATGCTGGTGATGGGCTGGGTCACACCGGCATTCCGCAACTGGTCTATACAGTCCTGAATCAAAGACTGAATTATAGGCTCCATCACTTTTTTGTTATCCTCATTCACATGGCTGGTAAACATCTCTGAGCCACAGCTCAAGCGAGTGATTGTTTCCGGGTATTGTTTGGCCTTGGCGATTCCGGCGGCAATGGAGGCGTCATTTTGATCTTTTTCCAACCAGATATTGGCAATCACCTTCATGCCTCGGTTGTGGGCCGTGTCGATAATATAATCCAGTCCATTTAAAAATCCGTAAGTTAAGATGCAGTTGAACTCTGTTTGCTGAAGGAGCACATCCAGAAGGGAATCAATTAAGGCCGCCGAGGGGTGTGGACCATTCTTGGCATGGTATCCTTCGACATACGGTGAAAACGCAATGCAACGCATAAGTGAAGAGTCCGTTGCCGGCATTTTCACAAGCGGTTCGGGAGGCACCTTTAACGATTCGGGTGTCGCCTGATTCGGAGAAATTAGAAAGCAGAAAAAGAATATAAGAAAAATCCACCAATTTTTGGTTACCATCGAAGGCTCCTTTGAGGAATTTTTTATTAAATTTGCCCTCAACCATCCCCCGGTGACCGGATTAGACGTGCTTCACACAATACCAGAAAATCCCATCATGTCTTGCTGTTATCTAACATGGTGCACTTGTAATTAGAATTTGCCCCTCAAAACCTCAAAATAATTTTGCTGTCCCCGAAACTCCACAGAACTCAAAATGACATCAATTGTGCAGACAATGTTTACTCGAGTTCCCAAATAACCGCGTGTGTTTTTACCGTTCCATCTGCATTGGAATGCGAGCTCCATCCAACTATCTGACCGGGTTCATTTATTGCCAACGCCAGGTTGGTTGTGTCACTTGAGAGAGATTGAAGAGGAGATAAGCCTTCTTTATCCGTCCAAATAAAACCCTGAACTTTTTTGTCGGGATTGCTACTATCGGAAAAAAAGGAATAGCCGACAACAATCCCATTGTTGTTGATACCCACGGCAGTGCTTTTATCTCCACCGGGAAGATCTCCAATTCGCAGGAACCCAATTTTATTTGAATACATGAAGGCACTGAAGGTGCTGCCATCTGCGGCGGACCCAACAGCCTGTCCTTGTTCATTTATTGCTACCGGGCTTGCATAATTTTCCCCTGGAAAAGTGCCAATCATCTCCAATCCTTCCTGTTCAGTCCACAAAATCATAGGCTGATACATCCCGCTCAGTCTGCCCATTCCCACGACTTGGCCTTTGTTGTTTATTGCCATTGCAAAGCTTACCCCGGGATCTGATAGTGCTCCAATGTCAGTCATTCCAGTTTTTTCTGACCACACAAAGCCATGAAAATACCCAGTTTGGCGATCAGAATAGCCAACTATCTCTCCATTGTCGTTAATGTCCATTGCGAAACTCCATTTTCCGCCGGGCAATGTTCCCAGATCTTGCATCCCGTCTTTTTCAGTCCACCGAAAGGCCGTTGGGTACCCGTTTGGATTATTTGTTGTGTCAAGGTAAGTTCCTGCAATTTCGCCTCGTTCGTTAATTTTGATGAATGTTGAGTACGGTCGGATATTCAAATCCACCATTGCTTCATTGTGTGGCAACAGGAAGTAACTATACTTGAGATTTTCGTCATTACCGGCTCCAACTATATCTCCTCGATTGTTTATATCACAGGCAATGGCGTATGTACCGCCAGGCAATGTACCTAAGTCTTTGGGAACATATGTCTTGTTCGGATTTTTTGCAAATGTCGGTTGGATTTGCAACGCCAAAATTGAAGCAAGTATTAAGGCTATTGCCACGTAATTAATTTTTCTTTTCATCGGTTCCCTCCTTCTTTCTCCAAAATCAATCAGAGATTATTTAATGATTGTTCCTGAATCGTCCGCCGCTAATGTTGAGAATGCGACGCTGGAAAGAAATTAAAAAGATAGTTCTTAAAAGTTCTATTTTCATCTTTTACCATCCTCCTCAATCATTCGTAGACCCTCTTTTGCATTTTGGTTATCTTTATTCAGATTAATGGCGATCAAAAAAGCCTCTTTTGCCTTTTTATACTCTTTCATAATCCCATAAATATTACCCATTAGGACATAGGAAGGATCGTCATCCGGATATTGAGTGACCACCTTCTGTAGAACTATTAAGGCTGCCGAAAAATTATTTTGTTTGACCAATTCGAGAAAAATACCGTGCTGGGCAGCAGTCCATTCTTCTCTTGGATTAGGGGCGCCGCAGTTCAGTCGGCTGGCTTTCTCAATAAGATCGAGGGCCTCGGGAAATTTCTTTTCCCTGATCTTCAATCTGGCTACGGTCTTATAAACGGTAGGATTATTCCTGTCCATGGACAGAAGCTTAACCATGGCCTGTTGGGTAAATTCAGCTGGCCTAAAAATTACCTGCTTCATCATGGCCACCTGATCCAGTTCGACTCTATGAATCAAGACATAAGGATCAAAGGGATTGTGCCGATACGCCTTTTCCAATTGGGCTGCGCCTTGGCGGTACAAGTCCGACTTCCCGGACACACTCAATCGTCGGATATAATAAACCCCGGCTAGATCCTCATAATAAGAATCATCCGAGATCCTTGTTAATCCCTCCTTCAAATTAAACTCGATTTCAGGCCAGTCCTCCTCAATACTTAAGGTTTGGGAGATCCCGAATAGACGATCGGTAACCAACCTGTTCATGGCCTCCAGGGTTAGGATCACCAAGAATAAGACACAAACCGACACGGAAACCCAAAGCACTCCAAAGATTCTTTTATCACGCACCAAGTTGTCCTCCGGAAGTCCTTCACCAGTTAAAGCGACGGACAACCCGAGCAGGATCCAGAAAAACGGAGTCAGCGCAATGTCCAACCAGCCGGAAAGGTCCTGAATCAGAAATCCGACAATAGAGGCCAGAAAAGTCAGAACCAGCACCTTCTGTTTGTTCTGACCGGAGTTGCGAAAGGTTTTCCACAACCGGAATAGAATTATCATCAGAAAAACCAGGTAAAAAATCAGGGCCGGAACTCCATTGGTCAAAGCGGTTTGCAGGTACCCGTTATGGACCATGGTGGGAATAGTGTCCGTAAAAATTTGATTATCTATAGGACCCCTATAAAGGGGATAAATATTTCTGAAATTTTCAAACCCGACCCCGAACAACGGATGATCCTGGATTCCCTCCCAAGCCGCCTGATAATACAACAGCCGACCGTAGAAAGAGGTGTCCATTTTTATCTCCGTGAAGGTTTTCAACCGGGAAGTAATTTTATTCCGGTTTCCAGGGTAAAAAGAGATTAAGACCAGGAAAACCAGGACACCGAGTAGACCCAAAAAAGCCATTCTTTTTAGCCTAACAGATTTTCCCTTATTCTTAAAAAGATATATGACGATTAGGGCAGAAGACAGTAGGATCCCTATCCAAGGCCCACGGCTTAAGGTGGAAAGAACGGCCCATAGGAAAAACAGAAGAACCAGACCCCAGAAAATTCTATTCCAAAATACAGAGTCGGTAAAAAGAAAGGTTATGACAAACGGTAAGGCCAGACCCAGGAGTGCGGCCAGAGGCACCCCATGCCCGATAGTAGAAACGGACCTTGACCAGCGTGTTGACCAGGGAATGGGATCCAATTGGAGAGATTGGAGGATGGCATAGAGGGCCACCGGAATCAGGGAAGCGATAAATATTTTTAAAACCCTCTCCGTCCTTCTGATATTAAAGACCATCGAGGCCGTTAAAAAGAAAAGGAATAGATAAACCAGATGAGTCCAAAGCCCGTTATATCTTCCAAAATTTCCGTTTAAGGCGGTCGGGAGATGAAGTGCAAAAAAAACGGAAAAAATCCACCAAAGGCCGAGGGTCATCCCGGAAAATAAAATGGGTTTAGGAATCCGTTGGACCTGTCCTTTCCAGAGACGCCATCCAGCCAAAAGGAAGAGCAAAAGGCACCCGATTCTCAGGGCCGCCAATTTGGGGAGGGTGAAGGCGACTAAATTCCTGGTACTGAATAAAAAGGACAGGGAAAAGAACAGCAGGCCTAAATTAATATCTTCAAAAAGACTTACCGTTCCTGGTACCGAAAGGGGATGACCGGGTCCTGGGGCAGCAGCTTTTTCGGACGATTTCAGGTGTCCCTTTTTCTTTCGTGCAGAAGTCCCCATACGGTTCTATTTACATTTTGTGGAGAGTATTAAAGAAACCAATTTTCAAAAATCCGCTCCTTCGATTATAAAAACCGCATTACGGCCTATCCGGCGTTGATTTATTTAAAAATGAACTCATCCGTTGCCTAAAAAACAGTGCAGAAAAAAATAATATTTCAATAACCATGCAGACATTGATAACAGTCGGAGATCATCCAGGAATTCACAAAAAGTGTAATCCTGATTTCCTTAAAAATCGCCCTCTTTTTTACCCTTTGGCAAAGTCATATGATGTCCTTCTAACGACTGGGATTAGCCCTTACCACCTCAGAACTGCAGCATCCTCGATCGTCAAAGGGACGTCCATGAAATTACAACTTCAATCATTTACCAATTTAAGATTCGTCTCTTTCGCTATCTGCTCCCATCCCAATACTGACTTGCCTTCTCCGGTCTGTAAGAGCTTTAATCCTTTTGCAACGACGTTGCCGTCTGAAAGGAAAATAGGGAAAGCGCGCCCGATTTATCTTGAACTCCAAGGATTCCGATAAAAGCTCCCTACCAGGCCCCGGTGACCGGGGTATCATCAGCCAGGCCGAAAGTGAAGCAGCTATCCGTGGTACAATCGTCCCATTGCCCGTTGCCATTATAGTCCAATAACCAGTAACCACCACGAAACACCCCGATCTTGGTCGTCCCGCTGCCGTTCCAATCCCCAACCACGGGGGTGTCGGTGGACAGGCCGAAACTGATACAACGGTCCGTGGTACAATCGTCCAATTGACCATTACCGTTATAATCCAGATAAAAGGTCCCGCTACGAAAGACTCCAAGCTTGGCTGTACCAGACCCGTTCCAGTCCCCGGTTACCGGCACATCCCCGGATTGACCGAAACTGATACAGCGGTCCGTGGTGCAATCATCCCACTGCCCGTTGCCGTTATAATCCAGGTACCAGGTGCCGCTGCGAAAAACCCCGATCTTAGCTACACCCGACCCATCCCAATCCCCGGTCACCGGGGTATCTCCCGTCTGTCCAAAACCCAGGCATTGGTCTGAAGAATACCCGCTACCCTGGCTGCCGCCGATAAAAAACAGGCACCAGGTCCCCTCGTCAAAAATCCCAACCTGAGTTCTCCCTATCCCATTCCAATCCCCGGTTACCGGCTTATCCCCGCTTAGACCGAAACTCGGGCAAAGATCCACGGAACATCCATCAAACTCCCCATCCCCATCATTGTCCAGATGCCAGAATCCATTTCGAAAGGTCCCAATTTTTGAGGCCTTGATGGAAGTTGAAATAGGAACTTGTACAGGCGAATAACGATTTGTTGTTGTCCCATCACCGAGTTCACCCGTTCCATTCGTTCCCCAGGCCCAAAGAGAACCATCCGCCTTGAGTCCAAGAGAATGGGTCAAACTTACTGCAATAGCCGCCCAACTCGACTCCGATCCGATTTTTGTTGGAACGAGTTTATCAACTGTCGTGCCATCCCCAAGCTGACCATATTCATTGCCACCCCATGACCAAAGGGAACCATCGGATTTAAGGGCAAGAGAGTGAAAATATCCTCCGGCAATGGCCACCCAATTTGTATCCGTCCCGGTTCTTGTGGGAACATATTTAGCAACTGTCGTACCATCCCCATTCTGACCATGCTCATTTTCACCCCAACACCACAAAGAACCATCATTTTTCAGGGCGAGAGGGTGAGAAGCTTTCCCGGCAATAATCGCCCAGTTTGAATCGGTCCCCACTCTCTGAGGGGCCGATTTATTAATGGTAGTCCCGTCCCCGAGCTGACCCCATCCGTTATGACCCCAGGCCCAGAGAGAACCATCGGATTTAAGGGCAAGCGAGTGCCAGTCTCCACCAACGATGGCCGCCCAGTCTGTATCCTCCCCGATTCTTGTCGGAACTGATTTATTTGCGGACGTACCATCTCCAAGCTGACCATACTGATTCCACCCCCAGGCCCAAAGGGACCCATCGGATTTTATGGCCAGGGAATGCCAGCTTCCTCCGGCAATAGCCGTCCAGTCTGTATCCTCCCCGATTCTTGTCGGAACTGATTTATTGACGGTAGTTCCATCCCCAATTTGACCAAACCTATTATCCCCCCAGGCCCAAAGAGAACCGTCCGACTTTATGGCCAAAGAATGTGAAAAGCCACTTGCAATAGTCTGCCAGTTTGTTGCAGAACCGATTTTCTGAGGGGAAGAACTGTTCACGGTTGTTCCGTTCCCAAGCTCACCGGAGGCATTATCTCCCCACGCCCAAAGGGAACCATTGGATTTTAAGACAAAGGAATAGGCATGGTTTTGCCACGGGCAATTAGCACCGCCAGCTTGGATACGTGAAACAACGGCATTACCCGAAGCATCGGCTGCCTGAACGGAGTTTTCAAAACGATTGTTTCCGGACACCAGGGTCTCCCATTTGGCAACCGAAGGATAGGAAAAAGACCATCCGGAATCGGCCATGAAACAAGTAAAAAATAAGCAAATCAAAAGGATATGAAAAAAAATTATCTTCCTATCTTTGTGCATTTTTCCTCCTTTTTCTTTTTATGAATAACAAATGGGTTGGTTTCACTATATCCTTCTGGTCCTGTTGGCCAGCCAAACTCAGTAATTAGATTTGTTTTTGTAGGATAAACGAAATGTTCCTTTTCGAGCAGGGCCACATAATACTCTGCGGCATCGGCAGTAGCGATGTAAGGGAAAACCCTGGAATAATTTATTTTCTCACCAAGGTTTTTGTAGATTCAAGTGAGATTGTTCCCTTGGCCTTATTTTCTGCTTGGTTAATAAACCCTATAAAAATATCCTTTGTCAAGATTAATTTCATTGAAAATTGAAATAAATTAGGTTATGAAATATTTAATTTCAGAAAAGTATATATGTGAACTATTTCAACCCACTAAAAAGGGAACCATATGGAAAAAATAAACTATGTCTTAAATAACATGGAGTTAGTAATCTGGTCCGTATTCCCGTCGATTGACACCTTTCGAAATTTCAAAGCTGAAAAGCGAAATGTTTCAATCGTAAAAACATTTATCGATCTGTCTCAAAGTGGGGGACTGATCCCGAAAAAGAACGAAGCCAAATTCGAAGATCTACTCAAGCGTTGCAGCGAACTTTACAAGGACCGCAAGCCATCCATGGAATTCACCTTTAACGACGTAATCAGGGAGATCAAGCGGGAGACATCGATCAAGCGCTTGGTTAAAGAACTCAAAGATCTCGCCAAGATATTCGGATTTGAAGAACCTGACGAGGTCCTTTTTACAAGGCTAAAGAAGGAATTTCATCCCAATTCGATCAGAAAACACCACGCCCTGATGTTGTTTTCCATTTGGCTCGGCTTAAACAAACCAGCTCTGGCACTCAACTATCAAACCCTCCTCGGCTTTCCCCGAACTTCATCCGAATCAACAGAAAATGAAAAAAACGGCGTTATGGCCACGTTTGCCTTTATGGGTGAAAATATTGATGCGTCGATGATCGATTTTCTAAAAAAAGAACTGCCTACATGCAGCCGGGACCTAAAAATTTACTATCTGAATGAGAAAAGAATCCAATATCTGGCCACGACTTGCATCGCAAGGTTCCCTTTGAAAGAAGGCGTTGTCGGATTTCCATCCTCCTATGGTGAAGCCATTCGGGATGCCCTTTTTCTGGCCTATCAGATGGTTATCACGTGGCAATTATCGCCCCTATGCAATGCTCGCATCCATTTTATTATCGCCCTTGACGCCGGCCCTTTGGACATTGCGGAATTAACGGCTAAAGATCTGTTGAGCCCCGAACTTTCTCTGGATTATCCTATTCGATTATCCCATTTTGCCTTCATTATCGCCGAACAGTCGGAACAAAAAGTTATTTTCAAAGAGTTGAAGCATCCAAGTGTCTGGGCAGTAGAGCACTTCTGGGCGTTTCCCCATTTAAAGGGACCCCCTTGCTTAACGCCGATGAGAACCAAGACAGAAAACGACGCAGAATGGCTGCCTGTAACCAATGAAACCGCAAAGGCGTTTAGAAACGCCCTTGTTTTGGGAGATAGTAAGCTTTTCAAAATATTATCCGTTATCAATCAATACCCTCCCAAAATTTTATTATCCCTTGAGGTTGCCAATATCATCACCTATAGACGTCTCCATCATGCGGCCATTCGTCTTTTGTCTTTGGTGCTCGCCTCCGATCCTACGAATTATATCGCCCGTACCATGCGTATTTCCAACTTCATGTTTCTGGGTAATTATTCGAAGGATCTCGAAACGGCTGAATTGTTTTATGACCGGGGGATATACGATGGCCAGTTTATTGACCAATATTGTCCCCCTGATCCTGTATTTTACGCAGAATACAGCCAGATCTACTGGTCAAAAGCGCTTAAATTAATCAAATTCCTCAGAAAGGGATTAATTCAAGACAGGATCGAAGAGAGGCAAACCGAGATTCTTGACTATCTCAAGAAGGCTGAGCACTATGCAAAAAAAGGGGCGATTTTCCGTATCTACGCAGATACCCGCTGTACATCCTATCTCATGCATTTCGCTGCATTCAGAGGCTTGATTGAAAAAGACAACCGCCTTTTGACCGACAAGAACCTACCTTTTGTCGATACCCAGGGTATCTTTTCCTCTGTCGCGAAATCTGTCTATGATACTATCGGCTGGATCATCCCCGAAGACGGTGGTGATGCCATTGATGAAAGTTTTTCGGACAAAAGGATGACCATAACGGTTGACACTTATTTGAATTCCATATCATCACCCTCCTTCTTTGTTTGTACTTTATTTTTTGTCTGCACCGTCCTTTGGGACTTTTCTGAACCTGAAAAGCAGAAGCAGGTTATTGACCGTGTTCTGCTTTTTTTAGATATGGCACTTGGAAAAACCGAAGAACTGAAAAAACTTTGCTTAGGCATCTATTCCTTAACCCCGGCTTATCCAGTGATTCACTCCCCGGGAGAGTATATAAACTGGATTCTAAAAGCCAAACACTCCATCCAAGAGATCAAGGAAACGGGCAACTATGAGACCGGCATGAAGCTTTTCCTTCTACAGTTCGATGAAGAGACCAACAGTGAACCGATAACCTTCGATTTAATCCAGGCAGAGGAAAAAGCGATGAGGTAAGTATAAGAACTCACCCCATATAACCTCAATAGATTTTTTCTAAAAAATAGGGACAGCGGAGCTGTTGAAAAATCTTGTTATAATCCTAAACATTTCAATAAAACAATACGATAAATTTATTTAACTATATGTTTTTAATTGTTATTTTGCGTTTGTATCTTAATATGTCGCCCTCAACCTACTTAGGGAGTTCGCATGATTGGAAAGAGAGATAGAAGCAATCTAGTAGGATTAGGGTCAGGTCTTTTTTTGGTATTTTGGTTTAACGAAATAAGGATAACACCAAGATAAAAGACCTAATCCTAATCCACGGGTCTATCCCTATCGGAACTGGACGGTAACCAACACCTTTGACAATAAAGGGGCTCCCATCGACTAATAACTGACCCTGAACAATTTCAACGATGGTCGAAAAACCATTTTCTACAATCCCAAAAACAAAAAAGGTAATGAACATAATTATCAAAACCTTTGAGGAATTTATTCTTAGCAGCTTCATGGTTTTTCCTCCAGTTTATGAAAATGGACAGTGAGGACTACTCCTCAGTTTATTGCTCCGTGAATTAACATCGCTATTGTTCTTATGCTTGTCCAATATTAAAATATAGGGACAACAGCGCCCGATTTATCTTGAACTCCAAAGATTCCGATAAAAGCTCCCTACCAGGCCCCGGTGACCGGGTTATCACCGGTCATGCCAAACCCTTTGCAGCGGTCGTTGGTACAGTCATCAAACTGCCCATTGCCGTTATAATCCAGGGCCCAGACCCCATCTCGGAATACCCCGATCTTGGCCGTGCCGCTCCCATCCCAATCCCCTGTAACCGGAACGTCATTGGTCATGCCAAAGTTCAGGCAACGATCCGTGGTACAATCGTCCCACTGCCCATTGCCGTTATAATCCAGGGACCAAGTCCCATCTCGGAATACCCCGATCTTGGCCGTGCCGCTCCCATCCCAATCCCCGACCACTGGAGTATTAGTAGCCAGGCCAAAGCCCAGGCAACGATCCGTGGTACAGTCATCAAACTGCCCATTACCATTATAATCCAGAAACCAATACCCATCTCGAAAAACCCCGATCTTGGCCGTTCCACTCCCATTCCAATCCCCTGCTACAGGGGTATCTCCGGTTATCCCAAAACCAAAACAGCGGTCCGTAGTGCAATCATCCCACTGCCCATTGCCGTTATAATCCAGAAACCAATACCCATCTCGAAAAACTCCGATCTTGGCCGTTCCGCTCCCATCCCAATCCCCGACCACCGGAGTATCAGCAGCCAGGCCAAAGCCCAGACAGCGGTCGTTGGTACAGTCATCAAACTGCATATTGCCGTTATAATCCAGAAACC
>MGQB01000004.1:0-72702 GCA_001797675.1 Deltaproteobacteria bacterium RBG_13_43_22 | reverse complement strand
AGCTCCACAAGCCTGGTTTGTGGCTTGATTGGCCCAGGCATCCAGATATCCTCCATCCCCGGCAACCGTCCCCTGGTTCTTGACCGTAATGTCCGCACTAAAGGTGCTGTTGGCTGCCGGGGAACCCGGAGTTAGGGTGACGTTCGTTATTAAAAAGTCCGGCCCATCTGATCCCACCTGGTAAATATGCATAAGTTGATTATTGGTTTCATCCGACTCGGTGTTTTGGCACTGGCTGTCCACAAAGGCCCGGAAGGTATTCGTCCCCGCCGACCCGGCAGAAAATCCGGTCAGGGTAATCGTCTTACTCTCACCAGCGGCTAATGTCCCAACACCGGCCCTTTGGTCTCCTGTAGCTCCACAAGCCTGGTTTGTGGCTTGATTGGCCCAGGCATCCAGATATCCTCCATCCCCGGCAACCGTCCCCTGGTTCTTGACCGTAATATCGGCACTAAAGGTGCTGTTAGGGGTGATGGAACTCGGACTTAGGTCGATATTAGTTATGATAAAGTCCGGATTTGTTGGGGCAGCCGTAGTAAAAGACTGACTCGAACCATAGAAGGTTCCATTCGTGTTCACACCGATCACCCGGTAGTAATAGGTCGTATTGGCGGACAGCCCGGTTATAGCCTTACTCACCGTAGTATCGCTGCTGCCTGTTACCGGGCTTTGATCGGCTGTCACCGTACTGCCATAAGACGTGGTTGTGACGTATTGAAAGTACACGTTGATGCTTCCGGTGTTATTGGCATTCACCGTCCCGTTCAAGGTGGCCGAGCTGGAAGTGACGTTGGTGGCCGAATTGGTGGTTATTTGGGGAACGGAAACAGAAGAGGAAAACTCCGAGGTGTTCCCATCGCTGTCCGTAGCTGTTGCGGTGATATGGGGACCGGTTAAAGCACTCCCTTTATCGAAGGTGAAGGCCCCCGAAGTATCCGCAACCGTGCTTCCTTCATAAACCTTTCCCTCATCGGCGCTATCAGAAAAAACTTCCACGGTGCACCCTGCACAGGCTGTGCCGAAAATACCATTGGAAATCGTGGTGCTAATCACCGGTGCGGATAATGAATTATTGCCGTTATCACTAAGGCTGATACCTTTATTAGAGTTACTGAAGATCGCATTTCGTCGGATTGTATTATAGCTTGATGATGTCACACTAACACCCTTGCCGGTATTATATCCGATGACATTATTCTGCAGAATAATATGTTCCCCACCACCTATATTTATTCCATCGCCTTGATTGCTCACAGCCGAAGTTCCACTAGAGTCTGTACCAATATAATTGCCACCAATAAATATATAATCACCCCCCGAGCTAATCCTTACACCACCGGACGGATTACCACTGATTACATTACGTTCCCCGGAAGTGGTTCCTCCGATAAAGACGCGTTTTATTCCTCCACCTGCCGCTACTCCCTGCTCTTTCTTACTTAAACCTGAGGTGCCGGTTTTGTCGGTACCGATATAATTACCTATGATCAAATTGCCAATTTCAGCTTGTCGTCCGAGACCGATCCCTCCGACAATAACGTTTCGTTCCTCTGCCTTGGTTCCCCCGATGCGATTAAATCCAGCCCCCATACCAATATTGACAGCGGTATGACCATTAGCACCCCCAAGAGCCACTGTACCGCTGGCATCCGTTCCCAAATAATTGCCTGTAACAACGTTGTAAGAACTGCCCGAGTCATTAATCAATAGGCAATTTCTTCCGGTCGTGACTATAATATTATTCTTAACCGTATTATTATAGGCTCCACATTCCAAACCTATGCCTATATCTCCATTTCCTAAGACCACACTCCCGCTGGCGTCTACGCCTACATAATTACCAACAATTTGATTCAGGTAGGCATTCGTGCCTACTACTCCAATACCGTAGCTTTCATTTCCACTACAATGGTTTCCCTCCCCATTATTAAGCCCCCCAATCTGGTTATTGGGGCTGCTAATACCGATTCCGTCTCTTTTGTTCCCTATTGCTTTTGTGCCAGTAATGTCGGTACCCATGTAATTGCCCTTTATAATATTATGTGTTACCGTGGCACCGTTTAGGGCTAATCCACTTCCCCCATTACCGCTCAATAAATTCCCCTCGCCCAGAGGTCCGCTTCCATTTTGTCTGTTCCCGCCAATTTGGTTGTATTTTGCCCCGCTATTAATAAAAATGCCGCTTGCTGGAAAATATAAGATTTGTAATCCTTTTATGACATTGTTATCGGAAATAATATTTAGTCCGTTGACACCGGATTGGGTAGCGCTGCCATCCAGGATAACTCCGGCATTGGAGGCATCAATGGTGATATTTCCCTGAGAAAGGTCGGGGAGACCCCTGCTTAAACTTATGGTTTTGGGAGTACTTGGGGGAAAGATCTGTGAATCAAATGAGATTTTCGTACCGCTTGAACTATTTTCCAGGCACCAACGCAAGGTATTGGCACCCGAATCGGAAGCGCTGGTTACAATACATTCGGTACCACCCTGGGGATTATTAAAATTAGAGGAGAAACGAGAGGGGTTAACTTTAGATAGATTGTTTGATTCTTTCCCGGAAGAAATATTTTTTTGGTGGATGGGGAGCCCTTTATCGGGGGCACTTTGGGAATCAATCCCTCCTGATTGGGTTGAAATCTGCTCGGTACCTTGAGGGTTAAATGGATTCCTGGGTTCTACTGCAGTGATGGATTTATAACTATTCGTGTTTGCTGTGGAAGAACCTTTCTCCAGAATCAAAACACCCCCATCCTGATCGGCAATAAAAATATAATTATTACTAACGGTGGCTGATTGGGCATACCCGGAGGTTTTATAGGAAACCGATAGGGTTGGAGAGCTCGGATTGGAAATATCAATGACTAAAAGTCCGCCACCCCCATTAGCCAAATAAGCATAGCTACCATCAACGGTTACTTCTTCGGCAAAACCCTGGGAGCTATAATATCCCAGTTGAGTCATTTGGCCAGGATTGGAAACATCTATAATGGCCATCCCACTGGTATTGGCTATATAAGCAATCCCTTGAGACACGGCCACATGCTGAGCAAAGGCATTGGACCATTTATAAGTTCCAATTATCGTTGGGCTGGTCGAATTAGAAATATCCACAATCTTTAGACCGGCCTGTTCGCAGGCCACGTAGGCATAGGTCCCACTGACAGTTAAACCAACAGCGGAGCTCAGTGTTTGCGTTGCTTCCTGCATATTAATAAATCCTAATTTAGTTGGTGAAGCGGGATTACTGACATCAACTATTTCCAGCCCCCATTCATTGGCCAAATAGGCAATACCATTAACGACCACCATATCACGGGAAGCCCCAGAGGCATCATAGAAGCTAGTTTTAGTCGGATGTGCAGGGTCAGCAATATCAACTATGTGTATTCCAATACCATTTATTCCAAGAACAGTGCTCTGACCAGTCATAGTGGCTACGTAGGCATACTTTCCCTTTACACTAACGACTGTAGCATACCCCTTGGTATCGTAGGTTCCGACTTCAGTAGGATTGGCAGGGTTAGAGATGTCCAAAACCCTTAAACCGGAAAGGCCTGCGGCAACATACCCGTAATTACCAGAGATTGCTATAGCATCGGCATAAGTTAATAGATTATAAACCCCTACCTGAGTTGGGGCGGTAGGAATAGAAACATCTATGGCCTTTAAACCCTTATAACGATCGGCCAGATAGATTTTACTTCCAGCGACGGCTATCCCTCCGGCATGGCCTCCGGAAACTTCATAACTCCCGACCTCGGAAGGATTCGATGGGTTGGAACAATCCAACACCCTCAATCCTTTGAAGGCATCGGCCACATAGACCGAGGTGCCGGAGACCGTAACTCCAAAGGCCCATCCCGGGGTTTTGTACTCCCCCAACAAACTGGGACTGGTCTTGACGGATACATCCAGGACCTTTACTCCGTCCCAGCCATCGGCCAGGTAAACCGTGTTGCCGGACACGGCAAGGCCATAGGCATAACCGGAGGTATCGTAAGTTCCTGATGCAACCGGATTGGTTGGGTCGGATACCTCGGCCACCAGCAGTCCCGCCCCGGCTGCGGCGATATAGGCATAAGTGCTGGACACCACTACGCCAAAGGCATAATTCGTGTCATAAACCGAACCGACCTTCCGGGGCTGGGTTGAATTGGAAACATCCACCACCTGCAAACCGTATGGCCCATCCGCCAGAAAAACGGTTGTCCCGGAAACAGCCACTCCTTCGGCATACCCCGGAGAATCCCAATACCCCACCTCGGTCGGATTGGTCGGGTTGGAGATATCCACTACTCGCAGTCCGGCCCCCCCTGCGGCCACATAAGCCAAGTTTCCGCTGACGGCGATCCCTTCTACCAAATGGGGAAAGGGGGTCGTAGAGCCCACTTCTGTAAGTGATGATGGGTTGGAAATGTCTAACACCACCAAACGAAGCCCGATCCCCACATAGGCGTAGTTCCCCTGGACAGCCACCGCTTTGGTCGGGCCGCCTAATTGCCCTACCATGCTGAAACTTGAATCGGTGGCATTAGATGGTCCATAGGAAGCCAGTAAGAATAAAAAGCATAAAAGAAGGGACGTCCTTCGACTATTTAAGATCTTCAACCGGTAAATTCTTTTTGATAACATTGAAGTCATGGTTTCAGGGTAGCCCATCCCCCTTCTTTCCCCTTGAGTTAACTTACACAAGATATTCCCGGAATTCTTAAATTTTAGAAAAGAAAATTCAAAAATATTTTATTAGTTATTTTTCTTTATCATGAGGCACAACAATATTTATCGTAGCTGTACTTGAGTTATTCAATGAATCAGTTCCTATGATGGTAATTGTATATGTGCGTCCGTTCCCTTTGCCGGATCTTTCAGCTCGGAGCTGGAGGGTAATGATTCCATTATTAATCTCCGGTTCAGTCCAGTCAGGATATTCATCCCCATCTCCAAGCCCATCCTGGGGCTCATTGCTCGACACAAAAGCCGTGAGGGATACGGCCCCCCCGCTATTGTCGCTGGCATTAGGCCATATAGTAATATTTTCCATCTTATGATTAGGAGGCCAAAGGATGGTTTTATCCGCTACTGGCGCAAGAGTAGGGGCGATCGTATCAATGACTTCCACATTAATGCTGGCGAAAACAGGTTGATTAATCCCGTCGCTTACTTGTAATTCCAATGTGTGGGTTCCCACGGCAAGGTCATTAATGGTATCGTCGGGTAAAGATACGGCGGCCCCGCCTTCAGTCGACTGTATAATTCCGCTGTAAAGGACAGTCTCTCCTTCCAACCACTGGTACGAAAGTTGATCCCCATCAAAGTCGGAAACCTGTCCACCGAGAATTACCGGGGTATTGACTTGATAGGTTCCTCCTCCCGAAGGTGCTGCATGAGGGGCAGAATTGCCGATGGTCAAAATCATTTCGTCTTTTGAAATGACCTTAAGGTCACTCACTTGCAGAACAAGAGTATGACTCCCTTTCGAGAAGTTTTGTAAAATGCCTAAATTAAGCGGAGCATCTCCACCGGAACTGACGTACTTCCACCCCTGAAGGATTTTAGTACCTTCAAGCCATCTATATATCAAGGGGTCGCCATTTGGGTCTGAAGCTGTGCCCTGGATAATGGTGGTACTCTGCTCTTCACTTTCTATGGAAATGTTAGGCCCAGCGTCCGGTACTGGAGGATTATTCCAGTTTTGCTGGGGTTGGTAGAGCACGTTGTCCACCTTGACTTGGAAAGTACCGTTGTCTCCAGTATAGGCGTCCACCCATACCCTTACACCACCCGTAAAGACATTATCGAAGGTCCCTACAAGAACCCAATCGCCATTTTCCTTGGAATAAGCTGTTATTGTAGAACCAACGCGACTGATCTTCAACTGGCCATACGGGGTAGATGCCGTAGCCTGATAGACCGGTAGCCATATGCCCCCTACCATGCCACTTGCATCAAAAGTATGTTGGTCATTTCTATTGTAACTGCGAGCGATCAAAATAAAATTTGTATTCGCATTCCCCTCTGTAGAGAGTATTCCTAATGCGATTCTTGAATGACAAACGACATGCTGAGTAGCGGTTGACATAAAATCAAGATATTCGAGGATAATATCGAAATCTCCGCTCCAAATTTCTTTAGAACTCAATTCTCCGAATACACCGTTTGGCGGGGTATTCGCCCTTAGATACCCACCTGACTGTGTATAGATACCACTTGGGTCATTAATATTCCAAAGATTCTGGTTAATGGACTCACCGTTGAAATCATCATAGACGAACGTAGATGCATGCCCGGAGGGTACCCCTCCAAAGATGGAAACCAGAATGATCAGGAATACGGTTGAAAGAATTCTTGCTGTTTGATGTACAGAATGCGAAGGTAATGGGGCCCGAAGGTCATATGAAAAAAATTTCTTTCTTTGATAGTCTTGATCCCCATTTGCCCTCATAGGATTGCCGTATTTCATATAACACCTCCTACGGTTTTTTAACAATTAAACAATAGTTATCATTTTTTCATTATTGTTATGTTCTTCCCTATTGTCGCTTCTACCAGGCCCCGGTGACCTGGGTATCACCGGCCAGGCCAAATTTGATTAAGGACCCTTATTGTTTGTTAACGGCTCACTCTTTGTAGTAAATTGGGTTAAAAGAAAATAGAACAAGGGAAAGTGTCTCTTTCCCTGATTGAACATAAAACCTGGGAGGATTTTGGGAATAGTGAACTCTCCTTTTTTGAATAGATAAATACTGGCTGGCTGCGCAACAATGGGGCCACTTGAGATCTGGTCATGGGACCCTTCTTTGTGTTGCGAACTACGGATTTAAATCAATAAAAAGCTATTGTGAAAAAGAAATATTAGTGCGCATTATTGTGGGTTGCCGGTTATTAAAAGGTACTCATATAACCAGCCGAAGAAATTCGGTTATCACCATAACCGGGTAAGATTATTATTTTGGCTTTTTATATTAACGCAAAAATCCTGTCAAGCAAAAATTATACTCCAGATGGTCTTTTCCACTTAACCCTCATCCCTTTCCCCATCCTTGATCGTTAAGCAAATCCCATATCCAAGGATATCCCCTTGGAATTTCCCGTTTATATTGGAGAAAACACAAGACAACAAAGCGGTTAATTATGCTGGGTTTCAGAGGTAGTCTTTCAGGGACGGTTTTGACATAGGCATTCAGGGTCATCCCTTTATTGGAAGCATTGACGACCAGCCGTTCATGAAGATCCGGGTTAAGGCGGATATTGAAAGAACCTTTTGGGGGTGAGGTTTATGAATATGGGACTTTAAGGGTTATATTGAAGCTCCCTGCACCAAGGTGCAGGGAATCTTCCAGGCAAGGAAAGGGTTTATTTGTTGTAGTTCGCTCGCTAACCCACGCAGCAAGCTGCGGGGAATGCGCTCGCTATTCCTGTTCAAATCTAACCCTGGAGCCACGGCCTTCCCTGAATTTTGCCCCCTGAGTGATGAGTAGCGATTTCAAATCCTCATACTTTACATCGGTAGGCGTTGCTTTCTTAATAATTTGAAGAAGGATTTTCTGCTGTTTCTTGTTTATTTGGGGAAAAGACTATCAGAATCAAAAAAAAAGCAACTAAAAATTGGTTGCAAAATCATTAACCAATAATCATATCCGCCCAAGTTAAACACTAGGATTGACCAGGTGGATAAATTGTGGTATCCTGATAAACACTTATAATCACTTAATAGAAAAAGGCAAAAATCATGCTGGATTTAAAATTAATTCGAGAACGATTGGCCTGGGTGCAGGATCGGTTGTCCCTTCGCGGCCAGGATCTACCCTGGGATACCTTTGAGTCTCTGGATAAGGAGCGGAGGGAGATTCTTCAGGAAGCTGAAGCCTTGAAACACCGCCGCAATAAGGTTTCCGAACAGATCGGCCGCCTGAAAAAGGAGAATAAGGAAGACCGTGAGGCCATCGAGGAAATGCGTCAGGTCTCAAAACGGATCAAGGAATTGGATGATTCGCTGGCCGGGATTGAAGAAAAGTTTTCTGCCATACTGTTGACCCTGCCCAATATACCCCATGAAACGGTTCCTGTCGGCTACACCAGCGAGGACAATCCGGTAGTCCGGACCTGGGGGAAGAAACCGGTTTTTTCTTTTCCGCCCCGGCCCCACTGGGAGATCGGTGAGGAACTGGATATCCTCGATTTTGAAAGGGCCACTCGGATGACCGGGGCCCGGTTTGTTTTATATAAAGGGCCGGGAGCCCGCTTGGAACGGGCCTTGATCAACTTTATGCTGGACCTGCACACAACCAAACATGGGTATACCGAAATCCTGCCCCCCTTTATGGTCAACAGCCAGAGCCTGATTGGAACCGGTCAATTACCAAAATTTCGGGACGAGTTATTCAAATTGGAAGGATGGGATTATTTTCTGATCCCCACGGCCGAAGTGCCGGTGACCAATCTCTATCAGCAGGAAACCCTTTCCGCCCAGGAGTTGCCCAAATATTTTGTTTCCTACACCCCTTGCTTTCGCTCCGAGGCCGGTTCTTACGGGAAAGATACACGGGGATTGATCCGCCAGCATCAGTTTAACAAAGTGGAATTGGTGAAATTCTGTGCCCCCGAAGAGTCCTACGCTGAACTGGAAGGCCTGCTGTTAAACGCCGAAGAGGTCCTTAAACAACTGAACCTGCCTTATCAGGTGGTCAGCCTTTGTACCGGCGATCTCGGATTTGCTTCAGCCAAGACCTACGACATTGAGGTCTGGCTCCCGGGGCAAGATCTTTATCGGGAAATATCTTCTTGCAGCAATTATGAAGATTTTCAAGCCCGACGGGCCAACATCCGTTTCCGCCGGGAAGGACGCCCCAAGACGGAATTGGCCCATACGATCAATGGATCAGGTCTGGCCGTAGGCAGAACTCTGGTGGCCCTTCTGGAAAACTACCAGCAGGCCGACGGGAGTGTTTTGATCCCTCCGGCCCTCCAGCCTTATATGAACGGGATCAGTCGGATAACCAAATCATAAAAAGTTCAACGTTCAAAGTTCAAAGTTGAAGGTTTCATAAAAAGTCGCCGAAAGCCGGAATCCAGTATGAGGGGACCGCTTCCCGGGGCCGGCCTGGTTGACATTCTTGGCAACTTTTTTCGGGTTTGTCAAAATAGACGTTTTGCCGGTTTATGTTTTTCCTTCGACTTTGAACCTTGAACAATATTTATTCCTCCCAAAAAGTGGCACAGGCGGAATCCGATTCCCAAACCGAGACCTTGCTGACCTTTGCCTGATCATTGTTCAGGCGGTGGCTTAATTCATGAAAGAGATGGCGGGCTATATGTTCCGAAGAAGGATTATCTGTTTCAAAAGGGGCCAGTTCATTCAGGTACTGGTGGTCTAGCCCGTTTAGGACTTCATGGGTGATGGTTTTTATTTCCCCAAAGTCCCGCACCAGGCCTGTCGAATCCAATTGGGCGGATCGGAGATAAACCTCCACCTTCCAGTTGTGGCCATGGAGCTGTTCGCATTTCCCCTGAAAATTTCGTAAACGATGGGCGGCGGCAAACTGGGTGATAATTTTCAGCTCAAACATGGATTAAGATATCCTCGAAGTTTTTAATATTTTTAGGCGGTTTTGAAATTTCTGGATCAGCCCTCTCAGATCCACCTGCAAACTGGCCAGGTCTTGATGTCGTTTTTCCATCAGACGTTCCAGTTCGTTCAGCCCGTATTGGACCACCTCGATCTCTTTTTTCAGGAGTTCTTCCTGAACCCGCTGATTGATCTGTTTGATAAGTCCCGGATCCATGGCCGATGGAAACCCCCTTTTTTCCCCAAAGTGACTGATATCGACAGTATGAAAGAAATCCCATTCAAAGTCAAGGTCTGGTTTTCTTGCCCTCCGTCACTTTTTACAGTTTCGTCAGTCGTAAGACCTGTTTTCTCGGATGTGAGGGGGGGAGCAAGCTGGTTTTGTAATCACTACAGGGTTGACAGAATCAAACAGGCATGCTATTTTTTCCTTAAATTTGGAGGAGAACGCCTATGAATCAAAATAATGCCCATTGTTCATACCGAAGGAGTTTATGGGGGATCCTATTGCTCATTAGCTTCCTCCTGGCCACAACATCCCTGGCCTCGGAACCAAAACAGGTAGTCGTTCTCCCTTTTAATATCAACGCACCGGAGCAGATGGATTATTTACGGGAAGGGGTTCGGGACATGCTTTCTTCCCGCCTGGCCTGGGAGGACAAAGTCGTGGTCCTGGACAATGCCCAGGTCCAGAAGGCCCGGGAAAAAATATCAGGTCCTATGGATGAATCCGGGGCTGCTCAGCTTGGAAAGCAATTGGGGGCAGGGGTGGTTGTTTGGGGCAGTATCAATGTCATGGGGTCCAGTGTGAGCCTTGACATAAACCTGTTAAATATTGCCCTTCGTCAACCCATGAAAAAATTCTATGCCCAGGCCAAGGGGATGGATGAGGTCATTATCAGGGTCAATGAATTGGCGGACATAATCAATGAAAAAATATTCGACCGTCCCCGAGCAACACCGGCCCCGGAAACCCCGGCAGCGGTATCTCAAGCCAAAAGTCCGGAGCCGTCAGCGGGAACCGCTCCCCCTGGAAAGGCCCCTCTTTCACTTAAGGGATTTACGATTAACCCCCTTTCCCCTCAGATGATTATCAATGCCGGCGGTTTTGATATGGCCGGGGTCTGGCGGAGCTCGGTCCTTCCTTTTGCTCTGATCGATATAGCCTTTGGGGATTTAGATGGTGACGGCAAAATAGAAACGGTTTTGATCAGTAAAAACCGAATCTACATCTATCGATATACCCAAGACAGATTCGAGTTGGTTAAAGAGATTCCCGGAGCCCTTTGGGATAATTACATCAGCGTCGATGTAGCCGACATTCACGGAACAGGGCTTCCTCAGATTTTTATTACCAATTATCGAGACAAAACGTTAAGATCTTTTACCCTTTCCTGGGTTCAGGGAACCTATAAAACGATCGCCCAAAATATCCCTTATTACCTTCGAGTCCACCAATTGCCCGGAAGGGGGCCGGTCCTGTTGGGTCAGCAAAAATTTGGCGCCCAATTCTTTGACTCAAAAATAGTCGTCCTTTCCTGGAAAGACGGCAAGTATGTTTCGGTTGAGCGATTGAACGTCCCCGAGGGATTAACGGTTTTTGACTTTGCTTTCCTGGAATACAATAAAGACGGCTCTCAGGAAATCCTTCACGTCAATCGCAATAACCGATTGATGGTTCTCTCAGAAAAAGGTAAAACAAAATATTCCAGCAGCGAATCTTATGGAGGGACCCTTAACTTTATTAGTGAATCTTCAGAAGGCAGCCCTTTTTCCTCGGAAGAACAGGAACCAGAACGGTATTATATTCCGGCCCGTTTAGTGATCGATTCGGTATCGATCCCGGGTAAAAAGGAGATCGTCTTGAATAAAAACAAAGGATCGGCTTTAAATTTTTTGGCCCGGTATCGCACCTATAACAGCGGCGATATTTATTCCATCTTCTGGGATGGGGGGGGCATGAAAGAAAACTGGAGGACCCCGACGATCAACGATTATATTGCTAATTACGGCGTAGCGGATTTTAAGAATAACGGCCAGAAACAAATGGTGGTGGGGGTTGTCCAATCCACGGAAATTGCCTTTATCTCCAACGCCCGCAGCGTATTGTATTGTTACGATTTAGGGGAAATTAAACCTGGTCCCAAATAGACCCTTGGTAATTTTTTTGGTTTTTCGACAGATCCATTGGTTAATTCCAACTTATTCGGGTTAGGGTCCATGTGGCGGTGTAGCTCAGGTGGTCAGAGCATGCGGCTCATATCCGCAGTGTCCGGGGTTCAAGTCCCTGCACCGCCACCAAAAAAACTGAACAATTGAAGCTCCCTGCACCAAGACTTCGTCGAGTTCAGTCGAGTCGGTACAGCCCCGCCATGGCGGGATTCCAGGCAAGGAAAATGTCTATTTCTTGTAGTTCGCTCGCTACCCCACGCAGTCATGCCAAGGGCGTGACGGGGAATGCGCTCGCTGTCCATGTTCAATAGATCTGCTTCTTTTTAAGGCCTTGGGCATTCATCTCAAGGCCTCTTTTTTTTAAAATGGGAAAAAAATCTCTTTACCTGTCTCCTGATCAGATCAAAAAGAAATTTTTAGAAGCCGGGCTCGGACTGAAGGAGACTCTGGCCTTAATTGAAATGACCTGGGAAGATACTCCCCGGGGATCGGTCCTGATACCAACGGACCGGTTATTTAACACCCTGGATCGCTTAACGCATTCCACGGTAAGGGGAAGCCGGATAAAGCGATTCAGAGCCCAAGGTCCCAATCAACCCTTCCAGATTTTTGAAGTCTATACTTCGGAAGGGGAGGTTCTGGCCTATTTGAATATGCTTTATCTGCGAAAACCCTTGCCTTGCTACTATCTGGTTTATGTAGAAGTAACCCCTTCCTTTCGAGGGAAAGGGTTGGGAAATCGGATATTGGAGGCCTTTCGTGATTATGTCGTAGAAAAAGACGCTTTGGGCCTTTTGGACAACATCATCCCCCCCGAAGACCCGACCTTTGACATTTACGACAAATTGGGCTGGATCCCTCTTGAAAAACTGATCGAATTCAGCGAAAAGCCGGACCGGGCTCATTATATGGTTTTTATCCCCGCCGGGTTTAAAAAGAATCATTTCGCCCTTAAACTCCCCAAACTGATCTTTAATCTTAAGAAAAAAAGACCCGTTATTGAAATGCAGGACAATGAATTGATGGTCCAGAGGACCATCCAGGAATTTAACCAAATCTATTCGGCCCTGGAAAGGGTTTTTAAAAAAGAGAAGGAATCCGGACGGACCACCCTGCTGATGCGTTTTATGTTCACCAAGTTTACCACCCGCTTGTTGGGATTTCAAAGACGGATCCAGGAATTGTTGGGTTACACCGGCGGGGAATCGCTGGAACAAATTACCCTTTCCAGGGAGGTCCGTTCCCTGCTCATTCAACCTTATAGTTTTGATCCGGAAGAAACCGACGTTCAATTGTTTGGAGATCGTTCCTTATGGCTTTCTCTGCCTGAATCGATTAAGTCCAAGACCACTCAGGCCATTGAAGGGCTTCCTTTATATCAAAGGCCTTTTCTAACCCAGTGGATGAAAGAAAAAAATCGAACCGAACCGCTTAAGTTGACCATTGCCGATCTTCTGGATCTGGGCTTTGATCCCACCCGGTTACGGGAGTTCCTTCTCCAGGATCAGATCTACATGTTTGAACGTCTCTCTTCGGCTTTACTTAAGGATCTTGAAAAAAGAAAGGGTTTATTGGAAAAAATAGAGAAAAAAATTCAAGGAGTCAGAATCCGGCAGGCACAAATAAAAGTCAATCTTCCTCTTCTCTGGATTCAGGACCGGGGAAACGGTTATGTTTTAAGAAAAAAAGTAAACGGGATCCATTGGGAAGAAGCGGTCTATCAATTAAAACAAAACCCCAGCCTGCGTTTTCTCAATCAACACCTTATCCTGGATCAAAAAATAACCAGAACGATACGGGACATAATAGACTGGACCAAGGATCATATTCGGGGTCCCGAGCAAGAGGTTTTGCCCGACCTGGCCTATTTTATCCCCTGGAACTTGGAAAGGAACAGCCCTTTGTTTTCCATCGACCCGGCCAATGTGCCTTATTTGGAACAAATCTGGATCGCCTGAGTCCCCTTTTTTCTTGACAAGGACGACGGCCCATGAATACTCTCATCTTAATTCTAAATTCCGGCTTCGGATTCCCGGCTTCAACACTTTTTAAATCTTCGTTTGGGAGTTTCGTTATTGAAAAAAAAATTAACATTCCTTCTTTGGATTCCGGGCTTTTTCCTTTGGTTAGGCTTAGCCTCCCCTGCCGGGTTACCCCCTTGTATCCAGCTTATCGAAACGGATTATGATTTTGGAACGGTGGATGAAGGCAGCATCCTCTCCCACGATTATTCAGTTAAAAATACCGGCCCGGGAATCCTTGAGATCACGGACATCCGTCCCGGGTGAGGCTGTTCTGTGGCCCGTTTTGACCGGGCTATCCCCCCTGGAGGGGAGGGAAAAATCACCCTGACCGTAAATTTAAAAGACTATCAAGGCCCGGTTTGGAAATCGGCTACGATCCACAGCAATGACCCTCAAAAGCCTTCCCTTGTACTGAATTTCCACGGCACGGTCCGCCCCTACATTGAAATACGGCCGGCCTCTTTCGTCGAGTTCAAGGCCGGGAGGGAAGGACAACAGGAAAAGACGATTGATCTGATAACGACCTCCCAACCCTTTCAAATTTTGAAAATTGAAAATACCCTTGGAGATAATATTACCTATTACCTGAAAACCATCGTCAAAAGACGGCATTATCGGCTGATAATCATTAACCGACAAAAAAACGAAAGATATTCCGGAATGATTACCTGTTTCACCGACCATGGCAAAAAACCGGAGATTCGGATCTCGATCCGGTCCACTCTGGACGGTTGAAGGAGAATGATGCATATCGTTGCCCTGACCCATCTTTTTTATCCGGCCCGGGGCGGATCGGAAATTTCCCTGCTGGAGTGGGCCAAAAAACTGGTCATAAAAGGACACCAGGTAACCGTGGTTACCTCCAATCAAACAACTCTGGAAGCCTTTAAAAATCCTCGGGTCAATGCTTCCTTGCCGGCAGAAGAAATCCAAGAAGGGATTCGTATTATCCGATTACCCCTCAGACCTCCAAAACGATATGTCCTGGCCAAAATAGGGGCTTTGGCCTTACGGAGCCGTTTAAAGGGCGGAGACCGTCTCTGGTTTATGACCCATATTCCCCATCTGCCCCGGATGATTAAAACTGCCTGTGGTCTGGATCCGGACTTGATCTATGCCGTCCCATTTCCAACCGCTTCTATTTATTATGCTGCAGCGGCCGCCAAAAAAACAGGCTGTCCCTGGGTTATTCAGCCTCATCTGCATATGAATGATATAAATGCTTCGCTGGCAAGAATCCTTCACTGGATCTTCCCCAAGGCCTCTGCTATCCTGACCAATACCCGGGCTGAAAAGGATTTTCTAATAAGACAGGGCATTCAAGAAGCCAAGATCCATGCCTTAGGACAGGGAATCGACCTTTCTCTTTTAGAGGGGGGAGATGGCCGCCGATTCCGATTAACCCACGGCCTTAGCCAGGAACCGCTGATCCTTTTTATGGGCCGCAAGGTTGAGAACAAAGGAATCGACACCCTGTTGGAAGCCATGCCCTTGATCTGGCAAGAGGAGGCCCGCACGGTCTTGGTCCTGGCCGGGCAATCCAGCCCTTACTTCCAGACCTTATTCAACAATCACCCTCTATCCCAAGATCCCCGTATCATCTCTCTGAATAATTTTCCGGAAGAAGAAAAAGCGGACCTCCTGACTGCCTGTGATTTTCTGATCCTGCCCTCCCAGGTTGAAAGCTTTGGGGTGGTTTTCCTGGAGGCCTGGGCCAAAGGCAAACCGGTGATCGGGGCCCGGATACCCGCCGTAGAGGATATGATTGCCGATGGAGAAGATGGATTTCTGGTCCCTTACCGGGATACGCTCGGCCTGGCAACAGCGGCCCGAAAACTGATAAAAGATCCGGAGCTCCGCAGGGTCATGGGTGAAAAAGGAAGGCAAAAAACTGAACATCGCTTTGAAATCAGCCGGGTTACCGATCAAATGGAGGCCTTATTTTTGAGTCTGGTGAAACGATGAGGGTACCCTTCTCTCAAAAAATGTTTGGAAAGATATCCATTACAGGTTGTTCAAAGATATTCAGATACAAGGCGTTCGAAGTCCTGAGGAAGGAAGCGTACATAGAAGTATGCCGGACTGACGAAGGATGAGGACAACACCGCAGATGGACAATTTTCAACAACCTGGGACGGTTTCGGTGGTCATTTGCACCCTTAACCGGGAAGAATCCTTGATCCACGTCCTCGAACTCTTAAAGAATCAAACCATCCCTCCTCATGAGGTCCTGGTCGTTGATCAAAGCCGGGAACACAAACCGCAAACTTGGAATTATTTAAAAGAAAACCAAAATCGAATCCGCTTACTGACCCTTTCTTCCCCGTCAACCACCGCTGCCCGTAACCTGGCCCGGAAAGAAGTTCGGGGAGATATAATCCTTTTTTTAGATGACGATGTCCTTTTTTATCCCACTTTGATTCAAACCCACCAGGAAAACTATCAGGAGTTAAATCTGGGTGCTGTAACCGGCAAGGTCCTTTATGACGGAAGTGAGGAAAACGATCTGCCTTGGGCCGGTCGAATAACCCGAAGTGGGAAATATCTGCGGAATTTTACCACCAATCAACGCTGTCTGATCTCTACCCTATACGGGTGTAACATGTCTATTCGGAGGGACGTTCTGCTGGAAGTCGGGGATTTCGATCTGAACTATTGGGGCAACTTTTTATGGGAAGAAGTAGATTATGCCCTGCAGATTCGAAAACACGGCTATCAAATTATTTATGATCCAAGGGCGGTCGTCTTCCATGTCATGGCCAAGAAAGGGGGGAGCAGAAACCCTCCTCCCCGGCAATATCTGGAGAGTACGATTTTTAATGACTGGTATTTTTTCTTTAAATACATCTCTAAAGGGTTTTGGCCGTTCCTGTTATACCGTCAGAAAAAAACCTGGTTTCAATACCTTTTAGCCTCCAGAGGAAATTGTATCCCCCTGATTAAACAAATGGTTCGAGCTTTTCGGCAGGCAAAACCCCAATATTAGGGTATTGTTAGGAATGATTAAAAAAAACCTTGACTTACCCGCATAAGACTATTATAATTCTTGACATTAAATCCGCCATCGACCCAGTAAGGTGTGGATGACGGTCGAAGTTGGTGAACAATTCGACGGGCTTTGGCATCGGAGAATGTATCCTCGATGCTTTTTTTTTAGGCAGGTCGTATCCCAACTTGAGAAATACTTCAAGAGGAGGGATAAGACTATGCCAGAAGGAAAAGTGAAGTGGTTCAACGAGAACAAAGGTTTTGGCTTTATTGAAGTGGATGGTCAGGATAAGGATGTATTTATTCACCATTCAGCTATCAGTATGCAGGGTTTCAGAACCCTGCAAGAAGGCCAGCGGGTAAGCTTTGATATCGAGCAGGGCAAAAAAGGCCCGGCTGCGGTCAATGTAAAAACCGTGTAAAAATTCGTTAATCCCAAAATCAAAAAGGGGGGTTGAATATCGATTCAACCCCCCTTTTGTTTGTGAGAACATGCAGGATAATTTCTGATAATCTCGTGTAAACTTAGAAATGTTCCTTTTCGTCATTCCGACGAAAGCCGGAATCCAGTGCTTTTAACTTTAGGTAATCTTTTGAACCCTGGTTTTCACCCTCGGATAAAGACATTCCGGTGCAGGCTTAGTAACGACCTTTTCCGAAATCATCATTCCTCAATGAACCGGTAAAACGTCAGTTTATTTTAAAGAGTGATGCGGTAAACCTCAAAAGCCTTTTTCGTCAACTCTTCTCTCCAGGCGGGATCGGCTATGTTGATCAGGGCCTTCATGCGCTCCCGCACCGTCTTGCCTTTCAAAGCCGCTATCCCGTATTCGGTGACCACATGGTCCACATCGTTTCTGGACGTGGTCACGGAGGCTCCATTCTTGAGTGTCGGCACTATCCTGGAAAGGTCCTTGGCGGTACTGGGTAGGGCGATGATCGCCTTGCCACCTTCCGATATCCTGGCTCCTCTTACAAAGTCAAGTTGCCCTCCCACACCGGCGAATTGTTTTGGACCTAAGGTGTCGGCGCAGACCTGGCCGAGGAGATCGACCTCCAGGGCGGAGTTTAAAGCAACCATTTTTTTGTTCTGGGCGATGACAAATGGGTTATTGGTGTAATCCACCGGATGCATCTCGATGATGGGATTGTCATCGACCCAATCATAAAAGGCCCTCGACCCCATCAGGAATGTGACGACAATTTTCCCTTGGTGAATCGTCTTTTTACGTCCGGTGATGACCCCTTTCTCCACCAGACTTCTCGTTCCGTCGGAAATCATTTCCGAATGGATCCCCAGGTCCTTAAATCCGCTGAGATAAAAAAGTGCGGCCTCGGGAATACCCCCGATCCCGAGTTGGAGGCAGCACCCGTCATCGATCAGTTCGGCCGTATGTCTGCCGATGTTTTTCTCTACTTCCGTCAATTCGCTGCCTTTCAAGATGAAGATGGGTTGGTTAACTTCCACAAAAAAATCGATGTCCGATAGGTGAACAAAAGATTGGCCGTGTGTTCTGGGCATGTTCGGGTTGACCTCGGCTATGACCATTTTTGCAGTTTCAACCACCTTTTTGGTGTAATCCACGGAGACGCCCAGACTGCAAAGCCCACTTTTGTCAGGAGGAGACACCGTAACCATAGCCACATTCACCGGCAGCACCGACTCAAAAAGAGAGGGTATTTCACTGAACAGATAAGGGATATAATCCGCTCTGTTTTCCCAGATGGCCTTTCGGGTTGCCCCTCCGGAGAATAAGGAAACATGTCGGAAGCTGGAAGCATATTCCGGACGGCAGTAAAGGGCTTCACCCATGGGGACCATGTGCACAATCTCGACGTCCCGGAGTTCCCCTGCCCTTTTAACCAGTTCACCGGGTAATACCCGCGGTTCACCGCAGGCGTGGGAAAAAACAATCCGGTCGCCCGACCGGACCTTTTGGACCGCCTCTTCCGCAGTACATAGATGTTCCTGGTAATATCCCATTGTTATCTCCTAAATTGAATCAAGGGAATTGTTAAAAGAGATAGTAACTGTTACCCGCGGCTTCGTCAAGCGTGATGCTGAATCACCCTTTTCCTCCCTTCGCAAGTCGCTCCCTAATTCGTTTTCCCCCGACAAGAACATCCCCCATAATTCCCTATCCCGGCCCCTTCTTTATTCTTTAAAAGAATGAAGACGCCCAAAAAACTAATTGAGCTTGACAATAGAGTGATCCCCGCATAGCATTAATCAAAGTATCACAAGAAAACCAGAGACGGTACGAACAAAACGAAAAATTGGGAAACCGCCCCTGATAAAACCCATTCGGTCCTTCCGAGAAATGCATGTCTGAAACCATCCAGTTTTTAATCCAAAACGGATATTCGGTTCTCTTCTTTTGGATATTTTTCCAGCAATTGGGTTTGCCGATCCCGGCTGCCCCCATCCTAATGGCGGCCGGAGTTCTGACCGGGATTGGGATATTTAATTTTTTCATAATGCTCGGCTTGGCTGTTTTCGCTTCTCTGATAAGCGATACCTTCTGGTATCAGATTGGTCTCCGGCGTGGGAGTAAGGTCTTACCTTTGCTCTGCCGTATTGCCCTCGATCCCGATTCTTGTGTTCGTAAAACCAAAAATGTCTTTGCCCGTCATGGTCCCCGCTCGCTGCTGGTTGCCAAGTTCGTACCGGGCATGACGCCCATTACCTCCCCACTGGCCGGCATTTTTCATATGCCCACACTTCGTTTCTTGTTTTATGATGGATTGGGGGTGTTTTTCTGGGCAGCCCTTTACCTCGGTGTCGGTTACCTCTTCACCCCCCAATTGGAACCCGTTGCCCTAAAAACCATGGAAACAGGCCTCTTAATGGGACTGGTTATTCCCGGAGGGCTGGCCGCCTATATCGGCTGGAAATATATGCAGCGTCGGCGTGTTCTGCATCAATTAACCGTTTCCCGGATCACGCCTGAAGAGGTAAAAGAAAGGCTTGAGGCAAATGAGGATCTTCTGGTTTTAGATATCCGCAGCCCCTTTGAACTCGAAGTGGAGCCACAGACTATTCCCGGGGCCTTCCATCTCCCCATGGACCATTTAGTAAAAAATGATAATATGTTGCCTCGAGATCGGGACATTATCCTGTATTGCGCCTGACCCAATGAGGCCTCAAGCGGCCGGGCGGCCCTTTTATTACGACAACAGGGGATTACCCGGGTTCGGCTTCTGGCCGGCGGCCTCCAGGCCTGGCAGCAAAGGGCCTACCCCGTTGAGAATAAAGGTATCCGGCCGTGGAGATAGAGAGTCCGAAACAGGGTGGAAGAATTTTGATACCGAGGTATAAAATACCCGTCACAGGATTTATATCCGGCCGTCTCGGAACGCACCCCATCCATTAGCAAAAACCACTGAGAGCGACCCGCAATATCTTGGGAGAAAAATTGATTGACACATAGAAACGGTCTCCCTATACTTCCAGCTTCTTAAAAATATTTATTTGAACAGGAATAGCGAGCGCATTCCCCGCAGCTTGCTGCGTGGGTTAGCGAGCGAACTACAACAAATAAACCCTTTCCTTGCCTGGAAGATTCCCTGCACCTTGGTGCAGGGAGCTTCAATCGAAGTTGCCTGGTAATGAGGGGTACGATCCAAGAACAGTTGAGTCTGATTTTCAGGCCGAAATCCGTGAAGGCCTTTTGCACTTATGCCCAGTATCGACGGCATCTTTCCTGAAAATGGGTAACTGGAAGACTAAAGGAGGATTTATGAGGCGGTACATCATCTTTGGAGCCGGAGCTATTGGTGGGGTAATCGGTACACGGTTACACCGTGCCGGCAAGGACGTTATACTCATTGCCCGCGGACGGCATTTGGAGGCGATCCAGGAACACGGACTCAGGCTGGAAACTCCGGATGGAACCGAGACATTCAAGATCCCGGCGGTTTCATCCCCTTCCGAAATCCACTTTGAGAAAGATGACCTGGTCATCCTGGGAATGAAGTCGCAGGATACCCGTGCGGCCTTAGAGGCCCTACGGGCCGCCGCCGGTGATCACCTGCCGGTGATCTGCACCCAAAACGGGGTGGACAACGAGCGGATGGCCCTGCGCCGGTTCGAGAACGTTTATGCTATGGTGGTCATGCTCCCGGCCACACACCTGGATCCGGGTGTGGTTCAGCAGAACTCGTCCCCAATCCCGGGGATCCTGGATGCCGGGCGTTATCCGCAAGGGAGCGATCCTCTGATTGAGGCTGTCTGCGCCGATCTCAGGGATGCCGATTTCAGCTCTCAACCGGATGAAGCGGTTATGCGGCAGAAATACGCCAAGCTCTTGCTCAACCTCGGCAATGCCTTCCAGGCCGTCTGCGGAACAGACGGAAACGGCAGGGACCTCCTTCGTGCTGCCAGAGAAGAGGCCTTGGCCTGTTACCGGGCCGCTGGCATCGCCTACTCAACAGATGAGGAGTTTCGTAAACGTCGTGGCAATTTTATCCAAGTGAAACCAATCGGCGACGGCCAGCGGCAGGGGAGCTCTTCCTGGCAAAGCCAGACCCGGGGGACCGGTACTATTGAAGCGGATTGGCTGAACGGGGAGATCTGTCTTTTAGGAAGGCTCCATGGCGTACCCACCCCAGTGAACCGTTTATTACAGACAACAGCCAATTACGCGGCTCGGGAGAAACTAGCGCCGGGGACAATTACTGTCGAGGAACTGAAGCGGGAACTCCCCTTATAACTCCCGAACCTTTTTAGCCCTGGGCAACAGGTCATCCAGCTGTTTTTTTATCGTGATCTTATCGAATTTTCCCACGCTGGTCTTGGGAATGGTCTTGGTGATCAGAATATAATCAGGCAGCATCCATTTGGTGATCTTCCCCTTTTCCACCCCTTCGGTCTCCAAAAAGTGGATGATGTCTTTTTCATTCTCCTTGGCCCCGGGAACCAGGGTAACAATGGCCATCGGTCTTTGCCCCCACTTTTCGTCCGGGACCCCGACATAAGTGGCTTCTAAAACAAATTCGGCCGTGGCTGTCAGGTTCTCCAGCAGAACCGTCGGGACCATCTCGGCCCCGCTGCGAATCATATCCGACATCCGGTCGGCTATGGTGGCATACCCCTCTTCATCCACCTTGGCCACATCGCCGGTATGAAACCATCCGTCCCGCCAGACTTCGGCCGTTTTCTCCGGTTCGTTATAATACTGCTCCATGACCCAGGGCCCCCGGATCAGGATTTCTCCCACGGTCTCGTTGTCCCGAGGAACCGGGTTCCCTTGTTCATCGACAATCATCACCTCAACCCCGGGGACAGCCAACCCTGTTTTCACCCGGATCTCATCCAGTTTTTCCTCGGGCCAGTCCACCATGGTTTTTTTGACAAAGGCCCGGATGGCCGCCGGAGCGGTTTCGGTCATACCGTATCCGGACCTGGCCTTGAATCCGGGAATGATTTTTTCGGCCTTTTTCTTCAATCCCAAGGGCAAGGCCCCGCCGCCGACCCCCAGGTTCTTCAAACTGCTCAGATCGTATTTATGAATATCTTTATATTCCACTATCATGGCCAGAACCGTCGGCACTACTGAGGTGGAGGTTACTTTTTCTGTTTGAACCAGTTCACAGAATCCCTCCACCGTAAATGTCCCCGGCAGGATCAGCTTATTGGCTGAAAAGACGTTGAGGAACGGGGCGCCCCAGCCATGGACATGGTACAAGGGGGTTATCGCCATCCAAACTTCATTCTCCCCGAAGTTTACGCGAGCGGGATCGGTGATGAAAAAATTCCAAGCAATGACATGCAGGGTTTGCAAATAGAGTTGCCGGTGGGTAAACATAACCCCTTTGGGCAGGCCCGTGGTTCCGGTCGTATAACACAGCGTGGCAAAAGTATCCTCATGAAGGTTCGGCCATTCGAATTCGGAGGATTGTTCTTGGAGTAATGTTTCATATTCAAAAACCGGTTCAATCTTTGTCTGGGGAAGTCCCGGTTTGTCGGACATATAAACAAATTTCTCCACTGTATCTTTGATTCGTTCATGGATGCCCTCCAGCAACGGCCAGGAGATATCGTCCACAAAAATGATTTTGTCCTGGGAATGTCGGATGGTATGAACAATGTGATCCTGGGAGAGCCTGATGTTGACAGGATGCAGAACCGCCCCGCAACCCGGGACGGCGTAGTACAGCTCCATATGCCGATGATGATTCAAGGCCATGGTGGCGATCCGGTCTCCGGGTTGTCGTGGTTTTCCGGGATGAAGGCCCAGTTTTTCCTTGAGGGCATTGGCCAGCTGGCAGGTCCTTTCATACCAATGCTGCCAGGTCAATCGAAAATACTCGCCGGTGTTCGGATTCCGGTAAACCAGCCCGATCTCATTCGGGTAAATATCCACAGGTCTTTTCATCAGGGTTTTAAGCAGCAGGTTATAATTGGTACTGAATTCCGGATAGGTTCTCAAGGTCATCTTTTTCCCCCTTTCAACTGGTTGATCTGCTTGGATTTTAAACTTGATGCTCCCGAAATGTCAAGGAAGGAATCCTTTAATTATTATATTATAACGAAACGTTACAACGGCTAAGCCTTTTATAGTTGACAGAAAAAAATCGGTTTTATATAAAATTTTACAAAGGATTGGGGAATGAATGTAAGAATGAACTTCAACTCTTAGAACAGGGCTGAATAACAAAATCAAACTTATACGGGAGGTCATGATGAAATTGGAGGAACTGTTCAGTTTAAAAGGCAAGGTCGCCCTGGTTACCGGAGGCGGCAGAGGAATCGGCAAATTTATTTCTACCGGTCTGGCAGAAGCCGGAGCGGATCTGATTATCACATCGAGAAAGATGAACAATCTTGAAGCATCGGCTGAGGAGTTATCGAAGGCAGGTAATGTCCAGGTCTTCCCTGTAGCCTGCGATATATCCAAAGAAGAAGACCTTGGGAACATGCTTAAGACCGCTGTGCAAAAATTTCCCCGGATCGATATCCTGGTCAACAATGCCGGGGCAACCTGGGGTGCACCGACGCTTTCTTACCCCCTTGAGAAATGGGATTATGTTTTCAATGTCAATGTCAGGTCCGTATGGATATTGACCCAGAAAATGGCCAACCTGATGAAAGACTGGGGCGGGGGAACGATTATCAATATTGCCTCGACTGCCGGTCTTCGGGGAACGGAAGAGGTGGCCCATCCGGCCGTTCCCTATAATTCGACCAAAGCGGCCGTCATCAGCCTGACCCAGAACCTGGCCGTCAAATTAGCTCCATACCATATCCGCGTCAATGCCATTGCCCCGGGCTATTTCCGGACCGACATGATGGCCCATGTGACCAGAAATGAAGAAATCTATAAGATGGCGACTTCCAGAATTCCTCTCGGAAAAGGGGGAGACATCGACGACATGAAGGGAGTGGCCGTCTTTCTGGCTTCTGCGGCCTCCCAGTTTATTACCGGTCAAACCATCGTTGTAGACGGTGGCTCTGTGGCCAAATAACTTATAAAATTCATCAACAATAGGCACACACCATCATGGAAAATCTATCTCAAGAAGAACGTAATACCAAAACAGCCATAGAATACCTCCAGCATATCGTGGACGGGAGCGGACGGTACGGAAAATCATCCTTTGATAAGGCCTTTGCCCTAGTTTCTGAGGATTTCGAGATTGAGGTCCTCCCCGTTTCTGTGAAAATGCCGAAAATGAAATTACCAAGATATCGGAAATGGCTGGAACCCATGGTAGCAGAGCTTTTTACTGATTTTAACATGAAGGTTTTAGAAACGACCGCTCAGGATAACCGGGTGATGATAGAAGCCTCCTCCTCGGCCAAGACCAATGACGGGCGCCCCTATGGCATGGAATATCGGATATCTTTTAAGTTTAATGACCAGGGGAAGATCACCCTGGTCAAAGAATATGTGGATAGTTTATTTACCGCCCGATTTTACGGGTTGATTCAAGAAAAATAGTTTTGCTCCCTCGAAGCTGAAAGTCGGGATAATTGAAATCATGAAGGAACTTTTAATAAATAACGGGTCGTTTAGAGGCTGATCCTTGGCCAAAGCATCCCGCGAATTTCAGGTCTTTACCAAAATTATTGGTCCCGTCTGCAACCTGGGCTGTCACTATTGTTATTACCTAAAGAAAGGACTCCTCTACCCTTCAGCGGAGTCCTTTCGTATGTCCGATGACGTCCTTGAGGCTTATATCGTCCAACACATCAACGCCTCTCCCGGTCCGACGATCAGCTTTTCCTGGCATGGCGGGGAGCCGACCCTCCTGGGTCTCGATTATTTCCGCAAAATTGTGGCCCTTCAGCGAAAACACCTTCCCCAAAATCGGCAACTCTTTAACGGTATTCAAACCAACGGTACCCTCCTGGATGAACCATGGTGCCGCTTCTTAAAGAGTGAGGATTTCACTGTTGGTTTAAGCCTCGACGGCCCCCAAACCCTTCACGATCAACACCGCCTTTTTAAAAATGGAAATCCCACCCACGAGCTGGTAATGCGCGGATACCGGCTTTTGTGCCAACATTATATCCCAATTGACTTATTGTGTGTGGTCCATGCGCAAAATGTCGATTTTCCCCTCCAGGTATACCGCTTTTTCAAACAGATCCAGGCCCAGTACATGACCTTTCTGCCTCTGGTCGAACCGGACCCGGATAGTAAGGAAGGAGTCAGCCCCCGCACGGTATCGGCCGAAGCCTGGGGGGAATTTCTTTGCACTATCTTTGACGAATGGAAGGCTGAAGATATCGAACGAATCAAAGTGCAGGTATTCGAGGAAACAGCCAGAACGGCCTTTGGACAGGACCATGCCCTGTGTATTTTTCGAAAAACTTGCGGGGATATTCCGGTCATCGAGCACAACGGAGATTTCTATTCCTGTGATCATTTCGTAGACCCGGAACACCGCCTGGGAAATATCCAGGAAATCCCACTGGTCGATTTATTGGAAAGCCCGGCCCAAAAGGTCTTCGGACAAGCTAAATGGGATACACTCCCCCAATATTGCCGGGACTGCGAAGTTCTTCCCCTGTGTTATGGTGGATGCCCGAAAGACCGTATCCTTCACACCCCGGATGGTCAGGCTGGTCTGAATTACCTATGTGCAGGATTTAAGCGTTTCTTCAACCACAGTCGGCCCTTTGTCACCCAATTGTCTGCCCTCTGGCGCCGTCAATCCATCGAAAGAAGAAATTCCCAACTAGAGATTAAACACATTCAGAAGAACGCTAAGGTCGGCCGCAATGATCCCTGCCCCTGCGGCAGCGGCCGTAAGTACAAAAAGTGCTGTTTGGGGAAATGAGTTCGAGCGAGGGTTATTTCTTAGAACTCTTTATTCTAAGAATTTCCCCTAACTTTTATAGGGTTACGGGTTACGGGTTACGAGTTGCGGGTTAAAAAATTAAAACCTTTTCTTTAAAACTCATAACCCGTAACTCGTAACTCGCAACAGAGAAATTCAAATATTTTTGTTTACTTCTTAAGTTTCTCTTTGAAAAACGCAATAGTGCGCTGCCAGGCCAATTGAGCGGCCTCTTTATGGTATCGGGCAGTGTTCGTATCGTTGTTAAAGGCATGTTGAGTCCCTTCGTACATAAAAATTTTATAGTCCACCGATGCCTTCTTGAGTGCTGCTTCAAAAGCCGGAATCCCGGGATTGATCCATGGGTCAATTCCAGCATAGAGGATAAGCAAAGCGGCCTTGATCTTGGGAACATCTTCAGTCGCGGGCTGTTTGCCATAATAGGGCACCACAGCCGATAAATCCGGTGAGTGTACGGCCAGTTGGTTGGCCATCCCCCCTCCCCAGCAGAATCCTACGGCCCCTACCTTGCCGTTGGAAACAGGATGGGTCTTCAAAAATTTCACCGCCGCAATATAGTTTTGCAGAGTCGATGGACCGTCCAGTTTTTGGATCAGTGCCGGTGCTTTTTCTTGATCTTCCGGAGTTCCACCCAAAGGCGTTAAGGCATCCGGGGCCAAAGCCAGAAACCCCTCCAAGGCAATACGTCTGGAGACATCTTCGATATGGGGTACCAGCCCCCGGTTTTCATGGATAACGAGCACCGCGGGAAGCTTTTCCATTCCTTTCGGCCTGGCCAAATAGGCCCGGATATCCCCTGTCGCCCCAGGGTATTTGATATATTCCGTTCCCAGGCGGGGATCATCCTTGGAAACGATTTGGGCTTGGGCACCACTGTTTTCCAATATAGGCAACAAGGCCAAGGCAGCGGCTGTTCCACCGGCAAGAAGACCCAACCTCCTGAGAAATTCACGACGGTGAATTAATTCACGAGTATAATCGTCGTACAAATCGATGATTTTTTGATCCATCATGTTTTCTCCTTTCTTTCAGGACGATATAAAGGTATTAACTTAACCGACCAAAACCAAATTCAATCAAAATTTGTTGCTTGCCCCCCTTCTCTTTTTTTTATATACTTAACCCGTTCAAAATCAAATCTTTTTTTGTAAGGAGGAGATCCGCCATGTACGAAGGGATGATTGCTGAAACGGTCGGTTTTAGGGGGCACAACGATGATTTGATTGAAGGATACCTGGCCCGCCCGCTGGGTGCGGGCCCTTTTCCGGGGGTTGTCCTGATCCATCACATGCCGGGTTGGGATGAAGCCTCAAAAGAAATGACACGGAAACTGGCCTTCCACGGATATGTGGGTTTTGCACCCCACCTTCATCATCGTGAAGGGCCGGGCACGTCGGAAGAAATCATGGCCAAGGTCTGGAAGGCCGGAGGTATCCCGGACGAACAATGTGTCGGTGATGTGGATGCGGCCATCCGCTACTTAGAAACCCTGCCCTATTACAGCGGAAAAGTGGGAACTATCGGCTTTTGTTCCGGAGGACGGCAGGTGTATCTCACGGCCTGCAGGATCAAACGCATCAATGCCGCAGTCGATTGCTATGGGGGAAGGGTGGTGGCCAAACCCGAGGAACTGACCGAGCGCCAGCCGGTGGCCCCCATTGACCTGACCAAGGACCTGGCCTGCCCCTTGCTGGGCCTGTTCGGGGCGGAAGACCAAAATCCTTCTCCTGAGCATGTCCAACGCATGGAGGAGGAACTCAAACGCTACAACAAGACCTACGAGTTTCACACCTACCCAAACGCCGGTCATGGTTTCTTTTCAGTGGACCGGCCCAGTTACCGGGTAGAAGCGGCTGTGGACGGCTGGCAGAAGGTCTTTGCCTGGTATGAAAAGTATTTACAATCCCCCTGAGTTGGGGGGAAGCTGTTTAGGATGGTTGGAATCATAGGCCCCATATCCTGCTGACCATCTCAGGCTCATATCCCTTGACGGCCCGTTGATTGGCCCAATCGACCAGACTCCGGGCGGCATCAGTACAAAGAAGATCGGGCTTGGGTGTGATGCCTACCCGGCCCAGATCAAGACGATCGGCATCCCAGCAGGTCTGCAGGGTCACATCGCCTTCCGTATGTCCGTCGGTGTGAAAATGGCAGGCCCGAAAGAACAATTCGAACTCCAGGTCTTTGAGATCAAAAAGCGTGGTCCGCAATGTTCGAGCAAACTCCCCTCCCCTTAGACCGTGCCCCTCGTCCAACTGTTCATTGACCCGGCGGCTGTCGTGGAATAAGGCAAAAAGGGTGACGACTTGCACATTCGCTCCGGTCGACTCGGCCAGACGCAAGCCGTTCTCCAGCACCCGAGCCCAGTGAACGACCCCATGGCGCCCCCGGACCGGTAAAGCATATCGATTCAAGACTTCACGAACAATTCCCTCGGTATCCATCCCTGCCTCCAAAACCAATTTGCCCCCAAATTCCTCCGGGTACCGGACTTATCAGAAATATCCCTAACCTTTTTCATCTTCATTAGGTTAACCGGGGCAGTATTCCTGTTTGTTATATTAACGGTCTCAAGATTGTATTGGCATGTAATGTAATGAAAAGCTTGGAATTGCTTGGGGGAAGGTGGTCTTTTTTTCAGGATTGCCACCCCATAGGTCCCAAGCTTTTTCCCCGGGTAATGATGAACCTTGTTCAGAATCAGGCCGATGCAAAAGCCCGAAATGAGCGCAAGGGCTTGTCCTATGCTTCAAAAAAATTTAGCCTTTGGACCGGGATAGAGGCAGAGGGTAACCTTGTGGACAATCCCTGAAAATAAGACCACCCTCCCCCCGTAATAACTTTTTGTCTTTATTATTAGATCGTTAATAATACCGATCAATAATCTCACTTTTTCTGAAACAATCAAGAAAATGGTCGTTTATCATACCGGTGGCCTGCATATGCGCGTAACAGATGGTGGACCCTAAAAATTTAAAACCTCTGTTCTTTAAGTCTTTGCTTAAGGCGTCCGACTCTTTGCTGGTTGCGAGGTAATCCGATAATTTTCGTATCCTATTGATTTTGGGTTTACCGCCGACAAAACCCCATATATATTTTGAAAAACTCCCAAATGCTCCCTGAACTTCAAGAAATTTCTGGGCGTTATTTACAGTAGCTTCAATTTTTAATCTATTTCTGATTATCCCGGGATTCAGCAACAGTTCTTCAATCTTGGCCTGATTAAATCGGGCAATCTTTTCCGGTTCGAAATTTTCAAAGGCCCTTCGGTAATGCTCCCTCTTTTTCAGAACCGTGTACCAGGACAAACCGGCTTGGGCGGATTCCAACGTCAAAAATTCAAACATCAACCGGTCATTATAAACTGGAACACCCCATTCCTTATCGTGATATTCCACATAATCGACCTTACTCAAATCGACCCAAGGACATCGGCGAATATTATTTTTCTCTTTTGTTTTCATCTATCACCAAACTCACCGTCCAATTTAAAGCTAACGGGTGTGCAGTTTTTTCGCGCATCCGGTTGAGCGATTTTTTAGATCTCCCGATTTCTGCATACTTCCGGTGACTCTTTTAACAAAAGGCAGGGCTTATTTCTTCCTGCAGATCGCGCCCACGATCAAACCGGCGATTGTGCACTCCGCCACGGTCCCTAAGAACCAGGTAAGAGCCATATGATAGGGGATAGGCAGGACCGAATAGGTTCCGTAGCCCATGGAAATGCCCGCCCCGAGGCCGTAGAGCAATCCGAAGAAGAATCCGGTTTTGATTCCTCGATTGCCAACAAACAGGGCGTAGAGGCAGACAAAAGCGATGGACACCAGAAATACCACCACATACATCAACCCCATTTTCATCTCAGCCATGGGCCGCCAGAGATTGGCCGTCGCCTGATAGCTGGCCCCAAGGATCAGTTGGTGGATGACAAAATCCAGGATACTCCAAACCACAAAGACAATGATCACGGAAAAGATAATTTTCTTAACCATAACCTCTCCTTTTTTAGGACCGTCTTAAAAGGTTTACCCCTGATCACTCCATTTCCCGTATTTTTCCCTCAAGATCCGGTGCAGGATCTTGCCGGTTCCGGTTCGCGGCATATCGGCATCGGTGATAAAATCGATGGTCTTGGGTTTTTTAAATCCGGCGATTTTCCCCTGACAATGATCCATGATCTCCTTGGCCAGGGCGGGGGTCCCCTTAACCCCTTCGTGCAGGATCACAACGGCCTTGATAGCCTCCCCCCATTTATTATCCGGCACCCCGATAACGGCCACATCTTTCACCGCCGGATGACTGCCGACCACATTTTCCACCTCGGAAGGATAAACATTCTCTCCGCCGGTGATAATCATATTGGCCTTGCGATCCACCAAAACATAGTAGCCGTCTTCATCCCGGCGGACCATATCACCGGCCGAGGACCAGCCGTTGTCAAAGGCCTCTTTGGTTTTTTCCGGTTCTTTCCAATATTTGGTGAAAAGCATAGGGGTCCGGTAAAAAAGCTCTCCCACCTCGCCGTCCGGGACCGGCTGACGCTTTTCATCCAGAATACGGATCCGGTCGGTCCCGAAGATTTCACGTCCGATGGAGCCCAATTTTTTAAATTGATCCTCGGGCCGCAGCAAGGTTACCAATCCACCTTCGGTGGACCCGTAGGCCTCCCAGAGTTCGGCATTTTTAAAATAATCCATAATGGCCAGCTTGAGATCCTTGCGGGCCGGGGCCGAGGAAATCAGGAGCTGACGGATGGAGGAAACATCAATGTTTTGTTTAATCTCATCGGGCAGGGACAGGATCATGATGTAATGGGTGGGCACCAGAGAGGTAAAGGTAATCTTATATTCGGCGATAGTTTTCAAAAGGTCCTCAGGATCAAAGGAGACCATATTGTAAACAAAGACCGGAGCCGTGACCAGGGTATAGGGAAAAGAATAAAAGATAGAATTGACGTGGCACATGGGCATAACCAGCATCACCTTATCGGTGTTGTGGACCCCCATATTGATATTGTTCAAATAATAATCAGCCAGATAGCTTTCGTGAGACCGAACCACGCCCTTGGGACGGCCGGTGGTTCCGGAAGTGTACATGAAGGTCCAGGGGTCAGCGGCATCCACCGTATAATCCGGCTCTTCAGCCGAAGAACCGGCCAGCCATTCTTCATAGCCGATATAGCCCTTGGGAACAGGGCCGTCACCCAAAAATACATATCCGTTTTTCGGGACCGGCATTTTATCTTTGATCCCATTAACCAGATCCACAAAAGGCGCTTCAACAATCATTCCTTTGCATTCCGAATGATTGACGATAAATTCAATGTCCGGCCCTGCCAGCCTGAACATGAGCGGAACGACAATCTGGCCTCCCTTGGCCGCCCCGGCATAAATATCCATCCATTCCCCCCGGTTGTAGGCCAGAACGGCGAACCGTTGTTTGTGTTTAACCCCCAGTTTTTTAAGACCGTTGGCCAAACGACAAGAGCGGTCGTTCCATTGTTTAAAGGTGAATTCTTTGGATTTATCCTGCCATCCGAGTTTTTCCGGAAAGTTGACGGCATTCATCTTGAGAACCGTTCCCATATGCATCCATTTGCTTTTAGCCATAATGATTTTCTCCTTTTCTTCAAGGATTTATAGGTCAATCCCTTCTTGATAAAAGGTCTCTGTTAAAAGGGTTACATGAGAGCCTCTTGCAAATCTCTCAAATTTCGTCACACCGGCGAAAGCCGGTGTCCAGAATGCATTGAAAAGACTGGATTCCGGCTTTCGCCGGAATGACATCGCTGGACTTTTGCACGAAACTCATAAATCTCCATCTTTTTTCTCTGAAGATTTTATTCTGAATTCTGACTCCTGGATTCTGGATTCGCCTTTTTATTTTTAGGCCAAGGCCGAAGCAATCACTTCCGTAATGTCTTTGACTTTGATCTTCCCTTTTTTCTCCTTCCGCAAACGAGCCGCCCCCTGGGTCAGGTTACTCTTGCAGGAAGGACAGGCCGAAACGATCAACTCGGCCCCGACCTCCAGGGCCTGGAGGACCCGGTCATAGGCAATGTCCTGACTGAGTGGATTGTCAAAACCTTTGACCCCTCCCCCACTGCCGCAGCACTTGGCCAGAAGGCGGTTCATTTTAAATTCATTCAGCTGTACCCCGGGGATTTGTTTCAGGAGATTCCGTGGTTCTTCAAAGACCTGCATATGACGTCCCAGATCGCAGGGATCATGATAGGCCGCCACCATCGTTTCCTTCCCCTTTAAAGGGATCTTGCCCTGGCTCATCAGTTCATTCAGATAAATAACGACGTGGTGGACCTTTACCGCCGCATTCCCGCCATATTCGGGATACAATTTGGAAAGGGTTCGAAAGCACCCCGGGCAGCTGGTGACGATCTCCTTGACTCCCAGATCGGCAAATTTTTTGGAGTTGTTTTTTACACAGACTTTAAAATCACCTTCGGCTCCGATCAGATAACTCAGATACCCGCAGCAATCCTCTTCCTGTCCCAGAGTCGTATAGGCAATACCGGCCTTATCCAATATGGTCATCAGGTTCGGAATCATATTGATGTCCTGATAAGAGGCCACACACCCGGCAAAGAGCAGGACATTGGCCCCCTTCCCTCCCGTTTTAAAGCCGGCAGGAAAGACATCGGTTCGCTTCTCCCTCGGTTCACCGAAAGGATTGCCATACTGGGCAATACTTTTGGTGCTGCTTTGAAAGACCGGCGGCAGGAATCCATTATCCGCCAATCTTTTCCTGGCCGCCTGGACCACATCGGCAACCTCCACCCGGGAAGGACAGGTATATTTGCAATTCAGACAGGTGGTGCATTGGTATAGTCGCTTGGCTATCTCTTCAGAGGGCTCGAGACGGCCGCTCATCAAGTCGAAAGCCAAAAGCACCCTGCCCCGGGCGTTCATGGTTTCCAGGCCGGTCTGGGAATAGGTGGGACATCCCGCCCGACAGAACCCGCATAAGATGCAGGCCATGATTTCATGGTCGATCTTTTCCCCAAAGCTTTTAATGGCTCCCGGTTTTTCCATTAAAGGGGCGTATGCGGATTTTTCAAAAATATCTTTGATACTATCCGTAAACCCCAATTTTCCCGGATTCAGAATATTTTGGGGATCCAGAGCCTTCTTAATAGTTTCCATGATTTCCAGAGAGGAACCAAGTTCTTTTCTGATGAAGGGAGACTTGGCCATTCCCAGTCCATGTTCCGCGGTCAAGGTCCCTTTATATTTCATTGTGAGGGCCAGAAAATCCTGACTGATTTTACGCAGGGTCTCCCATTCCTTGGATTTACGCACATCCATAATGAGCACGGCATGAAGATTTCCATCACCGATGTGGCCGAAGGTGGCGATGGGAGAATCATGTTCCCGGCCGATTTTCTGGATTTCATGGATGATGGATTTGATTTGACTGATCGGCACTCCAAAATCCTCAACTATCGGAATCTGCCGGTAACCCGGCTTGACTCGTGACAAGGAAGGAACCAGCCCCTGTCTGGCTGACCACATGACCAGGCGTTTGGCCGGATCATCAGACCATTCGTTCCCCAGTCCCCCGAACTCTTTGCAAATAGCGTCAATTTGAGTCATCTGATCCAGAATCGCCTGACGGTGTCCGTCAATCTCCACGAAAAGGAGACATTTGACCTGGGAAGGGATTTCCAGGTTCATGGCCTGTTTGACTACCCCAATGGAAACCTCGTCAAGGATCTCACAGGCGGACAAGGGAATGCCTGAGGTCAATATCTTAACCACCGCCTCCCCGGCTTGATCGACCGAAGGAAAGAGCAGTTTAGCAAAAGCCAGGTAGGCCGGTTTGGGAAGGATCTTCAAAGTGGCCGCGGTGATAATCCCCAGGGTCCCTTCCGAGGTTGCGAAAAGACGGGTCAGATCATAACCGGCCGAACTTTTCGGGGCCAATGTTCCGGTATGGATCACCTGGCCGTCGGCCAGGACGACTTCCAGGCCCTTGACATAATCCCTGGTGGTCCCATACTTGACCGCCCGAACCCCGCTGGCATTGCAGGCGATCATACCACCGATGGTGCAGGCCGGGGCACTGCCCGGATCGGGCGGGAAAAAATGGGTCGGTTCCAACCGGGCGTTCAAGGCGTTGCAGATAATGCCCGGTTCAACAACAACGTAACCGTCGTTTTTATTGATTTCTATGACTTGATTCATCCGTGAAAGATCCAGCAGGATGCCTCCCTTGGCCGGTAAAACGGCTCCGGTCACGCTGGTGCCGGCCCCGCGGGCCACAACCGGGATGTTTTGGGCGGCAGCAACTTTGACGATTCGGCTGACCTGATCCGAGGTTTGGGCAAAAACGATCACATCAGGAAGCCCTTCATGAACCGACATGTCCCGGGAAAAACCGATGCGGTCAATCAGGCCGGTATGGACATTTCCCTCTCCAACGACGTTTTTGATTTCTTCGATATACCCCATCTAAAACTCCTTCCAAAAAATAAAGTTCAATGTTCAACGTTCTATGTTCAAAGTTATTGTCACACAAAGTAATAGGTTTACAGTTTTCTGCCTTTAACTTTGAACTGTGAACCTTGAACTTTGAACGGTTTTTATTTGTTCATCAACTCTTTCACCCTGAGGATTTCCGATTCAATAAAGGGTTTCATATCAGCAGCCGCCATCAGGTTTTGTTTTTCTCCTTCCAGATTCTCGGGAGAGATCTTACAAATCCAGCCGTCTTCATAAGGGGAGGCATTGATCTTCTCCGGCTCATCTTCCAAAGCTTCATTAACCGCGGTCACCTCACCGGAAAAAACCGCATAGATCCTGCCCACCCATTTTCCGGATTCAATGGAACCGAACGGTTTGCCTTGCTGAACCTTGCGCCCTTCCTCCGGCAATTCTACATAGCCGATATCGCCGGCCAGCTTTTGGGCGAAGTCGGTGGTACCCATCACCACACTGTCCCCTTCGATCCTCGCCCAGAAATGATTTTTATCATACCATAAATCGTCCGGGAAAAAGTATCCTTCCATTTCCATAATCAATCCCTCCTTTCAAACCCGGTTAAAAATTCCTTGTCTTTGATTCGATTCAACTTAAACCCCAATGTATCCGGGTCGGTCCCCAGGGCCAACCCCAATAACTGGGAATAGTATAGAACCGGCACTTTGAGTTTTTGTTCCAGTTTTTTCTCAATTTTTTTTTGCTGATTTTCAAACATGACGTTGCAGAAGGGACAAATCAGGACCAGGCCGTTGCCTCCCAGCCGGTTTACTTCGGAGAGTTTGTTCCCGGCCAGGGTATTGGCCAGATCCTCCTTGATGCCCAAAACACTTCCCCCGCAGCAATCCAGCAAGGTTTCATATCGGAGGGCCTTAGCCCCGGTGACCTCAATCAATTCGGTCAATGATTTAGGATCCTCAACCGGATCTATCCCGCCGGCGGTCCGGGCCGGTTTGATATAATGACAGCCATAGTGAGGGGCGAAAGAAAAGCCATAAAGCGGTCGGGTGATTCTTTCCCGTATTCTTTCAATGCCGATCTCTTCATAGAGGATACGGATAAAATGTTTGACCTGGATTGTTCCCTTGTATTCCAATCCGGAAACCTTCAGTCGGTCATTGACCTGACTTTTTAAATCATGGTTATGCTGAAGATGAGAGTTCGCTTCACTTAAAAAACCTCCACAGGCGCTGCATAAGGTACATACCGGTAAACCGGCCTGTTCGGCCAGGGCCAGGTTTCGGGCGGCTACGACCAATGAATCCAGTAGATTGAGCGATTTCAAAGGGAATCCGCAGCATTGAAAATCCTCGAGATCAACTAACTCCAATCCCAATTCCCTGGCCACCCACCGGGCTGAAAGCTCGTAATTCAGATTGCGGACCGGAACCGTACATCCCAAAAAGAAAGCATATTTCATCATGAACCTAACCGAATATATTTGAAATTGGGATGGTCATAGGGGGTCTTGTTTTTTGGGATTGTCCACCTCCAAGCCATGAGCTTCTTTGCCGGGCCAAATATTTAACTTAATTCTGAGACAGGCCCCTGGGGGCCTCCAGGACCCTTGCCCGAAATCCCGCCAGCGGCGGGACTGGACTGGCCGGATTGGAAACTCATAATTACCCTTTGGACAACCCCAAAAAACAAGACCCCCTATGACCCTTGAACAAAAAAGTTAGAGATAAATTCTCAAAATTCTGATGTAAGAACCTGTCAATCTTTTAATAATTCCCTGTAATCTTTGGCGTTCCCCTTAATTTCCGGCAACCCCATTTCCTTTCGTTTTTCATTCTCGAAATCTCCGATCTCATACATCCGCCCCTGTTGATCAAGCAGATTCCGGGCAGCACCCAAACCCGCCGGGGCTAAACCCTTGCGAACGGCCATATTGCGAAGGACAAAGATAACTTCGGTAAAATCAACTTCCTGAGGACAGCTTTCCTGGCAGGTATAACAGGTCGAACAGTGCCATAGAAATTCTTCTTTGAGCAGTTCTTCCTCCATCCCCAGCAGAATCATGCGAATGATCCTCCGCGGGTTATATTCCGGTTCGATTTTTTCAATCGGACAACGAGCCGAGCAGACCCCGCAGGAAAAACATTTCTTTATCTGCTCCCCGCCTAATTCCCGGGCCAGCCGATGTTTGAAATCGGGATCTAATTTTTTGAGGTCAATGGGGTCCATTTTTCCATTTCGGATTTCGGATTGCGGATTGCGGATTACTCAATTCCTCTAATGTTTCGGAAAATTGCTTGATTATTTCCTTTAAATACCATTCCATATTGCTCGAAAGGTGTTCAAAACGGATTCTCCCCGGATTGACTCCGGCCTCTTCCATATATTTTCGGATTTCCATGATACGCTCCCGGGCATAAGTGTTCCCATGCACCGAACGGCAGTTTTCTTCCGGACAGGCCAGGACCAATATTCCATCAGCTCCGACAGACAAGGCTTTCAATACATGATCAGGATCCAGTTTACCGGCACACGGTAAGGGTATGAATTCTAGGTTGCTTTGCGCTTTCAGCTTTGAGCTTTCAGCTCCCTCCCAAGCCACTCCGGCCGACCGCTGGCATCCAAAAACGACGATTCGAGGCTGACTGAATTCAGGCTTGTCCCCTCTCTCTTGAAGGGCCATAAGTTTTTCTTCAACCTCATTATCCGAATAACCCTCAATCTGGATAGCATCCATCGGGCACTCGCTGGCACAGATACCGCAGCGCCGGCAGGCCAGGGGATGAATAAAAACCCGGTGGGTAAAGCCCACGGCCTGGTGGGGACAAAACCGGAGACAGGTCAGACAAAGGGTGCAAAGCCCTTTATCCACACTAACCTCCTGATTCATTGTTTCGGAAGTCAGGCCCTGGAAAAAATGGTGGACCGAAAGGGCCGTAGCCCTGGCCTCCTCGATACTTAACTGGGAGAGCATTGGACCTTTGCCAGGACCGGCGATGAATATTCCTTCCCGCTCCGAGGCTTGGGGTAGAAAATGAACATTAGCGGATTGAAGAAAACCGCTTTTATCCATCCCTATTCCAGCCGATAAAGCGGTTTGCCGGACCTCCGAAGACAGCAAATGCCTGGAATCAAAGACCAGAAGATCGGGGGTCAATATAAAGGGCCTTTTTAAAATGGTGTCCTCAAACTGAAGGACAACCTCATCCCCTCTTCTTAACAATGCCGGGCCTTCCTGATCAAACTTGAAAAACAAAACCCCCTCATCCCGGCAGGCCTGATAGAGCCGTTCCAATCCTTCCCCGGCCACTTTGACCTGGCGGCAAAAAATGGAGATCTGTGATTGAAATCGTTTTCGAATCTCCAGGGCCGCTGATAAGGTCACGGCCATATCCAACACATTTCCCTCGGTGGTCAGGCCGACCAGAAAGGCGACATAGGAAGCTGGTTTGAGCGCCGCAAAGATTCGCCTCCCCCCGGCAGAAGCGGGCGTGGGTAAGGCGGAAAAAGAATGATTCCCTTGGTGAAATTCGTCTAAACCCGGGATCAAAACTTTTTGCATTTCTTCTAACGTAATAATCTTTTCAGTCGGGGCTACCTGATAATCGGAAAAATTTCCCTCAGAAACCAATTCCGGGGCAAAGACAACCGCCCCGAACTTTTCAGTCCATATTCTTTCCAGCATTTCCATCCCTCCCTCTTTTTCCAAGGAAGGAATAGTTTGTTGAAGGGTCACCTGGAAGTCTCCGGCAAAACCCTCAATGCTAAGCAACTGGAATTGTTCATCCGGATTAATCTTTAATACTTCATAGCCCAATAAAGTCAGGCGGGTTGCCGTTTCCTCAGCCGTTTGACCCTTACCCCAGATAAGCACCCTGTTTAATTTCCTGAATTCTTCTTGAGGGATCATTATACGGGCCTTGTTTTTAAATAAGCGGCCACTTCTTCCGCAGTCCTGTAGGCTTGAGTAATACTCCCGGCAATGCCTTTTGGTCCCCGGACGGTTCCGGCCAGGAAAATACCTTTAGAAGAAAAAATTTCATTCGCCTCGCTCAAAAACCCGTCTCCATTCAAAGGCAACCCCAGTTTATCCTTGAAAAACTCAAGGTCCGATCCGGGCATGATGCCAACGGAAAGGATGGCCAGATCAAAGGCCTGTTTCCGACTGGACAATCCATCATCGTCCTGGAAGGTCAACCAAACCTGGTCATTGTCCCCTTTTTGTATTTCACCGGGGATGGTCCGGATGAAGCGGATTTGTTTTTCGGTTTTTTCCATAAAAAGGGAAAAATCTTTGCCGAAGGTCTGGATGTCCATATAAAAAACTGCGATTTCGGTTTGAGGGTTTTTATATTTTATGAGATTGGCCATCCTTAAGGCATAAGCGCAACAAACCCGGGAGCAAAACGGGTGATTCAAATGAGGATCCCTGCTGCCGACACATTGAATAAAGGCTATAGAGGTGGGAAGGGTATGATTGGATGGTCTGACAACCGAACCGGTTTCCTTAAGCTGTCTTTCCAGATCCAAACCGGTTATTACATTCGGAAGAATGCCATATCGATACTGGGGTTTGTCTTCAGCCCTGAAGGGGGTAAAACCGGTTGCTAGAAGAAGGGCCTCGGCCCTCCCCTCGCCACCCCCTCCAGGGCGGCTAAAGGTATAGAGAAATTTATTGGCATCCAGGGTTAGATCGGTCACTTCGGTCTGCAAATGGACTTCAACATTGCTGGCTTGACTCAGGGCTTGCAAAGAATCATTTAACAGGCAGACTCCGCATTGCTGGCAGGCATCGGTCGCCTTGCAACAATAATTAGGGACCATGCCCCCTAGAGCGGTTGCTTTTTCAATCAGGGTTACCGCGATCTTCAAACGGCTCAGGGCCACAGCCGCCGTTATGCCGGCTATGCCGCCACCGATGATGAGGACTTTTGAATTTTTGGAGTTCACTTTTAAATTGTGCTCAAAGTTATGGTTTAGTATGAAAATAGACTTAAATTTCGGATTTCGGATTTCAACAACCATATTTACATCCTTCGTGGTGACCCTACGGTCATGAGGGTATAATATGAGTATTGAGTTCGGAGGAAAATATTTTTCTTTTTTCCCCATTCCGCAATCCGAAACCGGGAACCCGTCCCGATGCAATCGGGATGGGAGTGACCATAGGGAACAAATCCGAAATCTGCAATCTAAATCAGTTCCCCAATCTGTTCTTCCGCCCCCTGCAGCATCAAATGGACCCCTCGAAAACGCCCGTCCTTCTTTATGGTCTCAATCAAACGGGCCGTATGCTCAATCATCCTTGGCTGGAATTCCGTCGAATGAACTGATTTGAATTTATCGGACAACGAATCCTGGATTAATAATCCGGGATAATTTCCCAATACATATCCCCTGATCTGTTCTTCGGTTAACAAACAAACCGAAGCCAATAGAGGGGTTTGTATTTCGACAACCTGTTTAAAAAATTCTTCCACATCGGCCAGGTCAAAGACCGGATGACTCATAAAAAAATGGACCCCTGCCTTTTCTTTTTTTCTAAACTTCAAAACCTGAGGACCAACAGGATTGCCCGTTAAGGCAACAGCAGATCCAATGGTAAACGATGGGGCTGTTCCTTCAATCACATTTCCCGAAATATCCCTATTGGAATTCAGTTGGGAAATGGCCCAGATCAATTGTATCGAATCCAGATCATAAACCGGTTTGCCTTCCGGATGATCCCCCCAGGTGATATAATCCCCGGTCACGGCCAGAATATTTTGGATACCCAAACCGGCTGCCGCTAAAAGATCGGATTGCAAGGCCAGGCGATTGCGGTCGCGGCAGGTTAACGTCATAATCAGTTCCAGGCCCTGGTCGAGAAGATAACGGCAAAAGCCAACAGGGGCCATCAGCATCCGGGCCCTGGGGTTATCAGAGACCACTACTGCCTGCACTTTATTTTTCAGGACGGCAATTTTCCGGTCCAATAATGACGGCACAAAACCCTTTGGCGGATCCAGTTCACAGGTGACAATAAACGAATCCGTTCCTAAGGCTTGGGCAAATTTACTTGGATCCGGCATTGTATCTCCTCAGATAAGCCCTATGGGTTACCCTTCCCGGTTTGGTTTGAAAGCGAAAATCAGTCGGCGGGAACATGATTTCTATTTGATTCACCCTTCCTTCTTCAGCCAGCCGTTCATAGATGGAAACCCAGGCACAGGGTCTTTCAGGGTCCACTTCGCATTTTCCATCTATCATTCCGCCGCAGGGCCCGTTATTAAGCCCTTTGACACAGAGGGTTCTCGGACAAATCCCGCCGGTGATGGCCAGCAGACAATCCCCGCAGGCCCGGCAACGTTCGGTCCATAAACCAGCGGCCTCGGCTACTCCGATAAATGAGGTGTTCACACCCGGGAAAACCTTTTTCCCCGGATAGGTTTCCGCTAAAAACTGAACACCAGCCCCACAGGCCAGGGATAAAAGACAATCGAATTCCTTTAGCGGTTCTCGAATCGTTTCCAGGAACTCATGATCACATTGTCTCTCCAGGGTTTCTTCGGAAATTTGTATTTTTTTCTTGTCCAAGGCGAAGCTCATCCGAAGCTGGCTGGCCAGGAGCCCCACCTCTTTTTTACCGCCAGCCAGGCAGACGGCCACACAGGTCCCACACCCCACCACTAAAATATTCTCATAGAGTTCGATGCTTTTCTTGATTTCTGCAAAAGGTTTGCGACTGGCTATGATCATATCCTTTGCCTTTTGATTCTTATATTAGATCATCTGAGAATTTGAACCTAACTTTTTTAATTACACGATTAACCGCCTCTGCTCGGCTGATCCTGGATACTGGTTTCTTGATACTGGATAAAAACAAAAAACGATACTCGATTCTGAATAAAGTTAATCCAGCATCCAGTATCCAGCATCATTTCAAAGAATGAGAGGGTCCCCTATTCCAGGAAGCCCGGACCTAAGACCCAAATTTCAAATATCTCTGGTTAGGTTTTGATATTATATTATTCCGCAATCGGAAATCCGAAATCCACAATATTTTTTTTTAATGGATTCGGCCCCAACTTCATGGCCCGTTCAGTCATCTCGGTCACGGCCCTGACCCAGGCCGGGGCATCGGAGGCGCCGACATGGAACATGTCCAGACGTTCGGGTTCCAAGCCGATTTCCTTCAATAGGTCTTGGGTGTATTCAACCCTTTCTTTGGCCCTTAGATTTCCCTCCAGGAAATGACAGTCTCCGATCTCTCAGCCGCCTACCAGAACGGCATCGGCCCCCCTCTCAAAAACCGTAAGCATATGCTGAATATCGATTTTGCCTGTGCAAAGATATTTAACGATTCGGACGTTGGGAGAATATTGAAGCCTCATGGAACCGGCCATATCCGCAGCCGTATAGGTGCAGTAGGTGCAGACCAGGGCGATTATTTTTGGTTCAAAGGATGACATATGCCGTTATTCGTTACTCGTTCGTCGTTTGTCGAAAAAGGTCTAAAGACCCTAAAAACAGTTATTCAGGTTGCTCAACAGATTTTTCCTTCAGTCTTCAGCCTATAGCCTTATACCTTGTATTTAACACGCTTCCAACAAGGCCCTATATTGGTTGTCCTTCGAATGTCCCACCTGGATGGCCCCCTGGGGACAGGAACTGGCGCAGTTTCCGCATCCCTGGCAGGCCGCCGGATCCATACGGATAAAATGATGTTCATTCATCATCGGCACCCCGAAGGGGCAGACCCGCAAACAAGTCAGACAGGCTATACACAATTCTTCATCCACCACGGCCGTCTTTCCTCCAACCTGAATCTGTTTTTTGCCCAGGATCGTTGCCGCCCTGGCTGCGGCCCCTTTGGCCTGAACCATGCTTTCTTCTAAGGATTTTGGGCCGTGCCCCAATCCGCAAAGGAACATCCCGGCGTTGGCAAAATCAAGAGGTCTAAGTTTGATATGCGCTTCCAGGAAAAAGCCGTCGGCATCCAGTGGAAGCTTTAAGGCGCCGGCCAGGATTTTCGCTTCCGGGGCCGGCCGGATAGCTGCCGAAAGGACTAATAAATCAGGTCTAAGAAGAATGTGGGCCTTTAAATTTTGATCCAGAACCGTGACCATCAGTTTTCCCTGTTCTTCCTTGACTTCGGGTTTCGCCTCTGAATCAAAACGAATAAAACGGATCCCGGCCTCCCGGGCCTGTTTGTAATAGAGTTCTTTCCGGCCATAGGTTCGAATATCCCGATACAAAATACTGACCTCGGTCTTCGGGCTGAGCTCTTTAATCTTTAAGGCATTGGCCACAGCCGTCGAACAACAGACTCGACTGCAATAAGGATGTTCTTCTTCCCTGGACCCGACACACTGAATCATAACGATCTTTTCAGCTTCCCGGATTTTTTCAGGTTGCCCAAACAAAAGATCCTGAAAATCGAGTTGGGTCTTCACCATAGGATTCGATCCGAACAAATATTCTTCCGGGCGGTGTTCCGAGCCGCCGATGGCCACAATGACCGCCCCGTGATCCAATAAAACGTTTTCCCCATTTTTGGAAATCGTGCTGGTAAATTGTCCTACAGATCCTTTGGTTTCCACGACCTGACTTTGAAGAAAAATTCGAGTCCGGGGATGAAGCGAAACCTGATTAATAAGACGGGACAGATAATCCTGCACCCCTTTTTCTTCCAGAGTTTGACGCAGGCGCAAGGCCTGTCCGCCCAAACGTTCGGATTGTTCGATCAGAAAGGTCTCGAACCCTTGATCCGCCAGATTGAGGGCTGCGGTCATCCCGGCCGCTCCGCCGCCGATAACCAGGGCCTTCTGGGTGACCTCAACCGGAAGTTCAACCAGGGGTTCCAAAAGGTGGGCTCTGGCCGCGGCCATCCGCACCAGGTCTTTAGCCTTTTCCGTAGCCAGGATCGGTTCATTTTGATGAACCCAGGAGCACTGGTCACGGATATTGGCCATTTCAAAAAGATATTTATTCAGCCCGGCTTTGTTCAGGGTATCCTGAAACAACCCCTCATGCGTCCGAGGGGAACAGGAGGCGACGATAACCCGGTTCAACCGATGCTCCCGAATCACCTGCTCCATCTGTTCTTGGCTGTCCGTGGAGCAGGTAAAAAGTAAATGATCGGCATAGACCACACCGGGCAGGGTGTGAGCGTATTCCGTAACTTGATCCACATCGACAATGCCGGCAATATTGATCCCGCAATGACAAATGAGAATACCGATCCTCGGTTCCTCTCCTTCAATGGATCGTTCCTCAGGAAAGACCAAGGCCTTGATCTGGGTGTTCCTGACCTCGGCCAGCAAAGCCGCCGTTTCACCGGCCGCCCCGCTGCCCTGGGTAACGGTCTCGGGGATATCTTTAGGATTCTGAAATACGCCGCCGGCAAAAATACCAGGCCTGGTGGTTCCAGTACTATTCAAAGAAGGATTTTGGCAGAAACCAAAACGATCGGTCTCAATATTTAAAGTCCGGCCCAGGTCCTTTGATTCTGAATGGGGGACCATGCCTACCGAAAGGATGACCAGGTCGAATTCCTCATCATGAAAACGATCGGTCTCATCGATATAGGAAATGACCAGATTATGGGTCAGGGGGTTTTCAGCTACCCTGGAAATCAAACTGCGGACGTAACGGACCCCGTGCCTTTTTTGGGCCTGTTCGACATAGCGGTCAAAACCTTTTCCCTGGGCCCGCAGATCAATAAAAAAGATAGTCGCTTCGATAGAAGACAGATGCTCTTTGGCAATAATGGCCTGCTTGGTGGCGGCCATACAGCAGACCGAGGAGCAATAATCCTGATGGATCGCCGCATCCCTGGACCCGACGCACTGAATCCAGGCTATTTTCCTTGGTTCCTGTCCATCCGAAAGCCTCTGGATATGCCCCATAAAGGGACCGGAGGCCGAAAGGATCCGTTCAAATTCCAGACTGGTCAGAACATTGGGATACCGTCCATAACCATATTCACCTTTAAGGCGGGCATCAAAGACCTCAAAACCCGGAGACAGGATAACGGCTCCGACCTCCAAAGCAATCTCTTCTCCTTTCATGGTATGATCAATGGCCCCGGGCTTGCAGACCTCCAGGCATTGATAACACTCGGAGCAAATACCGCAAACCAGGCAGCGGGCCGCCTCTTTTCGGGCTTCTTCCTCGGTCATGACCCGGACCACTTCCTCAAAATGAAGGCGCCGTATTTCCGGATCAGTTCTTCGAGGGATAAATCGCGGGTTTTTTTTAACTTCTGAGATTTCAGGCCGGGCCAAATTAAAAACCTTTTCCCGTTCGGCAGCCGGATCTTCTCCTTTTAAATAGCGATCAATGGAGACCGCCGCTTCTTTCCCCGCGGCTACGGCCTCGATAACCGTCTTGGGCCCAGATACCGCATCCCCTCCGGCAAAAATCCAGGGCAGACTGCTCTGCAGGGTAAGGGGGTTAACCGTCAAAGTCCCGTATCGGCTGACTTGAACAGCCGAGGGTACGTTTAATGGGTCTATTTCCGGCTGCTGGCTGATGGCTATAACCACTCCGTCCACTTCGATCCGGAATTCCGATCCGGGAACCGGTTTGGGTCTCCGTCGTCCGGAATCATCGGGTTCTCCCAGTTCCATGCGAAGGCATTCCACTGCCTTGACTCTTCCCGATCCATCGTCCAGAAAGCGAACCGGTGCGGTAAGGAAATGAATTTTGACCCCTTCTTCCAGGGCCTCTTCAATTTCTTCGGCGTAAGCCGGCATCTCCTCCCTGGTTCGCCGGTACAATACCAGGCCCTCTTTAGACCCCAGACGAAGGGCCGTACGAACCGAATCGATAGCCGCGTTTCCGCCGCCGATCACCGCTACCCGGTCCCCTAAAGTGTCCGGATTTCCTAAAGCCGTTCTTCGCAAGAAATCAACCCCGGACACAATCCCTTCCAGGTCTTCCCCTTCAATATTCAGGCGGATCCCTTGGTGGGCCCCGATACCGATAAAGACCGCTTCAAAACCTTCATCTTTCAATTCTTCCAATCCTTGATCGGGTCCGATAGGGGCGTTCAAATGGATGGTCACTCCCAATTGCTTAATGGCCTGGATCTCTCTTGTCACCACTTGCCGGGGAAGGCGGTACTCGGGTATTCCTACGGTAAGCATACCTCCGGCCACGGGCAGGGCTTCAAAAATCTCAACCCTATAGCCTTCCAGAGCTAAATAATGGGCGCAGGTCAAACCGGCCGGACCGGAGCCGACCACGGCCACCCTTTCCCTTTTTTCCTCTTTTTTCTTGGGAGATTTTATCGACCCGGTCAATGGTTCATAATCGGCGACAAACCGTTTCAGATCCCGTATGGCCAGGGGTTCATCCACTTCCCTACGCAGACATTTTTCTTCACAGGGATGGGTACATACATAGCCGCAGATGAAAGGCAAAGGATTTTCGCGACGAATGAGGGCCAAAGCCTCTTCAAACTTTCCCTGGGCGATAAGGGCCACATATCCCTGAACACTGATGTGAGCCGGGCAGGCGGCCTTGCAGGGAGAGGTTCCCCGGCGGTCTATGGCAAAGGCGGAAGGGACGGCTTGCGGGAAATGACGGTAGATGGCCTTTCGGCGGTTTAACCCCTGATTAAAATCAGCCGGGATTTCTATCGGGCAGACATTAACGCATTCACCACACCCTGTACAGACCGATTCCTTGACAAAACGGGGTTCCCGGAGAAGATTGACATAAAAGTTTCCGGGTTCTCCTCGCATCCCGGTCACCCGGCTGCGGGTAAGGATTTCAATGTTGGGATGGCCGGCGACTTCGATCAACCTGGGGGAGATCATACAGGTTGAGCAGTCGTTGGTAGGAAAGGTCTTGTCCAGTTGGGCCATGACCCCGCCGATATTTTCGCTCTGATCCGTCAGGTAAACCTTGAATCCGGCATTGGCCAGATCCAGAGCCGACTGCATACCGGCTATGCCGGCCCCGACGATCAAGACGGATCCGAATTTGGCGGAAGCAATTTGATTCATGCCCGTTACAAAGAAGTTAAAAGGTCAAGGATTCGAGGGTTGTTCCAGGGAGAAAACAGGTATTTCACTTGAATCCTTTTAATGCATTGATGGTTTCCGCCCCAAGTCAGTATTCATCTGCTCATACATTTCCCCTTGAAAAAAACTCATTTACCCAGATAAGCCTGCCGAACCTTCTTGTCTGCCAATAACTCTTGTGAGAGTCCTTCCAAGGCTACCGTACCGGTTTCCAGGACATACCCGTATCGGGCTATCTGCAAAGCCGCTCGGGCGTTTTGCTCCACCAGCAATATGGTGGTTCCTTGATCGTTGAGGCGGCGGATCACCTTGAATATTTCATGAACGAACAAAGGCGCGAGTCCCATGGAAGGTTCATCCAACAGGAGGAGCTTGGGTCGGGACATTAAAGCCCTGGCTATGGCCACCATTTGTTGCTCCCCTCCGCTCATAGTTCCGGCCAATTGTTTGGCTCTTTTTCTTAAGATGGGAAATAGAGTAAAAATCCAATCCAATTTTTCTTCTATTTCATCTTTGAATTTTCGATTGTGGTAAAGATAAGCCCCCAGATGCAAATTGTCCAATACGGTCAGATGGGAAAATAACTGCCGGCCCTCCGGAACCTGGGAAATTCCCATGGAGACAATCTTGGCCGCAGAAAAGTGAACAATGTTGGTTCCTTGATACCAGACGGCCCCTCCGGCAGATTGAATCACCCCGGATACGGTTTTTAGCAAAGTGGTCTTTCCGGCTCCATTGGCCCCGATGATGGTAACAATATCACCGGCACCCACTTTAATAGAGATATTTTTCAAGGCCTGAATGGTGCCGTAGAAGGTAGTAATCCCTTCTAATTTAAGCATAGTCTATCTCCCCGCCCAGATAGGCCTCGATTACCAGGGAATCGCTTTGAACCACATCCGGAGGACCTTCGGCAATCTTCTGTCCATAGTTGACCACCACGATTTCATCGGAAACCTTCATGATCAAGCGCATGTCATGCTCGACCAGAAGAATGGTGATCCCCTGGTCGCGAATGGAATAAATCAACTCCGACATCCCGTCGGTTTCCGATTCATTTAATCCGGCCGCCGGTTCATCTAAAAGGAGCAATTGGGGTTCGGTAGCCAGAGCCCTGAGGATCTCCAAAGTCTTTTGTTCTCCCAGGGGAAGGCTGGAGGCGGGGAGTTGAGCTTTGGAAGACAACCCGACCCTCCCCAATAGCTTCATGGAGTTTTCATAAATCTCGGCCTCCTCCTTTTTCATGCGGGGCAGACGAAGACCGGAAGCCAACAACCCGCTTTTAAACCGGCTGTGGCACCCCACCATGATGTTTTCTAATACGTTCATATTTCCGAAAAGCTCAATAGTCTGAAAGGTACGAGAGATCCCGATCCCGGCGCCATAATGGGGTTTCTGATGGGTAATGTCTTTACCCTGAAAAACGATCTGCCCGCCGGAAACCGGATGAACCCCGGTGATCAGATTGAACAGGGTGGTTTTTCCTGCACCATTCGGGCCGATGATCGATTTGATCCGGCCGGGTTCAACCTCGAAGGACAGATCGACAATGGCCATCAGACCTCCAAAGGCCTTTTTTAGGTTTTTGATCTTTAAGAGAGGTTCGGACAAATTCAGGTCTTTCTTTGCCTAAACAATTTCCGGATTAAAACTGGAGTGCCTTCCAAGATTCCCTCGGGCATGAACAATAATATGGCTAAAAGAATGGCCCCATAAACCAGGATGTCGTATTGATTAAATACCCGCAAATACTCCGGCAGGAAAGTCAACAAGGAAGCCCCTAAGAGAGCTCCCCAAATATTGTGGATACCCCCGATAACGCCCATCATAAGAAACATGACGGAAACCATCAAGCCGAAATTGTTGGGGGAGATAAAGGAAACAAAGTGGGCATAAAGGCTTCCGGCAACGGAGGCATAGACGGCGCTTAAGACAAAAACCTGGATTTTCAAAAAGGAAAGGTTTACCCCCATGGCGCTGGCTGCGGTTTCGCTGCCGTGCATGGACCGAAGGGCCCGGCCGACCCGGGAGTGAATGAGGTTTAATGAAAAAAAGAGGGCCAGAAGGTTAATCCCCCAGACCAGGTAATAAAACCGAAAGCTCGAATTGAACTGAAAATTCCCCAGATGGACGCCCGGAATATTGGACAGACCCGAAGGACCCCCGGTATATTTCATCCACTCGTTGAAAATAATAAAAACAATCTCTCCGATTCCCAAAGTGGCCACCGCCAAATAATGCCCTTTAAGGCGCAAAGCCGGGATACCAACAATAATGGCCACCAGAACCGATAAAATAATCCCTGCCAGGAAGGACAGGTAGATCGAAAAACCGAAATGCGTTGTCAAAACCCCCGTACAATAAGCCCCGATTCCATAAAAAGCGGCATGCCCGAGGGAAATTTGTCCGGCATAACCCATCAGCAGGCTGAGTCCCATGACGATCAGACCGTTAAGGCCCATAAAGACCAGGACACTGAGATAATAGTCACCACGGATAAAAAAGGGAAGTACGGCCACGGCGATACTCAAGGACAGAAGTTTAAAATAGTTTTTTCTACCCATAGGTGGTCCCTTAAAACTGTTTTACCTTCCCCACTTCTTCGCTGCCGAATATTCCACTGGGTTTTATAAAAAGGACTAAAATCAAAATGATCAGGGCAATGGCATCCTTAAAACCCGAAGAGATAAACCCGGCTGAAAAGGACTCGATGATCCCGATAATAAAGCCGGCCACCACAGCACCGGTGCCCAATCCCAACCCCCCCAGAACCGCGGCACAGAACCCTTTCAAGGCCAGCAAAGGACCCCGGTCGTATTCCATTAAGGCAATGGGGGTGATGCTTGCCCCGGCGATGGCCCCCAGCGTAGCACTGAGGGCAAAGGAAAGCAGGATCATCTTGGAGACGTTGATGCCCATTAGGCTGGCCGCCAGTCGGTTTCCGGCGCAGGCGCTCATGGCCTTGCCGGTGATGGTCCGGTTAAAAAAAAGGTTCATCAGAATCACGGTCAGCAGTGAGAGACCCAAGACCCAAAAAATTTGCGGAAGAATTGCCGCCCCGGCGAACATGATAGGTTTCCCCGAGGAAAAGGGCGGAAGGCTGTAAGGGTTTTTCCCCCAGATAAACATGGCAATGCCGCGGAAAAAAATGGAGACGGCCACGGTGACGATAATGAGGGTAATTAAAGAGGTTTGCTTTAGGGGATTAATGAACACCCGTTCATAGATTATTCCAATAACCGTAACCAGGGCCAGGGTAATAAAAAAAGCCAGGAACATCGGAATCCTCAAGGTGGCGGTTAAAAAGACCATTATCAGTCCGCCGAACATGACGAATTCACCCTGAGCCAGATTGATGATCCCGGTGGCATTATAAATGATGGTAAACCCCAACCCGACCATGGCATAGATACTGCCCAGGGTCAATCCGGTAACCAGGTATTGAACGATCTGACTCTGAAGGTCCATAGGTTTTTTATGAAAGGGTTCAAAGATTCAAGGATCCAAGCGATTTAATAAAAACCAATCCCTTGAACCCTCGAATCCTCGGCCCCTTGAATCCTTTTTCTATGAATTATTTGGCGATTACCCAGTCCCCGTTAAAAACCGTTATCATTTGAAAAGCGGTATGGTCTAATCCGGTGTGATCCGCCGGAGACATATTGAATATCCCTCCGGTGCCGGGCCAGTTTTTAATAGTATTTTCCAGGTAATCGCGTATCTTGGTCTTATCGGTTCCGACTTTTTTCATGGCATCCACTACCATATAGATGGCATCATAGCCATGACCCCCGAAGGTGGAAACCTCGGCCTTAAACTGCTTTTCATATTCCTGGGCATATTTGGAAAGTATCGCATACTGGGGATGGTTTTTCGGCAGTTGTTCCCAGACCACCAACCTTCCCAGAGGGCAAATCACCCCCTCGGCAGCCCCGCCGGCCAAGGTGATATACTGCTTACTTCCAAAACCATGGCTCTGGAAAAGGGGAATGCTCATGGCCAGGGCTTTCCAGTTTTTGGTAACGATAGCCTGGACCGGTCCGACCGACCAATTGATGACGGCATAGGCACCTGCGGCCCTGATCCGGGTGAGTTGGGCGCTCATATCCGAATCTTTGGGCCCGTAGACTTCATCGGCAACGAGGGTGATCCCGTACTTTTTGGCCAGACGTCTTAATTCGGCCTGTCCGGAACTTCCAAAGCCGTCGGAAACCGTGATTATCCCCACCTTGGAAATCCCTTTTTTCTTCATATAAGCGTAAATGGCTTCAACAGCCAAGGTGTCCGTCTGGGGGGTTTTAAAAATCCAGGGCCGTTGAACTTTGGGGACTTCAAAAGCCGCGTTGGGACTGCCGACGATCCGTTTATATTCATCGGCCGGGGTGACAATCTGGCTGGCGGCAGCCATAGAGACCATGGGAATCTGGGCCTTTTCACAAATATTGGCCATGGCCATGGATTCCCCCGACGTAGAGGAACCGATGATGACCACCACCTGGTCCTTTTCGATCAGCTTTTTCGTAGCCAGAACAGCCTCACTGGCCCCGCTTTTGGAGTCTTCGATGATAATTTCAATGGGTCGCCCGTTGACGCCCCCTGCTTTATTGATCCACTCCTGGACCATGAGGGCGGTATTTTTCTCCGGTTCACCCAAGAAAGAGGCCCCTCCGGTAATAGAGGCTACAAATCCGATCTTGATGGGTTCTGCTGCCGATAGGGGTCCAATCAGTCCAAAAAGAAAAAGTACGATTGCCAAAAAAACCAAAAAAAATTTTTTCATTTTTCTGTTCTCCTTTCAAATAAAGTTTCTTTTAAAATAGTTGACCCTTCATTGGACGACCTTAACTTAATTTTGAGAACAAATTCCTCCTTTGTTTTTTTGTTTTCATTATATTATTGGATTAAGGAGAATTAGAAGAATTCTCCTGTAAGTTATATTCTTGGAGACGATTGGTAGAACCGACTGGATGCGGTCGGGCATTTTCCTATAATAGACTTCTTTTTTATTAATTTAGGTTAAAAATATCGAACTTTGAACCCTATGTCAAGTTTATAAAGTAGTAGGCAACTAGTTGGTTAAAACCACTATTCATTGAAAGACAAAGGGTGCCGCTTTTTTTCCGGCAAAGGGAAAACAAATTATAGAGAAAGACGCAAAAGAAAAGTTGGGTTGATCTTGATGGAGTCCATGATTTTAATTCGATTGGTAATAACGATAATGCTTTTCTTCTTCACAATAATCCATTTTGGAAGGAAAATAAAAACTTGACAGAAAAAAAAACCTTTATTATAGAGGAATGAGATATCCTTCACAAACGAATCCATTTGATTCTGTAAAACAGATACAGAAAATGGTTTAATTAAACCCCGCCCTTCCAAACGGTTTTGGGAGGGGAAGAAAAGGAGGCAAACGTGAATATATTGGTCTGCATCAAACAAGTACCGGATACCGAGAGCCAGATTAAAATCGATTCCGGAGGAAAGGGGATTCAAACCGCCGACATCAAATGGGTAATGAACCCTTATGATGAATTCGGGGTGGAAGAAGCCCTGCGGATTAAGGAAAAAACAGGGGGCAAAGTCACCGTGATCGGTGTCGGTCCTCAAAGAGTGGTCGAATCCTTGCGTACCGCTTTGGCTATGGGAGCGGACGAGGCCATCCATGTAGATGACCCTGCCGCCGATGGAGGAGATGCCCTGGCCACCGCCCGTGTTTTGGCAGGGTCTGTCAAGGATGTCCCTTTTGATCTTATTTTCTGCGGTCAGCGTGCCGTGGATGACGACAACGCCCAGGTGGGGGCGGCGTTATCCGAATTGTTACAAATCCCTTTGTTGTCGGTAATCACCAAAGTGGAAATTTCAGACGACAAAGCCAAGGTAAAAGTGCAGCGTCCGGTGGAAGGAGCCACCTGGGTCTTTGAGGCCCCTTTGCCGGCTTTAATTACCACCCAAAAAGGATTGAATGAACCTCGCTACGCTTCTTTGCCGGGAATCATGAAGGCTAAGAAAAAGCCTTTGTCCGCCAAAAAACTGGGCGATTTAGGCCTTTCCCCGGATCAGGCGGGTCTGCAGGGTTCCAAGTTAACCATAAAGGGACTGACCCCTCCCCCCGAAAGAAAAGCCGGTAAGATTATCGAGGGAGAAACCGCCCAGGAAAAGGGAACAATCCTGGTTAAACTTTTACGCGAAGAAGCCAAAATTATTTAGTGAAGGAGATAAGGCTATGGCAAAAGGAATTTTTATCATTGCGGAACAAAGAGGGGGAACCCTCCGTAAAATATCGTTGGAATTGGTTAGTGAAGGTCGTCGTCTGGCCGATCAATCGGGGCAGTCTTTAGCGGCTGTTATATTAGGTCATCAAATCACTGAAGAAGCCAAAAAGCTGGCCGCCTACGGGGCGGATACCATTTATGTGGCCGATGCTCCGGAATTAGCGGCTTATACCCCGGAGGCTTATACAGCGGTATTAAGTGAACTCATTAAAGCCCAGGAACCGGATATCGTTTTAGGAGGGGCCAGTCAACAGGGTAAAGAATTGACAGCCAAACTGGCAGCCCGTTTGGAAACCGGATTGGCAATGGACTGTGTGGGATTAAGTCTGGAAGAAGGGTTATTGATCGCCAGGCGTCCCATATATGCGGGCAAAGTCTATGCGGATGTGGTTTGTGAAACAGCCCGGCCCCAGATGGCTTCCTGCCGTCCGAATGTTTTTCCGATCCTGGAGCCCGATGCCGCCCGAACCGCCGAAATCGTATCGGTTGCCGTTTCCATCAAACCCGAAGACCTGCGAACCACCCTGGTGGAAGAGCTTGCCGATCAAAGTGGCAAGGTGGATCTGACTGAGGCCACCTGTATCGTTTCCGGGGGTCGAGGGATGAAAGATTCGGAGAACTTCGTAATTTTGGAAAAATTGGCAGGTGTGATCGGCGCGACGGTCGGTGCCTCCCGATCGGCTGTAGACGCCGGCTGGAGACCCCAAAGCGACCAGGTCGGCCAAACCGGGAAGGTGGTCAATCCCAATCTTTATGTCGCCTGCGGTATTTCAGGGGCCATTCAGCATCTGGCCGGCATGGGATCTTCCAAGGTCATCGTGGCCGTCAATAAAGATCCGGATGCCCCGATATTCCAGAAAGCCGATTATGGGATCGTCGGGGATCTTTTTGAAGTCGTTCCGGTCTTGGAAGAAGAATTCAAAAAGATTATGTAACAAAAAAAACAGTCGATAGGCACGGGGCCATAGGCGAGGAGAATTTAAAAATATCTTATCCCCTATTGTGCCCCGAGCCCATTACCAAATGGCCCCCGATCATTCCTTTTTCGGTCCCCTTGGACACTCAACTGACCGGCAGGGTTTCTTACTTTCACTTATTTTTCCAACCTGCATAAAAAATCCCCTCTTTTTCTTCCAACTTGACTAAGGCCTGATGCTTTATATCCCTCGTGCTGTTTCTCCGTCGAAGCCACAGGGTCCGGAAAGAAAAATAGAACTGGACTCCTGCTTTCACCAAAAAACAACATAGGATTTTTTCTGGAAACGATTAGGAAAGGGAATAAAAAGATGAGATCAAATATTCTCGACGATGGGTTTTTTTAACTTCAAGTTGAGTTTGTCGCCCGGTTTGATAGTGCCATTGGCCGAAAGACGGTTCCAGGTCCGGATTAGATTGGGGGTGGTATTGAACTTCTGAGCGATTTCGGATAGGCTGTCACCTTTTTTAACAGTATAAAGAACCAGTTTTATCCGGCTGGTTGTTTCCGCTTTCGTTCTCTTAAGATTTGATTTTCCCGGCTTTCCGTTCTCTTTATGACCTTCTCGGTCCGGATTACTCTTACCTACAAACAAGGTTAAAATTTTACCTTGTTGGATTTTTGTGCCTCTCTTGGAACCATTCCATTTCTTGATCATGGAGATTTCAACATCAAATTTTTCGGCTATGGAGGACAGGGAATCCCCTTTTTTTATCTTGTAGCGAATGCGAAGGAGCCGGCCGTTTTTTTCATTTCCCTTGTTGGCGACAAGAGAGGATTTTTTGCCTTGACTTTTTCGGGAAGCTCGAAGCGATGTATTTTTTTCAACCTGGTGCTCAGGCTCAATCGGTTCTATTCTGGCAAAAGAACCTTGGGCCCCTGTTTTTTTCGGGATCAGCAGGACCAGACCCGTGTTAAGACGGGCGTTGGGTTTTATCCGGTTGGCTTTGGCAATAACGCCGGCCTTGACTCCATACCGCTTGGCTATGGAAGATAGACGCTCCCCTTTCTTAACCCGGTGTTCGGCATAAGTAATCACCGGGTTTGGTTTTATTAATTGGGCATAATTATTCAGGAGTTTTTCTTTGGTCCCCTCGGGAATTCGAATGGTATAGCTGGAATCCCCCGGAGGAGTTACCCACCTCTTCAATTCCGGGTTCAGATCAACAATGGTTTCCACGTCTACCCCTATGGCTGAGGCCACATCTTTTAATTCCACATTTCCGGGAACGTTTGCCTCATCAAAGGTCATAGGGGGTTGGTAGTTAACCTTTGAAAACCCGTACTTCTCAGGTTCTTTGGCAATCAGGGCCGCCGCAATCATCTTGGGGACATATTGTTTTGTTTCTTCTTTGATATAGCGGCAATGATCGGCGCTGATTTCCCAAAAATTCTGTGCATTATACATGGCCAAAGCCTTGGCAATTTTCCCCTCACCGGCATTGTATCCCGCCGCCGCCAGATACCAGGAACCAAAACGATTATAGAGATCGGATAGATGTTGGGCGGCTGCCCGGGTTGATTTTATCGGATCTTTTCGTTCATCCACCCAGGAATTGACCCGAAGTCCATATCGCTCCCCGGTTTCCCGTATAAACTGCCAAGGCCCTACGGCATGGGCGCGTGAATAAGCCTTGGAGCTGAACCCACTTTCAATCATGGCCAGATAAATCAAATCCTCCGGCAGATTGTGCTCCCGTAAAATTTTTTTCATCATCGACATATAACGGGTCGAACGGCCTATCCAGAGAGAAAAACGGGAATGAAGCTTTGACTGAAAATAGTCGATAAAGTGTTCGACCTGGTCGTTAATAACGATAGGGAAATCAAAGGAAGCCTTGGTTTTGTCCTTCCCACCTTGTTCCAGTTCTTTTAATTCAAGGATAACCTTTTCTTTGATCTCTTGCTGAGGGGGTTTGATAACGGGAGGAAGATCACTGGAAACCCTAGCCCGATTGTTTTCCTCCGATAGAAGAGGCGGTGTAAGTTCCAATGGATTAGGTTGAGACGAAGACGGATTGGAGGTTATTGACGGACTGGAAGTTTTTGAATTCGGTTCCGGAATCAATTCCGGCACCGGAGGTGATTTGGAGCCGATGGGGTTAGGCGGAGTTAACGCATATAACTGAAAAGGAACGGCAATAAATAAAACAACCCCTATCCAAAGCACCCTCATTAAAACAACTCTCTTCATTCCCCCATCCTTTCAAGACTACAGGAAATAAGCGGTTGACTTCAATTCGACCAAGATTTAAAAAGGGGATACTCTAAGTTCTCCTTGTATGTTTAACATATCTTTAATAAAAAAGCAACCCCAAAAAAAATAACCCTCAGAAGAAATACGAAGACTGATTAAAATTTTACACCGGTGACAAGATTTTCTTTTTTTAAAGCATCAAAACGCTGAAGGTCTTTTATGGCCTGGCCGATTTTATTCAGGTGAACTAAAAAGTCTTCGCCGGCCTGTCCCATTCCAGGCAGAGAACTGATTCGTTGAGCCAAGGCTTCACCGCGAGCCAAGAGAGAATCGATCTTTTCACCGGGAACCTCTAAAGCCATTTGAAGCCGTTCCGAGGTTTTTCGGAGCTGATTCAAGACCTCCAGGATTTCGTCCTTGACTTCCGATAAAACATCCTCTCCATGCTCCGGGGTTTCAATTGGGGTCATCAGGAACTCTCCTTAGTATATCTGATTTCTTCAAATAAAAAAAAATAAGAAATACATCCTTGGTGCGGGTTCAAATTGAGCGAATGTATTTGTTTTAAATTGAAATGTCAAGAATTAATCCTCATTTTATCTAATAGCAATTTAAAAGAAACGGGATAAAAAATTTTGATAAAAAAATAGAGTTTAGGGGGTTGAAAGAAAAACAAGCCATCGGCAATGAAGACTGGGGGGATTATTTTCGGTATCGCTTATGGGGGAGGGGTATTGCTGGAAAAAAATCCGGGGCCATAAACAAGCGCGAAGCTATGCTGATCGGAGTCTTTTTATCCCTTAGTCAGGCCCTGATCAAGGACACCTTGATTTTTGCAGCCGTCGGGGCCGACCTGACCTTTATCCTTCTTTCCCATATTGCCTTGACCGTCCTGGTCCTTCTCCTCCTCCGATTCCTTATGGCTTGAAGAATCATAATCAACGATCAAGTATCATCCGCCATATCAGACATAGAGATCTTCCTTGAATAATATGGACCCAATTTATTTCAGAACTCAATTTTGATTGAATTTTTTTATTTTATCTATTAGAAAGGGATATAGGAAAATATCCTTGCACCCCCAGAGGAGGGATATCATTCACTTAGCCGAGCTTCTATTTAAAGCCCTGCGGGCCTATCCGCAAAAGGAAGCGGTTCGCTGTCATCAGGGCCTGTTTACCTACGAACAATTTTCTAAACGAGTTTTCAGGCTGGCCCACTTTCTAAGAGACCGGGGTCTGGGACCGGGGGGTCAGACAGCCATCCTGCATTATAATTGTCACGTTTTCCTGGAGGCCTACTTCGCCGCCGCTCTCATCGGTGCGGTTTTGGTCCCTCTTAATTATCGCCTTTCATCCAGAGAAATAGACTATATTCTCAACGACTCGGAATCCCAACTTTTAATTGCCCATTCCGATTTCTTCTCGAAAATTGAAGGGATTGGGAATCTGAAAATATCCCCCCACCATATCCTTTGGATAAACCCTGATGACCGGACTCGGTCACAAGGGATGGATTATGAGTCAGCCTTGGGATCCTCCTCGCCCGACCCGATCATGGATTGGGGGCCGGGTGATGAGGCCACGGCCCAGATTTATTACACCAGCGGTACCACCGGACGCCCTAAAGGGGTTATGCTCAGCCATAAAAATTGCTGGCTCCATGCCTTGGGGACCATTGCCGAGCTCCAACTGAAAAATTCCGATGTCTGGATTCATGTGGCCCCCCTCTTCCATCTGGCTGATGCCTGGGCCACCTGGGCCGTCTCCTGGGCGGGCGGTACCCATATTCTGGTCAAGGAATTTGATCCGAAAACGGTCCTCGATACAATGGTCCGTGAAAACGTCACCCTCTCCAACATGATCCCCACCATGTTGAATCTTCTCATTAACCATCCGGATTTTCCGAAATATACCTTCCCGCACTTGCGAGTCTTGTTGAGCGGCGGGGCCCCGATTGCCCCGGAAGTGGTCAGAAAGATCATGCAAGGCTTTGACTGTGATTACATTCAGACCTACGGGATGACCGAAACCAGTCCTTATCTGACCCTTTCCATCTTGAAAGACCATCTTAAAAAATTACCTCCGGAGGAACAGTTTCAATTCAAGGCCAAGACCGGCCGTGAATTTATCGGAGTTTCCCTAAAGGTAGTACGGGAAAACGGAGAGGAGGTGCGACCGGACGATCAAGAGGTCGGTGAAATTATTGTTAAAGGAGATACGATCACCAAAGGATATTGGAAGCTGGCTGAAGAAACCCAAGAGGCCATTAAAAAGGGCTGGCTCCATACCGGTGATTTGGCAGTGATGGATGAAGAAGGGTACGTCAATATTGTGGACCGGAAAAAGGACATGATAGTGACCGGGGGGGAAAATGTCTATTCCACCGAGGTTGAAAATGTCTTGTACCGGTTTCCCAAAACACTCGAAGCCGCAGTCTTTGGTATCCCGGATGAAAAATGGGGTGAAGCCGTCCATGCCGCTGTGGTTTTGAAAGAAGGACAACAAGCCTCGGAGGAAGAAATTATCCGGTTTTGTAAAAACAATTTGGCCCATTATAAGGCCCCAAAGTCGATCACTTTTCTCGACCAATTACCCCGAACCGGTTCCGGCAAACTCTTTAAAAAGGGCCTTCGAGATCCCTTTTGGGACAAGTATGACAAAAAAATCCACTAAACCACCTTCCATCGGGATTATCCGATGGTCAGAGGGTTCAAGGATTTCAGGATTCAAAGGAAATCATATTACCAAATAACCAAAAAGGAGGCTATTTTATGAAAGAAGAAGACCGTTTCTTGAATCGCAGGGATTTTTTAAAGATTTCCGGTGCCATGGGCTTAGGGAGCCTCATCGGCTTTCCAACCCTGGCCATGGCCCAGACCAAGGTACGACTGTCCATTGTGACCGGAGGGACCGGCGGGGTCTATTACCCTTATGGAGGTGGAATGGCGGCAGTTTTGTCCAAACACCTTCCCGGAGTGGAGGTCACGGCCGAGGTTACGGCCGCCTCGGTTGACAACTGCAAATTAGTGGCCGCCCAAAAGGCCGATCTGGGTTTTGTCATGGGCGATTCGGGTCATGATGCCTATATGGGGAGCGGAAAATTCAAGGAAAAACTCCCCCTCCGCAATCTGGCCGTTCTTTACTCCAATTTCATGCACATTGTTACTCTGGAAGGGAAAGGCATCAATACGGTTTCTGATCTAAAAGGCAAAAGGATATCCACCGGGGCGCCCGGCTCGGGAACGGAAGTCAAAGGCCTACGGGTTTTGGAGGCTTATGGCATCAATCCGGAAAAAGATATCAGCCGGGACCGTTTGGGAGCCACAGAATCGGCCGGGGCCTTGAAGGACCGCAAGATCGACGCCTATTTCTGGGACGGGGGTTTGCCTACCGCTTCCATCCTCGATTTGGCGGCCACCCCGGGTATCAAAGCTAAACTTATCGGGCATGAGGACGGGGTGGGCCGGATGATCGCCAAGTACGGTCCGGTGTATTTTAAAGGTAAAATTCCTAAAAATACCTATCCGGGAATCGCCGTGGATACGGCGGTGGCAGCTGTAGCCAATATCCTCATCTGCCATGAAAAAATGGATCCCGCTTTGGCCTATAATATTTTGAAAACCTTGTTCGCACACAAACCGGAATTGGTGACCGTCCACAAGGAGGCCAATAATCTGACCCTGGAAGATGCCGTAGACGGTTCACCGATCCCCTTTCACCCGGGGGCCTCAAAATTTTACAAGGAAAAAGGCTTGAAATTTTAAGAAAAAATGAAACCGGTTATTCTGGCCCCGTTGCTCTCAGCTTTTGTCCTGCCCGGTCTGGGCCAGGTAGTCAACCGTCAATTTCGCAAAGCCGGTTTATTGCTGGCCGCTGTTTCGTTGTTGTTCCTGGCCCTGTTTTTCAAGGTCCTTTATGACCTCAACAGGGTCTTGTTCGCTTTGCCTTTGGAGGCCGACGGAAAAAACACCCAATCCCTTTCAACGGTAGCCCAAACCTTGTCCCAGCAGGACAAGAGCATTTTGCTTGTTCTGATATTACTCCTTCTTGGGATCTGGGTCTATGGGGTCTGGGATGCTTTTTCCGTGGCCAGAAAGGCCGGCCAAGGGCAATCCTGATGCGCCAGTTTTTAGTCGATGAAATTCCCCGCCGGCAAATGGAGGAAATCGAAGCCTATTTAAAAGAAAAGACGGTTTCCTCCGGCATGCAAGAAGTATTCTGGCTGGAAATCCCGGAAGGGATGCGTTCTCCGATCCAAGAGGAACATAAAACCTGCGGGCCTCATTACCTGGCCATTGAGACGGGGGAGGACTTTGTGAAATTTGAATTTCTTGTTCGCTGCCGCGAGCGGCTTCGTTGTGACTGCATTCAGTATGCCACGCCCGCCCAGGAGGCCTTCCTTCTAAACTTTGCCCACACTCTGATCCGGGCCGTTGACCTAACCGGTTAACGATGATGGAGGAGTAACGAATACTACTGGGGTGCCAGGATACATGGAAATTGATTAAAGGATTCGAATGGGGCTAAAAGGCAATGGGTGACGGGCTATCAATTATAAGGTTTTCCCTGTCCTCTATTGCCCCTGCCTGTCCGCAGGTGCCTCGTGCCTATTGCCTGGTTACTTTTGAATCCATTGCCCGTCTTGTTTCTGAATCCACCAACCACGTTCAGCGGATTTTTGCCATTTCTCGGCAAAAATCCGCTGAACCTTGCCGAGTTGGTCGGAAGAGATATTCATAGACTTGGCCACTTCCTGGTATAAAGCCCGGCGATCCCGATTTTCAGCCTCTACCAACGGCTTCAGGTCATTTTTTTCTGCCGGGGAGAGTCCCTTGTTGTCGCGTATCTCAACCAATCCCGTCTTCCCTTCTCCGAAGGCCCCTTTTTTAAAAAATGGGACCAGTCGCGGAAAGCGCTCTCTGATTTGTTGTTTTAAGTTTTGAATGGCCGGGCTTGACACCCCGCCCTCCTTCTGAGCATAAGCCAGACCATTGGAGGTGAATAGGGTATTAAGATGTCTCAAGGAGCTTTGGGGACCTGACGGGACTGCCGGGGCCGAAGGTTCTTTTTTACGAATATCATCCACAATATCCCCGGCCTTTTTCTCAACTTCCTTGGCCGGGAAATAGAGGTTGACGGTCATCGCACAAGCCATGAAGATGCTCAGAATCCATATGGGGATAATCAAAAAGACTCCTTTTATTTTCATCTCAGGTTCCTTCCGGAGGTTTTTTCCTTATGCTTCGAATGCGCTCCAGTATATCAGAAAAATTGATTTCATTATCTGGATTTTTATTGATGATATCAATGCCTAAAAAACCCGGCTTTCGCACCAGATATTCCGTCCCCTCTTCGACAATCGTCCCCCGAACATTGAACCGGTCGTTTTGCAAATCACAGGCCAGACCTATTTCCCGGTAGTCGTATTCGGTGATCCAGCGATTGATCCCTTGACGCAGGACATCTAACGCCCCCCACCCCGTCCCCAGTAGACTGATGTTTTCAATGGCCTTGATATGAATGGATTTGGGAACTCCAGGAACTTCCTGGGTCTTGATCGACAAGTGAAATTGTTCCGGTCGGTTGTGATAGAAAGTCAGCCCCGAAACCCGGCCCTGAACATAGCCGGTCATTTTCCCGAAAGAAAAGCGTTGGGTGATGGGCTCCAAATTAAGATGTTGAAAAAAAAGATCCCCTTGGATGCTCCTGTCAGAAGAGAAAGGTCTAAGAATGACCCAATTTTTTCCTTCCACGGTTCCTTCAAAGATCTGGGCCTTCAAGCTCCCCTCGATTCGGGCCTCTTCTTTATCCATCCGGATGGGGCCTAAGTCACCGGACAGGGTGCCGGTAACGCTTTGTCGTTTGAATAATTGGGCCAGATCCACATCCTTCATGGAAAAGGCGGCGTTTATCCTCAAATCCCCCCAAGGATCGGAAAGCCTGAAGGCATTTAAGACCATATGCCCGCCCCAGAAAGGGATCTGTATACTATCAGGCACCTCGAACTGATTGGTCCCGGCCAGGACTGGGATATGGAGTCTATTTAAGACTAATCGAGGACCTTCAAAATTATCCACCTGGATGAACCCCGATTCAGAGAATAACCCCTTCCCCCGATCAGGGACCAGGGTGGACACATGAAAAGGGAGATCAAGGTTCATCCCCTTTAAAGCCCAGGAAGGCTCTTTTATGGTTAGATCTAGGTCAGACCCTAAGATCCGGCCTCGTAGATCATAGGTCTTGCCCTTTTTCATGATCGAAAGCCGGCCGTTCACCTTTCCCTGAAGAGATACCTTGCTCCAAAACGACTGATCTTTGGATAGAGGCTCGCCCACCAATAGAGGAAATCCTTTTTCAAGAGGAAGGTTTTGAATCACAAGGGACCCTGCAAAGAAACGGGACGGGGATCCGAAAAGCCATTCCCCGGAAAACATCAACTCACCCAAAGGGTCGTAATGAAGTCCAACGGTCCCTGTAAGGGAACCACTCTGATTCTTCCCTTCCGCCGTTCCCTCAAATCGGGCCTTCAATGGATACCGGTCAAACCTAAAATTCCAAGGGGGTCGGGAAAGACTCCCACCAGATACCTGTTGATCTATAACCAGTTGTACCTTTTTTTCTCTGAAAAACCATTTTCCCTCAACGTCTATTTGGGCCGTTATGCCCTCTCCTTGCCAATCGTCGCCCGACAGGTGAAACGCAAAAGGGGCCGGGGAAAAAGAAGTGGAAAAAACGACCGGAGAGTCGGCTGTCTCTTGGGACCACTCCGTGATCCCTTGACAGAGGGTATCTTCGTTAAAGGGACTAGTGGCCTTGGGGAAAAAATATCTTAATAGTCTGGGTAGAGGAAACCCTTCGGCCCGAGCCTTGATCTGAGGAACCGGCCCCTTGCTTAGGTCGAAAAAAAGGCTGCCCGACAAATCACCCCAATTATCGGTTTTAAATCCAAGGCCCTTTAAATGGATCTGCCGGTTGTCCGTATTAAAAAGAGCGGAGAAGTGGGCTTCCGGATTAACAACCGTAAGGGTGCCGGATTTAAGATGCCAGTCAGTTCGCTCTGCCTTGGTCTTGACCGTGGAAAAAGAAAGTCGGGGAAGTTGTCCTTCAAACAGGATTTCCGTTTCCATTCCCTGGGTATGGACCGGAGGAAGATCCATATCAGTCTCTACAGATCGAACTCTTCCTTCTAAGAAAGGATTGGAAACCGGTCCGGAGATCTGGATCCGGCCGTCGGCCCGGCCTTTGATCGTCCGCTTCCCTTTCCTGAGATCAATATTTAGTCCCTCAAAGTCTAAAACCGCCTTTGAGGACAAATCGCCTTTCTTGTCGATTTCTTTTTTTTGAACAGAGCCGGACAAAACCATGGCCCCCTGTCCCTGAAAAGAGAGGTCGTTTTTAAACCAGTGGATCTCATTCATCCGGACTGCCGAGGTGGATAATTCAAAAAAGTGGTTTTGATAAACAAAACCAAAGGTCCCTGAAATTTCAGCAAATTTTCCTAATCTGGAGATAAGGTTGCCGTCCGACAGGGTGAGAGATCCTTTCCATTTCGGTTGGTCCGGAAGATCGGACAATTCAAAGGAGCCTTGGGATCTGGCCTGAAATTTTATCCCTCTTGAAATCCACCCTCCTCGCAGACCTTTACCTTTAAGGTGATATTCGATTTTTCCCCCTTGGTCGGGAGAAAAAAAACCCGAGATCCGGGTCCCGGGAGAAAGCTGAAAATCCATTTCTCCGATCCCTACCCGGCCTTTCAGGTCGTTCACTTCAATTTGCCGGATTGCCGGGATTTCTTTTGCCCATTCAACCCACTCAATCATTTTTTTGGGTTCCGGCAGTCGAATCAATACCAACGGATGGTTTATGGAGACTTTCTCAATATAGATCTTCGGCCAAGGGAGGTTCTCCCAGGAAAGGGTCCAGCCAAAGGAAATCAGCAGTTCCGGAACCTTTACGTCCCAGGATACAGGGCCTTTTTTAAAATTTAGTTGAATCCCTTCGGTTTCCAGATGAAAAGGACGAACCCCAAGAGAAACCCTTTCCACCTTGATTTCAATTCCGGTTTTTTTCTTAATATAGTCGGAGGCCGGGTCGGTTACCCAAGAAAGATTGCAGGCGGAAAGGCTTAGGAGAATAAAAAAGGCCGCCAAAAATGGGGCCTTATGAATAGATATCAACGTAGGACTGCTGTCCGCCATAAAAAATAACCATGAGCCGTTGGATCACTGCGCAGCATGAAAAAGGATTCAAAGCGGGCAATAGATCATAGTCCAAGAGTCCTAAGAGTTCGGAATATTCAGTTCGGAGTTTGAAGTATATACCTGTCCCTCCGAACTCTGAACCCCGAACTCTGAATTTGAGTTACAAAAGACCTAAATCTCAAACTCTTGGACCCCAATTGCCTATCAGTCCAAAGTAATGTCAGGGTCGAACCAGCGTAATCCCTTCAGTGTTTTTTTCGATCTTGTCGCCCACCGCGGTCAGACAGGCAGCGCAAAGATATTCATACTTGTCCCCTTCCGGCAGAACCAAAAGGAGCCTTTTTCGTACCGGCATGGCCTGACGGCATCGTGGACAATAAAGCTCGGTGGCCTCAAATTGATCGTACTGGGCGGGTCTTTTGTTTTTTCGTATCGGTACCCGATAAGTCGGATTCATCATGATCGTGAATAGGGTGTCGAATTCTATAACCTTTTTGACAAATTATGATAAACAGTCGCACCTTTTTTGTCAAGACCTCTTTCCAGCACCTTTTCTTGACATCTTTCCGACTTATCGGTAATCTTGCGGATACTTATGTTCACGAACATTATCTTTTTTATTTTGGCCCTGTTGATTTATCATACCCGCTCCCTGGGTCCGAAACTGCCGGTCGTTGATCTTTGGATCAATGCCGGCGCTATCTTACTTTTTCTGACCGTCTTTGGACTGGAAACCTGGAGACGGTTTCACCGGCTTTATTTCCTGTCTCTCCATAATCAGAGGGATTCTTATCACTTACAGCGGGGGCATCAGCAGACCACCCAATACCTGATGATCCTGTCCCTGATCTTTTTTGCTTCTGAGATCTACCTGTTGAACTTTAAATCCCTGGTGGCCTTGATCCCGGGGACCGGCCTTTTTTCTTCCTTGGAAGGGGTTGTAGGCATCACCCTTTATTTACTCCATGTGGTTTTGATTTGGATTTTTGGTTATCCGGCCCAGGAATCGATCTTCCGATCCTCCCAGGCCAGGGGCACTTATCTGAGATCCCAGATCCAGTTTAATTTGCCTATTCTATTCCCCTGGCTATTAATTACCCTGTTATCGGACCTTATTGGACTGGTATCCTCTCCTGAGCTGCGCGCCTTTCTGAATCAACCCCTTGGTGAAATGACCTATGTCTTGGCCTTTTTGGCCGTCTTGTCTATTTTTTTCCCCTTTCTGATCAAAACCTGGTGGCAGTGCCGGCCCATTCCGGAAGGGCCCAAACGGGAAATGCTTTCGGCCTTCTGTCAGGAGATGGGTTCTCCCTTTCAGCAAATTTTTCTCTGGCCGGCATTCGGGGGCAGTATGCTGACCGCCGGGGTCATGGGCCTGATCAAACGTTTTCGCTATCTGCTGATCACCCCGGCATTGCTGGACCTCCTGGAACCGGAAGAATTAAAGGGAGTCGTAGCCCATGAAATCGGCCACATTCGGAAAAAACATCTTTTTTTTTATCTCGGGTTTTTCGCCGGCTACGTCTTGCTGGTGGTCTTTTTATCGCAGTGGCTTTCCAGCCATCTTTTTCGGTATCCGGCTTTTCTTGATTTTCTCCATTCCTGGGATCACTTTTCGGAGGATCTGTCTTCCGCTTTGCTGGTGCTCCCCATGGCCTTGGGATTGATCCTTTATTTTCGATTCCTCTTCGGCTTTTTTATGCGTAATTTTGAAAGGCAGGCCGACCTGTTCGCCCTGAAGGTCCTGGGGTCTCCCGAGCCCTTGATACGGTCTCTGGAAAAAATCGGTTTTTCTTCAGGGCAAAGCCGGAATCTCCCCAGTTGGCACCATTTCAGTATTGCCCAACGTGTGACCTTCTTGGAAAGAGCCGCCCGTTATCCCGGGCTGGCCCGCAGGCATGATAGAAAAATTATTTGGTCGGTGGGCCTGTTTTTTTTCCTGCTGGTCGGGTTGAGTTTATATGGGGTTAAGGAACGGATCTGGGTTTCAACCGGGATTACTACGGATCCTCAGGTCTTAGAATCCCTGTTGAGCAAAGAACTTCTCTCACGCCCCGGAGATACCAAAATACTGATGGCCTTGGCCATGATCTATCATGATGGGAAACGTTTTCAGCAGGCCAAGGAGACTTACGAAAAAATTTTGCAAAAAGAGCCTAACCATTATCTGTCCTTAAATAATCTGGCCTGGCTGTTGGCCACCAGTAAAGACCCGGGGCTTTTTCAGCCCGCCAAGGCCCTGGTTCTGGCCAGGAAGGCAGCGGCCTTGAAACCCGATCCTATGATCCTGGATACCCTGGCCGAGGCCTATCTGGCCAACGGTCGCCCGGATATAGCCCTCCAGATTGCCCGGCAGGTGCTGGCCGAAAATCCGTCCAACCGGGCCTATTATCAGGCCCAGGAGGAACGGTTTAGAAAGGCGGTTGAGCAAAAGACCTCCCCCTGACAGTTTTCCCCTCAATCCCTCATAAATCGGATTTCTTTCTGAGGCCGTTGTCAAAAAGGAAGGGGATACGCCCCTCTGGTATTGATCTGAAAAAGATAACATGTTATAAAATAGGACTCATCTCCAAAAGAGTTGGCGATGATCGAAGGATTTGAGGATTCAAGGACTCAAGTGAAATACATAGAATAGGACAAGGGATTTAAGATTTGGCACAGGGTATTCAATTGAAGACTTCTATTAAGAGACCAGCAAACAACCAAGGCAGCAAGAAGATATTTAACTCTTGAATTCCGGTCTAGCCTCAGGTGGATTTAATACCTGGTATTAGAAACCCTCAGTTAATATCCTTAACGATCCTTAAACAAAACCTTTATATAAAAATCAATCATTTGAACTCTTGAATCCTTGAATCTTCGACCTCTTTCTCCCAACTAATTGGGAGAAGAACCATATTAAATAATTCTTATAAGAAAGGGACAGCGATGAGAGAGGTAGTTATCGTCAGCGGGGCAAGAACCGCCATAGGGAATTATCAGGGTTCTTTGGAAAGTTTTAGTGCCGTCGATTTAGGGGTCATCGCCTTAAAAGGCGCGATGGAAAAGGCAAGTATTGATGCGGGATTGATCCAGGAAGTGATTGGAGGTCAATGCAATCAGGCCGGTTCGCCGGGAAACACAACCAGACATGTCGCCCTGAAATCGGATTGTCCGGTCGAGTCGGCAGCCTTCACCGTCCACCAGCAATGTGCTTCTTCTATGAGGGCAGCCGAGCTTTTGTCCCAGGAAATCATGCTGGGGAAAATCGATATTGGTGCTGCCGTCGGTGTTGAAAGTATGACCAATGCACCCTATCTTCTTTTTGGGGCCCGGAAAGGTTATCGTTTAGGCAATGCCGAATCAATCACCGACAGTCTTATGAAAGGCGGCCTCATCTGCGATTTCGTCGGCTATCATATGGGCATTACCGCCGACAATATTGCCGACCAATATGGAATCACCCGGGAAGAACAAGATGAATTCGCCCTGATGAGCCATCAGCGGGCCTGCCGGGCCATAAAAGAGGGACGGTTCAAGGATGAAATCATTCCGGTCGAGGTCAAGACCAGAAAGGGGATGGTTGTTTTTGATACGGATGAGCATCCCTTGCCCGACACCAGTTTGGAGGCTTTGGCCAAATTGAGACCGGCCTTCAAAAAAGATGGCACGGTAACGGCGGGTAATGCTTCTGGCCTGAATGATGGAGGGTCGGCCTTGATTATGATGGATTCGGAAACGGCAAAAAAAAAGGGAATCAAACCCCTGGCCAGGGTCGTTGCTTCGGCACCCGGATCGGTGGAGCCAAGGATTATGGGCATGGGCGTTGTTCCGGCAGTTCGAAATGCCTTGCGATTTGCAGGTCTTAAACAGGAGGATATCGATTATTTCGAATTCAATGAAGCCTTTGCCGCCCAAGTTCTGGGGGTCAATCGGGAATTAAAGGTTCCTCTGGACCGCTTGAATGCCCTGGGTTCAGGGATCGCTTTGGGACATCCTGTTGGCGCAACAGGGGCAAGGCTCATTATAACAATGATCCACGAAATGAAGCGGCGCGGGGTCCGATACGGATGTGCCGCTCTTTGCGCCAGCGGCGGTCCCGCCCACGCTTTTATTGTTGAGAAGATATAAAAGGAAAACCTACCGGTTTAAGGTATACGGTGTATGGTGTAAGGTTTTACTTGAACCTCCTGCCCCTGCGGGCCTGCAGGTGCAGGCCTTTTACCTTGAACCTTTTTTCAAAGGAGGGAAATCAAATGGCCCTTAAGACACCGGAACAATATGAAGAAAGTCTGCGTAAAATGAATTTCAAAATTTACCTCATGGGTGAACAGGTAAAAAACCCGGTGGATCATCCTATCATCCGGCCCTCGATGAATTCGGTGAAAATGACTTATACTCTGGCCCAGGATCCCAAGCATGAGGACCTGATGACCGCAACCTCCCATCTGACCGGGAAGAAGATCAACCGATTCTGCCACCTTCACCAGAGCACCGAAGATTTGGTCAAGAAAGTCAAGATGCAACGATTGCTGGGACAACAAACCGGCTCCTGCTTCCAGCGCTGTGTCGGCATGGATGCCATCAACGCGGTTGACAGCGTCACCTTTGAAATGGATCAAAAATTGGGCACCCAATATCATGACCGTTTCATTAAATTCTTACGGATGATGCAGGAAGAGGATTTGACCGTAGACGGGGCCATGACCGATCCAAAAGGAGACCGCAGCCTGTCGCCCAGCCAACAGGCCGACCCGGATCTTTATGTACATGTCGTCGAGAAAAACGAACAGGGTATCGTGGTCCGCGGCGCTAAAGCCCACCAGACCGGGGCTGTCAATTCTCATTGGATATTGGTTATGCCAACCATGGCCATGAGAAAAGAGGATACCGATTATGCCCTATCATTCGTGGCCCCGGCGGATGCCAAAGGCATCACCTACATTTATGGCCGCCAGTCCTGCGACACCCGAAAACTGGAGGGCGTCGAAATCGATGTGGGAAACGCCCGCTTCGGCGGTCATGAAGCGCTTATGGTCTTTGACGATCTTTTCATTCCCTGGGAACAGGTTCTGATGTGCGGGGAACATGAATACAGCGGTCTTTTAGTGGAACGGTTCGCCGGGTATCATCGGCAAAGTTACGGCGGATGCAAGGCCGGTGTGGGGGATGTGCTCATTGGGGCCGCGGCTGTGGCCGCGGATTACAACGGGGCGGCCAAGGCGTCTCATATCAAGGATAAACTGATTGAGATGACCCATCTGAACGAAACCCTGTATGCCTGCGGTATTGCCTGTTCGGCGGAAGGTCACAAAACAGCCTCCGGCACCTATTTAATTAACCTCTTGCTGGCCAACGTTTGTAAGCAGAATGTTACCCGTTTTCCTTACGAGATCGCCCGCCTGGCCGAGGATATCGCCGGCGGCCTCATGGTTACTCTGGCCTCGGAAAAGGACTTGTGTCATCCGAAAATCGGCAAGATGGTGGAAAAATATTTCAAGGGGGTGGCCTCGATTTCAACGGAGGAGCGCTGCCGCATCTTAAGATTGGTTGAAAACCTCACCCTGGGAACGTCGGCGGTGGGCTACCGGACCGAGTCCATGCACGGGGCCGGTTCTCCACAGGCCCAACGGATTATGATTGCCCGTCAAGGCAATCTGGAGCACAAGAAAAAACTGGCCAAAAACATTGCCGGAATCAAGGAGTAAATTTCCAATCCCAAAGGGGCTGGCTTTGGTCTAAGGCCAGAGGGCCTGATTTATAGCAGGGACTCGACAAAATCCGAAATCCGAAGCTCGAAATATGACTGTGAATGACCTTGGCAGGTAACTTTAGGATGATAGGGCTGAAATACTGTGGAGGTTGCAACCCCTTTATTGATCGAACGGCCCTGGTTCAGAAAATTGAAAAATTATTACCTCAGGGATTCAAACTGTCAACAGACAAACCGATGATTCCCTGGGAAAAGGGGATTTTGATTTGTGGATGTCCGGTGGCCTGTGCCAACCGACCGGAAGTAAAGACCCTGGCCCGGCAATGGGTCCTGATCTCCGGACCGATGATCGACTTTGAAAAGGTGCCGGAAGAAAAAATGGCCGAAGTGGTCGCAGGGAAGATACAATTATAGGTTCGTATTCAGTTTAGGAGAAAACATGACCAACCAAGATCTGATCTATCTGGCCGATTTAAATTTAGCGGAATCCTTGCGGGAAATAGCACGCTGGAAGACCCACAGCGAGATCATCGAGCAAGATGATCTTTTGTTGGTTGCCGGGGGAGATTCAACCCCGCTGACCAATTCGTCTATTCGTTTAGGTGACCAGGCTCTGCCGCCGGCCGATGAAGTTATGGAAAGAGTCCGGGGCTATTTCGGCACCAGAAATCTCGGCTACAGCGTACACATACGCCGGCATATCGATTCCGATCTTGAAGACCTCTGTCGTTCGACGAAAATGGTCCAAATCTCCCAATCTCCGGGAATGGCCATTCAGGAACCGATCCGAATGAAGGAACTGCCGGCTGAGTTTACCATCAAGTCCATAGAGGACAAGTCCGCTGCTATTGATTTTGCTTCGGTGGCCGTTGCCAGCTATCAGAGCCTGGGAATGGCGGCTGAAACCGGAGGAATAATCTTTGAAACACCGGAGAGAATGCTTAGACCGTACAACTTTCTGGCGGTGGCTTATTGGAATCAAAAGCCTGTTTCCTGCGCTATGATTATTTTTTCTCACTCTATTGCCGGCATTTACTGGGTGGGTACCATTGAGTCGGCCCGAAAAAAAGGACTGGGAGAAGCCTGCACGGTTATGGTTACCAATGAGGCCTTCCGCAGGGGGGCTGCCTGCGTTATTCTCCAGGCCAGTCATTTCGGGGAACCGATTTACCTCCGCCTCGGATTCAAAGAATTTACCCGCTATCCCTGGTATATGCATTTTCATAGAGGATAACGACCAGAGTCGTGCGAATAAGCCAATGATTGAAGCCCATCTTAATTTGGTTGTTTTCGGCCATTTAACTCCCAACTTAATTCCTTTTTCTCGCCTGTTTGAACAGCCAATATCTCCCGGCCGAAATGATCCTTAACCCATCTTTTCAAACCAGGAATATCTTCCATCTCTTTTAGGGACCGAGTATTTTTCAAGGCCAAGGCATTGATCAGGGTGTTATTTATAAGGATTCCAGGCTCCATCACCAATTCTTTCGCCCGCCGATCCCGCCAGTTTTTTAGTGCTTTGATCCTGTTGCGCGCGGCCTTTGGCCAATCAGGTCTGGCTTCCTGGGGGTACACCGGAAGGTCTTTTTCGGGAACGGTCAAGGCCCGGTGAATTCCCCGAAGTAGGAGTGTTCCATATCGGTCGATTTCCTTCCGGCTCAGGGCTTTCCCGGTTTCCATTTCTTCCAGGTTTAAAGGTTTTTTTATGGCCAATTCCAGAAGGGGTTCGTTACGAATCACCTTGAAAGGAGGAAGATCCGACTTTTGGGCCTGGGCCTCCCGGATTTCCAACAAGACCTCCAGAACGGCAAGACTCTTGGGAGCCAGGTTGCTTGCCCCTTTTACTTTAAGGTATAGCGGGGCAAGGCTGGGGGGTGTAAAGCGAACCTTAGTCATGAATAGGCATTCTTCCTCCACCCAGGATAACCGGTCCTTCTCTTCCAGTTCCCTTTCCAGCTTACGGGCCAGGGGGATCAGGTACTGGCCGTCCATCGCCGCATATTCCACCATTTCCAGAGATAAAGGTCTTCGGGACCAATCGACCCGCTGAAATTTTTTATTCAGCTCCACTTGGAACCGGTTTCGCAGCACCGCTTCCAGCCCGGTCTCCCGAAGGCCCAGAAATTGACAGGCCAACTGGGTATCAAAGAGGTTGTTCACTTCGAGCCGAAAGTCCCGGTACAGAGAACGGATATCATAATCCCCCCCGTGGAATACTTTGCGGATCCCGGGATTGTAGAAAACGTTGTGTAAAACGGAAAGGTCCCTTAGCACCAGGGGATCCAGAACATAAGAGGCGGATTCCGTGGCGATCTGCAGGAGGCATACCTTTTCGTAGTAGTGGTACAAGGAGTCCGATTCCAGATCGACCCCGATGATCTCTGCCTGACCCAGAATCCGGGCAATCTCTTTCAATCGCGGAGCGGTCTCTACCCATTCATAAGAAAACCTATTTTCATCCATTGTCTTTGCAGAGTTCTTTCCCATCGTTCATGCTTCCAGGATACCTTATCGCTAATGTAAAATCTATTGTGTAAAAGAGGTGGAGGGGTGATAACCTCATGCTGATATTAAGTCGGGCTTGGACAATTTATTGAAATGCCTATTGACTTAGTTCATAATGGGTTAATTAAATAAAAGAATCATATTTTTTAAAGTGAAAATAAGTTAAAATACTCCATCTCAAGGGGGAGGTGGAGTATGAAAATATTTAATATATTTATTGGAATTATAAATATTTGGATCATCTCCCAATTAGTTGGCGAAAGCCTGAAAGATTTTCAAAGAAAAGTAACGCAGATCATGAAAACCATAGGCTTTTCGTTTAATGACCT
>MGQB01000003.1:2500-22054 GCA_001797675.1 Deltaproteobacteria bacterium RBG_13_43_22 | reverse complement strand
TACGCGACGTGAGCCGATATTACTTTTCGCATTAACGACAATTATACGATTAATGCCCAGTTCAAAAAAAAGGTAGTCTTGCACAGCTGTAACCGCTTCGCTCATATATCCCTTTCCCCAAAAAGGTTCGGCAAGCCAGAATCCTCTATTTCCTCCACCAAGATCGTTGTTAAAATGATATTCAATGATTCCTACAAGTTCGTCTAGGCAATCTTTAATATAAATACCCCACATTTGTGACGATCCTTCTGCCACTTTCGGCAAGGCAATATTTTTTAAAAAATATTCAGCGCCATCATCGGGATAGGGCCATGGAACGTCAGTAGTCAAGTTTTTAATAATATTCCAGTTGTTAAAATACTTTTGAATTGCTGGTGCATCCGATAGAGTGACAGGTCTCAAAATCAATCGATCAGTTGTTAGTATTGGGGTTTTCACAGATATTTCCCTTGTCGATGTTGTTAATGCGGCGCCAACGTCCCAGATCAGCGACCCGGCGTTACTGGCTCCGGATATGCAACTGAAGCGTCATCGCCGGGTTCGCTGCATCTGGTTTGTTGGGCGATCATAGTCTGAACTCGACAAAGTGATGCGTAAGGTCCGGAACTACCAACGAGGCCGACGCATTGAGGTCCCGCGTGTTCTTCGGGCCTTTGTATTTTGAGAACCTCTCAAGGAAAGCGGGATCTTTCGCATCGGCGAAGCTGAGCTGAAGAGTCAGGCGCACCTTGTCCGACTCGATCGTGAGAAACGGACAGATCAAACCAAGGTCGGAGTCCAACTCGACAGCCACTCTGGAGAGCTCCAACAAGCCAAGCGACCCCGGCCAAGTCCGCTTGACTGTTTCGTACGCGCGCTCCCTGACAAGAGTGCCAAGTACGAAGCCTCGTCCTTCAACCAGCAACTCCCAAAGTGGACTCTCTCCCATCTGGGATCCTGATAAATAGCTCGAAACCCATGACCGATCACTGGAACCCATTCGATGCGTAATCCACTCCGAGTCGTAGAGGGAAATCTGTGGAGTGCCGACAATCTCGATCTCTGCGAGGTGCTCCTCACGGAAGTTCCCGTCCCATCGCTGTCCAGCACGCTTGGCGCTTTCAGCATCCTCGAAAAAATATAGACCGGACAGTCTGCTCACTTTAGCTGGAAACAAGTCGCGTCGGACATCCTCAATGGCCATCTCCATCTGGTAATAGGCGGTCCTCTGACGTGCATGTGCTGCATCGATCAGATAATAGGCGTGCCAAATACTCAGACCCCGCGCGTTCGCCGCTTTCGGCGAAACCATCTCTCCGCGATACACCAACCAAGCGATCCACGGGTTGTCCACGTTCAAGAATGCGAACGCTGTCATAGTGCTACCTCGCCCAACAATATATTGAATAGTTTCTTTTCAATTACAAAGAAGTATTAATATTGATTATTTTAAAAATAATAAAATATACCCTATTTAATTGATATTATTATTTTAATTAATTTGTTCAACACCTGATTTCTATGCTTAGGAGTGTTCCGTTCAATTTAAACACACCCTGATCCTGTTTCCATCTGAGGGTCAGAACCTGGGGCACCATCTGAATCTTACCGGAAATGGGTGTTTTATTGAGTGGATCTTTTGAGATATGGAGCTGGACCATGAATCTCCTCAAGATCTTAGGGAAGGGTATTTGAAAGATTAAGACTGAAAAGACTGAAGGAAATTATATAGCATAACCAGCTAATTTGTCAAAAAAATTATCGGCCGGTCCATATGGTTCAGGCTTGAGAAAAATACCCTTTAAAGGGCTTTTAATTTTTTATGGGCCAGCTTGGCCCGGCTGGACTTGGGGAATTCCTTGATGATTTTTTCTAGAAGGAGCCGGGCACTGCCGGTATCTTTCAGGTTGATGAAAGACAGGGCCTGTTTATACAGGGCTTCTGGGATAAGCTTACTTTTAGGATAGGACTTGATCAATTTCTGATAGGCCAGAATGGCCTCTTCATACTCTTTTACTCCGTAAAGGGATTCGGCCAACCCGAATCGGGCTTCTTCAACATTGTTTCCTTTGGGAGCCTTCTTTAGATAGTCTTCAAATTTTTTTTTGGCCCCCTCATAGGCCTGTTTTTTTAACAAGGCATCGGCATCCTCGTAGATCTCTTCCGGTGTTGCCTTGGTCTTCTCTTTTTCCTTGACCGGCTCTTTAACTCCCTTCTGATCTTCTTTGGCTTCGCGGGTTATTTCTTTGGCCTTTTCCGGTTTAGCCCCCGAGTCGATTGGCGTAGGCGGAGGGGGTGGAGGAGGAGGCGGTTTTTCCAGAAGTTGCAGTCGGGCCTGGAGGTCTTTCAGATCCTTGGATAGAGATTCAGTTAACTGCGCCCGCTCCTTTTTTTGGCTGTGTTCCAAGACTTCGATACGGCCTTGAAGGATTTGAATTTCCGCTTTGAGGGATTCAAACTGGATCGTGGAATTGGCTTGATTTTGGAGGACCGGCTGCAACTGGGAATCGATCTTTTTTTCCGATTGTTCCAACCGTCTGGAAAGAGCGCTTTTTGTCTCTTGAAAGGCAGTTTTTGTTTCTTCGTTCGAATCCCTTAGTTGAAACAGGTTTCGTTCCAAAGTGGAGGTTCTGTTAGCCAGGATGATAATGTCGTCCCTGGCGGCACAACCGGTCAGAACCAGGGAAAGAAGGCCAATCCACATCAGCCGATATACTATCTTCACGCTTAAACCTCCCTTTCCAACTACAAAAGGGTTCAAGGGCAGTGTAACCCAAGGTCAGAGTTGGGAGTTGTCAATTCGATTTTTTTTTGCTCCGAACCAACTACGCCAAACTCCAAACTAATCACTCCGAACTAATTCAGTCTAACGCCTGTTTATTTCAAAACAAAATGAGCCCGGCGATTTTTGGCCCAGGCTGTCTCAGTAGAACCGGTATCCACAGGTTTTTCCTTACCATAACTGATGGTTGAAAGTCGGTTGGCGCTGATTCCCATGGAGACCAGGTACTGCATGGCCGAATCAGCCCTTTTCTGTCCCAGGGCCAGGTTATATTCGGCGCTTCCCCTTTCATCGCAATGGCCCTCGATCAAGGCCTTGGCCGCAGGGAAGTCCTTTAACCATTGGGTTTTTTTATTTAAATTTCCTTTGGCCGAATCCGAAAGGATATACTGATCAAATTCAAAATAGATGTCCTCAGATTCAAAACGGGCTTTTTCGGCCGCTTCCTTCAAACGTCTAGCCTCTTCTTCTTTAAGGGCCCTTTCCCTTAATTCCTGTTCGGATGGTTCCTGTTCTTTAATACGCACCCGTTTCTTGGCCTTTTCCGCCTCGTCATCCCTGGCGGTGGGTGGGGTGGATACAATCCCTTCGCTTTTGACATCCTTTTTGGTGCAGGAGGTCAAGAAAAGCCCGGAAACGACAAAAATCACGATCAATACCCAAAAACCGGTTTGTTTTGCCTTCACAGCGCCATCCTCCTTATTGAAAAAAATTACGAAAATTGAAAAAATTTCAACCGATCAAGAACCTGAGTTTTAAATCAAAACCATTTCAAAACCCAAACGTATTAATATGATTGTAGCTTATTTTAGGATGGAATTATAGCTAAAATAAAAAAATAATATCATAAATAAAAAATTATTACTCCTCAAATTTTTTGGGACACCAGGAAGGACTGAACTGCTCCCCATTCAAAAAAGTAATCCGTTTTTGATTGGCCCCATTAGAATTCATGACATAGACGGCCGACTTACCATGCCGGTTGGAAGTAAAAATAATCATCCAGCCTTCCGGAGAGAAGTCCGGAGACTCGTTGTTCCCCAAAGAGGTCAGTCGTTGCGGTTCCCCCCCGGAAGGAGCAATAGTAAAAATCTGGAACTGACTTCCAATCCTGCCGGCATAGGCGATCAGGTTGCCCTTGGGGGACCATGCCGGCCCGACGTTGTAATTGCCTTGAAACGTCAACCGCCTTGCTTCATGGGTGCTGACATTTAAAATATAAATCTGGGGGCTTCCGGAGCGGTTGGAGACGAAGGCCAATTGCTTCCCGTCCGGGGACCAGCTTGGAGAGACATCAATGCCCCAGCTTTGGGTTAATTTCTGAATGGCGGTGCCGCTGCGGTTCAAATGGAGGATTTGGGAGTTGCCTTTATGGTTCAAGGCCACAGCCAGGGATTCCCCATCCGGGTGCCAGGCCGGGGTGATATTGACCCCGGGACGATTGGAAACCCTGGTGGGATGTAATCCCGGAACCGGGAGCAGATATAAGGCCGGGGTTCCGTCCTTATAAGAGGTGTAGGCAATCTCATTGCCTCGAGGGGACCAGCGAGGGGTCAAGGTTATGGAGTGGTGGTTGGTTAATCGCCTGAAATTTTTTCCGTCAAAATCAGCCGAGTAGATTTCTTTATTACCGGTTGTGGTTGAGATAAAGGCGACCCTGGTTTGGAAAGGACCGTGTTCTCCAGTCAAAAGAAAAAGAATTTCATCAGCGAAACGATGGATGGCCTTTGGGTAGTCCCGGGAAGAAACGATATATTCCTTTCCCAGTATGGATCTGCCTTGGAGAAGATCATAGAGCCGGATCTCCATCCTGAGTTCGGCCCCCTCCAAACGATAAGAACCTTTGACCAACAAATCGGCACCGGTCAAAGTCCAGGCATTGAAATCGATGGATCCCGGTTCATCGGGGCGTCCCAGAAATCCCTTCGGGTCGATCATTTGGAAATATCCTGTAAAATCAAGATCCCGCATCAGCAGAACCGCTGCCGAATCCCCCAGGAAGGCATCCACAGTTCCCTGGTTCTTAAAATCGGGGATAACAATCGGGATCTTCTTCGCAGTAGGAGAATCGACGTCCAGATAAACCCGGGCGGCGGGAAGGGAATAAGGGAGGGCCATAAAAACAACCCAGGCCATAAATACCAGACCCGGGATCAGATAAAACTTCAGGATTGATTTGAACATTTAATTAGCAGACAGATCTTTGGAATGAAAGGTTAAAAAGATTTCATGAATGTTTTTAGGATATCCCTCGGGCAACGCCGGCAAGGGGTCGGATTTTTTTAAAGTGCGGACGACTTCCTGGTCAAAGGCGGCTATGCCCGATTTCCTATCGAATCGGTAATCTTCGATGCGTCCGCTCCGGCTGACCTGAATCATGATTACGGCCGATATGTCCCTTCCTTTTAACAGCCCTTCAGGCAGTCCCCAATTTCTTTTAATCTGACTTAGCAGGGAGGCATAATACAACTGGAATTGAATCCCCGAACCATCCTGAGACCCTGATGGGGCAGAAGTAATGCTCCCCGGTCCGCCTGGGCCTGTTCCTGGCATGGTGGTCGAGGACGACTGTTTTTTCTTCTCGATTTGGCTCATGGCCTTTTCCAGGGCCTGTTCATCCTTTAATTTGTCTTCCAGCCTGCTTAAGGTCTTTTCCAGGGATTTTTCCTGCTGCACTTTTTTTCTTAATTGTTCCATGGCCTGATCCAGTGTCTTAGACTGATCTTGAACTTGGAGAGGCTTTTCTGGAACCGGTCTGGGTAAGGGGACGTGTTTGGGCTCCACTCGAGGGGGGGCGGGGGTGGTGATGGGTTCTGCTTTTTTTGGGTTAGTACCGATCGGACCCCCACCGGGGGAAGAAACCAGATCAACGATATAGGCCGACTCCAATTTCTTGACCGATCCGCCCCTGGGAAAGATATTCAGGAAAAGGGCCAGGGTGAAAAGATGCAGTCCAAGAGATATGAAAATCATTTTTGTCCATTGTTTTTCCCAAGAGGGGTCTTTCCAGGGGAAAAACGCCTTGGCGGTCATTTCTTTTCTTCTCCCGGTTCGGTAACCATACCTAATTTTTCAATCCCGGAATTTTTAATATCGCTCATGATTTGAACGACAAAGCCGTAGGGAAGACTTCGGTCAGCCCTTAAAAAAATCTCTCCTTCCCTTTTGTTTTGGTAAAGGATTTTTAATTTTTCCTGCAGTTCCTGCCGGCTGACCCGATATTCGTTAATATAGATTTCCTGTTTTTTATTCAGAGTGATTACCAGCCGTTCATCCTGGGATGGGATCGCCTTGGATTGGGTTTGGGGGAGCTGAACATCCATGCCCTGCATCATCATCGGTGCGGCCACCATAAAGATGATCAGCAGGACCAACATAACGTCTACCAGGGGCGTTACATTGATCTCCGACATTAATTTTCTATCGCCGCCGCCGACATCCATAAATTCAGTTCCTTATTTCTTTAACCCGGCCCTTCGATATTGATCTCTCTCGATAATATTTAAAAAATCAGAAGAAAAGTTATTCATCTCCGATTCCAGGACCCGGACCTGGTTGGAAAAATGGTTATAGAAAATTACCGAGGGTATTGCGGCCGCCAACCCGGCGGCCGTAGCGATCAAGGCCTCGGAGATCCCCGGGGCGACTACGGCCAGACTGGCCCCCCCCCGGAGACCGATACTCTGGAAGGAATTCATGATTCCCCACACCGTGCCGAAGAGCCCGATGAAAGGGGCGGTATTTCCCGTAGTGGCCAGGAAGGTCAGGGCATAACCCAAACGAGTGACTTGAGAATTCATGGCCGCCCGCAGCGCCCTTGGTATGTTGTCAAATCGAACCAGGCTGGTGGACATAATATCCGGTGATTCCCTCTGGCTGGTTTCCTCGGTTTCCTGCTGCATTTTATAAAGCCTTCCCAGTTCCTGATAACCGACACGAAATACCTCGGCTACCGGGCTGTAACGAAGGTCTTTGGATTCCGTGTAGGCTACGGCCAGGCTTTTACTCTTCCAGAAGATCTCCTGAAAGAGATTGGTTTCCTTTCTGGCCCTATGGATGATCCGGTATTTCATAAAAATAATTGACCATGAAAGGATCGAAAAGGACAAAAGCAAAAAAAGGACCAGTTTGACCATGGCCCCGGCGTTCCAGACCATGGAAAGTATGTCGTTTTGGTTGATGAACGAAAACATAGGATTCACTTTCTGCATATCAGACAAGATGTCTGATCTATTAGGTTCAACTTTCGGTCATTTCATTGGAAGAGTTCCGTTTGAGTATGAAAAGAGGGTGAGGAAATCATTTAAAAGCCTTTAAAGCCCAATGAATCATGACCGTAAGAAGAAAAGGATGGCTGATAATGCCTGATTGACGAATGCCTCCACGGCATATTTGAACATGGACTGCGAGCGCATTTCCCGTCCCGCCAAGTCGGGACTGCACCGACTCGACTGGGCCTTTTCGACGAACTCAAGGCCCAGAGCTTGTCGATGGGCTCGCTGAAGTCTTGGCGCAGGGAGCTTCAATATAGTTTCCAAAGGGGATGGGTTCCCCAAAAAATACCGCCGGGTTTCAGGATTCCCCGGCAAGACCCCAAAAAATTATTCTTCTTCCTCTTCCTCCTCTTCTTCTATTTCTATAGGCTCCTCCCCGATTATCTCCTTGAGGTATTCCTCATATTCTTCGGCTGTCATCATTTCGTTATAATCCGTGGTAGACGGGACATCTATCCGGATGATCCAACCGTCTTGATAAGGGTCTTCGTTAATGATTTCCGGAGAGTCCAGGAGTTCTTGGTTAATCTCGACAACTTCTCCGTTCAAGGGAGAAAAGAGATCGATGATTTCGCCTTGAGATTCTATGGAACCAAAGGGCTCGTCTTTGACTACTTCATCCCCTTCTTCGGGGAGGGTAATTCCGGAAACCTCTTCAAGTTCTTCCTGAGAATAATCACTTATCCCGAGGGTGATCCGATTGTCGTCATCCAAGCGGGCCCAGATATGGTCCTTGCTGTATCTTAGTTCTTCTAAGATAACCAAAATGCCCCCCCTTTTTCAAGTGGATTCATTCTTTTTTTTGATCTGAGAAATTTTTTCTAAGTCTCATGCAAAAAAGAGTCATGTTAGAAAAAACTTTAATTCGAAGCAGGAAATCCAAGACAAGTCTGAATTTCCCAAATGGAATCTCCCTGCACCAATGTGCAGTCCCGTTGAAAGAGGAATTCCATGCAGGGAAAATTTCTATTATATGGTAATTCGCTCGCGGTCCATGTTCAAATAACCGAAACAAAAACATTTGGAATTTTGGTGTCTAAATTTGTTTCGAATTTAAAACCAATAAACAGAGGTCTAATATAACCAAATAAAATTAGCAAGTTTTTTTTAACTGGTACGGGTTTTTCTGTTTTTTAAATGACGAGCCATGATTATTGAAAAAAAGACCAGGAAAATACTGATATACTGCGTATCGGACCAACCTCCGCCTAAAAGGGATCCCCGGTTGTCTCCCCTGAAAAATTCCAACGCCCAACGCCCGAGGCCGTATAAGAAAAGATAATAGAGGAGGATCCGTCCAGAAAAACCCGGTCTATCTTTAAGAAACCATAAAATAAAAAAAATGATCAGGGCGATCAGGGATTCATAGAGTTGTGTGGGATGTAAGGCAATGCCTGTCGGGGCCAGGGAATCGGGATGAGTAAAAGTTACTCCCCATATCCGGTTCGTTTCCTGTCCAAAGCAGCAACCGGCAGCAAAGCAGCCCAGGCGGCCGAACACCTGTCCAATAGCGATGGATGGGGCCAGCAGATCGGCCGTTTCCCAGAAAGGGAGTTTCTGCTTGCGGATGAACCAGAATCCGGTCAGGAAGGAAAGGATCAAACCCCCATAAAATACCAGGCCCCCTTCCCAAACCTTGAAAAAGTCCAGGGGGTGTTCAAGGTAACGTGGATAATGGATTAAACCATATAGGATTCGGGCCCCTAGGATGGCCGAAAGGATGATATAAAATGAAAGATCCAGGATTTTTTCGTTTGGGATCCCTTTTTGACGAGCCCCCTTGAGAGCCAGTCCTATGCCCAACAAAAACCCGATGGCAATAAAAAGGCCGTAACTGTAAACAGTAAAACCTCCCAAATGAAAGAGAATCGGGAACACTTTCAAGCCTCTTCCATTTGCATATAGCCGAAGATCAGGAATAAAACTCCAAGAGTGATGGCCGAGTCGGCTACATTAAAGGCCGGCCAGTGATATTTCCCCCAGTAGAGATCCAAAAAATCAATGACCGCCCGAAAACGGAGGCGGTCAATCAAATTACCCATGGCCCCTCCAAGAATTCCCCCTAAAGATAGAAGGGTTCCTGTTTTATGTTGAGGATAACAAAAGGCAAAGATCAGAATACCGGACATGGCCACAATGGGGAACAGAAGCAGCAATATATCTCTCCAGACCGGGGCCGATCCTCCCAGGATTCCAAAGGCCACCCCTTTATTCTGGATATGAACCAGGTTAAAGAGGCCGGGAATTACCGTCCTGGAATAATACAAAGGGAAATGGGTGATAATATATTCCTTGGTTACGATATCCAGGAAAACCACTCCAAAAAAGGAAAGAGCCAAAAGCCAATATCTTTTCATACCCCAAAAGGTCCTTGAATTTTATTTTTTAATTCTTACACCGCATAGTCTAAAAATTTTCTCTTGTCTGATGAAAAAAAGGTCATGATAGAACAAAACCGAAATTCGAAGCACAAAAATCCGAAACAAATCCAAAATTCAAATTACCAATGTTTAAAACGTTTAAACTTTTGGATTTTGGTCATTTGAATTTGTTTCGTGCTTAGGATTTTGGATTGATAAAAAATTATTAAATAGTTTTAGTTAGATCTTCATTTATTTTTTGATCTTTATTCCCCTATGGCCTGATGACACCGGGAACAGATGGTCGGATGATCCTGAAAACTACCCACCTCGGTGCGGAAATTCCAGCATCGTTCACATTTTTCTCCTAAGGCCTTTTCGACCCGGATGATCAGACCAGGGAATTCCGAACCAGGAAACCCTTCCAATGCCCTGTTCTCCGAATGAGTTTCGACCTGGGAGACAATGAAAAGGGTCGGTAGGAACTCCATATAGGGTAGGATGGCCGGCGTCAGGGAATCCGGGAGATGCAGGATCACCCGGGCATCGAGAGGATTGCCGATAAGCTGGGCCTTACGGGCCTGTTCCAGAGCCTTGGTTACCTCAGCCCGTAAGGCCAGCAGAGTCTTCCATCGCTGGTCCAGTTCCTCATCCACCAAGAGAGGATCAAAAACCGGAAACTGGGTCAGGTGGACACTTTCGGCCTCTTTTTCTTCGGCGGGAAGATAAGACCAGACCTCTTCGGCCGTAAAAGATAAAATAGGGGCCATCAGGCGGACCAGGGCTTTGAGGATGATGAGCAGGGCCGTTTGGGCCGATCTGCGTTCCAAGGATTTGGGGGCCGAGGTATAGAGCCGGTCTTTGAGGATATCCAGGTAAAAGGCGCTCAATTCATTGGTGCAGAATTGATATAGGGTGTGATAGACCACATGAAAATCATAGTTTTCATAGGCCCGGGTGACCCTGGTGATCAACTTCTGTAATTGAAGCAAGGCCCAACGATCCAGCTCTTCCATTTCTTTTATGGCCAGCCGGTCCCGGGAGGATTGAAAGTCGGAAATGTTTCCCAAAAGGAAACGGCAGGTGTTTCGGATACGGCGATAGGCCTCGGTCAGTTGCTGGAGGATATTCTGGGAAATACGGATATCGTCCCGATAATCCTCGGCCGAAACCCAAAGCCGTATTATTTCCGCCCCATATTTTTTGATGACCTCCTCGGGATGGGTAACATTCCCCAGGGATTTGGATTCCTTCTTGCCCTGACCGTCCACCACAAAACCGTGGGTCAACACGGCTTCATAAGGGGCCTCGCCCCGGGTCCCGACAGCGGCCAACAGGGAAGTGTGAAACCAGCCCCGGTGTTGATCGCTGCCCTCCAGATACAGGTCGGCCGGGGCGCCGAGATAGGGACGGGCCTCCAGGACTCCGGCATAACTCACCCCGGAATCGAACCAGACATCCAGGATGTCGGTTTCTTTTCGAAACCGGGTTCCCTGGCAATGGGGACAAATGGTTCCGGGTGGCACGAGTTGTTCTTCGGAAGCAGAAAACCAGATATCGGTTCCATGGGTTAAGATTAGACCCTCCAGATGGTTGAGAATTTCACTAGTGATGATCCAGTTGTTGCAGTTCTGACAGTAAAAGGCCGGAATAGGAACCCCCCAGGACCGCTGGCGGGACAGACACCAGTCCGGACGATTTTCCATCATGCCGCGAATCCGGTTCAGGCCCCAGGCCGGCATCCAGGTCACCCGATCGATCTCGGCCAGGGCCTTCTCTCTCAGTTTATTCGTTTCCATGGAGATAAACCATTGTTCGGTAGCCCGGAAGATCACCGGTTTTTTGCACCGCCAGCAATGGGGATAGCTGTGTTCCAGAGATTCTTCGCCTTTTAAGGCCCGGACTTCACGCAAACGATCCTTGACCGAGTCGTTGGCCTCAAACACAAATTGACCGGCGAAAAATTCGACTTCGGGGGTGAATTTTCCCCCATCATCCACCGGAGAGTATATGTCCAGGTGATAGCGCAATCCGCTCTCATAATCCTCTTGACCATGGCCGGGTGCGGTGTGAACGATCCCGGTGCCATCTTCCAGGGTTACATAGGGAGCCAGGAGCATAACGGATTCTTTCTGATAAAGGGGATGGCGGCATTTTTTTCCTTCCAGAAATCGCGGATCCAGGTTAGCCAGAACCTTTGGATTTTTCCAGGAAAGTCTTTGGCTGACCTTTTCCAGGAGCCCTTTGGCCAAAACATAGACCTCCTCTTCCTCTTGAACACCGACATATTCATAATCGGGATGAAAGGCCAGGGCCAGGTTAGCTGGAATGGTCCAGGGGGTGGTCGTCCAGATCAGGACTGAGACCTTTTTACCTTTTAAGGCCGGATATTCCGACGCCAAATCGGAGATCAAGGGAAAGGCAACAAAAATGGAGGGGGAGGTATGAGGTTCATATTCCACTTCGGCCTCGGCCAGGGCTGTTTTGCAGGAGGTACACCAGTAGATAGGCTTTTTACTTTTATAAACACTACCCTGCAAGGCAAAACGCCCGAACTCGCGGATAATAACCGCCTCATAGGCATAATTCATGGTCAGATAAGGATTGTCCCATTCACCCAGGACTCCCAGGCGTTTAAATTCTTCCCGCTGGATGTTGATAAATTTTTCGGCATAAGCCCGGCAGCGCTGGCGGATTTCCGTTTTGGAAAGGGTCTTTCTTTTCGCCCCCAATTCCATGTCCACCTGATGTTCAATAGGCAGGCCGTGACAATCCCAGCCCGGCACATAAGGGGCATCAAAGCCCGACATCTGTCTGGATTTGATAATGATATCTTTTAACGTTTTATTGAGGGCCGTGCCCATATGGATATGCCCGTTGGCATAGGGGGGGCCGTCATGAAGGATGAATTTTTTCCGGCCTTCGGAAGATTCCCGTATCTTTTGATATAATTGCATCCTTTCCCAATGTTTCAGCCATTCCGGTTCCTTTTGGGTCAGGTTGGCCTTCATGGGAAAATCGGTATTGGGCAGGTTTAAAGTCTGTTTGTAATCCATAGATCCTCCAAGAAAATGTCTCTTGCTTTCCCTTATCATAACAGAGAGATATGTCAAGGAGAAAGCGGACCTTGCTTTGACCATAACCCGGTCCCCTGCCTTTCCTTTTTTAAGCTAAGGGGTAAGGATCTTTATCTTTAGTGGAAGAGAGTGAAATGGTTTCCCTGGGCGATTGACTTTAACAATATTCCATTTAAGTGAAAAAATTTTGGTTCAATATTTTTTTCAAATGGTCTGGGTTCCGGTTTTCTTTTTAAAATTATTTACAAAATGAAATAATGAAATCTTCCAGGAGAAAAGCCGGCGTGGCTCCGCTGGTTTTGAGCAGGCGATCGGTTTGATGAAGGGCTGCCAGGGCAGAGACCAATTGCGTCAAGGAAAAATTTCGGGATGTCTTCATGGTGTTATAAAGAACAAAGGGGTGCACCCTAGATAAGAATTCCGGTAAAGGGGCCTGCTTTAATTGGGGCAGGATCTTGGCGGAAAAGGCCCCGAAATCCTGCCAAATCCGGTCAGGGGCTTCGGAGACCGTTCCCAGCAGTTCCCTGGCTGCCAACAGCCGCCGTAGGGCATTGGTGATGCCGGCCAGGATTTGCAAAGGATTATACCCCTGTTCCCAGAGTTGGCCCAGTTTTTGAAGACCTTCTTCCAATTTTCGTTCTCCTAAAACCGAGGTTAATTCATACAAGGGTTCTTCCCGAAAAGCCCCCACGATTTCCGTAATGTCCTTTGGCAGGATTTGTTTTCGATCCCCGGTATAGGCCACCAGTTTTTGGATTTCCATTTCCAAAAGATAGGTCTCGGGACCGACTCGTTCTAACAATAGGGCTTCTGCTTGAGGAATAATGGTTTTGCCCTCTTGAGCAAGGCGTGTTTTCATGAATCCTTTCAGAGTGGCCGTCTGTTCCCCTTTTTTACCCTGTTTCAACGAAAGGTTTAGTACCACACCATATTCGGCAATGGTTTTGACGATCTTTTTTGAGCCGGAAGGGCCTTCCATGAGGAGGATCAGCAGGTGGTCTTTAGGGAATCCCTGCCGAATGGCAGAGTCAAGGAGCTGTTCGGGATTCAGGGTTGGCGATTCTTCGGTTGACTGGTCCTGCATATGGATTAGGGCTTCTTTGCACCAGTTGGGTAATGGGCCCTCCTTGTCAGGGAAAAGTTTTTCCATCAGGATTTCTTCGTTTTTCGACTCGCCCCCCTCCAGCGAGTTCATGGAGATTCCGACATTCTGGAACAAGGCGCGGAGTATTCGAGTGCACCGTTCCGGCTGTCCTTTCTGCCAGGCCTCTTCCGCCTTTTTCAAAAGACGGTCTCCTCCACCGGAAGAAAAAATCTGGACCGGGTTTTTGACCGAAACCACCTTAGGCCCCGGGAAAAAAGGAAAAGTTTGAAGCCGTTCCAGGATGGAACGGATGTCTTCTTTTTCTCCATCGGCGATTTCCAGATTAAAAGGACGCGATTCTTCCGGGATCAGCCGGTCGATCAGTTTATGATGAACATCATTAACCAGATAAGAGTCTCCGGCGATCAGATAGATGTTTGCAGGCTGCCCTTTTTCCGCTTGGGTCAGGATTTTAGGAATATCTTTATAAGTATAAACCGGCATTTTAGATTCTTACACCTTGAAGTCTGAGAATTTGTTCCTAACTTTCTATTCAAAGGTCAAAGGGGGGTCTTATTTTTGGAGTGGTCTAAAGTTAACTATGGAGTTTCAAACTGGGTCCCGCTCCGATGGACAACTCTAAAAACAAGACCCCCCTTTGACCAATCTCCAAAGATTGAGAGAAATATTTCAAACATCTTTGGTTATAGGGACGATAACAAAAAAGGCCCCTTTCAGGGCCTTTTTTGTTTTTTTAAGATAATCCCCTATGATTCTAAAACGAAAATGACTTCCATTCGGATACGGTATTCAATGATTTTGTTGTTTTCCACGGCAATTCTTTGCTCAATAATCTTCATGCCGGTAATCCCCCGCAAGGTCTTGGTAGCCCTCTTGAAACCTTGCGACACCGCATCTTCAAAACTTTTTGGTGAAGCGGCGATAATCTCGGTTACTCTGGCAACCCGGGCGGCCATACGATCACCTCCTTTCTGTGTACTATGTAAAAAAAAGTCTCTTGCTCTCCACAGATTGGATTGGGCGTATTTTTTGAACGCCTTTTGCCACAGGCGATTTAAAAAGGAGAATTTAAATATTTGTTAAATTGTAACATAGCCCGTAAGGGTTAGCAAGAAGAAAAGAATCAATTATTTCTTGACTTTTAGTTCCAAACCAAGATATTATTTTTTTTTAGCGAAGAAATATTTTTTTATCCCGTGGAGCGGCAAGTGTTTGAAATTTTAGAAGAAAAAATTGACCAAGCGATGAAAAAGATGGAGACCTTGACCCAGGAAAATATGGCTTTAAGAGAGAAAATTAAGGAAAAAGAAGAGGTTATTCAAGGTGCCCAGGCGCGCTTAGATGTTCTGGAAGAAGAAAAAGAGCTTATCAAAAGCAAGGTTGACGGGATTTTAAAAAAAATAAACCGGGTATTGGGGTAATTTCATAACTCGTGTCCGAACTATTTAAAGTTGACATATTAGGAAATGAGTATACCCTAAGAGGGGATTTGGATCCCGGGTTATTGGAAAGGGTATCTGTTTTACTTAATGAAAGAATTAAAGAGGTTCAATCCTCGATGCCTACGACCAACAAGGTCCATGTGGTTATCTTGACCGCCCTGAACATCGCTTATGACTACCTTCTAACCAAAGAAGCGTTGGATCAGATGGAAAAAATGGTGGAAGATAAAAGCCGCCAGTGGATAAACAAGTTAGATTCTTGTAAACCATAACAAACCACCTCCGATGAAAAGAGGTTTTTTTATATAGATTAAAAGCTCGAGAAGGAATAATGAACAGGCTATCCTCAAAAGGTTTGGGTCAACGATATATATTGCAATACGGTCACTTAAGCCATTTTTTTGATAAACCCTAAAAAACCCATCCTTTAGCTTAGCCCACCTTGCCGGGGAAATCCTCGGGATATTCCTTTAGCGGACTGTTCAATATTTTTCTTCCGAATATGAAATAATCGGTTTCTGAAATAACCGTTCGTTTATAGGTCGTGCAAAGGAACTCATGGCTATCTCATCACAATTGATTAGTCTGATCAGCGGAATTCTCTTAACCCTCCTTTTAGGAATCTTGATCGGTTTTTTCATCCGGAAAAAATTTACCGAGAGCCGGGTTGAATCCATCGAGGCCCTTTCCAAAAAAATTGTCGAAGAGGCCAAAAAAGAGGCTGAGACCGTTAAAAAAGAGGCTATGTTACAGGCCAAGGACAGCCTTTATCAGATGAAAATGGAATTTGAAAAGGAGACCAAGGAAAGAAAACAGGAAATACAGGATCAGGAAAAAAGGATCCTGAATAAAGAGCAAAATCTGGATCGAAAGATTGAAGGTATCGAAAAAAGGGAGACCGAGTTTGAAAAAAGAGAACGGCTCCTGACCCAAAAAGAGAAGGATGCCCTTGAGTTAAAAGAAAAGTACGATTTATTGATTAACGAACAGAAGAAGAAGTTGGAATATCTGGCCGGCATATCTTCCCAGGAAGCCAAGGAATGGTTGATTCAAGCAATGGAAAATGAGGCCAAACACGAAGCGGCCAAAACCATCCGCCGCCTGGAAAATGAGGCCAAAGAAGTAGCCGACAAAAAGGCCAAAGAGATTATTTCCCTGGCCATCAAACGGTATGCCGGAGATTACGTCGCCGAAAAAACCGTTTCCTATGTAAACCTGCCTAACGAAGAAATGAAAGGACGAATCATCGGCCGTGAGGGAAGGAATATTCGAGCCATCGAAGCGGCCACGGGGATTGATTTGATTATAGACGATACCCCGGAGGCGGTTATCCTGTCCGGGTTCAATTCAGTTCGCAGGGAAGTGGCCCGGCTTTCCCTGGAGAGACTGATCAGCGACGGACGTATCCATCCGGCCCGTATAGAAGAGGTGGTCAAGAAGGTTTCCCAAGAAGTGGAAGTGGCCGTCCGTGAAGCCGGTGAGGCGGCCACCTTTGATGTGGGAGTCCATGGGATCCATCCGGAGATGATCAAGTTGGTTGGTAAATTGAAATACCGATCCAGCTACGGCCAAAATGTGCTTCAACATTCTCTTGAAGTGGCTTTTCTTTGCGGGGTCATGGCCGCCGAATTGGGTTTAAATATAAAGCAGGCCAAACGGGCCGGCTTGCTTCATGATATCGGCAAGGCCGTAGACCATGAGGTTGAAGGATCCCATGCCGTCATTGGGGCGGACTTGGCTAAACGATTTGGGGAGTCTAATCGGGTTATTCATGCCATTGCTTCCCATCACGAAGACATTCCCCTCGAATCCACCCTGGACGTCCTGGTTCAGGCGGCCGATACCCTTTCCGGAGCCCGGCCCGGTGCCAGGAAGGAAATGCTGGAAACCTATGTCAAACGCCTCGAAGACCTGGAAAAAATAGCCCATTCTTTTGAGGGGATCGGTAAGACTTATGCCCTTCAGGCCGGACGGGAAATTCGGATTATTGTGGAAAGTGAAAAGGTTTCGGACAACGATATCTATGTCCTCTCCCGGGACATTGCTAAAAAAATTGAAGAGTGCTTAACCTATCCCGGTCAAATCAAAGTCACGGTAATCAGAGAAATTCGGGCCGTGGAATACGCCAAATAAAACATTTCGGGTTGCGTGTTGCGAGTTTCGAGTTGTTAAGGAAGGAATAATCCCGATTCCTTAAACCCGAAACCCGTAACTCGTAACTCGCAACAAGAAGGTAGAATAACCCCGTGTCCGTCAACATCCTATTTATCGGCGATATTATTGGAAAGCCGGGACGTAAGGCCGTAAGGGAATTATTGCCCCCTTTACTAACCCGTTTTAAAGTCGATCTGGTGGTGGCCAATGGGGAAAACGCATCCGGCGGCATTGGGATTTCCGTAAAGGGGGCCGATGAACTATTAGCGGGTGGTATCCAGGTCCTCACTTCCGGAAACCACATTTGGAAAAAAAAAGAAATCCTGACCTATATTCAACAAAACCCGGACTTGATTCGTCCGGCCAATTATCCGCCCGAAACACCGGGAAATGGGTCTGTGATCAAAGAGACCAAGTCCGGGCATTTGATCGGTATTGTCAATCTGTTGGGGCGGACCTTTATGGAGGCGATCGATTGTCCTTTCAGAAGAGGCCTGGAGGAAAGAGACCGTTTGATTAGACAGACCCCGATGATTCTGGTGGATTTTCATGCCGAAGCGACCTCCGAAAAAGTTGCCCTGGGTTGGTTTTTGGATGGCAAGGTCAGTGCGGTTTTGGGAACCCATACGCACATTCAAACCTCCGATGAAAGGGTGTTGCCTATGGGCACGGCCTATATGACTGATGCGGGGATGACCGGTCCAACCGATTCGGTCATCGGGGTTAAAAAGGAACTGGCCATTGATCGCTTTCTAACCCAAATGCCCAATAAATTCGAAGTGGCCAAAAGGGGGCTGGTTCTGGAGGGGGCAGTCGTCTCTATCGATCCCGAAACGGGTCGGGCTACAGGAATTACCCGGATCAGAGAAAGAAGTTCGGAGTAATAAGGTAAGCATTGGGAATGCTGGGGTTGGAGATCTGGGCCCAAAATCCTTTCGAACCGAACTCCGAACTCATCACTCCGAACTGATATCTCCGAACTTTAAAAGGTCTTAGGAGTGGAGTATTTAAATTGAAGAATTTCTATCACACCCTAAAAGAACGCGGTTTCATCGAACAGGCGACCGATCCCGAGGAGATGGAAGTCCTTTTTGAAGGAAAGACCGTTTCGGCTTATATCGGTTTTGATCCCACGGCCAAGAGCCTCCATGTGGGAAGCTTGATCCCCATCATGGCCCTGGCCCACCTGCAACGGCACGGCCATTGTCCGATCGCCCTGGTAGGCGGCGGGACTGCATTAATCGGAGACCCGAGCGGCAAAAAAGAGATGCGCCCGGTGCTGAGTCACGAAGCAATCAGGGATAACGCCGAAGGCTTGAAGAAACAATTGGCCCGCTATATGACCTTGGATGGGGTCAAAGGGCATTTATTGAACAATATGGATTGGTTGGCCCCTTTAAATTATATTGATTTTTTGCGGGATATCGGCCGCCATTTCAGCATCAACCGGATGCTGGCCGCCGAGTCGGTCAAACAGCGTCTGGAAACCGGTCTGTCTTTTATTGAATTCAACTACCAACTTCTCCAAGCCTACGATTTTTTACACCTTTATTCCCATCATGACTGTCTGCTCCAAATGGGGGGATCGGATCAATGGGGAAATATTGTGGCCGGTACCGACCTGATAAGAAGGATGAAAGGGGGCAAGGCCTTCGGTTTAACCTTCCCCTTGATTGTAACCAGTTCCGGCGAAAAGATGGGAAAAACCGCCATAGGGGCAGTCTGGCTTGATTCCGAAAGAACCAGTCCGTACGAATATTACCAATTCTGGATCAATACCGAGGATCAGGACGTGAGCCGGTTTTTGGCCCTGTTTACCTTTTTGCCTATGGATCAAGTCCGCGAACTGTCTCAGAGGCAGGGAGCGGATTTACGGGAAGTTAAAGAGGTACTGGCCACGGAAGTCACAGCGATCACCCACGGACGGGCCGAAGCTGAAAAGGCCCGGGAAACCTCCCGGACCCTTTTTTCCGGACAGGGTTTGGGCATGGAATCGGTCCCGACTTCCCGGATCAGCAGGGAAAAATTGGAACAGGGTCTTGAGGCGTATTTGCTTTTAGTGGAAGCCGGTGTCTGTCAAACCAGGGGGGAAGCCCGACGCCTGATCGCCCAAGGAGGGGTGACTCTAAATGATCAACGGGTCTCCTCTTTTGATTGGAAAGTTTATACCCACCATTTGAAAGACAATTGCCTTCTGTTGAAGATCGGGAAAAAAAGATTTCAAAAAATCGTTTCCTCTTAATTTTTTTCTTGACATAGCTTTCAAAATAAGAGAATGTACGTTTTTTATTTGCAAGGGGAAATCCTCTTGACAAATTACCTAAAATAGGTTATCTTTTTTAAAACTTGATCTTTGAAAACTAAATAGTGAGCCGTTTTGT
>MGQB01000002.1 GCA_001797675.1 Deltaproteobacteria bacterium RBG_13_43_22 | reverse complement strand
ATATAATTAAATTGCTTTGATATGTTATTTGTCAAAACACCCTTTTCAAATACGCAGGATTTTGATAGGGTTTTTCAACAGACCCCCGGTCCCTATATTTCCTCATATATTTTTTGAATCAATCAAGCCCAATTACGGTTGGGTTTGCCGGAATTATTAAATATCAAATGGTTACAAACATACTGAACACCGGTGCCTGTCCCGTATTTGATACGGGATTCACCGGTATGAGGACTTTTGAAGATTGTATCAAAATAATTTTTAATTTTTTCTAAAAAATGCTTGACAAAAAGATTGATTGCCATTACTTTAAGCAAAAATGAACAGGTGTTCGTAAATGCAGTTTCAAAAAGATGACATAAGGGAAAAAATATTAGCTGCCTCCAGAGAAACGTTTTTAACGCAGGGTTTTGGCAAGGCTTCTATGAGGGAAATTGCCAAAAAGGCCGTAATCAGCACGAGCAACGTGTATAACTATTTCAAAAGCAAGGAGGAGTTGTTCTACGCCATTGTCGATCCAGTTTTTCATCACCTAAGGAACCTCCGTAAAGAAGTCTTTGAATATAAGGCGAATAAAGATTTCAACAATGAAAACTTTATGCAGCAATTCACTGAATTTGTACCCAAAGCGATGTTTGAAATGGTCAGAAAATACCGCAACGAGCTAATACTGATTATGGATTGCAGTCAAGGTACGAAATATGAACAATTAAAAAAAATGATGGAAAGCGCCATGGAAAATAATTTTACTGAAAATATCATATCAACAAAAAAGAAAAGACTTCTGCGGGACAGTTTCTTAATGCATATTCTGGCCATGAATCTGATCGAAGGTATCCTAGAAATAACGCGTAACTATAAAAATGATGAATGGGCAAAAAACAATATTGATTCTTTGATGAAGTATCACATCAGAGGCATGGTGGAGTTTTTCACCTAACCTCTTTTTTTTAAGTTAAATACGAACAGATGTACGTTAATAAAACCCAAAAGGTCTTAAAATATCAGACCACAAGATTCAATATAAGAAGGGGTTGGTAATTCTTAATTGTCATCGGTGATGTACTCGAAAAAAGGTGTTGGAATTCCGTAAAATGACGGTAACTATTTTATTAAAGAAGGGGTATCACTCATGGAAAAAGTAATGATAATGAGAGCTCTGTTTGCAATATTTATAATTGCGGCAATAGTCCCAAGAATTATCCAGAAACTCAAGAAAGTGGAAACGTTGGGGTGTATAGGAATAAACAAGAAACTGTTTTTCCTTGGAAAAGTATCGCTCTTTGCATCGTTCATACTAATTCATGTTCAGTTGCGGGTTGGCAATCTCTCGCTATTTTCAAAGAACGATGTCTTTTTCTGGATATGTATTGCCTTATTCGGCATCGGAGTTATGTTTTTTAAGCTTGCAATATTAAAGCTTGGGACATTTTCACTTCGTGTTGGACTTGCACAAGCAAATACGGCTTTGCGCACAACCGGCATATATCGTTTGAGTCGAAACCCCATGCTATTCGGTCTTTATCTGATAGCGCTGGGTTCGGTTGTATATGTCCAGAATCCCATCAACTGGATGCTGGTAGTCATCGCATTGTCTGTTCACCATAAGATTATTCTGTCCGAGGAAGTATTTATGGAGAGTCGATTTGGAGAACAATGGATTGAATACCGGAACAAGGTACGGCGATACATATAACGAAAAATATAAAATACTAAAACAATAAAGTCAGGAATGAAAATCATGGATAAAATAAAATCATCTTCCATTTATCTTCAAGTTACTGTTGCCGCATTGCTCTATAATCTATTTCACCTATTGGCTTGGGAACTACCTTTGGCAGTAAAGATGAGCTGGCGGATCAACATTGTCGGGGATATCTTTATTCTTTTAGTGGGAATCCTCAGTATGATTCTTATATCCATGAGGAATAAAATAGGGCTGATGTTTGGAATGATACCGGCTCTATGGGCGATATTGCTTCAATGGCTTTTAGTCTATGTCATCTCAGGCTATAAAGAACCCAATGGCGTCTGGTGGTATCCTTTGTTCCCGATCTTTCAGGGAATCATGATCGGATTTTTCACCATCCTTGCCTGGCGTGACAATAATGAACGATTCGATTCAATAAATAAAACCGGATTACAATCACCTTCCATTTATTTTTACGCTATTAGTGGCTTCTTGCTGATGCAAACCGGGCAAAAATTCGTCCGTGAAATGGTTGTAGGCTTTCGTCAAGAGGGAGGGATAACAGCCGTTATAGGGGTTCTATTAGTTACCCTGATCATGATTGTAGCGGCAGCTATGGTATTAAAAAGAATGAAGGGGAGTTTAGGACTAGCACTATTTTCAGGGATTATAGTGCTGATGCAACCCATCGTATATCACCTTATCATGGGAAAACCCTGCCTTGGCGGGATATGGTGGTATCCAATTTTCACCGCAATTCAAGGCGCGTTTATCGTATATTTTTCTTTACTTCCGTTTTTTAATAAAAGGAAAATCGCTGATCAAATACATTCATAGTGTGGTTAACGTTTTACTATATCCTAAGCAACAACGAGCAGAACCTTGGACAAGGAAAGGAATGACAGATAATTATAATGCATGACCTAACCATTGCTCCTTATAGAGGCTTGATATCAGCAAGAGGAGAGATCTTATGAAAAAAGGCATCGGTGTAATTACTGGTGTTCTCCTTTTAACGGTTTCAGGATTATTAGTATATTTTTATATTGATTTCAAATGGGGCAGTCAAAAGGTGGATTCATTATGTCGGAATTTAACTATGAATAAAATTAAAAACCTCGGAACTACAAAGATCCTGGAAATTTTGCCTCTGGTCGACTGGTATGCAGATAGCGCCGATTTAAAAGGCGAAGCGGGGGTGTCTTGTCTGGTGAAAACAGATGAATCTCTAATCCTCTTTGATGTTGGCATGAATGGTAAAAAGGAAGACCCATCGCCTTTACTCCATAATATGAAGAAATTGGGTGTAGAACTGAACAAGATAGGTGTTATTGTAATCTCCCACAACCATGTAGACCATGTTGGCGGATTCAAATGGAGTAAAGAAAAATCGTTTTCACTGACAAACAAGCAGGCTGATTTGGGGGCAAAGAGGGTATATACTCCTGTTCCCATGACATACCCGGGATTAACACCTGTATGCGCAGAAAATCCGGTAATTATTTCAAAGGGCGTTGCTACTACCGGGACAATTCCAAGCTATCTTTTTTTTACAGGCTGGACGCCGGAACAGGCGCTAGCCATCAACGTAGAAGGCAAAGGTGTTGTCCTTGTTGTAGGCTGTGGGCATCAGACAGTTCCCAGGTTAATTAAGAGAACTCGGGAACTGTTTGAAACACCGATTTACGGCATAGTGGGTGGCCTTCATTACGCGGTTACAGACAGTAGGATGAAAATACTCGGTATTCCCATACAGAAGTTATACGGAACGGGTAAGCCGCCGTGGAACTTTATAACCATGGAGGAAGTAAATAAAGACATAGAAGTTTTTAGAAAAATCAAGCCAGGAATTGTTTCGCTTTCGGCGCACGATAGCTGTGATGCAAGCATAGATGCCTTCAGGAAGGCTTACCCTTCCGCTTATCGTGACGTAAGGGTAGGCAAAAACCTCGTGATTGGGCACTATGTTAGTAGTTTTGGAATACTCAATAATGCAAAAGGACTATAAGCTAATGAATGGAGGTGCAGGTAATTGAAAGTCTGTTCAGTATTAAAGTAAGCAAAGTAAATTCATAATGTCTATGATTTTCAGCAGGATGAAAGGAGAAATAAAATGAGTATTGAAATGAATCCAATTGGTTATGTATCCACCGATGTGCAAGAAATTCCTCGAAGTTGGAAGGTGTCGGACGTGGTGGGAAGCTTAAAAATTGATGAGGCCTATCTGGAAGGACTCAGAGAAATCAGGCCCGGCCAGAAGATTTTTGTTATCTTCCATTTCCATAAAAGTCCCGAGTTTTCCGAGAAGTTCATGAGAATCAAGCCGCCGATTTACGATAAAAAAGTGGGGGTTTTTAGCAGCCATTCGCCATTTCGCCCTAATCCGATTGGAATGTCGCTTCTCGAAGTCCTTGATATCGAGGCTACGACGATTCGCGTTAAAGGATTGGACATGATGGATGGGACCCCCATTCTGGATATCAAACCGGAATCGGATCCATGGGAAGGGTAAGATCATAAAACCCTATTCGAAAAGTAATTTGAACCAAAAAGAACCTTCCCTTTAAAAAGGAGGAGAGAACCATGTCATTTTTAAAAACAATAAAGCTTGAAGGGGCAGAGGGAGAAATAAAGGATAGTTATTCTTTATTTTTAGAGCAAGCGGGGATGATTCCCAAACCGATGGAGATGTTCTCCGTCAGCCCGGAGCTATTTAAAAAAAGGCTCGATATGACCATGTATTACAGAAATCACCCTAAACTTGATTTTAGCTTATTAACCTGCATCCGATATGCCGTTGCCTCGGAATTTGATAGTTTACCCTGCGTCCAATTTAATGGAAATCTATTACGGAGACAGGGCCTGGAAGAAAGCGACCTGGAAAAACTTCGTTCAGATCCGACGTCAGCACCCTTAGAGGAAGCAGAAAAGGCCATGTTGATTTTTGTGCCGAAAGCCCTCAAATCACCCGAATCCGTAACCCAGGAAGATATTGAAGGGCTCCACGGGATGGGATGGACGGATCGGGATATTTTTGATGCCGTAAATCACGGCGCCATTACCTTCGTGTCAAGTGTTATGATGAGGATCTTCAGGATAGAATAGAGATCTAAAGAATTCATTATTAGAATTCCTTTTTGGAGAGCCACAGTACAGGGAGTTTTATTATTGGTGTCAATGGGAAAAGAGTTCTCCTGATGTTGCGGTCTTATTTGGGGGCTGGAAGGTTGGTTTGGTCCGGTCCTTTAGAAAAAGGACTTCGACCGTAATTGAGGTGTACGGACTATCCCTATATACTGGCAAGAGTGGGAAGGATATCTCGTTCATTGTTTTGGCGATAAAACCGTCGAAGCGATTAAATCGCTATTTAAAAAAATTGAAAATTGCCGCCGGCATTTTTAATTATGCTCAATTTTGTCTCAGTTATCCCTTCCCTTGCCGACTTACGGTTGATGATCATTTGAAACAAACAATTCGGAACGTAACCCAAAAATTAACAAGGAGAAAAAATCAACGATGGTAAAGAAGAATGAGAAGTTTGCAGAATACCTGACTACTGAACCGATATTTGGGCCGTATGGTTTCTGGATTTCAGAATTAAGTAACATAGAAAAAGGAATGCGCCTATTAGATGTGGGATGCGGTATCGGGGTATGTACATTTCCATTAGCTAAAATAATCGGTTCACACGGAAAAGTAATAGGCGTAGACCTTTCTTCTCAATTCATATCTAAAGCCGTACAGATAGCCAAATATTTACAGATCTCAAATATTTCATTTGCTGTCGGTAATGCCGAAGGACTTGAATTCTCAGAGAATACATTTGACCGGGTAATAAGTAATTTCGCGATTAACCAAGTAATTGATAAACTGCGAGCCCTAAAAGAGATGAAAAGGGTGTTAAAACCAGGAGGAATTCTTGGATTTATCATTCCAGGACCGGAGCATTTTAAAGAAATTTTTGATGTTGCCGAAAGTATCATCAACTCGGAGCGGTTTCAGCAACGCAAAGAGATGCTTCACGCTACAGAGGCAATATATCAGTCGTTATTAAGAAGTGTTGGGTTCGTAGACATTAAGGTTTATTCAAAAATAAAAACATTTCATATCCCTAACTTAGATATATACAATCTGATATTAAGCAGCCGGGGACCCAAAAATATTGTGCTCTCTAATATACCAGAAAAGAAAAGAAAAAAAGTTTGGGATGAAATTCTCAATACATTCAAGAAAAAACTCGGAGAGAATCTTCACTTAGCGCTCACCGTAGATGCTTATGGATTTGCGGCAAAAAGTTAACATATTGAAGTTGTAAAGATATTTCATTTTAACGGATAGTGAGCGCTGGGGTCAAACCTTGACTTGTGAGCAATCCCAAATCCTTAATGTTTTAATCACTAATCAAGGTTTGAACCATCTCTGCCAGAAATCCTTACTAAAATATAGTATGAGGTACGATAATAGAGTAAAGATAGGTCATGCGACTCCCCATGATATTGAATAACTCCAAAATGCCTTATCCTTCCCTAACCAGACTTTTTTTATCTTTTCTCCGACTGGGCCTGACCGCCTTCGGCGGCCCGGCCATGATCGTCTATATTAAAGAATTGGCGGTGAAAAAGAATAAATGGCTGAATGAAGAACGCTTCAAGGACGGGGTGGTCCTTTGCCAATCCATACCTGGGGCCACGGCCATCCAAATGGCCGCTTATGTGGGGCTGAAAACCAAAGGTTTGAGGGGGGCATTGGCCTCTTATATCGGCTTTGGGTTGCCGGCCTTTGCTTTTATCTTGCTCTTTTCTATTTTATATAACGGTTATCACAACCTTTCTTTTGTTCAATCCTTATTTGCCGGGCTTCAGGTAATCGTTGTGGCCATTATTGCCCAGGCCACCTATTCCTTCGGGAAAAACATAGCCAACAGTTACTCAAGTATTATCATTGCTGTTTTGTCGGCCGCTTACCTCGGGATCGGTGTCAGCCCTTTTCTGGTTATCCCGGGGACCGGGTTAGCCAGTATCCTTTTATTTAGGAACATCAAGTCTCCTCCCCCTGCTGCTGATCGAAAAGTTGAACTATGGAAAATTAAACCGATCATAGCCCTCTTATTAATTCTTTTGACGGGACTGGCGGCCCTTTATTTTATCAACTTCGATTCATTTATTTTATCCGTCCTAATGATGAAGATAGACCTGTTTGCCTTTGGAGGAGGTTACACTTCCCTTCCTTTAATGCTTCATGAAATTGTCGGGGTCAGGGGATGGATGGACTCAAAAACCTTTATGGACGGCATCGCTTTGGGCCAGGTTACCCCCGGGCCGATCGTCATTACGGCCGCCTTTGTGGGCTATTTATTGCAAGGCTTTGGGGGTTCTCTGGTGGCAACGATTTCCATATTCACCCCTTCTTTTTTAATATTGACCATTACCACTCCCTTCTTTGATCGTTTAAAATCCTCCCCTCTCTTTTTAAAGGCCACCCAAGGGATACTGGCCTCCTTTGTGGGGTTGCTTTTCTTTGTCTCGGTTAAATTTGGGCTGGCCGTCCCCTGGGATGTCCTTCGGGTCCTTCTGGGTGTGGTTGTCCTGATAGCCTTGATAAAAAAAATAGACCTCCTGTATATCGTAAGTCTCGGCGGCATTATTTCAATCTGGTTGTTTTCTTAATGGAGATTCTTGAAGCTAAGCTTAAGAATAGAGCGGAAAAACTTATAAGAGAAAAAGTTGAAAAAAATCTTGACAATGGTTTTGTTTAAGTATAGGCTTAAATGCTAAATAGAAGAAAACCTTAGGCTGGATTTTGTGGAAATTAAAATAGAACCCCCCGAAATGTTTAAAGTGTTGTCCGTACCAACACGGGTAAAAATTATGGACCTATTAAAAACCAAAGGCCCCTTGGGGGTAAAAGATATTTCCAGGAAGATGACCATCACGCCAGCAGCCGTATCGCAACATCTGAAATTGTTAAGGCAAGCGGGTCTGGTGACAAGTGAAAGAAAGGGGTACTGGATTCCTTACTCGGTCAATGAAGAGACCCTGGAAAACTACCGGCAGGTGTTCAATCAGGTCTGCACCTGCGGGTGCGAAGGATCTTGTAGACTCAGCGACCGGGGATCGGAAAGGTTGAGTTTAGAGTCCCTCAAAGATTATGAGAAGGACCTGGAAAAAGAAGTCAAAACGATTAAGAAAAGAATTAAAATATTGGAGTCGCGGATAGCCGCTCAAAAGAAATAAGGGAAAAAATTTTTCACGCTATATTTAAGTATTTGCTTTATAACTTATTTAATTAAAATTCCTTTTAGTCTCGGATATTAAATCGGAATCCCTGAAAAATGTTCAATTTTATTCAAGGTCAAGGAAGACGATAATTTTAACAGCAGGAATACACATAGTATTTCGAGGATTACAATTTTAGTCTGACGTAGAAGTTGGACAAAAGGGGACATTTTTCATGGGTCTCAAACCGAAAGGAGGTGAATGAGATAGCTAAAAAGGAAAACCCGTCCAGCTGCGGATGCATAGGTGCAAAGCCGAGCATCCATAAGACCGTAAAAAGCTTAAAGGAAGTTCAGGCAAAGGAGGTAAAAAACCAAAAGAGCAAAGAAACCAAGTCAAATTAAGGGGAGGTGATGAATCATGTGTTGTGAAATGAATATCCAACGGCCTCAAAACCGCCAAGGTATGTGCGGCTGCGGATGCACCGGCATGTCCCGTCGTTTTCTGAGTGCCCAGGAAGCAAAGGACAAACTGGAAGAATATCAGGAACAACTTAGGAAGGACCGACCGGTGTCCAGGATTGTATTAAACAACTTCAAAAGACTTGAGTAAGGCAATAACCCCAAGCCGTCATTCACAATACCCCGTCTAAAATCTTCCTGACTATCTCTGAAAGCTCCTGGAGGCTGAAAGGTTTTTGGATAAAGGCCTTACAGCCCCGATCCATAATCTCTCTGGCCAGACCGTCCAGGCTATAGCCGCTGGATAGGATTACCTTAACCTGAGGATCGATTTCTTTCAGGGCATTAAAAGTTTCTCCGCCTCCCATTCCGGGCATGATCATATCCAACAAGATCAGGGAAATATCCGACTGATTCTGGGTATAGATCTCAAGGGCCTCTTTTCCGCTTCCGGCTGATAAAACCCGATAGCCCAGACTTTCAAAAAGATCTCGGCAGACATTGATAATCGTTTCTTCATCATCGACCAAAAGGATCGTTTCAGTCCCGGTCATAATTTCCGACGCCGGAGAGATTTCTTTATTAATTTTCTCCTCGGTAGCCGGAAGATAAATAGAAAAAGTGGCCCCCTGTCCCTTTTCACTGGAAACATCAATAATCCCCTGATGATTCTTGATGATGCCGTAGACTGAGGCCAGACCAAGACCGGTCCCCCGGCCCATCTCCTTCGTCGTAAAAAAAGGTTCAAAAAGTCTTTCTTTGGTCCGGCTGTCCATACCGATGCCTGTATCCGATATGGAGATCTTGATATAATTCCCCGGTTGAAAGGAATAGGGTTTTACCAGTGTTTCATCCAGGACCACATTTTTAGTTTCAAGATAGAGGTCTCCCCCGCTCGGCATGGCCTGCCAGGCATTGACATATAGATTTAAAAGCACTTGTTCAATCTGTCCCTGATCCACTTCGGCCGCATACAAGTTCTTCTGAAATTTTTTATGGATACGGATCTCCTTGTTGGCCCGGCCGAACATGGTCGAGGTCTTTTGGATAAGTTCATTTATATCCATAGGCTTAGCCTGATACTTTCCTCCCCGGGCAAAGCCCAACAGCTGTTTGGTCAGGTCGGCGCCGCTTCGCACCATCGCCTGAATATTGATCAGTTTTTCATAATTAGGATTTTCAGGAGGCAAATTGTAAAGTATCAAAGAGGAATACCCTTGAATACCCATCAGGATATTATTAAAGTCATGAGCAATACCCCCGGCCAGGGTCCCCACCGCCTCCATCTTTTGGGCCTGGATGAACTGTTTTTCCAGTCGCTCCCGTTCGGAAATATCCTGCAGGGTTTCTATGGCCCCGATTATTTTTCCTTCGGCGTTCCGAAGCCTGGCGGCTAAAAAATAGAGATGTCGGGATTCTCCTCCCACAATCAACTGGTCGGAGCCTTCGTAGGCCTCCGGCATAGTCGGATTCGGCCTAACCCCTTTATCCCCATAAAACTTTTCTATGGATTTTTTATCCATTTTGAGGACCAGATCCGTCAAAAGAGGTCTGTCCTGACCGGGATAAAAAATTCTTGAATCCACCGGCCTGCCCATGACCTTTTCCCTGGGGACATGGGTCAAGTTTTCACAGGCCCGGTTCCATAGGATGACCTGGTGATTCTCATCGATCACAAAGGTTGGAATTGGGTTTCCATCCAGGATAGCAGCCAGTTGTTCCCGCTCTTGGAGAACCATGGCTTCGGCTTGTTTACGTTCGGTTATATCCCGGATAATACAGACATAAGCCTTCACTTTTTGATCAGGAGTCAAAATAGGGGAAATAACGATCTCACAACTGATCACTTTCTTGTTTTTTTGCTGGTAATCCCATTCCAGCCGGGCTTTCCCTTTCTTGGCAATGACCGGATAGACCAGTCTGCCGAAGGCTTGATATTTTTCGTCGGAAAGATGAATGGATTTAATGGATTTCCCTTCTAATTCTCCACTGGCATAGCCAAACATATTCAGAAAAGCCGGATTACAGGAAATGATATTTCTGTTTCCATCGATCATTAAAATGGCGTCTGAAGAAGCCTCGACCAGAGTACGGTATCGTTCTTCTGATTCTATCAGGGCCTGCTCCGCCTTTTTTCTGGAGGTTAGGTTGCCTGAAACATCCTCAATCGATTCAGCATGTCGGTCAGAAGATTTAGATTTCATTTTTCCATCTCTGGGTACTTTTTTTGGGCAGGCGGACTGCGGACCCCTGTTTCACTACACAAAGCGAGTCTTATTCTCTTCCCACTAGCGGGTCTGCCTCATTACAGGCTTGATTATCGGGCAAACAGCAGAAAAACTTATCCCCTATTTATATATGAAAAATTTCTGTCGGAAACAGTACGGAACCTTTTATTTTATACATCAGACTGGTTGAAAAATCAAGTTAGGTTTAGAACTTTCTCCAATTCAACCCAATCCGTTATCGGTATTTGGCAGGCAAACTGTTCACAGAGATAAACCGCCGGTTGATTATTAATAGGAATCAAGGAGGCTACGAAAGGGGACAGATTTATAATACGTTGAGCTTCCTGACCTTCCGGTCGAAATACCAGGGTTTTATTGGGAAGGAAGGCCTGTTGTATCCTGGTTATCATCGCTTGGGTCGTTTTTTGATCAGAGGTGCCCGCCACCACGATCTCTTGACTTGGGCCAAGTATAAAATCCAAGGCGTTAAGGAATTGAGTATAACCCATGGGATGCCCGCTGACTTTCCCGGAAAAGGATCGAAACAGGCGGTCGGTCTTCTCCTCCCAATCCGGATTCCCGGTGATACGGCTCAAGCGAAGGAAATTGAGTGCCGTTACCGAATTCCCGGAAGGGGTTGCCCCATCATAGAGGTCTTTCTCCCGGGTAAGAAGCTTTTCACCGCCTTCCGGGGTAAAAAAACAGCCGCCCTTTTCCTGGTCCCAGAAAAGGGTGATCAGGAGTTGGTTCAGGTCAAGGGCTTCTTCTAAATAGTCTATCTCGAAAGTCGCCTCATAAAGTTCAATCAGTCCCCAAATAAAAAAAGCATAATCTTCCAGGAAACCGGGATAGGCGACCTGTCCATCCCTATATCGACGATAGAGACCTCCGGAGGGATTGCGCATTCTTTCCAGAACAAAACGGGCTGCTTTTTCTGCTGCCAGTGCGTAGGCCGGATCGCCCAAAACCTGACTCCCCTTGGCCAAGGCAGCGATCATCAGTCCGTTCCAGGAGGTCAGAATTTTATCATCTTTTAGGGGATGAATCCGATTATTCCGAATCTGAAAGAGATGCTCCCTCCCCTCGTTCAGTAAAGTCTCAACTTCTTTGAACTCCATTTTCTCCTTCAAGGCGAATTCCGGTAAGGAGATGGAAATATGGGGGATGCTCATTCCCTCTTCAAAATTACCCTCGGGACTGATGTTATAGAAACGGCAAAAAAGACCGCCCTGGTCCCGGCCTAATTCTTTCCTGATCTCTTGAGGCGTCCAAAGGTAATAGAGCCCTTCCTTACCCTCGCTGTCGGCATCTTCAGCGGAATAAAAGCCTCCTTCGGGGGCAGTCATATCTCTCAAAACATAGCCGAAAATCTCCCGGCTCACTTGGGCATGGAGAGGGTTTTTCAGGGCCTGATAAGCCTCGGTATAGGCCATGCCCAATAAGGCCTGGTCGTATAGCATCTTTTCAAAATGGGGAACCAGCCACTTTTCATCCACAGAATAACGATGAAAACCCCATCCGATTTGGTCAAAAATCCCTCCAAAACGCATAGATTGGAGGGTTTTTTCGATCATGGTTCTGGTCAAGGAATCTTGGCTGCGTTTATGCCGGCGTAACAAAAAAGTCAGATGGTGGGGGGTCGGGAATTTTGGGACACCACCGAATCCGCCAAAATGAGAATCAAAGGCTTCAGCCAATAGCCGGCACCCGGACTCAAGGATTTGCAGAGTGGACGGAACACTACCCACAGGTGAGTCGTTCCAGGATTGAATAGATCGGGTGACATCTTCACCGGCTTGAAGGATTTTCCCACGGTTCTCCTGCCATAGAGCTGCAATCTGGGTCAACAGTTCAATAAATCCCGATAGTCCCAATCGGCTGGTCCTGGGGAAATAGGTTCCGGCAAAGAAGGGTTTTCCTTCGGGGGTCATAAAAACAGACAAAGGCCACCCGCCCCGGCCGGTCAAGGCCTGGCATACCGACATGTAGATCTGATCGATATCCGGCCGCTCTTCCCGATCCACTTTGACGGCCACGAAAGATTGGTTCAGTAGTCGAGCGACTTCTTCATCCTCAAAAGATTCGTGAGCCATCACATGACACCAATGGCAGGTGGCATAACCGATGGAAAGAAAAATGGGTCGGTTTTCCCGTTCAGCTTTTTGGAAGGCGTCCTGACCCCAGGGATACCAGTCAACCGGATTTAGCACATGTTGGAGGAGGTAAGGACTTTTCTCATGAATCAGGTGATTGGGCATCCCTAAATCCGAAATTGAAAATTGAAATTAAAGATCAGACCCCGGACTCCAGTTTACACTGGGTGAAATCGATCTCCTGGTTGCATCCCTTGCAGATGTGTTTTTTGTCGAATTCGTCGGAAAAAATCTCGGTTTCTTTTCCGCAATTTGGGCAGTTACAGGTAAACGATTTCAAATTTTTAAACTGTTCATAACCCGGGCAATGTTGTGGCGTTGTCATTGGGTCTCCTTTAGCTGACGTTTTGCGTTCAGCGTTCAATGTTCGAGGTCTGAACCGCCGTAACGCCTAAATCATAGGCCTCTTTCAGAGCGGCAGGCTGTTCGGTAATCTTCCCTTTTCCTTCTACCGCCCGAAAAAAAAGGCCCCCTTCATAGTTTTTGTCCAAGGCATCAAAAAAATATTTAGCCGACAACTGGACGCCTTCAAAGAGGTTTTTACCTTTGGTGGCCCCCACGGCGATCAGGTATCCCCGCCCGTGATCATATCTTTTTCTTTGTTCCGGAGATTTTTCCAGCATCCTTTTAGACCACATAGCCTGCGAGCGGTCGACCAGTGTTTTGGCTTGTGAAGGCAGTCCATAAAAAAAAATCGGAGTAGATAAAAAAATAATCGGAGCGTTCCAAAGAGAGGGATATATTTTTTCCATTTCATCCGGGATCACACATTCTCCGGTTTTATCGCAGCCGCCGCATTCCCGGCAGCCGGAAATGGTTAAATCCCGAACATAAACCTTCTCAATTTCCGCCCCTACGGAACGGGCTCCTTCCAGGACCTGATCTAACAGAAGATCGCTGTTTCCGTTCTTGCGTGGACTGCCGTAAATTCCCAAAACCTTCATTGGGGGGCTTCCTCTTCCCTGATAATTTGGCCTTTATGTTTGGTCCCGCACAGAGGGCAGAGGATATCGATTTCCTTCTCGTCGCCGATGAATTTTTCCCGAAGTTTTTCCGGACCTAAAAAACTCACATCCCCGCAGGCACAAGCCGGGCATTCGGCCCTTACGGTATATTTTTTTTTCGACATGGGCATTCTCCGAAAAAGTTTTTATTTGAGTCTTTGATCGGACCCGGTAGATTCGCATTCGGGAATATAACAGGTCACGTTTACAAATTCACATTTTTGATTGCAGGATGGACATTTCTCCGGAGGCATTTCCGTCTTCAGGGAATACCCGCAATTACTGCATTTCCATTCATTTTCGGCCACAATAATCACCTCCTTTAAAATAAACTGGAAAAGGGGTCGAGGATTCCTGGATTCGAGGGTTCAAGGGTATTTACTTCCATTCTTTTCACTCTGCCCTGCGGTCCTTGACCCCTGGAACCCCTGAATCCTGGTATCTTTTTTAAGCTTCAGGATTCAGTTAATTTTTGAATCGCTTCTTGCACCCATTGATCCAGGGATTTTTCCTGAAACCGATCGTTGACACATATCTTAATCATCCGGTTTTCCTTTGGCAAGGTTTTTAGGAAAGGAACGGCCTCTTGAACCCTCAGTTCTCCAAGGGTCCAGGTCGCAGTCCCCCTTATCGATAGATCGGGATGGTTCAAAGCCTTTAAGAGAAATGGGAGGGCCTTGGCTTTTAATCCTTCCTCAATAGTCTTTATGCGTCCAAGCGCCCAGACCACGCCCTTTTGTAACTGCTCATTTTCAAGAAAACAGCCTTCTTCAACAATATAGGCCGCCAACAAAGCGGCATATTCCTTCTGTAAAGCCGGAACGACGGCCAAAATCTCTCCCAGGGCTTCCGGCATGCCCCAGCCGATCCCTCCCGATTCTTCGTTCAGGTTCCAAATCAGTTGCCGGACGATTATTTTTGCCCGTTCCGGATCCTCGGAAAAGAGCTGGGCGGTCACTTGTCCCAGGGCCTTGACAGCCCTCCATTTGATGGTTTCCTGTGAATCGGTCAGGAGGCCGATCAACCCATTGGCCCATTTCCCTTCATGTCCTCGGGCCGATTGAATCAGGGAGTCATACTCTTCTTTATTCAGAAGGGATCTCAAAGTGATTAGAAACTTCAATTTTTTCTATTCTTCCGGGGTGAACTGGTCTTTGCCTACTCCGCATAAAGGACACAACCAGTCATCGGGAAGATCCTCAAAGGCCGTACCGGGAGCAATCCCATTATCCGGATCCCCTTCAGCCGGATCATAGACATACCCGCAGACTTCACAGACATACTTCTTCACGTTCAACTCCCTTCCCTTATTATGACTTTCTTTTCCTCAGGCATATTCTTCCATGATTTTCTGGAGACTCTCCTGATCCACTCCCCGCCCAACCAAGGGGCCTTGTTTCAAAACCTGGAAATGATCTTCAAAGGTTGGCCGTTTGTTTCGATAAATGACCCCCAGCGGGATCTGTTCCCCCCATTCCAGGGCCTTCTTCATGGCCGGTTCCCACAGCGTTGGGTCATAGTCCTTAGGTAATTCATAACAACGCTTCTTATACCAGGCAAAAGTATTGACCTTGTTAAAGGACACACAGGGCTGGAGGATGTCCACTAAGGAGAAACCTTTATGGATGATGGCCTGTTGAATCAATAACCCCAGGTGATCGGTCATTCCAGAAAAACCGCGGGCCACAAAACCGGCCTGCATGGTTACAGCCACGGCCAGAGGATTGAATGGTGCGGAAGGAACCCCTTGGGGCTGGGCCTTGGTGACCAGACCCTCATCGGTGGTCGGGCTGGCCTGCCCCTTGGTCAGCCCATAAATCTGATTGTTATGGACCAGCAGGGTCAGATTGATATTCCGGCGTATGGCGGCCAGAAAATGATTGCCCCCTTCCCCATAGGTGCACCCGTCACCACTTTCAACAATGACCGTCAAATCGGGGTTGACCAGTTTCGCCCCCGTCGCCACAGGAAGAGACCGGCCGTGGAGACCGTTAAAGACATTGGCCTTTAAATAATGAGGGGTCTTGGCGGCCTGGCCGATACCGGAAACCATAAGGACTTCCCGGGGGCTTAATTCAAGACCGACCAAGGCCTGTTTAACAGCCTGCAGAATGGAAAAATTCCCGCATCCCGGACACCAGGCGGTTTCAAAAGTTCCGTAATCTTCCAAAGTGACCATATTTAAATTCCATTATCGATCTTTTCCGTGGCTATTGAGCCTTGGATATGATGCCTTATTATGTAGGCGGATCAAAAACGTTCAGATACAAGGCGCGCTCTTTCCGAGGAAAGGAGGCGTCCATAGAAATACGTCGGAATGATGAGGGATGAGAGCAATCCCGCATGTAGCGGGACAGATGGACGTTTTTGTTCGCCCCACTTCTCGGCTCACCCCCATCCCGTTAGGGTGGTTCCCGGTTTCATCAGCCTGCCAGTTGTTTTAAAATATATTCCGGCGTAATAGGCAGCCCGTCATAACGCAGAACCTTTTTGGTGATTGGAAAACCGGTTTCCCTGCGGAGGAGTCTGGAAAATTGTCCTAAGGCGTTTCCTTCCACCCCGATCACCTCCTCAGCCCCTTCCAGATAATCGATAAATTGTTCCGGCACCAAAGGCCATACCTGGGAAAAACAAAGCGCTCCTACCCTTTTCCCCTGTAATTTCAAGATGGAGGCCGCTTCCAAAACCGATCCCTTTGTAGACCCCCAGGTTACCAATAACAGCTCCGGCCCTTCATCCCCTGTGAATTCCGGAGGTACTCCCTGCCGGGTTAAGGCCTCCAGCTTTTTAAGCCTCTTTTCCATCATCTGTTCCCGGACCGATAAATCCTCGGTCAGATGGCCGTCTTCCGTATGTTCATCACTGTCGGCCACTACCAGGTTCTCGGTCTTTCCCGGAAGAAAACGAGGAGACAGGCCGTTTTCAGTAAAGGCATATCGAAGATAAGGCGTTGAGGAAGGGGTTCCCTCGTAACCCGGATGAATCCAGGAAAGCCCTTTTACATCAAAAGGATTGACCGCCCGGTAAGAGTCGGCTAAAAATTGATCGGTTAATAGAAAGATCGGGGTCTGAAAGGACTCGGCCAGTTCAAGGGCTTTTCGGGTCAGCAGGAAACATTCTTCCACAGTGCCGGGAGTAAAGACAGCCCTGGGAAATTCACCATGCCCGGCATGTAAAATAAATTCCAGATCCCCCTGTTCGGTGCGCGTAGGCAATCCGGTGGCCGGTCCGGGACGTTGGGCCACTATGATGACCAGGGGGGTTTCGGTCATCCCGGCCAGACTGACCCCTTCCCCCATCAAGGCAAAACCCCCGCCTGAAGTGGCCACCATACTGGGGGCTCCGACAAAAGAGGCCCCGATAGCCATATTGACGGCTGCAATTTCATCTTCAGCCTGTTCGACGATCAACCCCATGGTTTTGGCCCGGGCAGCCAAGGAAAGGGCAATGGAAGTGGACGGGGTCATAGGATAAAAAGAAAAAAACTTTAATCCTGCCGACAAGGCCCCCAAAGCGACCGCCTCGTTTCCATTCATCATCAAGCGCCGGGGCAGATTGGAAATAGGAGGCAATTTGGGGAACACGGTCGTCCGGCCTTCGGTCCATTGATAAGCCGTTTTCAAAGCCCGGTGATTTTCTTCGGATGAAGAAGGGGCCTTGTGACCAAAAAAATCCTCTACGGCCGAAACGAGGCCTTCTTCCGGAAGCCCAAGCAAGGCCCCAATGACGCCTAAAGCGAGTATATTGACGAATTTTTCGGCAGCTAATTCCTTAAATGGGACCTCTAAACAGGCCGGTCCCTTAACCTTCCAATCGCGGTCAACCACCATAAGGCCTCCCCGAGAAAGCTCGGGCTGGTGAAGGGAAACGGTCTGCTCATCGAGGGCAATCAGAAGGTCAATCGATTCTTGGGGAGCCAGTATTGGATCAGTACCGGTTCGGATGGCAAAGGTGTTATGTCCCCCTCGAATGCGGGATTGATAACCCTGGGTGACCGCTATAAAATAACCGTTCCGGACCAGGCCTTTGGCCAACAATTGCCCGATAGTAACCAACCCCTGCCCGGCTTCACCGCCGATGACGATATTGATGGAGTTAGAGACCATCACACCCCATCTAATCCGGCACGTTCTTTTTCCATAAACCACCCTTCCGGATCGGTCAGGTAATAACGGGTATCCTTCAGGGCCTTCCAATGGCCGCTTTCTTCCAAAATCATTTGATCCAAAAAGGCCGCCTCAATAGGATCGGTTGCCCGGGCTCGGTGTTCCTGGTAAAACTTCACACTGGCCGATTCCAAATCCAACCCGATATCAACCGCCTCCAAATCCGTGGTCTTGGCCTTTATTTTTTTTCCCCCCTTGCCCGCCAGATTCCGAAAGAGAAGGTCCGGATCACCTGAAAAACCTTTGATGGATTCCCAATCCCCGGTCCAACATTTTCCGGAGGTCAGCTTATTATGGATTTGTTTAATCCTGGCGGTATGAATGACTTCATCCTCCATCAAGGCGGAAAAGATCTCCTGGCACTGGGGATTTCGGCAAGAACCCCGGGCCTTTTGGTAAAAAGCTTTCCCTTTTTCTTCCATTTCCAGGGCCGTAGACAGCATGTCGATCGAACACTGGTTTGGACTGGGCATTTTTTAGGCCTTCCACAACCCATGTACATTACAATATTCCCGGGCCGTAATCTGATCGGCTTGAATCCCAAAAGTTGCCTCCGGGACCTCTCCCGGTTTAAGGAATTGGCGATAGGCCTTCCCGTCGGCAATCACTTCGATCCATTCGATATAGTGTTTTTCTTCCATAGGATGGTCCACGCTCCCTACTTTGACCTTAAAGCCGGTAGCGGTTTTTTCAATGACCGGCACATGCTTTTCCTTGGCCGCATCGACCGAGTTTTCAACAAACAACTTCATGGGTTGTCCGCAGCAAACCAGTTGCCCTTTGCCTTCATGAAGAACCTCAACGATGTTCCCGCACACTTCGCATTTGTAAACCTGTAATTTTTCAGTCATGATCCATTCTCCTTTCAATATGATAATCAGGTTAAAAACAAACTAGGCACAAGGCCGAAGACTGAAGGCATAAAAGATCAAAATACTTCTGTTCCCTTTTGCCTATCGCCTGTCTTTTTTACCAATTCTCGGCCAAAACCTCATAATAGTCCCGAGGATGGGCGCAGGCCGGACATTCCTCCGGGGCTTCGATTCCTTCATGAAGATAACCGCAATTCAGGCAGCGCCAGACCACCGGTTTGTCCTTTTTAAAAACTTTTTTGGAATTAATATTGGCCAGGAGGCCCAGATACCTTTTCTCGTGTTGTTTTTCGGCCGCGGCGATAGAGTCAAAAATTTTGGCGATAGAATCGAAACCTTCTTCCCGGGCCACTTTGGCAAATCCAGGGTACATCTTGGTCCATTCATAGTTTTCTCCGCCGGCGGCACCTTTTAAATTCTCCGCAGTAGTCCCGATGACGCCGGCCGGAAAGGCCGCTTGGATTTCCGTCTCTCCTCCCTGAAGTAATTTAAATAGTCGCTTGGCATGTTCTTTTTCTTGATTGGCCGTTTCCTCAAAAATAAGGGACATCTGAACCAGACCTTCTTTCTTGGCCTGGCTGGCAAAATAATTGTATCGATTTCTGGCCTGGGATTCACCGGCAAAGGCAGTAAGGATATTTTTTTCAGTCTTGGATCCTTTGAGCTCCATGATAGATTTTCCTTTCTAAAATAAATGGATTAATAGCTTTTTTTAATGTTTATGTGCTTTACAGGAAAGGCATATACCAATAAGTTCCAACCGATGACCGAGGATTTCGTGGTCAGTCAATTTGGATACGGTTTTCTCAATCTCTTTCAACGGCTTGGCAGTCAGATCGATTACCCGTCCGCAGGCAACACATCTTAAATGATAATGATTGCTTGTATTTCCATCAAACCGTTTTTGGGTTCCTCCTACTTCCATTTTTTGAATCTGGCCGTTTTCAGACAGTACTTCCAGATTCCGGTAAATAGTCCCCAGGCTGACTTTGGGGATGCGTTTCCGGACTATTTCATAAACTTCGTCAGCCGTTGGATGGGAGGTAAGATCCTTTATTTCTTCCAGGATGATCCGACGGGCATCCGTTTGTCTCAGTTTTTTAAACTTCAGTTCCATAATAAAAAACAGTGTATAGTTTTAAGAATAATTATTATTACTGTAAATATTCTTTGTGGCTTGTCAAGGGGTTTGGGGGAAAAAATATCTATTTTTTTTTAATCTTTGGTTAAAGAGAGCGATCCGCTCCGCAGTCGGGACAGGTCCAGGTAATGCCGTTGCAGGTCATTCCCCAGGCATTTTCAAGAAGACAACGTTGGCAAATTTGAAAACCACAGGGACAAACCCAGCAGAACTCTTCGCCTTGTCCGCAGCAATGGCATTTAAAAGTTCTTCCGGGCCTTTTGCCTTTTCTATGTTCAAGGGTCATCCGTTATGATGATTGGTAAAAAGTCGTCATTCCCGCGACGGCGGGAATGACGACAAGTTTCGCGGGAATAACATAATCGGGCTTTCGACGAATTTTTACGAGTCTATCCGTTATCTAAGATAGATAATTTTTCCTAACGAGGAATGATAATCAGAGTTTCTCCCGCACGCAAGGGTTCATTTCGATTCATTTTGTTCCACTGAAGCAGGTCATTGAGGGAAACCTTATATTTCACGGCGATACTCAGCAGTGTTTCGCCTCTTTTCACTTGGTGTTGAATTTTCCCTTTTCCCGGTGATACCGGGGACGGCTTCCTCTCCTCTCTCTTTCGTGGTTCCATTTTTCCAAGTTTGGCTATGAGACCCTGGTTGGTGGTTTCCAACGCTTTCAACCGGGATTCCCATTGGGCCTGATTGTCCTGAATCGCTTTTATTCTTTTATCGATCCTCGCCCCCTGCTCTTGGGAAATGCTTTCCAGACTTTTTATTTTCTTTTCCAGTTTGGAAACCGAGCCCGAATTATCCTGGAATAAAATGATATAGCCCATATAAATCAGACCAATTATGATCAGGCTGCCAAATAAGATCTCCAAAGAAGACAATTTAAATCGTTGTGTGATAGGAGAGGAGATTCTTGGTGTTTGGGAGCCTTCGTTTTCTGTTTTAAATTGATTTTCCATCGGTTTTTCCGTAAAGAGCGGCTGTTTCGGTTAAGGAAAAATGATCTTGAGTTCTAAATTTATTTGTATTGATTTTAACAGATATCGACCTGTTTTGTCAATTTAGGAAACCATTCGGAAAAAATGATCAGAAATAGGTAAGTTAAAGGCGGGAGGCAGCAAACCTCAATAGGAGAGATGATAAAGAAAGGCTCAGGATTTTTTCAGTTTACACTTCCAGATATTTGGCGCGGACTTCCGGGTTGGCTTCTAACTCATCTTTACTGCCGGAAAATCCTATGTGGGCCTTGCCCATCAGATAAATGCGATTGGCCAGCGACATGGCCACCTTAACGTTATGCTCCACCAAGAGAATGGAAACGCCGGTGTCTTTATTGATATTTTCCAGAATATCCCTGACCTCTCTAACCATAAGGGGGGCCAGCCCTTCGGTGGGTTCATCCACCAGCAGAAGACTGGGATTCCCCATCAGGGCCCGTCCGATGGTGAGCATCTGCTGTTCGCCGCCGGATAAATACCTACCTTGCTGCTTGGCTCGCTCTTTTAATATTGGGAAATGGTTAAAAATCCTCTCCACCGTCCAGATGCCCTCCTTAGTGGACTGCTTTCCCCCCTTAATGCCCATCTCCAGGTTATCCATCACGGAAAGCTGTGGGAATATCCTTCTCTCTTCCGGGACATAAGCGATACCCGCCTTGGCCACCCTGAATGGCGGAAGACCGGTAACATTTTTCCCTTGAAAGGTCACGGTTCCTGATTTTGGTTTAACCAGGCCCATGATACTTTTCAGGGTGGTACTTTTCCCCATCCCGTTTCGTCCCAGAAGGGCAACGACCTCACCTTCGTTGACGTTTAAAGAAACGTTCTGCAAAACATGGCTCGTCACATAATACGTATTCAGGTTTTGGACTTCCAGTAACATTCTTGCTCCTCGTGCAGAGCGCACAAACTCTTATTTCCGCTTATTAAATCGGTTATTGCAGCCTCTTAATTATGCGCTATGCCTGGTTGTTATGCCGCCGTTTTCCGATTCTCCCAGGTAGGCATCCTTGACGGCTTGATTATTTCGAATCTCATCCGGGGCCCCGGTGGCCAGTATTTTTCCATAATGGAGGACCGTAATGCGATCCGCCAGGGAGAAGACGACATCCATGTCATGCTCGATAACCACCACGGTTTTGCCCGCGGTCAGACGTTTGATCATTTCCACGGCAGTATGGGTTTCATCCCTGGACATACCGGCCGTGGGCTCGTCCAGGAGGATCAGATCCGGATTGGTGGCCAGGGCCATACTGATCTCCAGGGAACGATGCTTCCCATAGGACAACAAGGAGGCCGGTACCAGAATTTCCTGATCCAGATTGATCCGTTTGATGATCTCCAGGGTCTCCAGGTTGACATCCGTCATTTTATCCACCTTCTTGAATAAATTAAAACGGATGCCTCTTTTGGAAAGGACGGCCAGGCGTACGTTTTGAAAGGTAACCAGCCGATCAAAAGTGCTGGTAAGCTGGAATGACCGCCCCATACCCAAGCGAGTTAATTTATAGGGAGGATATCCGGTTATCTCTTTGCCCTTGAAAAATACCTTCCCCCGGCTGGGACAGCAAGTTCCGGTTATGGTGTTAAATAGCGTCGTTTTCCCGGCCCCATTGGGACCGATAATGGCATGCCGCTCCCCTTCTTCGATCTGCAGGTTGACATCAAACAACACCTCCAGACCGCTGTAGTCGTGAAATAGACCTTTGGTTTCCAGAATATTCATTAACCCTTCTCCAGTTTAAATCTTTGGGAGTGATGGGGCTTTCCCCCACCTGGCTTTTAGATCTCGGTATAGGCCCATAAACCCCATGGGGGCGAACAGGATGACTATGATAAGCGTCAAGCCCATCACCAACTCAACCCGTTCCGTATAACGGCGGGCCAATTCCTCAACCACGCTAAAAAACGCTGAACCAATGATCGGTCCTATAAACGTCCCGATCCCGCCGACCATGGTCATTAAAACCGGTTGAAAGGAGTTCAAGCCCGAGGTGGCATCCGATGAAAACAGGTTCTGAAACAGGGCATACATGGATCCGCTCACCCCGGCAAAGGACCCTCCCACAATATAAACCAAGGCCCTGCTTTCCGGCACCTTGAAACCCAGGTAATTGACGCGCTTGGGATTATCCCGTATGCCAATCATGATCTGACCAAAGGGGGTCTTGGTAAAATACCACATGAGCCACATACTGATGCCCAGGACGGCTACGGCGAAGTAATAAAAATTAAGGGGATTCGTCATGTCTATGGATATGATCCCGGGGATGTTGAACGGCGGTATGGGAAACCCTGAAATCCCGTCTTCCCCGCCGGTGAGCGGCCTTAATTTCATGGCCAGCATAAAGAAGAGCGCGTTAAAGGCGACGTGCAGCATGGCACAGGCCATGCCGCTGACCCGGACGACCAAGGGGGATAAAACCAGGGCCAATAAGCCCCCCCCCAGCATGCCGCAGAGGACGGCCCCTAAAATAGGCATCCCGGGAATCAGCGCCAGGGCCTGGGCCGCACCATAGCCCCCCATGCCAAAAAACATGGCATGACCGAAATTAAGAATCCGGGTGTACCCCAGCTCTATATTGATCGACTGCGAAAAAACGGCCATAATGGCCAACGACACAAAGAAGTTGGTATAGTAGATACCAAAAATTTTGGGAATGAGGATCAAGCCAATGCCCAGGATGATCCACAAAATCCATTTTATAGCCTTTTTCATTCTTCTTCACTCTCTCCAAAAAAACCATGGGGAAAAAATATCATGACGATGGCCATAAAGATAAACATCGACAGCGGCGCCAACTGGGAAATAAACTGCACGCCGTAGGAATTCATAAGGCCGAATAGAATGGACACCATAAAGGCCCCCCTAAGGCTCCCAAATCCCGCCACCGCGACCACAATAAAGGCGTCCATGCCCATCTGAAGCGCTAATCCTGGAAATACCGACAAGATGGGGGCTATGGCCGCCCCGGCCACCCCGGCCAGCCAGATACCCACTCCAAAGACAAAGGTGAAGAGCAGGGGGATATTGATCCCCAGAGCATTGACCATATCATTGTCGGAAACAGCCGCCCGAACGATTTTACCTATCCGGGTTTTATACAAAAGCAGGGCCATAATCAACAGAACCACCACAGCCAGGCCGATGACAAAAAGCCGATAGTAAGGATAGTCCAGACCGGCAAAGTGCACCATCCCTTGTAACAGGGGAGGTTTGCTTAGTGGCTTATTGGCAGTGCCCCAGATGACCTTTACTAAGGCATCGATGCATAAAGCGACGCCCACGGTTAAGATGAGATCGCCTATGACCCCGGAACCTCTTAACGGTCTCAGCAAAAATCTTTCCATGAGCATTCCGCAAAAACCGGTGGCGATCGGGGCCAGGAGCAAGGCCAGCCAGAAATTGCCGGTCCAAGCCACAAACTGGTAGGTAAAATAAGCGGAAAGCATAAAGAAACCGGCATGGGCCAGGTTAAAAATGTGCATCATGCCGATGATCAGAGAGACGCCGGATGCAACCAAGAAAAGAATCATCCCATAGGCGAGTCCATGTATTCCTTGGGACACATACATGGCAGTAGTTGGATCCATTTAGCTGACCTTTCAAAAAAAATTGCTTCGTGGGTACGTACTTTAAAACGTACTTAGGGGTTCCTGCAAAGCACAGAGTGCTTAGGGGCTGGGGGAATGAGCAACTTCGGCTGTTACCCCCCGCCCCTTAGGCACTCTGCGCCTTGTGGTCTTTTAATTATAATTAATTAATATCCGATGGTTTCTTCCCTTTACATCGTTCCAGGTTTGGATCCATCCAGGGCAGGACTTTTTCCGCCGGCACCCTAAAGGCGGGGCCATAAAGGGCACTTTTATCCGACCAGTGATAAGGCGGAATATTGAAAGATTGCCTTTGTTGATCGGGTGGGACATATTCGAGGATATAAGTCTCCTGAATCGTATTGTGATCACAGGCCCGCATGGTCTTTACATGGCCGTTTACGTATTCGTAGGTATCCCCCTCCCAAGTCTTGATGATCTTTTCGGCGTCCACACTCCCGGCCCTTTCGATGACGCTTAAAAGCCAGCTAAACTCCATCGCTAAGGGATCCCACCCCAGCATATAATCCATTTTATTATAAGGGGGCTTGAATCTCTTATAAGCATCCATCATTGTTTTATGGTATTTTATCTGCTCCGGTGTTTTGAAGGCCGGGTTGCCGTTCGAATAAGGGCTGCCTATTAGCAAGCCAGTGGTAGCCTCAACCCCCAGGGAGGCCAGGGTAGCCGGGTTACCCATGTAAATATGGGCAAAAGGAAGCTTGAGCCCCATGGCCCGGGACTGCTTGAGCAGGTTGGTAGCATCCGGATCCCAATCCCCGGTGTAGATGACCTCGGCCCCGGAGGCCTTTATCTTGGTAATATAAGGGGCATAATCGGTGGCGAACAGCTTATGAAAATCCTCGCCGACGATCTGGGCCTCGGGATAATATTCCTTTAACCCTTTTTTGAAGTTTTCGGCCATTTCATGACCGAACACGTAGTCCTGACACATAATGTAAAACTTTTTTTCTTTTTTCCTCTGGCCGAAATAATAGGCGAAAGAACGGCCGACCTGTGAAGTCTGCCACCAGGACATAAAGGCATAGGGGGAGAAATTCTTGGCATCCTGTAGGTCTTCGGATAATGAAATCATATTCACGGCAATGACCTTATACTTATTGGCTGTTTGGTTCATGATTTTCACGATGTGGCTGCCGTCGGCGCCCCAGAGGAACTTGACCCCTTCCTGCAGGACCATCTGCTCACAGATCTTCTTGGCCTGGTCGGGCCTGGACATGGTATCGGCCTTGAACAGTTGGATCAGTTTCTTTTTCCCGTCCACCATGAGGCCGCCCCTCTTGTTGATATCATAGGCGGCCCAGGTGGCATAGAGCCAGAACCCTTCACCTACCGCGGCGGCCGGACCGGAAAAGGTAGCCACAATGGCGATCTTGATGGTGTCCCCGGTAGGGTTGGGGAAGTTGTTGGGATCGAAGCCGGACATGTCAGCCATTTTGTTGACATCAAATTTGGCTTTCACCGCTGCCGTGGCCTGGATCGGGCTCATGGCTGTTAAAAGGAAGAAAAAAGAAAAAACATAGAAAAACATTAAAATTCCTTTACCCGTTTTCATGTTAAACCTCCTCTTTAAAATTTTGATGTTATGTTAAAAGCAAAATGTTCTTTTCCGAACTTACTCACCATTATATCTTTATTATTTTTTAATTCAATCAAGCGGCATTTGGAATTAACTGTGAATTATTAGTATGGCCCCCCCAGCGTTGTCAAGAAAAAAAAACGCCATCGATTTTTTGCTTTACCAGAGAAATATTTTCCCCTTCAATTTTATCCCTCCCCCGGACATCCGCTGGTCATAAATTTAATTATTTGACAGAGTTGCCTTTTGATTGCAGGAGCATATAGTATTTAAAAAAAATGGGTCAAGGATAAAAACAGGGAATCACCCGCCATTAAACATCGATAACAAAAGGAAGCCCCGCCTTTCAGGCCGGGGCTTCCTTGATCGACACTTCATTTAAAACTTTAAATGACCCACTTAGTCGGGAGCGGGGGGAGATCTTTTAAATCGGGATTCTTTTCCCATCCCGGGATTTGGGCGCATCGTTTGGCAATGGCCTTGTATTTATCCCAGGGGGCATTGGCAAATATAGCCATTTTCTGCGCGGCCAGGGAACCTTCGGTGTGAATATAGGCCCCATCCAGCCCATGTCCGACTAAATCTTTGACCAGACGAAAGGCCTTGAGCCGGTATTCGGTCGGAATGCCGTCTTTGCCGGCCAGGTATTTCTCAATATAGGGTCTTTCTTCCGGGTTCATCCAGTCTTTATACGAAAATACCGTGGTGGCCAACCCGCCGGCGATATCGGCCAGGACCTTGGATTGTTCATGTTGATCATTGGCAAAAAGATACTTGGCGATATTGGTGTACATCTGACCGGGAGTGGCCAGCCCGATATCCGGGAAAATATCCGGATGTTCGACGCCGGCCCTGGACATGGCATCGACCAACTGGGCATGCATAGCCAGCCAGGCCAGTTTTTCCTGGATATGGGGATACCGATCCAGACCGTTATATTCGGCCATCAGTGCCGCGGCGCCGGCCGCCTCTTCCGTGGAGATAACCTTGTGACAGGTGCCGAAAAGACGATGAAAAACACCGAACATCCAGGCCTGGTCTCTGGAAAACTGGTACTCCCCGCACAAAAATACCCGATTCCAGGGAACGAAAACATTATCAAAAACGATCAGGCATTCGCTGACACCCTTACCCCGTCCATGTAACGGCCAATTCCAGACCGCTTCTTCATCGTCGAGATCATGGACGTGGGGAGGGGTGGTGATGAGTTTAATGCCCGGAGCATTTACCGGGGTGGCGAAAACCAGGGCATAGTCCTTATCCTCCTCACGGTGGGCCCGGGAGGGAGAAACGATCAATTCATTACAAGAGGGGGTGGCGCTGATATGGATCTTGGCCCCCTGGACATAGATGCCGTCCTTCTGCTTGTCCACGACCCGGACATAGAAATCCTTGTGCTGCTCCTGGGCCGAAGGCCGAAGGCTCCGGTTCCCCTTGACGTCGGTAATGGCCCCGGTAATGGCCGGGTCCGTTGCTTTAAGATGTTTACGATAATCCTCAACTGCATCCGTATAATGAGTGCCCATGGCCTTATCGCATCTGGCGGCGGTAACCCCGGAGGCGGCCAGGGCATCCGGTCCCATACCACTCATAGCGGCACCCCAGCGCATGCAGGTGATATAGACATCCCTCCGTCTGATGAGGTCTTCCTTTGTTTTAGGTTGATTCCACAGGAAGAGGAATCTATCCCCACCCTGCTCTATAGTCAGCAGGTCTTTGAATGCAGGGTGATTACATAATTCATAGGAGTAGGCCCGGGCATTGATTCCTCCCCTAAAAAGCGGATCTTTGGTTATATCGGGTATTTTTTTTCCCTCGATATAAATCTGCCTTCCATCATTCAAGCTTTCCACGTACTGTTTTGCTGTCCTAATCATAGCAACCTCCTTTGCTTGTGTTTGCCGATTATCTCCTCATGCCCGTTGGTCACGGGCGCCACATAACATGGAAATTATTACTTCAGGGGCTAAAGGCAATGGGTCAGGTTTCGTTACAAAAATTTTCCTGATCCTTCCTGGTCTATTGCCTCACGCCTATTGCCTGTTTTTCGTTAAATGATATTTTCGTACAAACGGTTAAAGGTTTCATTATTTCTTTTTTCTTGGAACCGCTACAAGCATCAGATGATATTCTTCGGGTTCCAGCTTGCGCAGGGTAAACAGCTCCGTGCTGCCTATGTGATTAGTCGGTCGTATGGACACCCTGATTTCTTGAGCCGCCTCAAGTTCCTTCTTGGTGATCACTCCTTTTTTTACCCCCCCGCCCATTTGAGCGACTTGGGTTTCGATGTACTCAAAAAGTTTTATATGTTCCACGTTGGGTATTTACCTCCCTTCTTTTATTCTTTTCTTTCCTTTGCCCTTGCCTTCGGTAATCCGGCCATTCACCTTGATGCTCCGTGAAAGTATAGAAAGGTCCATTTGGGGTGTCAAGAAGTTATATTTGAGCCCTGAAAGCCCTATCTCCATCGACAGGTATGGGCGTTCAAATTTAACTTGACAATCGCCGTTTCAGCAAATTAAATAGAGCTGTAACCTAAGGAAAATTGAGCAACTTCCCATAAAACCCTCTTGCCTGTCGCCTTCGGGTGCCACGAAACATGAAAATTAATTGGACGGGGGCTATGGGCTATGGGCGCGAGGCAATAGGTAAAAAGGTTTTCCTGATTTTTTTGCCCATAGCCTTTTGCCAATTGCCCATGGCCCTTTTTCGTTAAATTCTATTTTCCTACTAAATACTTTAGAAGGGAGCAATTAACTTATGATGGAAGCTAAGACTTACCCAGAATTTAGCTCACGTTATCCGTTGCTGTTAACCACCTTTATGAAAAGGCCGTTGGGCCTGTATCCGGATGATATCGGCATTGTCTATCGGAATGACGGCGGTGAATATTTCAGATTTACCTGGCGTCAGTGGTACGAACGCACTTGTCAGCTCGCTCATGCCCTTAAAGAACTGGGTATCAAACCGGGGAAACCGGGGGAGCCGGGCGACCGGGTGGCCACTATGGCCCTCAATCATCATCGGCATCTGGAACTTTGCTATGCTCCCACCTGTATCGGCGCCGTTGCCCACCCGATTAATATGCGCTTGTCCCTCGATCACATGGTCCACACGATAACCCACTCCGGGGATAAAGTCATCTTCGTTGACGACCTGATCCTTCCCCTGGTAGAGATGATTTACGATAAAATAAAATCCACCGTCAAGATGTTTGTCTTTATGTCCGACCGACCCGGGAAACCTCAAACCAAGATTGAACCCCTCTATGAATATGAAGAGTTAATCAAGAATCAACCCAAGGAATTTGATTGGCCCTATCTGTCCGAAGATACTCCTGCGGTGCTCTATTACACCACCGGCACCACCGGGCTGCCAAAAGGAATCACCTTTAACCACCGTCAACTCTATTTGCAGAGTGTCCATCTGATCGCCGGTCTCCAAATGACCCCAAGACTGCCCGACGATCCGAAAGACCCGGTCATTAATATACCTCTGGTGAATATCCCTCTTTTTCATATTCATGCCTGGGGAGCACCCTGGTACTATGTTTTTACCTGCTGCAAGATCGTCTTTCCCAGCCGGTTCTCTCCGGAGAGTTTTTGTGAGTTGGTGGAAAGGGAGAAGGTGACCAGCACCGCGGTGGTGCCGACCATGCTGGCTATGCTCCTTGAGTATCCGGATTTTAAAAAATATGATCTGAGCAGCCTGACGAACATTGTGGCCGGTGGGGCCGCCCTGCCTTTCGGCTTGAAAGCCAAGGCGGAGAAGGCCTTTCCGGGGTTGACCGCCGGCTCGGGATATGGGATGAGCGAGACGGCCGCCGGGGTCTTAAGTTCAACCATCAAACGCTATATGGTCGACTGGTCCAAAGAAGCCTTGGACCAGGTCAGGGTGAAAACCGGTTTGCCGTCTATGGGTATTGAAGCCCAAGTGATCGGGGAGGATGGAAAACCCGTACCTCATGACAACCAGACCATGGGTGAAATCGTACTCAGGGGCCACTGGATTATGGAACAATACTTTAACGATCCGGAGAAGACCGCTGCCGCCTGGCGGGACGGCTGGTTCCATACCGGGGATGCCGCCAAGGTGGACACGGACGGCTACACCATCATCGCCGATCGAATAACCGATGTCATCCGAAGCGGTGCCGAGATGGTCCCCACCGTACTTTTGGAGAACCTGACCGCCAATCACGATTCTGTTCTGGAAGCCACCTTTGTGGGGATCCCCGACGAGAAATGGGGAGAAAGGCCGATGGCTCTTATTAAGTTGGTGCCCGGCGCCGATGCCAAAGAAGAGGATATCTGGAAGTTTCTGGAAGAGGAAGGTATTGCCAAGGGAAAAATAACCCGTTGGATGATGCCGGATTTTATCGGCTTTTATGATGACATACCCAAAACGAGTGTGGGTAAATATGACAAGATCGCCATCCGGAAACGGCTTGATGAATTCCTGCAAAAGGCCAAAAAAATGACCGGTTGATTGAGAGACAGAAAAGCAAAAAGGATAGATTTACAGATCAGAAAAAGAGAGGCCTTCGGGCCTCTTTTTTTCTGGCAAAAATGAGGGATAGGGATTCAAGGGCTTAAAGAAGTGGCTTTTTTAATTTCAATGGCTTTCACTTCAATCCTTGACCCCTGGAATCCTCGAATCCTTATATCATTGCCAACGTTTTTGGAAATAATCCAAAAAGATTTTTTGTTCACCCTCCCCGCTGTTCTGGCATCCTATGATATCGTTATTGCCGGTGTCGCAGGGGGGTTGGGAGGCCTGGCAAAAATAATGATCACCGATGCCGCTGCAAGCAATAATGTAAACAAGCCGAAGGCCGTCATATAACTGCCGGTGGTATCATAAACCCAACCCGCATAAATGGGAGCGACTATTCCGACCGGTGTCAGGAACATGATGGAAGTTCCCTGGATCGTGCCGAAGGCCTTCCTCCCGAAGTAGCGTGCCCGCATGGTGGGTTTCAGAGTCAAGGAGGCCCCCATACCGATTCCGTAAAGGATAAACCAGACATAAATAGTGATGACGGTCTGGTATATTATAAAAATTCCGATACCGACCGCCTGGAGAAAAGTGGCTCCCGCAATATAATATCTGAAAGAATCTTTCGATTTGAGACGATCGGCAATAAAGCCGCCGAGATATCTTGCCGGAATGCTGCAGCCGATCATGACGGCCTGCATGCCCGCGGCGACAATGGGACTGATCCCCCGGTCTGTCAGGAAAGCTACACAGTGGATATTAATGGCTGGTGACACCAAAGCATTAATGGCCTGAACGAAGATAAGCAGCCAGAAAGCCGGTGTTAAAAAGGCCTGCCAGAAGGTAAATTCTACTTCGCTGACCTCGGCGGCATACTCTATGCCTTTGCGGATCATGACATCTTCCTCTTGCGAAACCTTCGTATCTCTCTTGGGTGAGATATCATAATCCGCTGTCTTTTCATCGTTTATTTTTGCCCCATCGGGTAAAAACCCATAATGCTCCGGCGGATACGTTTTAAAACATAGAAGGACCAGAGGCAATCCGACGAATCCCATGACCAGTCCGCCAATCAGACAGGCCGACCGCCACCCTAATACCGTAATAAGCCAGGCAATCAAAGGCAAAACCACCGCCCCTGAAGCCCCTGAGAATACCCATTTGATACTCAGGGCCACCCCTCTTTTCTTAACAAACCATTTGGATATGGCCGTGTCCAAAGGGACGGCCAGGGCGGTGTTGACCCCTGTCCCCAGTAGTATTCCCCAGACGACATAAAAACTCCAAAGCGAATTAATGAAATACATCATGACCAGACTTAAACTAATCAGAAAGGTCCCAAAAAAAACAATCCATTTCGGACCGAACCGGTCGGTTATCCAGCCTGACAGCGGTGCTTCAAATCCTCCCTCCAATCTTCCGATACTGGCGGCCACGGAGGTCAATGTTCGGGAAAAGCCCAATTCGGAAGCAATGGGTTTGAACAAGGCCGATATGCCATAGGCATTGAAACCGTGTCCCCAGAGGGCCAGAAACCCGCTGGCCAGGACGGTCCACCAGCCGAAATATATTTTTGGAAATCTTATTTTTTTATTCATTGTGGCTTATGATTACCTTTTCAAAAAAATGATTTGGGGCTGCACTAAACCCGCAGGCTCGATTGCGGTGGGCGTTATCAAAACATGAAAATCCCCCCTGCCCCCCTTTGAACAAGAGGGATTGAGGGGGATATAAAATCTATTTTCCTGTTAAAGCTATATTTCCGAATCCCTTTTGACCACGAGTACAGGTTGACATGATTTTCTGATGACCGCTTCGGAAACCGATCCCAGAAGCATTTCCTTGAGGTTACTCACCCCATGAGATCCGAGGACAATAATGGACACACGCTCTTCCCGCTCTACCCTAAGGATTTCACTGGCAGGAATCCCCTTGGCGGTTATCACCTTTACTTTATATCCCTTTTCATAAAGGGCATTAGCCACGGGAGCCAACTTTTTCATCATATCCTTTTTCAGATTCTTATCTAATGCCTCCAGATCAACGGTGGGGTACTCTTCCGAAAGATAGAAATATTTTTCTTCAATTACATTTAAAACGACGACCTCTTCAGCCCCCGAATCTTTCAATTGTTTTACAAATTCCAGTGCCCTGGCGGCCACATCGGAAAAATCGGTAGGGAATAATATTTTTTCAAACACTTTTTTCTCCCTGTCCATTGAAAAAGATTTTTTTAATTCCTTGTCTCTTTAGGGACAAGGAATAACTCTTTCGGGTAATAGGTATAAAGCAAGCCCCGGAGACGAGTCAAGGAAAATCAAGGAAATAATCTGACAGAAAAAGATTGAAGAGAAACTCACAATATGATAAAAGGAAGAATCACTATTAAAAAAATAGGCAAAGAAACGGAGGAACGTATGAAACAATTATCTAAACTCGTTTTGGCCTTATTGGCAGTAGCCCTTATGATCATAGGGGCAGCTTTCGTCCAAGCCGCCGACGTTGATATGACCGGAACTTGGAATGTGTCGGTTGATTCCCCCAGCGGCAAAGGGACTCCAACCTTTGTTTTGGAGCAGAAGGACGGTCAATTAACCGGAACCTATAAAGGGGCCTTCGGTGAATCACCAGTCAAGGGTAGTATCAAAGGCAGCGACTTCGAAATCTCCTTCAATTCCAGCGGAATTGACATCACCTATTCAGGCAAGATCGAGGGTAGTAAGATAAGCGGTAACGCCGACTTCGGATCTTACGGTAAGGGCTCTTTTACCGGGGAAAAGAAATAGAATATTCCGCCAAGTTCAAGTTTACAGTGTGCGCTCTAAGGCGGGATTAACTTGCTCTATCCCGATTGAGACCCTTGAAAAATTTTCAATTTTGGTCAAGGTCAAGGGAGGCGAAAATTTCAGCCACAGGAATATTTAGAATATTTCGAGGATTAAAATTTGAGCCTGACACAGAGATTGGGCAAAAGGGGGCGAACCAAACCGTTTGGTCCTGCGCATCCCACTAATACCGCTTTACGCCAGTCGGGCCTTTAGTTTGAGATAAGGTCCGCCATCGGTCACCTTGATCCATTCCTTGTGGCCTTTTCCGCACATACCCAGGCCGCTGATCTCAACGGTATTACCGACCATGGTGATGGACTGAAGCAGGTCCGGGACATACCCGGTGATGATAACCGGTGTAAAGACCTTTCCGGTCAGCTTTCCATTTTTGATTTCTTCGACGTAATACCCTTCCAACTGAATCCCCCAGCCTTTGGGGTCTTCCATACCATTGGAAGGGTAATCCAGAAAAAAACCGTTCTCCACAGAATGGATCATCTGTTCAAGGGTCTGCTCTCCCGGTCCGAAGTAGGTGTTGGTCATCCGGGCATAAACCTTTCTCTCAAAAGACTCCCGGCGTCCATTGGCCGACCGGACCAGCCCCAATCGCAAGGCTGAATTCAGATCGGTCAACCCCCTCCTCAAAATCCCTTTTTCGATGATCGGAGTCTCTTTGGCCGGTTCACCTTCGTGATCGAAGAAAAACGAGGCGGCCTGGCCGGGAAGGGCCGGCGAATCGAACATATCCACCAACGGCGAGGCTACCGGTAGATCCAGATAATCCTCACCCTTGGCCCTCTTTTTTAGAAACATGTCCGTTTCCATACCATGGCCGAAGGCCTCGTGGGCGAAGATACCGGCAAATTCCGGGGAAAAGATACAATTATAGGTCCCCGGTTTCAAACGGGGGGCGGCCAAGAGCTTTCCGCAATCCTCCACCAGTTTTTCCAATTTGGCCTCAGGGATAAAGGCCTTTTCATATCCGCCCTGAAGGGCCTGACCGGTATGCAGATTGACCGAACGGTCTCCTCCTCTCATCACCACCATGGCCGCCATCTGGGTTCGGCGCAGATCCTGGAAAAGGATCTTATGACGGTTTACAAAAAGTTCCCGGGTATGGACATGGGCATATTGGCAGGTGGCTTGGACGATCCGGTTGTCCTTTTCATGGAGCCGATCTTTTTGGATCTTGCAAAACTCTATTTTTTCCTTCAAGGGGATGGATTCGGGATCGGTCTCAACGGGAACGAAAAAATCTTTTTCCATTTTCGGCCCGGGATCGATGGGAAGGCCATCATAGAAAATCCCCTGATTTTTTCCCATTTCTCTAAGTCGTTGGGTAATTTCTTTAAGACCTTCTTCGGACACATTCGAAGTGGCGGTCTCCAGAAAATAACGGCCGTTAAAGACCGTCAGCACCATCCCTCGAACCGGATCGAGAAGTTCGGCCTGTTGCTGCCGGGTTTGAACCGTCAGGCGCTCACCAAGGGTTTCCGAGGCCAGAAGCGAAGCATAAGGGAAATCTTTCTCCAAGTCATAAACCACATCTTGAACCAAGGATTTAAAATAATTCGAGCTGATCATGGATTTGCCATCCGCCTCTTTTTTTGATAGTTTTACCGGATAATACCATAAACGCCGTCCTTGAACCAGCCTTTGTTTAACGTTTTTCCTTCGTTAACCTCTAACCTGATTATGGTTAAAAGTTATCAAGCCTTCCAAAAACCAAATTGTGACACCATTTCCATATATCCATACCCATCCCCACCTCTTTCTGGTTCACTGTTCAAAGTTTGACCCCATACTCACTCGAGATTCTGCCCAAATAAATCTCTCCGGGAAGTTATCACCCCTTCTCCCTTTCTACACAATAAATTTTTCATTAGCTATCTTTTCTAAAGACTTGCCCCGGTTTTGGAGATATGTTACTATTCCCTGTAATTGTTTTTTAGGCAGAAAGCAAAAGGGGGACATCATGGCTTCAGTCAATAAGGTTATTTTGATCGGAAATCTCGGGGCTGATCCTGAACTGCGTTATACGGCCACAGGAACGGCTGTCGCTAATTTTAACCTGGCCACCCGGGATGCCTGGACCAGTAAAGAAGGAAACAAGGAAGAACGTACCGAGTGGCATCGGATTGTGGCCTGGGGTCGTTTAGGGGAAATCTGCGGCGAGTATCTGGTCAAAGGCAAACAGGTTTATGTCGAAGGCAAGCTGCGCACGCGGAGTTGGGAGGACCGGGACGGGAATAAAAGATACACTACGGAAGTCCTGGCCCAGACCATGCAAATGCTGGGGCCCGCCGGGGAACGGGTTCCTTCCGAAAGGGAGATGGGGGGTAAAGAATTCGGCGGCGGCGAACCCCAGGGTGGGGGGCCCTTCCCGGAAGAGGATATCCCCTTTTAACACGAAAATAAGGTCCAAGGATTCGAAAGAAAAAAAAGGCGATAGGCACGAGGCAACAGGCAATGAAGTATTGGGAACATCTTGCAACCTGTAACCCATTGCCTATAGCCCATAGCTCCCCTTTAATCCTTTGAGTAATTTTCATAGGTTGTTGTACCTGCACCAAACGGGCAGGGGAGATTAATAAGTTCTATTTTTGAGACAACTCCTCCACCAACTTCAAAAATTCCTCGGAACTGCGGTATTGCTGAAGACATCTCTGATATTCCAACCAGGATTTCCATACCCCCACCCAGTCCTGGTTATGATAATATTCCCGGCCTTCTGCTTGTGACTGGCCGGTGATCAATCGTTGATATAGACGGTATTCCTCTCCGCATCCCCGGCAGAGTTTTAAAGGTAAAATTTCCGAGATGATCTGCTGCTCTGGGGTTTCCAGTTGAGAGCCGCACTTGGCACACTTGTGTGGACAGGCCGTGCATTGCATGACCATTCGGAAGGAATCCAATCTTTCCTGTTTTTCTTTGGAAAGGGCTCCTTCTTTTTGTTTGCGCAAACGTTCCTCGAAAGGAATGACATCGGCCATTTCAATCCTCCTCCATTCCTTTATTTAAATTAAATATTTTTTGAATCCGATCAATTTTTTCATCTTTATGCTCTTCGTGTCCGGGATCTTTTAGAAAAGAGATGGGGTCATGGAGGACCTTGTTGATAATGGATCCGGCCATTTGATCGACCGCTTTCTGCTGCTCGGATGTTAAACCTTCCAATACGGCCCCGTTCTTTTTCCATTCCCCTTGCTTAATGTCTTCCATCTTTTTCCTCAGGGCAATGATGGTCGGGACTACCTCCAATCTATTAAGCCAGGAGCGAAACTTGATCCCTTCTTCCTGAACAATTCTTTCGGCTTGCAAGGCCTCTTGTTTTCTTTCAGCCATATTTTGAGCTACGATCCCCTGGAGATCATCCATATCATAAAGATAGACGTTATCTATTTCATTGATCTTGGGCTCGATATCTCTGGGGACGGCAATATCGATAAAGAATAAGGGCCTCTGTTTTCTTTGTTTCATGATGAACTTCACTTGCGGGTAAAGGATAATCATCTCCGGGGCTCCGGTAGAACTGATGACGATATCGGCTTCTAATAAAGCGGATGGGATTTCTTCCAGGGAGACGGCCTGCCCCTGCCATCGTCTGGCCAGTTCTATGGCGCGCTCCAGTGTCCGATTAGCCACGATAATTTTCCGGACCCGGTTATTTAAGAGGTGTTCGGCAGCCAGTTCGGCCATCTCACCGGCCCCGATCAACAAGACTTTTTTCCCGGACAGATCTTGAAAAATTTTTTTTGCCAATTCGACGGCGGCAAAACTGATGGACACCGCATGGCTGGCAATCCCGGTTTCGCTGCGAATTCGTTTGGCCACTGAAAAGGTTTTGTGAAGCAGGCGATTAAGGACAACGCCGGTAGTGTGATGACTGACCGCTTCTCGATAGGCCTCTTTGATCTGACCCAGGATTTGAGGCTCCCCAATAACCAAAGAGTCCAAACTGGCTGCTACCCGAAACAGGTGTCGAACGGCTTCATCAGCCCGATAAATATAAATCGTCGGTTGAAGGTCGGAAGGAGATATCAGAAGTCCGCCGGCCCAATATTTCACCACATTCTGGATCGCCTGATCCGGCTCTTCAGAAGCAAACAGGGTTTCAACCCGGTTGCAGGTTGTCAGAAAAAGAGTTTCTTTAAGCCCGGTTATTCCTTTGAAGGAGGAAAGAGCCGGTCCTTTTTGATTCAAAAACCCGGTCAGTCTTTCCCGCAAATCCACCGGAGCGGTTTTATGATTGAGGCCAATAACAACAATTTCCAAATTAAAAATCCTTTTATTAAATAAATCCAGAATCCGGGAGTCAGTCGAAAACCGTTCATTTACAACTTTTGACTTCCGGCCCCTGATTTCTATTTTCGGGTTAAATCCTCACGCCTTTTTGCAGCGGGGTGCCACGAAACATGAAAATCCTCCCCCCCCTTTGTTAAACGGAGGATTGAGGAAGATTTAAAATCTGTTTTTGTTTTAACCGTCATCGGATATTTTTTCTCTTTAACAATTCCTGAACCTCGATAGCCGGGACCTTAAAAGCGGAGAAACTGTGATATCCTTTAACCAAAAAATTGACTCCCAAGAAAGAAAAAGCCAAAATGAGAAATCCGACAATAGAGATCATTGCCGAGCGGCGGCCCCGCCAGCCGGCCACCAGACGGCCGTGCAACAGGGCGGCATAAAGCAACCAGGTGATTAGGGACCAGACCTCTTTGGGATCCCACCTCCAGAATATGCCGAGGGTGTAATGGGCAAAGACCGATCCGCTGAGCATACCCAAGGTCAAAAAAGGAAATCCGAGGATCAAACAGTTGTAGTTCAAGGCGTCCAAGACCTCCAGGGAGGGCAGCCGATGATAAAGAAGGCCTAAGTGCTTGGATTTGATCTGCCGTTCCTGGATGAGATACATAACGCCGGCCAGAAAGGCAATGGCAAAACCCCCGTTACCGATAAAGATGGTACCCACATGAACCATCAGCCAAATATTTTGCAGCAAGGGGTTGGCTGGTCCGGTTAGAGGGGGAAGAAAGGAAGAACTAATCATCATCACCGCAGCCAGGGGAGAAAGAAAAGACCCCAGGACTAATATATTGAATCGAACCTGAATTAAAAGGTAAACCCCGATAATCGCCCAAGCAAAAAACGAGAGGGATTCTCCAAAGGTTTGAACCGGGAAATGACCGATTTGGGCATACCAGAGGGCAATGGTCAGCGAGTGGGACAAAAATCCCGCCAGGAGAAGGCCATAAGAAATCCTGGCCATCGGTTTGATTTGAAAGACCATAAATAAAATATATCCCAGGGTGCCTGACAGATAGAGACTTAATGCGCACTTAAAAAAGAAAAAGGCCATAGGTCCTCACAGGGGGAAAGGGAACAGTTGGTTTAATATTTCATTTAACTTGGATCGGGGATAAGGCGGATCCAAAAGATGATCTAATAAACCAAACAAAGATTCAAAATTTCCGTTCTCTAACCAAGTCAAGATAGGAGCGTTGACCAAGGATTCGAAGATTTTTTGGTTCTCTTCCTGAGACCTATTGCGGGCCAGGACCTCGTCACGTATTTGGCCTAACAATTCCAGATATGGGGTGTAGATTTCGGGGAACTCCTGTTCTAATTCCTGGCGGATTCTTTTGGCCAAGGCCGGGCTTTTCCCGGCAGTGGAGACGGCGATGGTCAAATCCCCCCGGCAGACCAGAGAAGGGAGGATGAAGTTACATTCCTTGGGTTTGTCAACAATGTTGCATAGTATTCCGCGTGCTAGGGCCTCATGGCCGATTTTTTTATTGAGTTCCGGATCATCGGTAGCCCCAATAACCAGGAACATCTCTTGCAAATATTCGGTTTGATAAGTCGAAGCAAGAAGCGTAATCCGGCCCTGTTCCACCTCCTTTTCGAGATATGGGGTTAATTCCCGGCTGACCAGATTAACTCGGGCCGAGCAGGATTGCAGGGTTCTTACCTTTCGTTCCCCCACCTGGCCGCCCCCGATTACCAAACAGGGAACGTTTTGCAAATTGAGAAAAACAGGATAATAGCGCATTAATCTCCCACTTAAATATAAAAATAGGATTCAAGGGTTGAGGTGAAATATTAATATATTAAAAAGAACAATCTCTCGAACCCTTGACTCCTTGACTCCAATTTTAATTTTAATATTTTATCATGAATTACCCTCTTGTCAACTTTTACCCTGGAGAACCAACATTCCTGAAATTGGGTAGGGTTGTTTTGCAATTCCTCAAGCACTCAAAGGAAAAAAGCTGAGCATAGGACCAAAAAAGGACACTTCTTAAAGGGTCTGAGGAGATAACCGGGTTGTAAAAAATCATTAAAAGGCGCACAAACCTGCACCCCCATGAAAGGTTGGAACTATGGACTGCCCTCAGCAAAGATATCCTGAGGAATAGGACGTAGATAGGATTACGCCGCAATAAGCCTGCCCCGGTGAAAACCGGGGAAGGGTGCAGCGCAATACAATAATTGGACTTTATAAGAAGACATCAAATGATGTGAACATGAACCCTATGCGAATTCCCGTCAGGCCCTTGGTGTAACGGTTGAACAGAAAAAAAGGCCATCCCCCATTGAGGGAAATGGCCTTGGTTCTTTGCGCCCCGCTATCAGCTAACTAAATTTCCAGCCAGGAATCGGAATAGAGGGTATGACCCAGAATGACCTTGGCTGTTTTGGCATAGTCCTGCATCTCTTTGGACAGACTGCCCATATCCATGTTTTCCCCGTCCATGACCTTATGAACGATCTCGACAACGTCCGGACGATTGCCCCTGGCGATGTCGAGTATCTTGTCATCAAACCCATCCACGATGCAGGAATACATGCCGTTTCGTTCCAGCATGATCATATAGGTTTGATTCAAAATGGGCCGAAGATGATCTGGAGGCCCGTTGGAGACATTAGATAACCCACAGGTGGATTTGGCCCCTGGGGCGATGTCCTGAAGCATACTCATAAAGGTCAGGGTGCTCATCAATTGCTGCTGTTGAATATTGACCGGCGTGATAATGGGATCCACAAAGATATCTTCATTGGGAATCCCGCCTTCATTAGCGGCGTACAGGAGCTCGGCAGCCAGAGCCCCCCGCTCGTTTTCATCCCGGGGTAATCCTTCGGGTCCCCATAACAGGGCGATCATACAGGCCTCGTATTGTTTACAGATGGGGATCATGGCCGTGTAGCGTTCCGGCCGGGCCATAATGGAATTGATAATGGCCTTGCCCTTGTGGACCTTGAGCCCGGCCTCGATGGCCCCGATATTGGAAGTATCCAGGGCCAGGGGGATATCGGTGACTTCCTGAACGATCTTAACTACCCAGGGCATCAGCTCTTCGCCGTCTTTTCTGGCCGGCCCCAGGTTGATATCGATAAAATCCACCTTGGCGGCAGCCAGCTTCTCGGCCATCTCGCGAATAGGCTTGGGATCTCTTTCTTTGAAAGCGCGGCCGATCCCCTTGTTGATGACATTCAGATTTTCTCCAATGGTAAACATAGTGTTCTCCTTTTAAAAGATAGTGACGAGTGACGAGAAAAATACTTCTCTGTGGTTCCTTGTTTCTCGTTACTACTTAAGCTCTCTAAGAAACTTGGGAATATGGGCCGCTTCTCTGGGACCGACCTTAATCGACCAGCCCGGCAATTCCTCTTCCAGATCCCCGGCGATAGACGCCGCATACCCTGGAATAATCAGGTTGCGATGCTTCACTTTATCGGCGATCCCGCTTTTTTTGATAAAAATACCTACGGCGTCGCCGACGAATTTACCGGCCGCCCAGGCGGTCATGACCGACAGGCCCTCCGTATCCATGATACACAGCCAGGTAGGCACCCGGCTGCTCTCGATTTCCCCGGAAACGATAAAATAAGTTAAAGAAAAATTCGAGGTAACACAAACCGGGGAGTTTTCATCCGGGCCGTTGATTTCATAAATACCCTGGGTCACAGTCATCGGTCGCTGTGGATCGGTATAAATATTCAACCGTTCCAAGAGAAGGGGGAAGATAGACTCGCCTTCGAAATCGGAAAAGACCACCAACCCGCCGTATTTAGCCACCATCACGGCACCCATCAGGGTCTCCATTTCCAGGTCCTTGGCCATTTCAAAAGGCAGGCAGATGGTAGGAAAACCCAGGCCTTTTTCCTTTCCCGAAAGGGCGGCCCGGCGAATGGCGATCTGGTCCTCAAAAACCTGCTTGATCCCCCTGGCCCCGGAATCCAGGACCAGATCCTTTAATCCGGCCTTGGTCAGGTTATCGGTCAGGGCAATCAACCCGGCCAAACCGTCCCCCTTGACCGCCAGAGGGCAATTGGCCTCTTTGGCCAAATCAGCCATGGCTTGCCAGTTATCCTTGGTTGCGGCATAGAGCAGGGGCTTGCCTCCGGGACAGGCCGAAAGGCCTTCCTTCAGGACTTCGGGCTTTTCGCTCATTAATATTAAACTAAAATTGCTGGTATCAAAAACCTGTTTAACCACCTTTTTAAATTTGGCCCCATCTCCGGCCATGTCTTTTACCGCCACCAGTTCGGGTCTAAGGTTCAGTCCGACACGCTCATACTGATAGGTGTCCCACTTCTTAAGTTTGGCTGAAACAACATCCTCCCCCATATCGGAAGTCACCAGGGCGCCAAAACCGGTCGGATTGAAGAAGGTCTTTTCATGCCGGAATAGGACCGTCTCCCCTCCTGTCTTGATCGCATGATCTCCGGCCCCGATGGTTAACGGCCGGATAGGGGGGGCCGAGGCCTCGGCCAGTTGGGCCTTAGCTTCTTCGGAAACATAGGGGCAGGAAGCCAGTTCCGCCTTGCCGGAGGCCAGATTCATAGCAAAGGCCAGACAGGTTGGGACCCCGCATTCCCCGCAGTTGGTTTTGGGCAACAACTTAAAGATTTGAATTCCTGTTAATGCCATGCTTATCTCCTTAATATTATATAGAATTTAAGGGGCCAGCTATCAGGATTCAGCCTGAAAAAATATCTTTGTGGCTGAGTGCTGATAGCTGACCGCTATTAACTAAAATAATTTATCCTACAATCGATTCCATGGACACGGCCGGGTGGCCTTTTTCCTGGAGCCAGGGCAGGATCTCATCTTCGGTCATCCCCACGGTCTCATCGGCAATCATATCGATCAGGTTGGGATAGCCCATCTCTTCACCCCGTTTGATCAATCGATCACGAAGCTCTTCTTTAAGCTGTTTGGGCATCCAGACCATGCGGAGAAGACCCCCGTCCCCTAAGATAAATTTTCTCTGAGTGATATTAAACTTGCTGTGACCCACAAAACCGGGGGAAGAGGCCCCGCCGCCCATGACCCCGGCCAGGGTGGTGAACTTCATCCCCGAGGGTGTCATACCGGTATAATCCCGGTTGACGGTCATGACCCCGTTACAGGAGGGCAAAACGGCGGCGATACATTCGCAGCAGCCGCAGGTGGTCATGGGATCATAGACCAGGCTGTAGAAGTTATAGCCTTCCACCTTCTGGCGAGAGGCTTTATAAACGAAATCATTAACCCCTTTCCATTGGCCCAGCTTGGGATCCAGACACTCCCCTTTTTGAACCGGCTGGTTAGGACCGGTGGGGTTGATCTCAAAAGAGGCCTTGCAATCCATCCAGTTGTAGGCCCCGCAGAGGCCGGTGCGCTCCGGGCTGACCATGCAAACATGGTTGGGGGCGAAGGACTGGCACAAGGTGCAGGAATAATAGGTTTCCACGCTCTCGTCGGTCATCTTCTCCACCCGTTCATCCCGGGTCCGGTAAATCGCCCGGGCCTTCTTGGTCAATTTATCCACATCCTCCTTTTTGGTATAAAGGGTAACCTGGACCTTGTCGAGGATGGCCCCGAAATCCTGGTGGAATTTGGCATGAAGAATAACCCCGATATCCTTCAAGGTGAACCCCTTCTGGACCGCCGGTTCGCCTACGCGGATCCAGGCGATGTCTCTCTGCCCGATGTGCATAACACCCTGGGCATAGTTGATCAGGTGATGGATCTGCCGTTCCAGGATGGGTTCGAAATCCTCCTGCATCTGACGGCCGGCCACCTGGACAAAGATTCCCAAAGGAAGTGTACTTCCTTTTTTAATATCCTTGACATCCGGGCCGACCACCTCCACCTTGCCGTCCTCGATGGCATTCATATCGGCCATCTGAACCAGTTCGGAGGCCTGAGTCTTACCGCCCCCCATTTCCAGATAAAGGTCTTCTTTCCGGACCCGCTCCCCTTCGAAGGCCGGTCCATAGGCCAGAGGGATGTCGATATTGGCTACTGTGACCTTGAGGCCCCGGATTTCGATGGATCTTTGCGGCATTTCTCTATGACCCACATTGGCCACCACATGTTCATAGGTGCAAACCCCGGTGGGCAGTATTTCAGGAATGTCCGTATCGGCGATGGTCGGAAATCCCCAGTTCACACAACCGGCGGCATTAGCCGCCCATTCCGCATTGACTTCACCCAGGGCATTGACAAAGGCAAAGATACGGTCCTTGTTATACAAAAGCATTTTTTTAAAATCGCCGGGTTTGATCCCGCCGAAGGCCATGGCCGCCCGGTTGGCAAAACCCAGGGCAAAGACCGCGGCAGAAATGTCCGGACCAAAGGGGACCAGACGGGTATTCCAGCCGATCTGCACCCCGGCTTCCAAAAGCTGTTCGGAAAAGGTGGTGCCGTTCTGGTTGGCAACCATAAATACATAGAGGTTCTTTTTCTGATATTCCTCGGCGATCCACTTGGCCGTTTCCGGATCCGGGGCTGCTCCGACAATGGCGGCAAACCCGGGGGCCGTGCCGTCCACAAACTCTACACCCCGTTTGCGGAAGACCGTATCTTCTGCGGCACCGAGCCAAATCTTGCCGGAAGCCTCGTCGATATCCTCACTCACCAAATAGAAATTGGGGTCTTCCAGATAGCGGATGGCTTCAGCCACTTCTTCGGCAAAAAGGGAAGCCATACCGGCATCGAGCAAAGGCCCGAGATAGGGCAGATGGTACATATTCTTAACGTGGGCCGGAAGTAGTTTTCTGGCCACGTCCATGGGTTTCTTGGCATCGCCCAGGGTCTTTACCGGAATCCCCAGGATGGAATAAATGATCGGCAGATAATAAGCGGTATTGGGAAACTCGATCTTTTGATCCGGACCGTGTTTTTCCAGGGCCTTTTTCAAGGTCCCCTCCGCTTTGGAAACGATATTGTATGCGCCCTGAATGGCGGCAAAGGCAACTAATTTTGACATGAAACAAGTTCCTCCTTTCTTAAGAGGTCATTTAGATATAAATTAAACCGCTTCCAGCTTCTGCCGGTCGGCCATATCCATAAGCACACGCTCCCGGGCCTTGTCGATACCCAGGGCCTTGCGTTTGGCATCGATGTGGGCGATCATCTTGCGGGCCATTTCATAGGGGTCCTCAACCAGATCCCATTTTCCACCAAACACGTTTTCCATTCCATTAAACAGATAATCCTTAAAGATCGGTGATCCTTCGACCTGGAGATTGACTCCAAAAAGGGTATAAACCCCGGAGGCCACGAAGTACTGCCCGATGGAGATAGCTTTTTCACTCATCCATTCCGGGGCACAACCGGCGGCTGGTAGATCGCTGATATCGTTTCCCAGGCCTCCGGCCTTGACCACTTCGGTAGCGGCCATCAGGATCCGGCTGTTGTCCACGCAGGAGCCCATATGCAGGACCGGCGGGATGCCCACGGTCTCACAGACCTCGGCCAGACCGGGTCCGCAATAGACCTTGGCGGATTCAGGGGAGAGCAACCCGGCTTTGCCGCAGGCCATGGCGTTACAGCCTGTGGTCAGGACGATGACATCGTTTTTCAACAACTCCTTAACCACAATCAGGTGGGCACTGTCGTGCATGGTCCGGGCATTGTTGCAGCCCACCACACCGCCGATCCCGCGAATCCGGCCGTTGATGATATTATCATTTAAGGGCACATAGGAGCCCCGGAAAGTCCCGCCCAGGTGATAGTTGATGGCTTCGTAACTGAACCCGACGACCATCTTTTCCTTTTGCTTGGGGATCAGGACCTCGGCCCCTCGATTGGTGAAGTTGTCGATAGCGGTTTTTACGATCCGTTTGGCGTCTTCCAGGGCATGGTGCTCGTCAAATTGTATATGGACGGTATCCCCGGACTTAATTTTGGCTCGAGTATTGGTGGTGATCAGTTTGGTGTGATAACAGGAGGCGACGTTAGCCAAGTTTTCCATGATGCACTGGACATCAACCACCATGGCGTCCACGGCCCCGGTGATAATGGCCAGTTCCTGTTGCAGATAATTGCCGGCAATGGGCATGCCGTGGCGGACCAGGATCTCGTTGGCCGTACAGCACATACCGGCCAGAACGATCCCCTTGGCCCCTTTGGAAGCGGCATACTGGAGCATTTCCGGATCTTGAGAGGCCACCACGATCATCTCGGAAAGCAGGGGCTCATGACCATGGACGATGATATTGACATGATCTCTTTTTAAGACGCCCAGGTTGATTTCCCCATGAATCGGATAGGGGGTCCCGAAAAGGACATCCTGCATATCCGTGGCCATCATGGAGCCGGCCCAGCCGTCGGCCAGGGCTGCCCGGGTGCCCTGTTTCATGAGGTTTTCATAATCCTGATCCACTCCCATATGGGTGCGGTGCATAATCTCGACGATTTCCCGGTCAATCCCGCGGGGAATGACATCCAATTTTTTCCAAAGATCGTAGCGGGGTTTGGGTGCGCGCTTGGCATAATAAATCTCGCCCTCCTGTTTGCCCCATTCTCCTAAAATCTTCTCGCCCACTTCAAGGGCTATATCATAAATATCCCGGTCCTTTTCTTCGCCATCTATCGTTACGGTAGTGGCCACCTCAAAGTCCCCGGCGATCTCTTTTAATTTGACTTCATCTTTTATCTTATAGTCCTCTGACTCCTTTCGGGCGGCGGCCAGAAAGACTTCGGCCACTCCCCGTCCATGGTCGGAGTGGGCGGCTGCCCCGGCGGCGATCATTCGGGCAAAATTTCGGGCGGCAATGGTCTCCGGTGTGGCCCCGCACAGGCCCATGCGGGTGTCCTTTCCTTCCAGATCCTTCTTGGTCAGAGGAAGGCGGCAAGGTCCCTGAGCACACATTTTACAGCAGGTCCCCTGGATCCCGATATTACAGGGTTTCATGGTTTCGGCCCGGTCAAAGATCGTTTCCACACCATCCTGCTGGGCTTTATAAAGCATCTGGATGGTGGCCGGGTCGACGCTCTTGTCTTCGGGTTTGATCTTTTTCTTTTCTTTTTCCACAACTTTCAAAGTTTCTTTGGCTTCTTCTGATGCCATTGTTATTCCTCCTTGGTCTACCAGCCTTTTCAGGCTGCATTAAGGTCACTGGTTAAATGCCCTTTAAGGGGCCGTTTAGGCGATGGGTTGTTTTGAGTTCGGGGTTATTCGTTCGGTGTAATATCTCCCCGCTCCGAACTCTAAACTGGATTCGCCTTTTTCTTGAATACGAAATCCTTGCCTGATATTCTAATTTCTTTTATTAACTCGATTGATCTGGGCCAGGAGTTTATCGACCGCTGACATTTGAACTTCGGCCGCCTTCATCTCTTTGGGGCCTTCAGCAACGGCTGTTTTCCCGGTTTCCTTCTTGGCCCTTTCGGCAGCCCGGGCCGCTTGTAAGGCTTCCTCTTCAGCCTTGGCTTTCGCCTTGGCTTCGTCCTTGGCCTTTTGCTCGGCCTCTATCTTGGCTTTGGCCTCTGCTTCCGCTTTGGCCTTTGCTTCCGCCTCGGCCTTAACTTTAGCCTCAACCGCGGCTTTGGCCTTGACCTCGGCTTCGGCCTTAGCCTTAGCTTCCGCCTCAGCCTTTATTTTGGCCTCTTCTTCAGCCGAAATCTTGGCCGGTTCTTCTACCTTGGGTTCTGGGGCCTTTGGAGCCGCCGGTTCGGCCTTCGGGGCCGGGGCCGGTTTTGCCGGAGCCGCTTTTGGTGCGGCTTCCTTGGCCTTGGCCGGAGCGGCTTTCTTTTCTTCTTTGGCCTGTTCGGCAACGGCAACGGCTGTCTTGATGATTTCAGGATAATCCCCTTGGGGTTTTACATTCAAAGAGGCCAGTTTGGCAGCCAGATCGGCCGGGCTCAGATCCAGATCCCCGGTTATCATCTGGTCCTTTAACCTCTTAACCAGTTTAACGGTTTCGGGATGTCTTAAAATCAAAATGTCCGATCCGGCCAAAAGATAAGATACGGCTCCGACTGCTTCCATAAGGAATCCCCGCTTAGCGGCATCACCCAGGGTCGGGGCCTCTTCGGTGGTCAGTTTGGCTTCCTTGGCCTTCCAGACTTCATTACCGACATTGTTAATCATTGGATATTGGAGTTTTTCGTCTTCCTGGGCCAGGGCGGCCATACGGATCCGTTCCATCACCGAATAAGAGTATTCCAAACCGTATCCAAGGCCACCGGTTGTCGGATCGATAACGATTTTTTCTTTGGGGACCCCCAGATTCTCCAATAGGATGTTTAACTGTTTTGCCAGGTTGACATCTATCGGGGTGGAGGCAATAAGGGTGTGATTATAACCCAGGGCTGAGGCCCCGATCTGCTTATGATTTCCTTCGGCCACCGGCCCAAGGGTCAGGTTTTCCCCCTGGCAATCTTCACTGATCTTTCGAAGGACATCCGTGTCTTTCTTTTCATTCCCGGAGCCCCAGACGATAACCGGGACCTTGACCGCTTTCAAAACCTTCTTAACTACGGCCGAGGCTTCGTCCGGGCCTTTGTCCAGCCCGTTGGGGTCCGTACTTTTAAGTTGAACAACAATAGCTTCCGCCCCAAATTCCTTCACGCATTTTTTGGCCCAGGCCGCCGGATCAGCCAGAACATCGGCAAAGGGGGCCATGGCGGTTTCCGGCCAGTCGTCCGGTTTCATGTCCCAGATTTCCATAGCAATTTTTGGAGGATGAGGCATCTGCCCTTCAAACAAATGAAAGGGATAGGAACTCTCTCCCCCGACAGTGACGGGAGTAGCTTTCCCGATGGCAACCTCGTTTATTTTTCCTGAATATTTAATTTTAGGTATTTCAAAGGCCAATGGTATTCCCTCCTTTTGGTAAAATATAATGCTGAAGTATAATACTGAGTGGTTTTGGTTGGATTAGATACCCCAAAGCAGGCAACAGGAGTTCTCTAAAGTAAGGTCTTGCTTTCTTAATCTTAAGGGAGAGAAGACCTGTCGCTCGGTAGGGAATAAACAAGCCAATCCTTATAATGTGAAATTTATTACTTAATAAAATATATTGTTGTTGTCAAGAAAAAATAACCAATTTTCGGCCTGACCCAACCTTTTTCGGAGTAGTTGCTGGAAATGGAGTTTCTTTGTGCCCGAAAAACTTATTTTAGGTCTAAAGTTTCGCCTGGACAATTTCCCTTTTTTTTGTCCAGCCTTCTACTTTCAACTTAAAAATTATAAAAAGGTTAAAGCTAATTTAAAAAAGACCTTGACAGTACCATTTCTCGATCACATAATTAACCTACCGGTTAGCTAATATTGAGGGAGGGGGCTCAAGCCATGACCAGAACAGGTGGAGACAAAACAAGAAAGCGCATTTTGGAGGTGGCTGAAGAGCTTTTTTCTAAAAACGGTTTCCATGCCACAAGCGTCAATCAAATCACCAGGCAAGCCAAGGTCAATAAGGCCCTCATCTACTATTACTTCAAGGATAAGAACGACATCGTTGTTTCGCTTTTTCAGAACATCCTTGAAGAACTATCCGGTCCTAAACCTGACCCTTCCGGCCAAGAATCCGGCAGAGGCGGAACCGACATCCGGGAAGCCCTTAAAGAAGAAATTTCATTTCTTGAAAGAAAGAAAAATATCATCTCCGTGATGTTAATGGAATCCCTCAAAACCCATGATCAGGACACCCCAATCTTTAAGTGCGCGGAGATGGTAATGGCTCGCGAACATGAAAGACCGAAAACAAAACCTGTGCTGTTCCATGAATTTTTCACCGGCTTCATCCCTTTGATTGCCTTTGTGGCCTTGCGAGAAAAGTTTTGCGATTACTACCAGTGTGATAAGGAGGAGGCATTGTCTTTTTTTGTGAAATCTTTCAAGGCATCCCATATTAACAGCCATATTGAATGCAAGGAGGAGGCATGAAAGAAAAAAAAGGAGAGCATCCCTTTGGCGACGCAGGTCAGTTGATATGCGCAGCCGTTTTTTTGTCCGTTTGGGTGGCCGATTCCTTTTTCCTGCACACATCAACCTTGGTTGCTTCTTATGTGCCGATCACCTTACGCCTGGCCATACTGGGCATAACCCTTGTTACATCCCTTCTGTTATTACGATCGGCCCACTTCGTAGTAACCCTCCCCCATCGACCGAATGAAGTCGTGTCTAGGGGCGCATTTCGTTATGTACGACATCCCCTGTATCTAGCAAGCCTGTTGTTCTATCTTGGACTGACCATCTCAACAACCTCCCTCTTTTCTCTTCTGGTCATGGCAGGCAGCTTCCTATTTTACAATTACATCGCTCACTACGAAGAACTCCTGCTGGAACAAAGGTTCGGGGAAGTTTACCGGTCGTATAAAAATAAAACGGGCAAATGGATGCCGAAGATATTTAAGGTCTAACAGGCCGACAGGCTCACACGGCCCTTTTGTCATATTTAATTCATAAAGATTTATCCCTTTAGGCTGATGAAGTTCTCGTCGGGGCCGGTTTCATGGTTCCCCCGTACCGGATACGGGGGAACCATACCTCCATTTGGTGTTCATAATACTTTCACGTCTCCAAAGCCTGAGAGACCTCATCCAGTAAGGTATTGAAGGTCTCCAATACTTCTGACAACTGAACCTCCAGATCTTTAATCCTCCCTTTGGAGGCGGTTAACTCGGACTGTATCCGGTCCACTTCCTGGGAGAGGGCCTCCTTTTCCTGGTCAGCCAGCTCTAAATTTTCTCTTAAATATTGAATCTTATCGATGATCTCTTTTTTCCAGCGATCCACGGTTTCTTTTACCGGCCGGCTCTTCAGAACCCTGTCCGTCAAAGAATCCTCCTCAACCTCTGGTTGTTCCTTGGGAGAAGGAAATCTCACCGGGGCGTTTGTCTCATAGATATCGCTCATGATCTGTCTCCTTGATTATTTTCACTCACGGGATTTGTATTGCGATAAAACACTTTCTAAAAAACGGGCCACCTTACTCAGATCCCGGGCAGCGGTTGATTGCGGGGCAAAGGTTGTTATAGGGATTTGGTGTTTGATGGCTTGAGAAAATTTCGGATCTTCCCGCACCATGACCGGCATTAAAAATTTCTGATAATACTTTTTTAAAGCATCCCGGTTTTCCCGATCCAAGGGACGGTGGTTATTAAGCTTATTCATCAAGATCCAAATCATCTTTAAATTATACCGAAAATCTTTGCAAGTTTTTTCCAAAAAAGTAAAAAGGTTTTTCAGGCTGAGATACGAAAAGACATCGGGTAATACCGGGATGATAAGGGTCTGAGCAGCAAATAGGGCATTATAGGTGATCAGATTCAAACTGGCCCCGACATCCATAATAACCAAATCATAAGGAAAGGGAACCATGGCCGACAAGGCGTCTTTTAACTTCCATTCCCTCCAGGGCTTGGAAATCAAGGCATTATTTAAATAAAGATGATCCTCCGTGGCCGGAATTAACGAAAGCCTTGGGTGGTAAGTAGGTACTGTCGCCCCTGTTAGGGAGCGTTCATGGATCAAGGAAAAATACAAAGAAGTTTGGTTTTTAGCGGGTTTGCCTTTAAGCATTTGGGTCAAATGACCTTGTGGATCCAAGTCGATCATCAATATCGAATACCCTTCTTCGGCCAGAAGACAGCCCAGAGAACTGCTCAGAGTTGTTTTACCGGTTCCTCCTTTTAAGCTGAAAAAGGTGATCGCATTCATGAATTTTCCATCCTTCAGGACTCCTCAAACAGACGCCCTTGGAATTCTTGAGGAACTTTTTTCCCAAAATGCCCATAAGCCAGGAGGGTGGCTACCCTCCCCCTTGGAGTACGATTCAAAAACCCGCATTGAATCAGAAAGGGCTCATAGACATCCTCCAGGGTATCCCGTTCCTCGCCCAGGGCTACCGATAGGGCCTCGACTCCAACCGGGCCTCCATTGAACTTTTCGATGATGGTTAGTAAAATTTTACGATCCATCTTGTCCAGCCCCAGCCGGTCCACTTCCAGCATCTTCAAGGCATCCTGAGCCACTTTCAGGGTTATACAGCCGTCGGCCTTGACCTGGGCGAAATCCCTGACCCGCTTCAGGATCCGATTAGCCACCCGCGGAGTTCCCCGGGAGCGTCTGGCAATCTCGAAAATTCCGGCTTCTTCAACCGGGATATTCAAAATCTCCGCCGATCGGAAGAGGATGATCTTCAATTCTTCTGCCGAGTAGAAATCCACTCTCAGGATCACCCCAAACCGATCCCGTAACGGCGGGGTGAGCAGGCCGGCTCGAGTCGTAGCCCCGACCAGCGTGAATTTGGGCAGATCCAGCTTGATGGAGCGGGCACTGGGCCCCTGTCCGATCATGATATCCAATTGAAAATCTTCCATGGCCGGGTAAAGGATCTCTTCCACTACATGATTCAGCCGATGGATTTCGTCGATAAACAGGCAGTCTTTATGATGCAAATTGGTCAACAGGGCGGCCAGATCCCCCGGACGCTCGATCACCGGACCTGAAGTGCCTTTCAGACTGACATTCAATTCCTGGGCAATAATATTGGCCAGGGTGGTTTTACCCAGTCCGGGAAATCCATAGAGAAGGACATGGTCCAATGCCTCTCCCCGATCCAGGGCCGCTTGAATAAAGACCCTTAAATTATTCTTAACCTCTTCCTGGCCAACAAATTCAGAAAGACCTTTTGGCCGAAGGCCGGCTTCCAAACGTCTTTCTTCTTCGGTAAGTTCGGGATTGATAATTCGTTCGGTCTTCATCTCGACAATGACTTTAAAGCCTTTCGAAGGAGATCTTCAAGAGAAATCGGTTCATCGGCTTCATTTTTTATTCGCCCCAAGGTCTTCTCGGCAACAGCCCTGGGATACCCCAGGTTTACCAAAGCCGAAACCGCATCCTCGAATGGTATTCCTTCTTCAACAGACCGGACCAAAGACGGCAAGGGACCGGAACTCATTTTCTTGATCTTGTCTTTTAATTCCAGAACGATCCGTTCAGCGGTTTTCTTGCCCACCCCTGGAATTCGTTGAATCCGGGCGCTGTCTTCCGTCAGCAGGGCCTGGCCGAATTCCTGGACGGAAATACCGGAAAGGATGTTCAAGGCCACTTTGGGGCCGATGCCGGAGACCCCGATCAGAAGCAGGAAAATCTCCTTTTCTTGGGGGGTCATAAAACCAAAGAGTTGAATGGTATCCTGGCGCACATGGGTGTAAATATGAAGCTGAACCGCTTGCTCTACGGAAGGCAGGTCATAAAAAGAAGAGAGAGGAACCGCCACCTGATAACCGATCCCCTGGGCTAAGACGATGATCCCTTCAGGTGATTTGGATAATAAGCGGCCTTCCAAAAAAGCGATCATCCCTTCTCCTTTACCGGATAAAACCAGTTTAAATGACAAATCCCCGCAGCCAAGGCATCGGAAACATCTTGATTTTGAATGGAGGGGATCCCCAGCAGGATCTTAACCATATCCTGGATTTGCTTTTTGTCTGCGTGCCCGTATCCGGTAACAGCCTTTTTTATCTCCAAGGCGCTGTATTCAAAGACTTCCAGCCCCGACTCCACGGCGGTTAACAGGATCACACCGCGAACATGGCCCAAGGTCAGGGCACTTTGAACGTTTTTGGCAAAAAAGACTTTTTCAACCGCCAGATCGGCAGGGTGATATTCTTCAATGACTTTTTGCAGAATTTGATGCAAATGTTTGAGCCGCAAAGAAAGGGAAGGGGAAGGGGTCAGGCGAACAAAACCGCTGTGTATATAACTGATCCGTGCCCCGTCTTTCTCTAAAACCCCAAATCCGGTTATTTGTGACCCCGGATCGATACCCAGGGTGCGGCCGGGCTGCCGGTATGCCATTCTTTAACCCAGGGCTTCCATGACCTTGTCCGGAATGTCGAAGTTGGCATAGACATTCTGGACATCGTCATTTTCTTCCAGGGCTTCCATCATGCGGAGCATTTGTTCGGCGTTTTTCCCTTCGAGGGTAACGGTATTTTTAGGAAGCATGGTCATTTCCGCCACCTGGGGGGTCCATTTTTTTCCCTCCAGGGCGGATCGTATCTTTTCAAAGTTCTCTAGGGGGGTAATCACCTCCCATTCGCTTTCTTGTTCCCGAATATCATCCACTCCGGCCTCCAAACCCCATTCCATCAAGGCCTCTTCCTCGATTTGGTTCTTTTCAAAAACAATATATCCTTTTTTCTCAAACATCCAGGCAACACACCCGGTTTCCCCCATGCCTCCTCCGTTTTTAGTAAAGATGTGACGGATATCGGCAACGGTTCGATTTTTATTGTCCGTTAACACCTGGGTCAATATAGCCACCCCGCCCGGACCGTACCCTTCATAAATAACCTCTTCATAAGCCGCCCCATCCAGCCCCCCGGTCCCTTTTTTAATAGCTCGGTCAATATTATCCTTGGGCATATTTTCGCTTTTGGCCAGGGCAATCGCTGCCCGCAACCTTGGATTTCCCTCCGGATCTCCTCCCCCTGTTCGAGCGGCCACGGTAATCTCTTTGATGACTTTTGAGAAAACCTTTCCCCGTTTGGCATCGGCTGCGCCTTTTTTTCGTTTTATAGTACTCCACTTGGAATGCCCGGACATGCCTTCCTCCTTATATCCTTATTGGATACTCTCGTAAAAACCCTCATGCCTCTCGGTCCCGGCAAAATGAAAACCAATCAAAGGATTCATTTACAGGCGAAAGGCAATGGGCAACAGGAGATTAAATTTTCACGATCTTTTATTGCCTATTGCCTCGTGCATATTGCCTTATTTTCCTTTAAACCCTTGCCCGATCAGATAGAACTCAGAGCTTTCCCGGCGCGAACTTCTGGGTTTATGAACCTGCACCTGTTTAAAACGACCATTCATTTTTTTTAAAAAATTCTTAGCCCCTTCCCCTTCGAAAATTTTCAAAACCACCGCCCCTTCTTTTTTTAGAATAAGAAAAACGAGTTCAAGGGCTCGGAGATTTAAATCCAGAGAGCGTTGGTGATCCAGCCATTTTATGCCGCTTGTTTTGGGGGAGAGGTCGCTCAAAACCAGGTCCACCTGCCCGGCCCATTCTTTGACGGTTTCATCCGGGACCGATATTAGGTCGGCTTGTAAAAAAAAGGTGTTCGGGGACAAGGGAATTGTCGGATTTTTCAAATCTATCCCCAAAACCTGACCTTCAGGCCCCACGGTCTGAGAACAAAACCTGAGCCAGGAACCGGGATGACAACCTAAATCGATAATGCGCTGCCCGGGTCGAATCAGTTTAAATTTATCTTGGATCTCTTTTAACTTGTAAACCGACCGGGCGGGATATCCCTCAATCTTGGCTCTGACCCGGAAAGGATCTTTTTGACCAGGATGGGCCATACCAACAATTTCCGGAAACGAACGTTCGTGCCTTTAAAGGGCATCTTTATAAATCCAACAAAGTTGAAATTTTACTCTCAAACCCGGGAAATGGGTCTCAGGGAGTCTTGTTTTGGGAGTGGCCCAAAAGGCAATTCATCGCCAAAACCGGGACCCGCTTCGAAGGAGTGGGACTGAGCATGGCCCCCAATGCGAAGAATCCCGGCCTAATCCGCTCTTGGTGGGATCGAACCAAGGTTCAATTTTAACCCGGCAAAGAAGCTCATGGCGTATAATTGGACAACTCTCCCCAAAAAAACCCCTAAGACCTACGTAAAGAATGTGAGAGAAAAATTCTAAGATCAAAGTGTGTAAGAATCTATAATAATCACAAGTTTTTTTGTTTTGCAATGATAAAAAAAACAACCCCGGGGAATCGTTTGAAAGGAAAAAAGGGAGAGGATGAATTAAGAGTTTTTCTTTTGCCAGTATTCCCTGAATTCATGAGCATATTTTTGTACCCAATCCCAAACCGCTTTGTCGCCCAGGTCATATCCGGCCTTTTCCGATTCTATCCATTTGTGTTTTAATATCTCTTCCAATTCTTTACGCAAGATATCACTCTGATTCATTTTTTTTCCGTCGTCTCCCATAATTATTATAACAGATTGTTCTCCAAAAAACTGAAATGGCCTTCCTGTCCAATAATTAAATGGTCGTGGACCTTAATCTGCAAATTTTTGGCTGCTAGAGCCAAAGTTCTGGTCAATTCCCGGTCCTCCGGAGAGGGGTAGGGAGAACCGCTGGGATGGTTGTGAACCAGAATAAGGGCTGTTGCCTTTAACCGTATGGCCCTCTCCATGACCTTCCGGGGATAAACAACCGCTTGATCGACCGTGCCCTCCTGCAAGACTTCTTCTTCAATAACCTGATTTCGGGTATTCAGGTAGATCAATCGAAATTGTTCATCCTTCAGCCAGCCCATCTTGGACTGGCAATAGGTTATCAACTCCCCGGGGGAGGCAATAACATTTTGAGCATTAATGAGCCGATCACGCAAATATCGTTCCGAGGCGGCTTTAACTAGTTTAAAGAGTACGGCGCTATGTTCCCCGATTCCTTTGACTTCTTTTAATTTTTCCAAAGGGGCCTCTACGATCCCTCGCAATGAACCAAACGTCTTTAATAAATCCTTGGCCCGGGGTTTGGTATCCTTCCGGGCTTGGGCATAAGTCAAAATAAATTCAACTACTTCATAATCTCGAAATGCATCTAACCCCGTCTGCAGAAAGCGGTTTTTTAATCGCTTTCGATGACCTATATAATGGGGAACTTCTTCATCCTGAGGAATAAAAATACCCTCCTTTAAATGAAGTGCTATGTCCAAAAACCGAGTTGCTAAAAATCGTTGCCGCAATCCAAAGCCATATTAAATATATTATTTTATCATAGCTGTTTTAAAAAAAACAATTATTTTTTTATACCGAACAACACTCACTTTTTTTCGTTCTAAATTATTGAATAAGTAAACCATCCCTTACCAAAATCCTTGTATCATTTTTATTCCTTTGGTATAGTTAACTATCTCGTACAGGTTAATCGGGGGGATTTATGGCGTCTTCAAAAAAAGGAAACATTTATAGCGACGGACAGGAGACCATTAAAGATTATGCCCATACGGCCGAAGCGGATTTTTTGGAGGGTATCTCCAGGTCTTCCGGTCATGAGGAAGAGTCCTTCATGTCACTGTCCGTGGGGGCCAGAATCAAGGCCGTTCGGGAAACAAAAGCCCTTTCCTTGCAGGATGTCGCCCAGCGGACCGGCTTTTCAGAATTGACCATCACCCAAATTGAAACCGGCCAGATTCTACCCCCCTTAGGGGATATGGTTAAATTGGCCAGGGCACTGGAAATGAAAATGGGCTATTTATTAGTCCAGGGTGAATCCAAACCCTATACCATTGTCTATAAAAAAAATCGTAAAACGGTCTCCCGTTACGGTTCTCAAAAAACTCTTCGTTATGGATATACTTATGAATCCCTGGCCCCGGAAAAGAAAGAACGAAACATGGAGCCTTTTCTGGTTACCTTGGAACCGACCTCAAAGGATGAATCCCCTTCAACCCATGATGGAGAGGAGTTTATCTTCGTTTTAGCAGGAGAGATCGAGGTCATTTTGGGAGAGAAGAGAGAAATCCTCTCGCCGGAAGATTCGATTTATTATGATTCCACCTTGCCTCACCGGGTCCGCGCCCTTGGAGATCAAAGTGCCAGGATACTGGCTGTACTCTACACCCAGGAAAAGTAAAGGAAACCCATCATTTTTGATAACCTCGTAAATAGTCCATCATTCTTTTAGTTTGGTGATATATAGGTTGCGGTCTTGCGGGGGCATCAAACGCAGAATATCCGGAATCTCCAAACCATGGGCCCTTAGAAGGGGTTCATCCGCCAACACCTTTCCCGGCGTGTCGGAAACAGCCACCTGCCTGCGGTCCAAAGATCAGCTTGGATCAAAAAATGATTATAATTAATTTTATGATAACAAACCCTTACCCCTTTATCAATAACCTAAATTTCCTGAAAAATTAAAAATCCCTTGACAAAAGGGAGAAATTGAAAATATAGTAACACTTTATTGGAAAAGGTGCTACTATGGGAGTATTCAGATTTGGCATATCACTTGAGAAAACCTTGATTGAGGGGTTTGATCACCTCATAAAAAAGAAAGGTTATGCCAACCGAAGCGAGGCGATCAGGGACCTCATTAGGGACAGCCTTGTAACAGAGGAATGGGATTCTTTAAGCACCGAAACCGTCGGAACCATTACCCTTGTTTATTCCCACGACACCAGAGAACTTAACGATAACCTTACCGACTTGCAGCATCATTACCACCACTCGATAATTTCGGCGATGCATATACATCTTGATGAGCAAAATTGTCTTGAAGTCATAGTTGTTAAAGGGAAAGCCAAGGATATCAAGATAATCGCTGACCGGTTAATCGGGACGAAAGGAGTGAAACACGGAAAGCTCACTGTGACAACAACCGGAAAACATTTAAAGTAAATTTTTTTGCCGCCCTGGTAGCACGAAATTAATATTAGTAGCATTAAATTAAACGATAATAGGATGGGAAAGGAGACTGTATGAACAAACTAATCAAATCATGCGTATTGTCCGTAATTGTGGTCTTAGCCCTCTGCACTTTTTCTTTCGCTTCCCATCCGCTTATCACTGACGATACCGGTACCCAGGGAAAAGGGAAGTTCCAGTTGGAAGTAAATGGAGGCTATGGACAGGATGAGGATGACGTAGTCACCACCAAAACCACCCAGATTTCAACTACGCTCACCTATGGCCTATCGGACCCTATAGACATCATGATCAGTCTTCCTTATGAGCACATCCGGGTTGAGGATTCCGGCTCAGTGATAAGGCAAGAGGGTATTGCTGATATGTCTCTTGAAATGAAGTGGCGGTTTTACGAAAAAAACGGACTCAGTTTTGCTCTCAAGCCTGGCATTACTTTTCCAACCGGCGACGAAGAGAAGGGGTTGGGATCAGGGAGAACGACCTATCACCTTTTTTTCATCGGGACCAAGGAGATAAAGCCATGGGCGTTTCATCTCAACCTCGGCTATATCAGGAATGAAAACAAGCTCGATGAGAATAAGGACCTGTGGCACGCCTCTTTTGCCTCAACGGTTGAAATAATAAAGGACCTCAAGTTAGTCGGTAATATCGGCGTAGAGAGAAACACGGATAGGGACCTCGATACTCCAAACACGTTTATCCTTGGAGGAGTCATCTATTCCCCATTAGAGAATTTCGATATCGATTTCGGAGTTAAAGGCGGATTGACAAAGCCCGAGGAGGATTATACTATCCTTATGGGCATCACATGGAGGTTTTAAATGCATATACCTGACGGTTACCTGAGTCCTCAAACGTATGTGCCCCTCTACGGGGTATCTTTGGTGTTCTGGTCTGTTGCCCTTAAAAAGATAAATAAAGAGCTTTCCATCAAGCACATCCCATATCTGGCTATGTCAGCGGCTTTTTCCTTTCTCATCATGATGTTTAATGTACCTATCCCGGGAGGGACCACCGGCCATGCGGTCGGTGCCGGGATTATCGCGATTCTGCTTGGGCCGTGGACGGCTGTTATAGCAGTATCGGTCAGCCTGATCATTCAAGCGATAGTCTTTGGCGACGGTGGAATAACCGCCATAGGCGCAAACTGCTTTAACATGGCGGTGGTGATGCCCTTCGTCTCGTATTGGGTGTTCAGACTTATTAAAGGAAATGCCGATGGCGGGGCGAGGTTATCCATCGCAGCCTTTCTCTCCGGTTATGTCAGTCTTTCTGTCGCCGCGGCTGTAACCGGAATTGAATTCGGGATTCAGCCGATCCTGGCCGCCACGCCTGACGGCAGACCGCTCTATGCTCCTTACCCGCTGTCTGTGGCCCTTCCAGCCATGGCCTTGGAGCATTTACTGTTATTTGGCATCGTCGAGGGGATAGTCACCGTATTGTTATTCCGTTATTTTGCCAAGAATGAGCCCGGATTGGTTTATTCATTGACGGTAAAGGAGGCATAGCATGACCAAATCTCAGAAGAAACTCTGGATAGGCCTTTTTATTTTGGCACTACTTACCCCCTTAGGGGTCATCCTCCCCGAAAAATTCAAAGCCGGAGCGGCCTGGGGTGAGTGGGGACCGGAAGAACTTGAGAAACTTCTCGGTTATGTGCCGGAAGGATTAAAGAGATGGGCCGATCTCTGGAAAGCACCGGTCCCCGACTATAACCTCGGCGGAGAAGGGGCTTCCCTGACAGTTCAGGTACTATCGTACATTGTTTCAGGACTTATCGGGATCCTGGCGGTCGGTCTTGTTATATTCGTAATTTCAAAGGTCCTGGTAAGGAATGAAAAATAAGGTCCCTTTATTCCTCCTGGAAAGACCCTCCTCTGACTCCTTTATTCCAGGCAAGGGGGGCCTAAAGATATCTTTCATCGAGAAGGGCATTCATCATCTGGCGGATGTCATTAAGACCGGGTATATCCAGTGGGAAACGGCATCGAGTGATAATTTTTTTCAGAAGATCGACGCCAGGGTAAAAATCCTCTTCCTCCTCTTTTATATAATTATTGTAAGCCTAAAAAAAAATATCCCATCAGAGGTTTTGATCGGGGCCTTTGTTTTCGTTTTGACGTTTCTATCACGCCTGGAAATTTTCAATCTTTATAAGCGCGTTCTCTTCTTCGCCTTCATCTTTGGTTTTCTCATCGCTCTTCCTTCTGCTCTCAACGTCATCACCAAGGGTGAAATCATTCTCCCACTGCTGCACCTTTCAAAACCCTATCGGTTCTGGATATATCAGATACCGGAGGAGATCGGCCTAACCCGGGAAGGGGTGTATGGCGTTCTGATGCTCACATCGAGGGTTATGAACTCTCTGGCCCTTTCATTCTTTGTTTTGTACACAACACCCTTCACCGAGATAATAAAAGCCCTCAAGGTTTTGAAGGTCCCGGACAGCTTTCTTATGATAGTGACCCTTTCCTATAAGTATGTGTTCATCTTCGCAAAAACGATTGAAGATATGCACCTGGCCATGAAAAGCAGATTGGCCGGGAAAGTGAGCAATGCCGAGGGAAGGCGATGGATCGCAGGAAGACTTGCTTTGATGTTCAAAAAGAGCCAGCAGCGCTGTGAAGAGATTTTCAAGGCCATGCTCGGCAGAGGCTTTTCGAACAACATAAAGTTTTACGGGGTCAAGAAGCTCCAGACCCGTGACTGGGTTGCGAGCGCTGTCTTTTTTATTGTTGGAGTTCTATTTCTATGGATTTGAGGTGATTGTGAAAGACATTATATGCCTTAAAGGGATAAGTTACAGCTATTACGATAAATTTCCAGCCGTGTGTGATATCAGTCTTTCAATTGGAGAGGGAGAGAGATTTGCTATTATCGGCGCAAACGGAAGCGGTAAGTCAACCCTCCTGCAGATCATGAACGGCCTGATAGGGCAATCAAGCGGGAAATATTTTTTCAGAGGGAATGAGGTATCAGAAAAGACTTTAAAAGATAAAGGGTTTTTACGGTTCTTCAGAGAGCGGGTGGGATATGTTTTTCAGGATTCTGATGTGCAACTATTCTGTCCGACGGTTCTGGATGAGCTTCTTTATGGTCCTCTCCAGTTGGGGATCGAAGAAAAAGAGGCACTGGATAGAGCATTCGAGGTAATGCAGATTCTGAACATTGAGAACCTGAAAGACAGACCCTCCACCATGCTTTCCGGAGGGGAAAAAAAGAGGGTTACCATCGGTTCGGTTCTCACGATGAACCCGGAAATATTGCTTCTTGACGAGCCGACCAACGGCCTTGACCCTAGGACCCAGGTTTTTCTCGTAGAGCTGATGCTGGCTCTAAACGATGCCGGCAAGACTCTGGTGATGGCGACTCATGACCTTTCGCTGGTCGATGAGCTGCATATGCAGGTTGCCCTCTTGTCTGAAGAACATAAGATGGTGAAGATCGGGCCTTCTGACGAAATACTGAAAGATGAAGATTTGCTTCTCAGTGCAAATCTCATTCATGAACACGTCCACTATCATGGTGAGGAAATCCATAAGCACAGGCATTCTCATTTCTTATTTCATAAGCATTAAAAAACGAATTTCGCTTATTCGATAAAAACGACTTCCATTCTCCCCGCCGGATCGGCCACCTCAGAAATCTATGTTTATCGTTGAGGGACACAAAATAAAAAAGGCCATGAAGTTTTTCAGGGTTCATCCTGAATCAAGTCTTCATGGCCCATTTAATTCAATAAAATATCAAGGGGTCTTTGATGTCAAGAAAATAATGGATCTCGATGAGGATTGGAACATAAATCCCAGGTATTGTCTTTTCTCCTTTACACTTGTTCCTTATTTATGATAGACTTTTACATTTATTTATCTTTTGAGGAGGCGGTTTGATTTCATTATGCCGAATACGATAATTACCGGAACGGGCAGTTATATTCCGACCTTAAATATTGACAATGAATATTTCCTGAGTCATGAATTCTATGGGGCCGATGGGGGAAAAAATCAAAAGTCGAACACGGACATTATCCGCAAATTTAATGAGATTACCTGTATCAATGAAAGAAGGTACGTAACCGACGATATGAACACTTCGGATATTGCCTTTATATCCGCTGAAGGCGCGTTGGAAGGGGTAGACAGGGAAACCCTTGATTACATCTTAGTCGGCCATAATTTTGGAGACGTGCAGGCCGATAACCCACAGTCCGACATGGTTCCTTCCATTGCTTCCAGGGTCAAGCATAAACTGAGGATAAAAAATCCCTATACCGTTGCCTATGACGTTCTCTTCGGCTGTCCCGGCTGGCTGCAAGGGATGATCCTGGCTGATTATTATATCAGGTCCGGTGACGCTAAAAGGGTCTTGGTTATCGGAGCGGAGACTCTGTCAAGGATTTCAGATCCCCACGATATAGACAGTATGATCTATTCTGACGGGGCCGGTGCCGTCCTGGTGGAAGCAACCGACCGGGAAGTCGGAATCCTTTCCCATGTCAGCCGGTCCGACACCTTTGACGAGGCCTATCTTTTGCGGCTTGGACGATCTTATGGCCCTAACTATGACGAAAAAAGGCTGTTTCTCAAGATGGACGGCCATGAGATATACAAGTATGCCGTCAGGACGGTTGCGGAAGCCGTCAAACAGAGTCTGGATAAGGCCGGACTTTCCTTGTCCGGCGTGAAAAAAGTTTTGATACACCAGGCTAATCAAAAAATGGATGAGGCCATCTTAAAAAGACTGTTTAAGTTATACCAGACGGAAAAAAATCCGGAAGACATTATGCCTATGACGATTTCCTGGCTGGGTAACAGCTCTGTGGCCACTTTGCCAACGCTGTTTGATCTTTTACAAAGAGGAAAATTGAACAATCATATTCTGCATTCAGGAGACATTGCAGTTTTTGCATCGGTGGGAGCAGGGATGAATATTAATTCTATGGTGTATAAAATGCCTTAACCTCGAAGTTGCATAAAAATTGATCAATGAAGGATTTATTTGTCGATAAAAACAGTTTGTCCTGATAATTTCAGCGTGGGTGCCAAAATTCACCGCGGGTGGAGTATGGACCTTCAAAAATATCGACCAATTTTTACCCGTTGGGAAAGTCTGAGAGGCCGCATCTCCTTTGTGGTCCAGGGCTCGCAGTATGCGTATGCGGCTTCGTCCTGGATACTTCGGATCTGCAACCTCCGAAACTTTTGTGACGCCAAGGTTAAAACAAAAAAAGAGGAATTATCCAATGGCCAATAAATCCAAAGCCACTTTCAGGAAAATGGAAAAGGAAAAAGCGCGGCAGCAAAAACAACGAGACAAAGAAGCACGCCGCCTTCAGTCCAAAACGCTTAATACCGCTTCAGGACCAAAAACCAGCGATGAAGACCCGGACATCGCCGGCATCAGGCCCGGACCTCAGCCTCTGCCCGAACAGTGGGACGATGTGGAAAAAGAATGAAGGAAAAAATTATACCCCTTCGGTTTGACTCATTTCCTCTTTCTCTTTTCTCATGGCCTCCCTCCCGGCATCAAAGGCCGAGGAAAGAATGCCCCTTTTTTGTTCCACAAATTCTTTCCCTTTTTCAATAAAGGTGGCCGCTTTTTCTTTCCATTCTTCGGACAGGTGGCCTGATTTTTCTTTCATCTCGTCGGTCAAGTCTTTAAGCTTTCCGCGGGTCTGTGTCCCTTCCAATGGAGTATAGAGGATAGCCAAGGCGGCCCCGACTACTCCGCCTAAAATAAAAGATAGAACCACGGCACTTCCAGCAAAACCCTTGTTTCCTTCTGACATATCATTTTCCTCCTTTTTCTTTTCGTTTAAATAGGGATTGTCCGGCGGTTTTAAGACCAACTGCCAAACCGGCCAGATTCACCAAGGTTGGTGTGATCCCGCCGCGAAAGATCCGGTTAATCATGGAAAAGATCTGGGCCGATTCCTTTAGGGTTTGGAATAAGCCCTCTAATTGGTTTAATCGTTCCAGGCTCTGGCCCAGGATAATATTAATACCTTCCGAGGTTTCCCTCAGGTTCCGAACCAGGGGAGAGATCTCCTTTTCCAGGGAATTCAAAAAGGTGTCCAGGTTTCTTGTCGTTCGAGAAACCTGATTCAGGGTCCTGATAAGAAAAAAGGCGACTATCACCGACACAAACAAGAATCCCCAGCCTATCCAAATCCAGTCCAAAAGAATTCCCCCTTTCAAAAAAGGTTATAGATAGTATATTTATCATTTTTTAATGCGAAAAGCAATTGATTTAACAAGTTAAGGAAACATTAATCCAAAGTTGAACTATTGCTAAAAATACTATATAATAGAATTATTGATTGAGTTTAATCCTTAATCTTGGGCTTTTTTATTTTTTGATTCAAGGAGAATCTGTTTTATGTCTGATCTCAACAACCCCCAACCCGCTGAAAAGGGGGATTATTTTTTCGCAGAAATGGAAGAGGGAGAACTGGTTATGAAACCCTTTTGCCAGTGTGGAAATCCCCTGGCGGAAGAGTATTATTGTGAAAAATGTCGGCGCCAATGCCGGTGCACTGATGTGGTCTGTGCCGATGAAACCACCTTCCGGTTTATTCAGGATCACCCGCCATTTAAAAAAGTAAGGGTTTTTCTTGCCTCTAAATGACCGGTTAGGTCTACGGCCTGGGGTTCAAGAAAAGACCGGATATCGTACGCCTTATAACTGGTACCGTATATCGAACTTTTTATTCTCATACCTTCTTTTGCCTGTCTGATGCGGGCCTAAGCGATTAGAAAGGAATTTTTTTATGGAAGAAACCAAATCCGCCATAAAACCTGCTGCCCGGGGTGAGGGCATCATGCCGATCCACGGCACCTTTAATTTTCAATGCGGTCCCGGAATCGGGTGTTATACCCGGTGCTGCGGCGATGTGACCATTGTTTTGACCCCTTATGATATCCTGCGTCTGAAAAATCGCCTGGGGATCGCCTCCGAGGACTTTATCGACCAATACACTCTGCCTTTGACCAAAACCGATTCCGGTTTGCCGGTTTTTGTCCTCAAAATGGGGGAAGGCCTGGAAAAACGCTGTCCCTTTGTCAGTTCCGATAAGGGGTGTTCCGTCTATACGGAGCGGCCCTGGGCCTGCCGGATGTATCCCCTGGACACCCGGGACGGAGATGAAGGGGAAGAGGAATATTTCGTCACGGCCGATCCCGAACAATGCCTGGGCCTGTTAGAAAACAATCCCATGACCGTGGAAGAATGGGAGAAAGGTCAAGGGCTGGATGTTTATAAGGATGTTGAAGAACTTTTTAATCAAATCACCTCGGCCCAGCGTATTTGGGGGGATCATAAACTGGACGGCAAGGTTCAAAACATGGTCTTGCTGGCCTGCTACAATTCCGAGCGATTCCGAAAATTTATTTTTGAGAGCAATTTTCTGAAACTGTTTGACCTTTCCCCGGAAGAGATTGAGATCCTTAAAACCGATGATCTGGAATTGTTAAAACTGGGCTTTAAATGGTTGCAATTCGGGCTTCTCGGAAAATCGACCCTGCCCATCCGGGAAAAAGTGATTAAAGCCAAGGAAAAAGAATTGGGCGTTACCCTGCCCAAGGATGACGGTCTTTGGAAGAATCCTGAGATCAAACCCGCCAAGTAGCGGGGGTGGAACTTCAAAGACCATGGACCATCCCGAACCATTTGAATATCTGGAAAATAATTCCTTTTCCTTTGCCTGTCATCCAGGTCTGCCTTGTTTTACCGAGTGCTGCCGGGATCTGAGACTGGCCCTGACCCCTTATGACGTTCTCCGGCTGAAAAATCGACTGGGTTTGACTTCAAACGATTTTTTAGATCAATACACGGTCATCAAACCCGGCGAACATAACGGCTTCCCGGCGGTTTTGCTTAGCATGCTGGAAAACGAACATCGGACCTGCCCCTTTGTCACCCCATCCGGCTGCCGGATTTATGAAGACCGTCCCGGGGCCTGTCGGATTTATCCCATCGGCCGGGCCTCTTCCAGAACCCAGGGACAGGACAAGACCAGAGAATTCCATTTTGTCGTCAAGGAAGGGCACTGCCTGGGTTTTAATGAACCCAGGCAATGGACCGTTGAAAACTGGTCCCAGGATCAAGGGCTTCGACCTTATGCCTTTTTTAATGACCGTTGGACAGAAATCATCACCCACAAAGGTTCACTGGGCAATGAGGAAATGATCCCTAATAAAATGCAAATGTTTTTCATGGCCAGTTATAATCTGGACCGGTTCCGGCAATTTGTTTTTGAAAGCACCTTTTTGCAGCGCTTTGATGTCCCGGAGGAATCGATCTATAAAATAAAAACAGACGACGAGGAACTTTTGAAATTGGCCCTGCAGTGGTTAAAATTTCCCCTTTTCGGGGAGAAGGGGATTCCGCTCAGGCAGTAATGAAGGGCGGGTAACAAGAATCCATGAGGGAGGTTACGCTGGCTATTCGGAATGTTTTGAAGAAATAGCCCCTTTTAATGCCACAGATCTAGAGGGCATAGTAAAAATTCCTTTTTCCATATCTCCCCCATTCTTCATTTAAGAAACGGGACGTCCCGCCATCGTAAAAAGAGGCAATATTCATTGGGAGGCTTAAAGGCCCGCACTTCGACCACCCGCGTTTCCGTATCAATCGAAACATAACGCATATCATCACGATAACAGGCCCCGGAATTGACATAGATTCCTTTTCCGAACGAACGGCAGGTCATCTGGTGGGAATGGCCCATAACAATTATATTATTCCCTCCATGGATTAAGGCCTTTCTGGCGGCCATATCCAGCCGTTCGAAGAGCCGCTGTCCGAAGTCATAAAACGGACCTTCCAAAAAATTGGCCAGTTTTCTCAAACCCTTCCGCCGCATGCCGCCGATGATCCAGGTGATAAAGTAAGGCAGTCGCCCTTCTTCTCCGATGAAAGGATCAAATTGATGACCATGAATCAGCCATATCCGCCAGCCGTCTTTTTTCAGCCGGATCTGTTTTAAGGTTCCCATAAGTTTTTGGGTCATCTGATCGTGATTCCCAAAGATGCCTTCGTAGTGTGCCGATTTCCAGCGACGGACTACTCGGGAATAGCGTTTTAAAATGGCCTCAAGGACATCCGACCGGGAGCCGGGGAATGTCCCATAATCGGTTTGGTAAATATCCCCCATCATAATAATCCGGTCGTGGGTCCGGGAAAGATGGTCGTCAAACCGGAGCAGACCCTCTTCTTTTCCCTGGAATTTATCCAAAACCGGGATATGGCCTAGATGGAGGTCGCCAAAGGAGGCTATGCGCATGTGATTCTTAAGGTTGAGAGTTTGTTCATTAAATTATTTGAGTACTCTTAATTTCCGCTGTTTTTTTGGGGAACCCTTGGCATGAGGAGCACTTCGTTTGAGGGGAGAGGCGACCGCCTTAAACCTCAAGTTCATCGAAGATGAACGCTCCTCAAGCGCAGCAATCCTAAAACAAACCTGGATTCCCCTTACTAATGCTTAAACGCCCGTTGACCGGTGAAGACCATAGCGGCCGGAGGGTTGGCCTGGTTGCAGGCTTCGATTACCTCATAATCCCTCAAAGACCCTCCGGGTTGGACCACAGAGGTGATTCCCTGTTTCAAACCCACACCCACTCCGTCCCGGAAAGGAAAAAAGGCATCGGAAATCATGGCCGATCCGGGCAGACCGGCTTTGTCTTCCTTGGCTTTGAGATCAATCTCTTCTTTTTCCTGGATGTTCCGTTTACCCTGCTCGATTTCCAGTTCCAAATCTTTATACGGGAGGCCTAATCGATCAAAGCAAAGGGCATCGGCATATTTGGTATAGGCCTTGTAAACGGCAATCTCGGCCACGCCCACCCGGTCCTGTTCTCCGGTGCCGATTCCCACGGTGCATTCGTCTTTGACATAGAGGACGGAATTGGAGGTGACTCCCTGTTCCACGGACCAGCCGAAGTAGAGGTCCTCCAATTCTTTTTCTGTTGGTTGCCTCGACATCCGGTATTCACGGCCCTGAAAGGTTGCGACCGCCGGTATAAAATCCTCTTTCTTTTGAATCGCATTGACAGGGGATTGCTGCAACACCAAGCCTCCATCCTGTAAGCCTTTAAAATCCAGAAACCGGACCTGTCGAAGACTTTCCAGAAGGTCCATGCGAGGCACCTTTAAGATCCTTAAATTCCCTCGTTTGGCCAATACGGGAACCGCCCCTTCTTCAAAATCGGGTGCAGCCACGACTTCCAGATAATTTGCTGCGATCAACTCGGCTGTGGTTTTATCCAAGGGGCGATTGAAAACCGCCGCTCCACCAAAGGCGGCAATCCGGTCGGCCCGATTGGCCCGAAAGTAGGCATCCGACAAACTGGTCCCGTAAGCGACTCCGCAGGGGTTATTGTGTTTGACGATCACGGCCGCGGGTTTGGCCAAGAGGAATTTAAGAATGTTCAAGGCATTATCCACATCGGTCAGGTTGGTTTTCCCGGGATGTTTGCCCTCTTGAATCATCTCGGCTTCGGTAATGGCTGAAACCATCCCCAGGCCGGGACGGATGAATTGACCTTCCCCCAGAACAAGATTCCCGTTGATCAATTCGTATAAGGCAGCTTCCTGTCCCGGATTTTCCCCGTAACGCAGGCCCTTTTCTTCCAGAACCCCGTCGGCCTGGGGCAGTTTCCAGGTCCTTTTCCGGTAAATCAAAGATTGATCCCCCAGGGTGATGGTCAAGGTTGGAGGAAAATGATCGGCCATAACCGTGCGGTACATTTTTTTTAAGTCGTCCATAGTAACTCCCAATACGAAGGACGAAGGATGCGGGAGGAGAGACGAAAGAAGAACATTACATTTCTTTCGTCCTTCATCCCTCGTCCTTCATCTCTCGTCCTTTTTCTCGTTCTATATACGCATAAGCGCTGTGATTGTGGATGGATTCGAAATTCTCCGAATCCACGGAAAACCAGGTGATATTGGGGTCGGCCTCCAGTTTTCTGGCCACTTCACGGACCACGTCTTCAACGAACATGGGGTTTTCAAAACTCTTCTCGGTCACATATTTTTCATCATCCCGCTTTAACATGGAAAAGACCTCGGCCGACCCGGACTCCTCCACCAGCCGGATGATATCCTCAATCCAGATAAATTTCTTGAACCGAAGGCTTACCCGGACCTCCCCCCTTTGATTATGGGCTCCGTATTCACTGATTTCCTTGGAACAGGGACAGACAGTGGTAATGGGCACCTTGAGTTCAATCATCAGGTCCCTTCCTTTGGTGCTTCTGGAGGATGCCTTGAAGGTGCAGATATATTCCATCAGACCTTCAGCCTGGGTCACCGGAGCCTTTTTGGTGATAAAGTAGGGGAAGGTGACTTCCAGATGAGCCGATTCGGCATCCAGACGTTTTTTAAGCTCATCAAGAATCGTATTTAGGTTTTCCATGGTGATCTGTCGGCGGTATTCGCTTAACACCTCAATAAACCGGCTCATGTGGGTCCCCTTATGGTCGTGGGGAAGGTCCACATACATATTGATGCTGGCCACGGTCTGTTGAAACCCGTTTTCCTTGTCCCGGACCGTAATGGGGTAACGGATGTTCTTGACCCCCACCTTGTCGATGGGGATTTGTCGATTGTCTTTTAGGCTTTGAACGTCAATCATAATAGTTGCGCGTTACGCGTTGCGCGTTGCGAGTTAAAATCCATTTCAACCCGTAACCCGGAACGGTTTTTATCACCATCCTATCATCAAATATTCGTGTATGGAGTTAGCGGCGATACGGCCGGCCCCCATGGCCAGGATAACCGTAGCCGAGCCGGTGACGATGTCCCCACCGGCCCAGACCCCCTTCTTAAAGGTTTTTCCAGTCTTGGGATCGGCCATGATGTAGCCCCTCCGGTTGGTTTGCAAACCAGGGGTCGTTGCCGTAATCAAAGGATTGGCTCCGGCACCAATGGAAATGACCACCAGGTCGGTCTCCATGGTGAACTCGGACCCTTTTATCGGAATGGGTCTCCTTCGCCCGGAGGCGTCGGGTTCGCCCAGTTCCATTTTTATACATTCCATAGCCACAACCCGGCCCTGGTCATCTCCAAAAAAACGGGTGGGATTGGTCAGCAGGTGCATCTCCACCCCTTCTTCCTCAGCATGATGGATTTCTTCACCCCTGGCCGGCATTTCATCCCGGGAACGGCGATAAACGATCTTCACGCTGTCTGCGCCAAGACGTAAAGCGGTCCGGGCGGAGTCCATGGCCACATTGCCTGCGCCAAGGACCACCACATTTTTTCCCAACACAATTGGGGTGTCGTACTCCGGGAACTTATAAGCTTTCATCAAATTAGACCGGGTCAGATATTCATTGGCCGAATAGATGCCGATCAGGTTCTCTCCAGGGACATTCATAAACACCGGAAGTCCGGCCCCTACTCCGATGTAAACGGCATCGAACCCCTCGTCAAAAAGTTCATCAATGGTCGAGGTCCGGCCGATGACGGCATTACGGACGATCTTGGCCCCCAGCTTTTCCAGGATATCCACCTCGGCCTGCACAATGGCCTTGGGCAGCCGGAATTCAGGGATCCCGTAAATCAAAACCCCTCCGGTTTTGTGAAAGGCTTCAAAGATAGTCACCTCGTGTCCTTTCAGGATCAAATCCCCGGCAACGGTAAGGCCGGAGGGACCCGAACCCACAACCGCCACCTTTTTCCCCGTGGGAGCGGCCTTTTCCGGAAGCTTGAATTCCCCCATGGTCCTCTGCCGGTCGGCGGCGAAGCGTTCCAAACGTCCGACAGCCACCGGTTCCTCTTTTCTACCCAGGATGCACAAGGCTTCACATTGGGCCTCCTGGGGACAGACCCGGCCGCAGACGGCCGGCAGACTGGTCTTTTCCCAAAGCTTCATGATCGCCCCGGAGAAATCCCCTTCTTTGATAGGTTTGATAAACCCGGGGATGTCTATCTGAACCGGACATCCATCCACACAAGTCGGTTTCTTACATTGCAAACAACGGCTGGCTTCCAACTGAGCCGTCTCCGGAGAATAGCCCAATGGGACCTCGTCAAAATTCCTGGCCCGGACCTTTGGGTCCTGTTCCGGCATCTTCTGCCTGGGTATTTTTTCTTTCTTTTTTACTTCTTCAGCCATCAATAAATCTCCTTAAACCGTTCGGCGTGCATTGTTCGTCGTTCGTCGATAAAAGGTAAAAGAAGATCTTTTCAATCCTTGTCTCGCCGAACGCTGAACGCCGAACGAAAAACATTGTTATTATCCCTTACACTGACATCTTAATCCCTGAAACCGTTCCATGGCCTGTTTTTCCTGTTCCAGATAGGCCCGCTGTCTTTGGATCAATTCGTCAAAATTGACTTTGTGACCGTCGAATTCAGGACCATCCACACAGGCAAATCGAGTCACCTCGTCCACCGTTACCCGGCAGCAACCGCACATACCGGTGCCGTCCACCATAATAGGATTCAAACTGACCATGGTCTTCACGCCATACCCCTCGGTTAATTTGCAGGTAAATTTCATCATCGGCACCGGTCCGATGGCCACAATCATGGCAATAGGTTCTTTCCTGTCCAGGTATTCTTTTAAGACCTCGGTGACAAAGCCATGATGCCCGTAGGAGCCATCATCCGTACAAACCCGGAGCTCATGGGAGGCTTGGGCCATCTTGTCTTCAAGAATAAGAAGGTCCCGTGTCCTGGCCCCGATGATGGCCACAACCTGATTGCCGGCTTCTTTCATCCCTTTGGTAATAGGATGTAATACAGCAACGCCGGTTCCGCCCCCGACACAAATCACGGTTCCTATTTTTTCGATATGGGTCGGTTGGCCCAAGGGGCCGCAGATGTCCTGAAAGGCATCTCCAACATTAAGGGATTTCATCAAGGCCGTTGATTTTCCGACCACCTGATAGATAAGGGTAATGGTTCCGGTTTCAGGATCCGTGTCGGCCATGGTCAATGGGATCCGCTCGCCAGTCTCGTTGACCCGAAGTATGACAAACTGACCGGGTTTGGCCTTCCGGGCAATCGAGGGGGCCTTGATTACATTACTGATTACAGTGCCTTGGGCCAATTCTGCTTTTTCAAATATTTCAAACAACGCAGGTCTCCTTATATTACGGATTAAATGTTCAAATCCCTTAAAAAACTTAAGGGAAGAAAATGGATCAAATGAGCAGTTACATAAATTTAAGGTGATTGGGTTCTTTTAAGCCTTGCTTTCCTATGGTTTTCCTATCGACTAATGCCTATGGCTTTTTTTAAAATAACCTGAAATTGTTAGCATAGTTGTCTCATCCTGTCAAAAAAATAAAAAGTGAAATACCTAAAAAATCCCCCAAAGCCATCCCGGTACACTCTTAGGTGGAGTTCGGAACAAAGGAGTCGGGGGCTGAAACCTTTTGATATAACTTGGTTCTGATTAGGGTTTATCCCATCTTTAATTCGGAGCCGGAACAACTTAAAAGGCTTATTTCAAATTATGATTAATCCTCAAAAAAAGAACCAGAATACGTTTTTAAAAGCTTGACGGTAATTACTCGTTGTGATAAATAACACAAGTTTAATTTAAGTTAAAATAAGAACTAACAATATAGATAAGGATTAAAGGGTTAAAAATACCTTAAAAGGAGGATGTTAATATGGCGTATAATGCAGTAAAAATGAAGGACTGGCAGATTTCCGAAGCTGCCGAAAAAAACATGCCTAATCCCGATCAATGGCGGGAAAAGTTGGGGCTCCGAAAAGAGGAAGTGATCCCATACGGCCGGTTGGCCCGTATGGACTTCATGAAAATCATGAACCGTCTCAAAGATAAAGAAGATGGAAAATACATTGAAGTTACCGCGATAACCCCTACCCCCCTGGGAGAAGGGAAAAGTACCACCTCCTGCGGCCTCATGGAAGGTTTGGGCAAGAGAGGGGTCAATGTGGGCGGCGCCTTGCGGCAGCCTTCAGGCGGCCCGACCATGAACATCAAAGGGACTGCGGCCGGCGGCGGAAACGCCCTCCTGATCCCCATGACCGAGTTCTCTATGGGTCTGACCGGGGATATCAATAATATCATGAATGCTCACAACCTGGCCATGGTGGCCATGACGGCCAGGATGCAGCACGAACGGAATTACAATGATGAACAGTTGAAACGGTTGACCAAGATGCGCCGTTTGGACATTGATCCCACCCGGGTGGAGATGGGCTGGATTATCGACTTCTGTGCCCAGGCCATGCGCAATATCATTATCGGTATCGGCGGCCGGATGGACGGTTTTATGATGCAATCCAAGTTCGGGATCGCCGTTTCCTCCGAGGTTATGGCCATTTTATCCATCGTCAATGACCTGGCCGATATGCGCAAGCGTCTGGATGAAATCACCGTGGCTTTCGATAAGAAAGGGAATCCGGTAACCACCGGTGACCTGCAGGTGGGGGGCGCCATGACCGCCTTTATGGTCCAATCCATCAATCCGACCCTGATGTGCACCGCCGAGTATCAGCCCTGTCTGGTTCATGCCGGTCCCTTCGCTAATATTGCCGTGGGCCAGTCCTCCATTATTGCCGATCGGGTGGGCTTGAAACTTTTTGATTATCATGTAACCGAAAGCGGTTTTGCGGCCGACATCGGTTTTGAAAAATTCTGGAACGTCAAATGCCGCTACAGCGGGCTAAAACCCCATGTTTCGGTTTTAACCACCACCATCCGGGCCTTGAAAATGCACGGCGGTGGCCCCAAGGTCGTGGCCGGGCTGGCCCTGCCCGACGAATACACCAAAGAGAACGTAGGTTTGGTGGAAAAGGGTTTGGCTAACATGGTTCACTGCATCGAGGTTATCCGCAAATCTGGCATGAATCCAGTGGTCTGCATCAACGCCTTCCACACTGACACCAAGGATGAAATCGCGGCGGTAAGAAAAGCGGCTGAAAAGGCCGGGGCCCGCTGTGCCCTTTCGACCCATTGGGCCGATGGGGGGGATGGAGCACTGGAGCTGGCCGATGCAGTCATCGATGCCTGCAAGGAAAAATCCAAGTTCAAGTTTCTCTATCCATTAGAAATGAAACTACGGGACCGGGTCACCAAGGTCGCCAAGGAAGTCTATGGGGCCGACGGGGTTTCCTGGACCGCAGAAGCCGAATCCAAGGCCAAGATGCTCGAGGCCGATTCCAAATACAACGATTATGCCACCATGATGGTCAAGACCCATTTGAGCCTTAGCCATGACCCGGCCAAAAAAGGGGTTCCCAAGGGATGGACCCTTCCGGTACGGGATATCTTGATTTATTCCGGGGCTAAATTCCTTTGCCCGGTAGCCGGGACCATTACCCTGATGCCTGGAACGTCTTCCGATCCGGCCTTCCGCCGAATCGATGTGGATGTCAAAACCGGAAAGACCAAAGGATTATTCTAACCCAACAACAAAAAGCCCAGGGAGGACCTCCCTGGGCTTTTATTTTTTTTGTTTTCCCTCGCCTTCCCCGGGAAAATACTACAGGGAAGGCATTTTTTATTATTTAAAAGAGCAAGAAGGACAAAATTCTATGGCAGAAGCAGAAACAAATAAAGTTGGAGCCGTTATGGTGATTGGGGCAGGAATAGCCGGCATTCAAGCCTCTCTCGATCTGGCCGAATCAGGCTATTATGTCTATTTAGTAGAAAAAACACCGGCAATCGGTGGAGTTATGTCCCAATTGGACAAAACTTTTCCCACCAACGATTGTTCCATGTGTATTTTATCCCCTAAAGTGGTCGAATGCGGGAGACATTTAAATATCCAAACCTTGACCCTTGCCGATATACAAAGCATCCAAGGAAATCCTGGAAATTTTACCGTTACAGTCCGGAAAAGACCTCGGTATGTAGATCTCTCCAAATGCACAGGCTGCGGCGACTGTGCCGTTGTCTGCCCAGTTGAGATAGAAAACCGGTTTGATCAAGGGCTTTCGAAAAGAAAGGCCACTTCCAGGCCTTATGCCCAGGCTTTCCCAAGTGCTTTTGCCATTGAGAAATTGGATCGGGCACCGTGTACCATGACCTGCCCGGCCCATATTAATGTACAGGGGTATGTCCAACTGGTAAAGATAGGTAAATACAAGGAGGCGGTTGATTTAATTAGAGAACATCTGCCGTTGGTCGGGGTTTTAGGACGAGTCTGCCCCCATCCTTGTGAGACCGAATGCCGCCGGGCCCAGGTAGACGATCCTGTGGCCATTAGAGACTTGAAGCGTCTGGCTGCCGATCAGGTGGATATCCTTTCTCTGCCTGTACCTGAAATAGAAAAACGGGAAGAACCCATAGCGATCATCGGAAGTGGACCGGCCGGCTTGGGTGCGGCCTACTTCTTGGCTCTTAAAGGCTATCCGGTAACTATTTTTGAAGCCTTACCCGAACCCGGCGGAATGCTCAAAGTCGGCATCCCCGATTACCGCCTTCCCAAAAATGTTTTACAAAATGAAATTGATTCCATCCTGAAACTTGGGGTGACTCTAAAGACGAATTCGGCTTTGGGTAAGGATTTTACCATTGAGCACCTTTTTAAGCAGGGATTTAAAGCGGTTTATCTGGCTATCGGGGCCCATAAGGGTAAAAACCTGGGGATTTCCGGAGAAGAGATCCAAGGGGTCCTTCAAGGGACGGACCTTCTCCGGGATATTAACTTAAAACGGGAAGTCCGATTGGGACAAAGATTAGCCGTTATCGGCGGTGGGAATGTGGCCATTGATGTGGCCAGATCCGCCATCCGCATGGGGGCTAAAGAGGTCACCATCGTTTATCGCCGAACCCGGGAAGAGATGCCGGCCTGGGAAGAAGAAATAGACGCCGCTCTTTGCGAAGGGGTCAAAATCCATTATTTAGCGGCCCCAACAAAAGTTCTTGTCGCGGAAGGCAAGGCCGTGGGCTTGGAATGCCTTAGAATGGAACTGGGTGAAGCGGATGCCTCCGGCCGCCGCAGCCCGGTACCCATTAAAGGATCGGAATTCGTCCTGGAAGTTGACATGATCATCCCGGCCATCGGACAGGCTACAGACTTGACTGCCCTGGAGGGGATCGATGGATTGAATTTCACCCGCTATGGAACCATCGAAGTAGATCCGGTGACTTTTGCCACCGGCCATCCTGGAGTTTTTGCCGGCGGCGATATGCATACCGGACCCTATATCGCTATCGGTGCAGTGGCCGAAGGACAGGAGGCCGCTTTATCGATCGATCGGTATCTCAAAGGTGAAAATTTGGCCGCCGGTCGATCCCGGGACAAAGTTCAAGAGGCCAGTTGGGCCAATTTACCTTTGGATGAAGAGAAAAAGACTCGGACCCCTATGCGGGTGCTGCCTCCGGAAATCTGTTGCACCTGTTTTGATGAAGTGGAAAAAGGATATACCCCGGTGGAGGGGACCAAAGAAGCTGACCGCTGTTTGAATTGCGGCATCTGCTCCGAATGTATGCAGTGTGTCGTAGCCTGTAAAGCCGAGGCGATCAATCACTTTGACCAAGAAGAAACCCTTCAACTCCAGGTGGGCTCAGTGGTTATGGCCCCGGGGTTTCAGCCCTTTGATCCAACTTCCTTTGAAACCTATCAATATGCCAAACACCCCAATGTAGTTACCAGTTTGGAATTTGAACGGATCCTTTCCGCCTCCGGTCCTTTTCAGGGGCATTTGGTGAGGCCCTCTGATCACCAGGAACCTAAAAAAATCGCCTGGCTGCAATGTGTGGGCTCACGGGATATCAATCACTGCGACCATGGCTACTGTTCAGCGGTTTGCTGTATGTATGCCATCAAAGAAGCCGTGATTGCCAAGGAGCATTCCCCTCAAGGTTTGGATACGGCCATTTTCTTTATGGATATGCGGACCTATGGCAAGGATTTCGAGAAATATTACGACCGGGCATCGGAAGAAAGGGGAGTGAGATTCATACGCTCCAGGATTCACTCGATTGATCCCATCCCGGAGGCCGATAATTTACTCATTCAATATGTGAGTGAACACGGGGAAGTTCTTCAGGAAGAATTTGATATGGTGGTCCTATCCGTAGGAATGGAAACCGCGGCCGGAGCCATCGAGATGGCCAAAAAACTGGATGTCCCTTTGGATACGAACCAGTTTGCCAAAGTGAGCAGCTTCAGTCCGGTTAATACCGAACAAGAAGGCATATTTGCCTGCGGCGCATTTGACGGGCCTAAAGACATTCCCCAGGCGGTTATGGAGGCCTCAGCGGCCGCCTGTGCAGCCACCCAAAATCTTGCCTCAGTCCGCAATACCCTGATCAAGGTCAAGGAGTATCCGGAGGAGATCGAGGTCGGCGGTCAAGAACCACGGATTGGGGTCTTTGTCTGCAACTGCGGGATCAATATCGGGGGAATCGTTAATGTTCCCGGTGTAGCGGAATATGCCCAAACTCTGCCCCATGTGGTTCATGTGGATCAGAACCTCTTTACTTGTTCTCAAGATACCCAAGATAAAATGAAAGAGGTCATCCGGGAAAAAAATATCAACCGGGTGGTCGTGGCTTCTTGTTCTCCTCGAACGCACGAACCCATGTTCCAGGAAACTCTTCAGGAAGTGGGGATCAATAAGTATCTTTTTGATATGGCCAATATCCGCGACCAGAATTCCTGGGTCCACCAGCAAGAACCGGTGAAGGCCACCGAAAAGGCCAAAGATTTGGTTCGCATGGCTATAGCCCGGGTGGGCTACCTGGAACCATTGAAAAAAATCTCCTTCCCATTGAAAAAATCTGGATTGGTAATCGGCGGCGGTGTGGCGGGGATGACCTCTGCATTAAATTTGGCCGAACAGGGTTTTCCGGTTCACCTTATCGAAAAAAGTGAAGTCCTGGGTGGAAATGCCCTGAACTTAAGACATACCTGGAAAGGAGAGGACATAGGGGAATATGTTCTCGATCTGACAAACAAAGTCGCCAATAACCCTTTAATCCAGATCCATTTCAATACGGAAATCTCTCATTCTTCCGGTTTTGTGGGCAACTTCACCACCACCATAACCAAGGGAGGTCAGCTACAGGATCTTGAACACGGACTGGTCATCCTGGCTACAGGCGGGCAGGAATGGAAACCGGATATCTACGCTTATGGGCAGGATCCCCGTATTATGACCGCCCTGGAATTGGATCGGGCGATAATCGGGCAGGATGCGAAGATAACCAAGGCCCAAACCGCCGTATTTATACAATGTGTGGGTTCAAGAGAACCGGACCGGCCGTATTGCAGCAAGGTTTGTTGCACCCATAGCGTGGAAAGCGCCTTGACCTTGAAAAAGAAAAACCCGGATATGGATATATTTATTTTATACCGGGATATCCGGACCTTCGGAGTACGGGAAGATTTATATCGGGAGGCCCGTAATCAAGGGGTGTTTTTTATTCGCTATGACCTGGAAAGCAAACCGGAAGTGACGATTGAGGGAGGTCAGATTCAGGTTACGGTCATTGATCATGTTTTGGGGAAACCGATTACCATTAAAAGCGACCTGGTAACCTTGGCCTCCGCCATCATTCCTAATCCGGTAAAAGAGCTGGCCGAGAGCTTCAAGATACCTCTGAATAACGAAGGGTTCTTATTGGAAGCCCACATGAAACTGCGACCGGTCGATTTTGCCACCGACGGGATTTACCTTTGCGGCCTAGCCCATTACCCCAAACCCATCGATGAGAGCATCGCCCAGGCCCAGGCCGCGGCCGGAAGGGCCTTAACTCTGCTGGCCAAAGATACTATCAAGGTCGGCGGGGTGGTGGCCGTGGTTCAGGAAGACCTCTGTGCGGTTTGTTTGACCTGTGTTCGAGTGTGCCCCTTCAGGGTTCCGGTCATCGGGGAACGGGGTGCGGCGGAAATCGATGTCACCAAATGCCAGGGCTGTGGCGTCTGCGTTTCCGAATGTCCGGCCAAAGCCATCAGTCTACAGCATTTTACAGACCGGCAGGTACTGGCCAAGGTGCACGCGCTGATAGCGGCTTAAAAATCGGTCCAAGGTATAAGGTCCAGGGTATAAGGGAAAAAATCTCCAAAGAAACAGCTTCCTTTGACCTTAGACCTTGTACCTTAAACCGTGAACCTTATTATTTATCAAAGGAGTTTTTTATGTCCCATCATTTTGAACCAAGGATTGTGGCCTTTTGCTGCCAGTATTGAGCCTATAGTGCGGCGGACCTGGCAGGTTCGATGCGGCTGCAATATCCCACCAATATTCGTGTGATCATGGTCCCCTGCACCGGCCGGGTGGATGTGATCCACCTGCTCAACGCCATCGAGGAGGGGGCCGACGGGATCTATGTGGCCGGTTGCCTGGAAGGGGATTGTCATTATATCAGTGGTAATCTGAAGGCCCGGAAAAGGGTCGGTCAGGTAAAAAAGATTTTAACCGAATTGGGACTTGAGCCGGAACGGGTGGAAATGTACAATCTGTCTGCCGCTCAAGGCCCCCGCTTTGCCGAGATTGCCCGGGAAATGACCGAGAAGATCAAAAATCTGGGACCGAGTCCGATCGGGCAAAAGGCAAAAGCAGCATAAAAACCAGTTACGAGTTTCGCGTTACGGGTTCACCCCGCAACGCTTAACCCTAACAATAAAACAATCTTACTGTTGGGAGGAAAATCATGGTTGTGGCTGAACGGAAACCATTAAACGAGCTGTTGGAGATGGTCCAGCCGTATAAAAAAATCCTGGTTGCCGGCTGTAAAGGGTGTGTGACCGTGTGTAATGCCGGTGGAAAGAAAGAAGTCGAAATCCTGGCCTCGGAACTTCGCATCGCCCGGAAAAAAGAAGGACAGGAACCAGATGTCAAAGAGATCACCCTGGAGCGGCAATGCGATCCGGAATATATGGACCAGTTGACGGAAGTGATCAAGGACCGGGATGCCGTCCTTTCCATTGCCTGTAGTGTGGGCCCTCAATATATTGCCGGCCGATTTGACGACAAAGTGGTTTTTCCGGGATTGAATACCACCTTCATCGGCGGATCTCTGGAACATGGCGTCTTTGCCGAATTCTGCCAGGCCTGCGGGGCCTGCGGCATTCATAATTTCGGTGGTTTGTGCCCCATTGCCCGCTGTTCCAAAAGCCTGTTAAACGGTCCATGCGGCGGATCATCCAAGGGTAAGTGTGAGATCAGCAAAGAGGTGGATTGTGTCTGGCAATTGATCTACGATCGTCTGAACCGACTGGGGCAGATGGACCGATTGACCCGGGTCATCCCTTGCAAGGATTGGACTACCAGCCGTGACGGCGGCCCCAGGAAAACCATAAGGGAGGACTTGAAGCTATGAAATCAGGAAGCCAATTAGAAAAGGTTTTAACCGGCGGTCATTTTGCTGTAACCGGTGAATGCGGTCCTCCAAGGAATGCTAATCCGGATATAGTCCGACAAAAAGCGGCTCACCTGAGAGGCATGGTCGATTCCGTCAATGTAACCGACAACCAGACGGCCGTGGTCCGCATGTCCAGTTTGGCCGGATGTCTGATTTTAATGCAGGAAGGCTTGGAACCCAATTTACAGATGGTGGTCCGGGATCGGAACCGTATCGCCATTCAAAGCGATATATTAGGCGCCTATGCCCTGGGGGTTCGTAATATGCTTTGCCTCTCCGGGGACCATCAGAAGTTTGGGGACCATCCCTCGTCGAAAAACGTTTTTGACCTGGATTCGATGCAACTCATTCAAACCGTCAAAAAAATGCGGGACGATGGGAAATTCATTAACGATCAGGAGATTGAATTTCCCCCCAAGATGTTTATCGGCGCAGCGGCCAATCCTTTTGCCGATCCTGCAGAATTCCGGGCCGTTCGACTGGGGAAAAAAGTGGCCGCCGGGGTGGATTTTGTCCAGACCCAATGTATCTATAATTTAGACCGCTTTGAAAAATTCATGCAGCAAGTGCGGGATATGGGCATTGATGAAAAAGTTTATATCCTGGGAGGTGTAACCCCTATGAAATCGGTCGGTATGGCCAACTATATGAAAAACCTGGTCCCGGGTATGGATGTGCCGGAGGAGGTTATCAACCGGATGAAAGGCGTGGGTAAAAAAGACCAGGCCAAAGAAGGAATCGCCATAGCCGTGGAGACCATCCAACGGCTGAAAGAGATGAAAGGTATTGCCGGGGTCCACGTCATGGCTATTGAATGGGAAGAACGTGTCCCCGAGATCGTGGAAATGGCCGGTCTCCTGCCAAGACCGCAGGTCTGATTTCGGATTTCCGATTGCGGATTGCGGAACTTAGCAAATATTTTAATGCTTCGTTGTGCTCGTTTAAGGGAGCATGAGAGTTTATTACGAAAAGCAAATTCGGCGTTTGGCGAAAATCAGAAGAGAAAAAGGCCGCTTCTTTAGGCGGCCTTTTTCTTTACTAACAATATAAGGGAAAAATTTCGGAGATAGCCCATGAACAAACTTGACCGAACCCTCCAATCCATTGAACCCATCGACCGGTCATTAGAACCGGCCGCAAGAGCCCACCTGGATCAACTGACCAAGCCGCCCAAAAGTCTAGGCCGACTGGAAGACCTGGCGGCCCTGTATTGCTTGATCACCGGCACTCCAAAGCCCAAGTTGGGCAGGAAAAAAATTTTTACCTTTGCCGGGGATCACGGAGTGGCTGAAGAAGGCGTATCCGCTTATCCAAAAGAAGTGACCCCCCAGATGGTCAGAAATATGCTGGCCGGAGGAGCAGCGGTGAACGTCCTGGCCAGGCACGCCGGGGCGGAATTGTGCGTGATCGATATCGGGGTGGCTGATCCTTTGCCCGATGCCCCGGGCCTCATCCGTCGAAAAATAAAATCCGGCACGGATAACATCGCCATTGGTCCGGCTATGAGCCTTGAAGAAACCACCCAAGCGATAGAAATCGGAATCGACCTGGCTCGTTCGGCTGCAGAAGAGGGAGTGACCTTAATCGGCACCGGAGAGATGGGCATTGCCAATACTACCCCGTCTTCGGCCCTGTTTGCAGCTCTACTCCCCTGCCCGGTGGAAGATATTACCGGACGTGGTACAGGGATTGATGACGCCGGTTTGATCAAAAAGGTGGAAGTGATAAAAAGGGCCTTAAAAATCAACCAGGACAAGCTAACCGATCCGCTCAATACCCTTGCGGCCCTTGGAGGCTTGGAGATTGCCGGGATCTGCGGTCTTTGTCTGGGTGCGGCTTTGGCCCGTGTCCCGGTGGTGGTGGATGGGTTCATATCTTCAGCCGGGGCCTTGGCGGCTTGCAGGCTATGCTCCCCGGTTAAGGATTATCTCTTCTTCAGTCATCTATCAGAAGAGGCCGGGCACAGCACCTTTTTCCGTCTCTTTAAAGTGGAACCCATTTTAGATCTGAAAATGCGCCTCGGGGAAGGGACCGGTGCAGCCCTAGCCATGACCATTATTGAAGCGGCCGTTAAGATTTACAACGAGATGGCCACCTTCGCCTCAGCCGGGGTGAGCGACAAATAAGAATCCAGGAGGAAGGAGACAGAATTCAGAAGGGGAACCAACCGTCAAAAGTTAGATGTTTTATTCTGAATTCTGTCTCCTGACTCCTGGATTCTAAAATTCTGAATATCTTTGGATAGCCTTTACAAATATTCTTTTATGGCCTTTACAAACTCTGTGGTGGTGGCTGATCCGCCCTGGTCCCTGGGAAGGATGCGGCCTTCGGCATAAACTTTTTGGACGGCCTCCTCAATTCGTTCGGCCTCCGGTTTAAATCCCAGATATTCCAGCATCATCGCTGCGGAAAGAATCGTTGCCGTGGGATTGATGATATTCTGTCCGGCAATATCCGGTGCGGTGCCGTGCACCGGCTCGAAGTAGGCGTAGTTATCACCGTAACAGCCGCTGGGGGCCAGTCCTAAACCTCCAACCAGACCCCCGGCCATATCCGAGAGTATATCCCCATATAAGTTGGGCATAACCGCCACATCAAATTGTTGGGGCTTGGCAACAAGCCGGTGGGCGAAATCATCCACAATCAAGGTTTCAAATTCAATATCCGGATAGGATTCGGCGATTTTTTGGGCCACCTCCTTGAAAAAACCATCGCTCCGGAAAAGCATGTTGTACTTGGTTGCGCAGGTGACCTTTCCGGGACGACCATGACGTTTTCGGTTTCGGGCCAATTCAAAGGCAAACCGGGTTACCCGTGCGGTGCCTTTTTCCGTGATTACCTTGAGCGCATAGCGGCCGGGAGACATGTTCGTAATTTTTTCCCTCGTGAAGGGACTGGTCAGATCTAAAGGATCCAGGTCCTTGATTTCACCCTCTACGCCAAGGTAGAGGTCTTCTAAATTTTCCCTGACGATCACCAGGTCCAAACCTTTCGGATCGGCCAGCGGGCTGTTGAAGCCCGACAGCCATTTTACCGGCCGCACATTCGCATAGGTCTGTTTGCCGAAACGCAGGTAGAATAAAGCGGCGGTGCTTTTACCGCTGGCCGCCCCGAAAAAAGTGGCATCGGATTCATCAATGGCCCGGCGCGCCTGTTCGGGAAAAGTCGTGCCGTAGCGTTGCTTTCCTTGATCACCGACAGGAGGAGTCAGCCAATCGATGTTCAGATTCAGTTGATCAAGAAGTGCCAGAGTTGGTCTTACCGCTTCTGGAGCGGCGTCATCGCCCTCAATCACCACCACTCGTTTTGGGGTCATATTCCCGATCCTTTTTCATCCAGCCCATTAAGGATTCCAATTTGTTAAGCCCTTGCCTTATCCTGGAAAGAGTATAGAATATGGATATATTCCTATCAAGGGGAAAAATAAATGAACGCATCGATTCTGCTAAACCTGCAGACCCGGGTTGTTCAGACCGACAAATTGACCGCCGCCGAACGGCATACCATCCACGCCCTTTTTGATTTGGGCTATGGACAGGCCAACCATGGTTATCTAGATCAATCACTAACAAAACTCCGGTTTTTGGCCCTGGCCCACGATCAGGAAACACCGGTGGGATTCGCCGTTGGAGATGCCGTCATAGCACCTCTTCCGCGAATGGCTGAACCCCAATGTGTCATTCTGGCCGGTATATGCTGCATCGCTCCGGGCTATCGACGCCTGGGACTTTTTACTTACCTCGAATCCCTGGCCATTAGGGAGAGCGGTGTGGTGAGGCCGGAGGAAAGATCCCTATCCTGCGGCCGTATGGCCCATCCGGCCAGTTTCCGCATCATCCGCGGGAACCCCACGGTCGTACCAAAATACGGTCATGCTCCCACCGAATGGCAAAAAGAGGTCGGTCTTTGTGTAGCCGAACTATATGGCGTTCACCTGGATCCGGAGACATTTGTGGTAATAGGGAAGGGCAAACCAATAGGATATCCAAAAATAGACATCAAGGTTGAAGAAGAGGAATGGTTACCTTTCAGGTCGGTTAACCGTGACCGCGGAGATTCCCTGCTGGGCATTGCCTGGAATCCGGACGCCCCCGAAGGGTGGTAAAAAAAACACTCCCACGAAGAGCCAGCCCGTTCTTCAAAAGAGAGCTTAAATTTTACAATAAGGGTCAAGGGTAGTTATGATCTTCCCCCAGAAAAACGGACAGTTTAGTTAGGGGACACTCGTGGCATTTTCAAAGGCCAGGGGGCTTTTGTATTGTAATG
>MGQB01000001.1:244518-389867 GCA_001797675.1 Deltaproteobacteria bacterium RBG_13_43_22 | reverse complement strand
GTGCGTGTTGGTCGTGCTTCACACACTACCAGAAAATCCCATCATGTCCTGCTGTTATCTAAAGTGGTGCACTTGCAAGTAGAATCTGCCTTGGGATTTTTAGAAAATAGGGACACATCCCAATTTATGATTTAATCTCTTAATCCGTTGATCACCCGCCTCAAAACAAAACCCCATCTCTTTTTTCAAAAAATGGGGTCTTGGGGGGTTGCTTCATGGACCATCCTTTCCGGTGAGAGCTTTAAAAAAATTCCCTTTTGCCCGATCTCTGCTTCAGACTCAAATTTCAATCCTCGAAATACTCGCTGTATTCCTCTGGTTAAAATTATCGTCTTCCTTGACCTCGAACAAAATTGAACCTTTATTAAAGCTCTCAGGGTATGAGAGCCAAAAGCGGTGGAGCCTGCTGAAGGCCAATGGCTATTCGCTTTATCTTTATGAAGCCAAAAGTAAATAACTTATTTAAGCATATTAATTAGTTAAAGTCAAGTCCCTCCTATTTTCCTGATCGTTTCTTTATGCTGTATCGTGCCTGCTTTTCTTTGAGATCGAAGGCTTCCATATATCTGCGAAGGACGTTATTGATCCTGCTTTGGTATCCCCTTCCCGCTCCCTTATAGAAATCTAATATATCGGGATCCAGTCGGATGGTGATCTGTTTTTTCTTCCCGGGCCATAACACGGCTCCTTTAAAGAAATCATCAGCCAGTTCAGGAATATCTGAAAAGTCAATCTCTCTGTCTTTCATGGACTTAATTTTTTTCCAATTGGTTCTTGATGCTTTTTTCATAGTTCCTTCGTTCCTTTTTTGAGGCCTTTCTCATGGATATGATACGTGTTATTTCATTATTTCTTTTCGTAAAAACAAATACGACGACAATTCCATTGTTCATCGTGCCGATACCTATCCACCGATCTTCCCCATATTCTTTTCGGGTATCCGGTTTTACGAGCAAGGGATTGTTGAATAATTGCCAGGCATCAGCAAAATCGAATCCGTGCTTTAGAAGATTCTCTCTGTTTTTGTTATCATCCCATTCCAATTTCATTGTAGTTACAATTATAATTACACCAGGGTTAAAGTCAAGAAAAATTGTCGAAAAGTGGGATATTGAAAAATGAGGTTTTGTCGGGCGGGGGAAAGCTAATTTTTAATGAATGTTTTAGAATAGTTCCAGCAGTTAAAGTCAAGTTCCTCCTATTTCCCTGATCGTTTCTTTATGCTGTATCGTGCCTGCTTTTCTTTGAGATCAAAACCGATCTTTCGTTTGGGTTTAACCGGCGGGGCCATGAGCTGCCGGATGGCCTTAAAGATATCTGTGATTTGTTCATCGTGGTCCTGAATATGCTCTTCCAATTCTCTTAATTTTTCAGCCAGTACCCTATGGGAAACCATCATTTGCCGAAGCCTGACAAAAACCCGCATGATCGTAATATTAACCTCAATCGCCCGATCACTATTCAGGATTCCGGAAAGCATAGCCACTCCTTGTTCGGTAAAAGCAAGTACATTGGGGGCATGCTTTATTTTTGAACATATCACAATTTGTGATATGTTCCGAATCTCTTCCCTGGTCAAAGCAAACATGAAATCATTAGGGAATCTTTTAATATTGCGTTGAACCGCTTGGTTTAATACCCTGGTTTCCACTCCATAAAGGAGCGCCAAGTCCCGGTCAAGCATGACCTTTTTCCCTCTAAGCAGAAGAATTTTATTTTCAATGATTTCCTGCGGTATTAATTCATTTCCTCCCATTAAGATACTCCTTAAATGATCTCACAAACAGTCAAAGTCAATCCTTTATGGTCCTTCTGGTCTATCCAGTCTGTATGGTCTGTCTAGTCTATCAGGTCCTGGTATCTCACCCTCAAAGATTCTTTTTCCTGCCGTATCGGGCCTGCCTTTTCTTTTTTCTCCTTGACTGTATCTTTTCTATTATTTTATACTTCTTCCATAAAAAAGCAAATTCTATCAATGACTTTAAGGGATGTTGGATGAGAAAAAGAAGGGACCCGTACCATTCTGATTTCATAATAACGGTGAGGAAGGCCATAAAAGATGAGTAAACCAGGCATCAGGGATTCGTTGAGAAATTTTGTCGGTTATGCGGGCCAAAAGGACGGCAGGATTGGGTGTGCCTGTATTATCGTCATGATGATGGTCATCATGGCCTTCGGTGTCCGGCCGTCATCAGCAGCCGAGGCACCATCCTCTGCCGGCACGGCCTCCGGGACGCTCACTATCAACGGGAAAGGCATTCCTCTGAAATACTCCTATGCGATGGACCAGCCCAATACTTTTAATGCCGCCAAGACTGATATCGCGGTACTGCTGACAGAAAAACCCCTTGCAGAAGGGGCGCTCAAGGGCATCGGGGACCTGAGCGACGCCGCCAGGAAACAGCATGGCTGGGCCTTTTTCAAGATCGATACGGATGGAAATCCGATCTATGAGTTGATCGACCATCCTTCGCTGAACAGTCAAATCCAGATGTCGGGCATCACCCGGGCAGGTTTCCTGCCAAAGAGAAGGGGAAAGGACCGGGTGGAGGGATCCTTTGCCACCTCGAAGCCCGAAGACTTTATGGGGTATAAATACGAGATCGAGGCCGAATTTTCAGCGCCTCTGCTGAAGGCCAAGCTGCCGGAACCCTTACCGGACGCAAAGACCGGCATGGCGCTCCCCGCTAACGGGGGGGAGCCGGGCAAGGCGTATAAGGCGCATCGCATGGCCATACTGATCAAGGACATAGCAGCCCTTCGCCGGACAACTCCTGAGGCTAAAGACCTGTCAGACAGTGACCTGGAGAAGATGATAGACTTCATGCAGGCTATATCCCCCGCTGCCCCGAGGGTCAAAAGGGGCTATATTAAGGGCGACAGGGCCGTCCTTTATGTTGAGGGAATCCTTGAAGGGAAAAAGAACTATGGAACCGTGGAGCTGGCAGCGAAGGGGAAGACGTGGTATATAGTAAAAGAGAACTGGAGCGATACCCCTCCCAAGAAATAAGGAACCCCCGGTATTATTGCCCTAAACGTTTTTCTGACCTGCCGGACCAAGAAACCACTGACCAAAAACTCACTCATCCCCCGCCCAAAACCCCATCTTCCTTTACAAAGAATAGGGTCTTGTCAGGTTGCTTCACGGACCGGCCTTTCAGGTTTTGGGCAGACTCGGGCTGGAAGATCAAGGGCTGAGCCAAGCTGCGCCGTTGGCGGTCCGCTTTATAAGCCCTTCCCTTTTTCCCGATACCCAAGATAAAGCACCAGATTGAAAACACAAAGAAAGACGGTCAGGACCAGAATCAGGACATGAGGGATCTCAAGATAAACCATTTTTTCCAGATAATAAATAAGGAAGGAACCGGCATAAGTCGTGGCCGGGTTATGTTTGGATCTAAAGTAGACTTCCAGATGGGTTAAAGGACAGTACCTGTCAAACAACTGGGTATAAAAGGCCAGGGCCAGCCCGAAGAGATGGAGGATCCGGACCGCCCTGACCCGGACCCCCCAATAGGCCCCGAAAAACAGGAAGAGAATCCAGAGGAAATGAAGCAAGACCATTAAATCGGCCAGAATTTTGTAGCCCAACCTTTACGCCCTCCATTTAAATTTGATTCCACCCGGAGCCAGGCAGTCCGAATCTCAGCTGGGTGAGCCCGGAACAAATTTATTCCAAATTATTTCAAGATATTAAATTAATCATACTCGAGGACCAGGAAAAAATAAAGCCCCAGGGCCGGAGGTCAGGGCCTTTCCGTAAGTTAAGAACTTTTTTTTCAAAAAACCTTTGACATGGGGGGAAAAATACGATAAGAAAGCTCTGTTTATGGTGTGTGAAACAATTCATTAATCTCATAAACACTTCTTTTATTGCTTCCGGTTTAATCTTTTTATAACAATGCAGGAAGGGTAAAAATGATAAATATCGACCAGTCCCTTATATATCAAATCATTAACGTTTTATTGTTGATGCTGATATTAAATATCCTTCTTTATAAACCCATTCGAAATATATTGAAACAACGGTCGGAAAAAGTGGCCAATTTGGCTGCAGAGGCCCAAAAAGCCCAATCCGAGATGACCCGGAAAGAGCAGGATTATCAGGACCGCTTGCAGCAGGCCCGGAAAGAGGGTTTTGAACAAAAAAACCTCTTTAAACTGGAGGGACAGGAAGAAGAAAAGCGACTGGTCCAGCAGGCCAATCAACGCATTGAGGCCGAATTGACCCAGAACCGGCAAAAGATCGCCCAGCAGGTTGAAGAGGCCCGAAAAAAACTCTCCGGTGAAATCACCTCCTTCTCCCGGGAAATAGCCCAAAAGATTTTAGGGAGGACCATTTAAATGTTTTCTCCTCATTTTTCTTCTTTAAAAACCTTTTGTCATACCTTGTTAAAATACATCGTAACCAATCTCCCTTTAATTGTCTTTCTGATTCTTTATGGGGGATTGGCCTATGCCTCTTCAGGCGGTGAAGGCGGGGCCACCGAACACGGGGCTGCTGCAGCCCACGGCGGGGAAACAACCGCCCGGTTGTTGGACCTTTTATACCGGTCAATTAATTTTATCATCTTTTTCGGGGTCCTTTTTTTCCTGCTTAGGAAACCCTTGAAACAATTTTTGGCCAACCGACGGGATTCCATCCAAAAAGAATTGCAGGATTTAGAGGCCAAAAAAGAAGAGGCCAACCGGGAATTTCAGGCCCTGGAAAAACGGATTTCCAATATCAAAGAGGAACGAGAGGCCATCCTGGCCGAATATAAGGCCGAGGCGGAAAAAGAAAAGCAGAAGATCATAGACAACGCCCAAAAAATGGCTTCACGAATCGTCGATCAGGCCCAAAATACCATCCAGCAGGAAATACAGAAGGCCGGCCAATCCCTGAGGCAGGAAATGTCTGAAACGGCCGTCCGGATGGCCGAAGAACTATTGAAAAAGAACATCACCGAGAACGACCAGAAACTTTTAATCGGTGAATATTTAGCAAAGGTGGTGACCCATTAATTGAGAAATTTTACTATTTCCCGAAGATATGCAAGGGCGCTCCTCTCCCTGGGAAAAGAAGATGGAAACTATCTGCAGTATGGGGAAGAGTTGAACGCCTTCAGTGAGTTATTGAAGAGAGAAACCCAGGCCCGTTATATCCTCCAAAGTCCGATCTATGATTTTGCCAGTCGGGATAAACTATTGAAAGCGATATTGGGAAAGGCCGGGTTCTCCCCAACCGTTAACAATTTTATTCAACTTCTCTTGACCAAGGGTCGCATCCGTTATCTGGAAGATATCAGTATCTACTATGCCCAATTGACCGATGATCTTTCCAATATCAAGAGGGCCATGGTCACCGCAGCGGTCCGGCTTAGCGATGATATTATTCAAAGAATTCAGGCGGCCTTGAAAGAGGTCGTTCAAAAAGAAGTGGTGGTTACGGTCAATCAAGACCCTTCCATTATCGGCGGGATTGTCGCCCAGGTGGGGGATTTGACCTTGGATGGAAGTTTACGAACTCAACTTAAGAGTTTAAAGGAATCCTTAAGAAGGGGTGAGGGTGTCTAAGTATGGAAATCAGAGCCGAAGAAATCAGTCAGGTCATAAGACAGCAGATTCAAGATTTTGATAAAAAAGTGGAACTCAGCGAGACGGGAACCGTGCTTTCCGTCGGGGATGGTATTGCCCGGGTTTATGGGGTGGAAAAGACCATGGCCATGGAGCTCCTGGAGTTTCCCGGGGGTATTTACGGCATTGCCCTGAACCTGGAGGAAGACAATGTCGGTTGCGCCATCCTGGGGGAAGACTTCCATATTAAGGAAGGGGATGTGGTCAAACGGACCGGCCGAATTGCTGAAGTCCCGGTGGGCGAGGCTATCCTGGGCCGGGTTATTGACGCCGTAGGACAACCCATCGACGGTCTGGGCCCGCTCAATGCCAAGGAATTCAGGAAGATCGAGCTGAAGGCCCCCGGGGTTATCGATCGCCAGCCGGTCAAGGAGCCCATGTATACCGGGTATAAGGCCATTGACGCCATGACCCCCATCGGCCGGGGCCAGCGGGAACTGATCATCGGCGACCGCCAGATCGGTAAAACCGCCCTGTGCGTAGACGCCATCATCAACCAGAAAGATTCGGATATTTTTTGTATCTATGTGGCCATCGGCCAGAAGAAATCCACCGTGGCCCAGGTGGTTGAGGCCTTCCGGCGCAACGGGGTCTTAGAGAAAACCGTGGTGGTGGCCGCCTGTGCCAGCGACCCGGCCCCCATGCAGTATGTCGCCGCCTTTGCCGGCTGCACCATGGGAGAATATTTCCGGGATTCGGGCCGCCATGCCCTGGTCATCTATGATGATCTGTCTAAACAGGCCGTGGCCTATCGGCAGCTTTCTCTGCTCCTTCGTCGTCCTCCCGGACGGGAGGCCTTTCCCGGGGATATTTTTTACAACCATTCCCGTCTGCTCGAACGGGCGGCCAAGGTTCGAGAAGACCTGGGCGGCGGCAGTTTAACCGCTTTGCCCATCATTGAAACCCAGGCGGGCGACGTTTCGGCCTATATTCCGACCAACGTTATTTCCATTACCGACGGCCAGGTTTATCTGGAACCGAGTCTGTTCTTCTCCGGGGTCCGTCCGGCCATCAACGTCGGTCTTTCCGTCTCCCGGGTCGGCGGCAATGCCCAGGTCAAAGCCATGAAACAGGTGGCCGGAAGCCTGCGGTTGGACATGGCCCAGTACCGGGAACTGGCGGCCTTTGCCCAGTTCGGGAGTGAGCTCGATAAGTCTACCCAGGCCCAGTTGAACCGCGGGGTCCGCCTGGTGGAAATCCTGAAACAGCCCCAGTATCAACCCATGCCCATGGAAAAGATGATTACCAGCCTCTTTGCCGGGGCCAGGGGCTTTCTGGATGATCTCCCGGTTGATGTGCTGAAGGATTTTGAACCCCAAATGATCGCCTTTCTGGAATCCAAACATCAGGCCCTTCTTTCCGAGATCAAAGAAAAGAAGGAAATCAGCCCGGAATTGGAAGAAAAATTGAAAAAGGCCATTGGGGAATTCAAGACTCAATTCCAGGCACAAAGTAAATAGCTTATAGCGCATAGCAAAAAAAATCAGGCTGAAGGCTGAAGGCTGAAGGCTGAAAATAATAGAGAGTCTTAAACATGGCGACACTTCAGGATATCAGAAGAAAAATCGGGGGAGTCAAAAAGACTCAGCAGATTACCAAGGCCATGAACATGGTGGCGGCGGCCAAACTGCGGGGCGCCCAGATCCGGATGGAAAATTTTCGCCCCTATGCCGGAAAATTTCTGGAAGTCATCAATAATCTTTCCTCCCGGATCGATCCCGAGGCCTTCCCATTGATGGCCCAGAGGCCGGTGAAAAAAGTGGAATTGATTTCGCTTACCGCGGACCGGGGTCTGTGCGGAAGTTTCAATGTCAACCTGATCAATACCGGGGAAAAGTTTATTAAAGCCCGGAAACAGGAACAGGTGGAAACAACTTTGGTTCCGGTGGGTAAAAAAGGGGCCGAATATTATAAGCGCAGGAAATATGACGTTCGCTCCCGGTACACAGATATTTTCAATTCCTTTGATATGGTTACAGCCGCCGGTATCGGCCGGGATGTGATTGAAAACTTCCTGGCCGGCGGATCGGATGAGGTCCATATCCTCTACGGAGAATTTATCAATATGGGGGTTCAGAGGCCCAAAGTGCTTCGCCTCCTGCCCATCGCCCCTTTGACCCAAAAAGGGGAAGAAGAACAAGGACTGGAATATCTCTATGAACCGTCGGTGGAAGGTATTTTCAACGACTTGTTGCCCCGTTATATCAATGTTCAAATCTACCGGGGCATGCTGGAAAACGCGGCCAGCGAACAGGCCGCCCGGATGACGGCTATGGACAATGCCACTCGTAATTGCAAGGAACTGATTACAAGCTTGTCCTTAATTTATAACAAGGCCCGCCAGAGCGCGATTACCAAGGAACTGATGGATATCGTCGGCGGGGCTGAGGCTTTAAAGAAATAATTAAAAAGGATTCAAGGAGCCAAGGGTTCAAGGATTCAAGTGATAAATCAAAAACCAATTGAATAAAAACTTGAACCCTTGAATCCCGGAATCTTTGAACCCTAAATTTATTGTATAAGGAAAACCCTTTAGGAGGAGGTTCATAAATAAGATGGAAACCGGAAAAACCGAAGGAAGCATTGGAAAGATCGTACAGGTAATCGGACCGGTGGTGGACTTGGAATTCCCGGAAGGGAAGTTGCCCAATATCCTCAATGCCATTCGTATTACCAATCCGGCCATTGATGATCGTCAAGAGAATTTAGTGGTAGAGGCGGCGCAGCACCTGGGGAATAACGTGGTCCGTTGTATTGCTATGGATACCACCGATGGTCTGGTTCGTGGGATGCCCGGCCGGGATACGGGCGATGGGATTCTTGTGCCTGTGGGTGCCCCGGGCTTAGGACGGGTTTTGAATGTCATCGGTGAGCCGGTGGACGGCCTGGGACCCGTTAAGGCCGATAAATATTATCCCATTCACCGACCGGCCCCCACCTTTGTGGAACAGGATACCTCGGTCAAGGTCCTGGAGACCGGCCTGAAGGTTATCGATTTATTGGTTCCTTTCCCCCGAGGGGGCAAGATGGGGATGTTCGGCGGTGCCGGTGTGGGCAAGACGGTGGTCATGATGGAAATGGTCCACAACATCGCCATGCATCACGGCGGGATCTCGGTTTTTGCCGGGGTGGGAGAGCGTACCCGCGAAGGGAACGACCTCTACCTGGAAATGAAAAATTCCGGGGTTTTGCCCAAAGCAGCCTTGATTTACGGGCAGATGACCGAACCCCCCGGGGCCAGGGCTCGTATCGCCCTGACGGCCTTAAGCGCGGCCGAATATTACCGGGATGAGGAAGGTCAGGATGTGCTCCTCTTCATAGATAATATCTTCCGTTTTACCCAAGCCGGTTCCGAGGTTTCCGCCCTCCTGGGCCGCATCCCTTCGGCCGTGGGTTATCAACCGACCCTGGGCACGGACCTTGGGGAACTTCAGGAACGGATCACCTCGACGAATAAAGGATCGATCACCTCGGTTCAATGTGTCTATGTGCCGGCCGACGATTTGACCGACCCGGCCCCGGCCACCACCTTTGCCCATTTGGATGGGACCGTGGTGCTTTCCCGCCAGATCGTTGAGCTGGGTATTTATCCGGCGGTGGATCCCCTGGACTCGACTTCGCGGATTCTGGATCCCAATGTGGTGGGTCAGGAGCATTATTTTGTAGCCCGGAACGTACAGCAGATTTTACAAAAATACAAAGATCTGCAGGACATCATCGCCATCCTCGGTATGGACGAACTTTCCGATGAGGATAAACTGGTGGTCGGCCGGGCCAGACGGATCCAGCGTTTTCTGTCCCAGCCCTTCTTCGTGGCCGCCGAGTTCACCGGTAAAGACGGTAAGTTCGTTAAGGTCGAGGAAACCATCCGCGGATTTAAAGAGATCATCGAAGGCAAACATGACGACCTGCCGGAACAGGCCTTCTACATGGTCGGCGGGATTGATGAAGCCGTGGAAAATGCCAAACGATTGGCCGAAGCGTAACAAACTATAAGAGACGGAAAAAAGAAAATGGCCGAAAAACTGGAGTTAGAATTAGAAGTGGTTACCCCGGACCGGCTGGTGGTCCAAGAGAAGGTGGATATTGTCATGGCCACGGGTGCCTTGGGGGAATTCGGCATCCTGCCCAATCATATCCCCTTCCTGACCACCCTTCAGCCCGGAGAGCTGCGTTATCGCAAAGACAATCAACTGGAATATTTGGCGGTTACCGGCGGGTTTGCCGAGGTTTCCGATAATAAAGTCACCATTCTGGCCGAGGCGGCTGAACGGGCGAGGGAGATTGACATCGACCGGGCCACACGGGCCAGGGAACGGGCGGAAAAACGTCTGGCCATAGCCAGGACCGAGGCCATTGATTTCCTGCGGGCGGAATCGGCCTTAAAGCGGTCCCTGCTGCGCCTGCGCATTGCCGAAAAGGGCCGGTAACTTTTAACCGCACATCAATTACTCCTGAAAAGGCAAGTCCTTCGGACTTGCCTTTTTTTTGTTGGCGCTGGTTGGATTTTGAAAGAGGTTTTGTCTCAACGACTAACCGATCAACCATTTTCAATTAATTTGACAGAAAATAATCATTCCGATAATATTATTAAAAAGTTAACCCTATGAACTGATTCTCTAAGGAAATACTCCCTCAGGTGAAAAACCCCAAGGCCGTCTTTCATATCCATGGAGTCACCAAGTTCTATCAGGTGGGTGAGGTGGAGGTGCGCGCCTTAAACGGCGTGGATCTGGATCTCTTTGAAGGGGAATTCGCGGTTCTTCTGGGGCCTTCCGGAAGCGGTAAGTCCACCCTGCTCAACATCCTGGGCGGCCTGGATGTGCCTACTGCCGGCGAGGTTTTTTATTTCGATCACAACCTTTCCCGATACGACGATAAAGAGCTGACCCGATTCAGGCGCGAACATGTGGGCTTCGTCTTCCAATTCTACAACCTGATTCCCAGCCTCACCGCTTTGGAAAATGTGGCCCTGGTGGCCGAGATTGCCGAAAATCCCATGGAGCCAGCAGAGGCCCTGAATTTAGTCGACCTGGGGGACCGGCTCCACCATTTCCCGGCCCAGCTTTCCGGAGGCGAGCAACAGCGTATCGCCATTGCCCGGGCGATTGTCAAACGCCCAGATGTCCTGCTGTGTGATGAACCCACCGGCGCCCTGGACATCACCACCGGCATCCGGGTTTTGGAGGCCCTTCAGCAGGTCAATGAGCAGCTGGGCACCACCACGGCCGTTATTACCCACAATGCGGCCATCGCTTCCATGGCCGACCGGGTCATCCGCATCAGCAGCGGCAGGATTATTGATCTGCAGCAAAATCTGACAAAAGCCTCTCCCAAAGATTTAAGTTGGTAGGACCGCATGACCTCCCTTGACCGAAAACTTCTCCGCGACCTCATCCACTACCGGGGACAGGCCATAGCCGTGGCCCTGGTGGTGCTTTGCGGTCTTTCGGCCTTTGTAACCATGCACAACACCTTTCAGTCCCTGGTGGTTTCCCAGTCGGCCTATTACAGCGAATACCGTTTCGCCGAGGTCTTTGCCCAGCTTAAACGGGCACCTGAATCCTTGACTTCGTCTATCGCCGCCATCCCCGGCGTCACGGCCCTTCAAACGCGGATTGTCTTTGAAGTGATCCTGGACGTACCCGGTTTGAAGGAACCGGCTACGGGCCGGCTGGTTTCTATCCCGGGATCAGGCAAACCTTTACTCAACGACCTGGCCTTGCGGCAAGGCCGAACCATCGAACCCGGAAGAAGAAACGAGGTCATCATCAGTGAGGCCTTCGCCCAGGCCAATCAGCTCAAACCCGGGAACACGCTGGGGGCGATTATCAACGGCCGCTGGGAGCACCTGCTCATTGTCGGGGTGGCCCTTTCCCCGGAATATGTCATTGAAATTCCCAGCGGCACCATACTGCCGGACAGCAAACGGTTCGGGGTCTTGTGGATGAGCCGGGAGGCCATGGGGCCGGCCTTTCAAATGAAAGGGGCCTTTAACGATCTGTCCTTGACCCTGGCCCCCGGAACCCAGGAAGCCGAGGTCATTGCCCGGCTGGATCGTGTTCTCGAACCCTATGGGGGACTGGGGGCCTATGGACGGAGCGACCAGCTTTCCAACCGTTTCCTGTCCGATGAGATCGCCCAGAACCGGGTTTCCGGTATGATCGTCCCTTCCATCTTTTTGGGCGTCGCCGTTTTCCTGATTCACATCGTTCTGTCCCGCCTGATCATCCTGCAGCGCAACCAGATCGCCCTGTTGAAGGCTTTCGGTTACAGCAGCAGCGCCATTGGTTTTCACTACCTGAAGTTTGCCCTGGTGGTGATTTTCGCCGGGTCCTTACCGGGCACCGTTCTGGGGCTCTGGCTGGGGAGTTTGATCGCCGAAATCTATCAGCAGTTTTATCGTTTCCCGGTTTTTTATTCCCGAATTCGTCCGGACTTGCTGGTGCTGGTCATTTTCATCAGCTTTGCGGCCGCCGGGTTGGGGGCCCTACTTTCGGTCCGGAAGGCCGTTTCCCTGCCTCCGGCCGAGGCTATGCGCCCTGAACCCCCGGCCCGTTTTCGTCCGGGATTGATTGAACGAATCGGTCTCCAGCGGTTTATCTCGCCGGCGTTGCGCATGATTATCCGCAACCTGGGGCGAAACCGGGCCAAGGCCGGTTTTACCCTGCTCGGTATCGCCTTTGCCGTGGCCATTCTCCTGGTGGGGCGATACAGCTTCGATTCCGTTGAGTACCTGATACGGGTCCAGTTTGAGACCATCCAGCGGGAGGATGCCATGCTGATTTTTAACCATCCTGTCGGTTCGGGTGCCCGTTATGACACCACCCGTTTGCCCGGAGTGCGCAGTGTGGAGTCCTTTCGTCTGGTTCCCGCCCGCCTGCGCTTCGAACATCGCAGCAGGCGGATCGGCATCCAGGGGATATCACCCACCGGCCGATTGAGACAGCTTCTGGACAAGGACCTGCGGCCGGTGAACCTTCCATCAGAGGGTCTGGTGCTGACCAAACAGTTGGCCGATTCACTCCAGGTCAGGCCCGGATATTTACTGTCGGTCGAAGTCCTGGAGGGGAAACGACCGGTCCTGACCATACCCGTTGCCGGAATTATTGATGAACTGCTGGGGATCTCCGCTTATATGGACCTCCGGTCTTTAAATAAACATATGCATGAAGGCCCGGCTGTTTCCGGGGCTTTTTTAACCGTGGACCCCCTTCAGGAACCGGACTTTTTTACCAAAATCAAAAAGGTTCCGGCCGTAGCCGGGGTAGCCTTCCGTAAACACATGGTTCAGGGCTTTCGGGACACCATTGCCCAGAGCATGTATATTTCAACGTTCGTCTTGATCATTTTCGCCTCGGTCATTGCCTTCGGACTGGTTTATAACAGCGCCCGGATCTCTCTTTCGGAACGGGGTCATGAAATGGCCTCCCTCAGGGTCCTGGGGTTCACCGAGCAGGAGATCGCCCGTATTCTCCTGGGGGAACAGGCCTTCCTCACCTTAACGGCCCTTCCCGTCGGGCTGATCATCGGATATTATTTTTGCTGGCTCATGTCCAAGGCCCTGGAAACGGAGCTTTACCGTTTCCCGCTGGTTCTGACCGGGAAAAGTGTAATTTATTCATTGGGCGTCACTGTCCTGGCTGCTTTTATTTCCGGTCTCTTCGTTCGCCGACGGTTAAAACACTTGGATCTCATCGCCGTGTTGAAGACCAGGGAGTAATTTCGGATTTGGAAATTGGTTCAATCACGTCAACTGGTTGATAGTTTTTAATTTTTTATTGGTAAAAATCTTTCACCGCAAAGACGCAAAGAACGCTAAGAAAACCATTTTTTTGTTCAATCCCGTGAAATTCGGGATTGAACAAAGCAACTTTGGCTTCTGGCCGAATAATTACCCGGAGGGTAGCGTAGTTTATCGATTGCCGGCCTCTCACCGGCAATTGATAAAGGTTCTTCTTTGCGCCCTTTGCGCCCTTTGCGTCTTTGCGGTGAACAATGTGAGGTCATCTATGATGAAAAAAAACAGAAAAAAGGGACTACTCTATATCATTTCGGCCGTCATTTTATTAGGCGTTATCATTTGGGTCTTTCTTCCTTCTCCGGTCGAAGTGGATCTGCAACGGGCCCAGAAAGGCCCTTTGATGGTCACGGTGGATGAGGAAGGTGAAACCCGGGCCAAGGATCGCTTTATCGTTGCTTCTCCTGTAGCCGGTCGATTGACCCGTATCCGACTTAAAGAAGGGGATCCCGTGGGATTCAATCAATCGATCGCCGTGATCCACCCCCTGCCCCTGGGAAGGCGGGAATCGACCGAGATTCGGGCCAGGCTCCAGGCCGCCGAAGCCTTGCACCGGGAAACGGAGGTCCTGATCGAGCAGACCCGGATTAATGTTGAAAAGTCCCGGCGGGAGAGACAGCGGATGGAGCAGCTGCAAAAAAACGGTTTGGCCACCCAGCAGGAAATGGAATTCTCCAGGGATGCGGAAAAGCTGCGAAATGAGGAACTCCGTGCCGTCCAAATGAAGGCCCAGGCCGCGGCCTTTGAGGTTAAGGCCATCCAGGCCGGTCTGCTGGCCCTGGAAGAAGTAAAAGGAGAGCCTCAAACCATCGCTGTTCGTTCTCCTGTGTCCGGTCGGGTGCTCAAAGTCCTGGAAAAAAACGAGCAGGTCGTCGCACCCGGAACACCGCTGTTGGTGCTTGGGAATCCTTCTCAACTCGAAGTGGTGATCGACCTGCTGACTACGGAGGCCGTTAAGGTCAAACCGGGCCATACGGTTTTGCTGGACAACTGGGGAGGGAATCAACCGCTTGAGGCCAGGGTGAGGCTGGTGGAACCCTGGGGGTTTACCAAGGTGTCGGCTTTGGGTGTGGAAGAAAAACGGGTCAATGTCATTGCCGACTTTGTGGACCCGCCGGCTTCCCTGGGAGACGGTTTTCGGGTCGAGGCCCGGATCGTTATCTGGAAGGGAGAAGAGGTCCTGAAAATTCCCGCCAGTGCACTTTTCAGGATTGGACAGAATTGGGCGGTTTTCGTTAACCAGGAGGGCCGGGCCAGGCGGCGTGTGGTCGAAGTGGGCCGACAGGGAACCTTTGAGGCGGAGATCGTAAAAGGATTGAAGGAAGGGGAGGAGGTCTTTCTCCATCCCTCCAATCAGATCAAGGACGGGCTCAGGATTGTAAAAAGAAAATAAAGTTGGAAACACCTCAGGTCAACGGCGAGTTCACCGGGAGGCCCGCCTTTTGGCCGATCCGGTGGAATGACTTGTTCGCCGTTTTATTCATGATGTGTCCACATACGTAGCACTTTCACAGTTTTGATGTCTTCAAGAACCTGATAGATAAGACGATGTTGAATATTGATTCTTCGGGACAACGCCTCAGTGAGATCACCGACCAGCTTCTCGTAAGGCGGAGGGTTTTGGTAAGGATTATTTTGGATTATTTCTAATAGCTTTGATGATTGGGGCTTAAGACCAGACTGTGCGATTTTCTTTGCGTCTTTTTGAGCCTGTTTGGTATACCTCAATCGCCAACTCACCAGCCGGGCTCCTTCGAGCACTTTTCTACGGGTGTCTTAAGACCCTTCTTAATGGATTCCCTCATGCCGGGAATTGACGTAAGGAAGAGTGTTTCTTCAATTGCTTTCCAGTCTTCTTCGGATACAAGAACCGCAGAACTTCTCTTGCCGACGATTTGTACCGGTTGGTGGGTCTCTTTTACTTCATCCACCAGAGTATATAAACGCTTTCTTGCTTCTGATGCGGACAATGCTGTCATATCTTTCACCTCCTAAACGTACCACATATGGTACGCTTAATATTTGGCAGTGTCAAGTTAATTATGGCGAACGGTCCAATTGAGAGGCGCGAGCGAGCGCACGAAGTGCTGCTCGCGAAGCATCCTTCTCGAATTGGGGGTTAGCCGTTACCAAGCGATTGTTCGGCCCACTGAATTGCCGCAGTCCGGTCGCCGAGGTACCGCGAAACCCCGGCGATTCGGAATGCCGTTCCGCCCCCAAAATCTTGCGAGCCGATGATGATTCCTCCATGACAATTCTCCATATGACATTGAGACATCATCGTCGCGTTGTTAACGACAAGAAAATACTCTGGCGTTAACAAGATCTCCACGCCATTGAAGAGAAATCGACCTCGATTAATCACGATCCTGTTCGGTACGCCAAACGTGATATCCACGAGTATTTTTCGTGGTGCATCCCTAATTACCAGATTCGTGCCGACGAGATGAATGTCCCAAGGTGCAACTGAGTAAATGAGTTGATTGTTGATGATCTGAAGGACCGGATTATTTACCTCGTCGAAGAGTCGCAAAGCAGAAGCAGGTGATCATCATCAAGCAGAAAGGCTAGGAGAGGTACGCCATCAACACCTACAGGGACGGTAAATGTTGGCACGCCGAGATACTCAAAGGTGAAGGTATTCGAACCGAGTACAGCTTCGCATTTATTCCCCGCGAAATGGAGGTCATAGGGTTTTGATACTCCCCGCGCAAATTGTAGGGATTGGCGTTTGCCTCGCTTACGGCCTCAATTGGAAGAAGGCCTGCCGTGCGTTCTCGGTGATGTTGATCGCACAATAGAGTGATTTCCTCTGTGACATGCCTTTGGACCTTGGCCCAACCAAGCATGTGCTCGAATTCATATAGCGGCATGCCACAAATAACGCAGCCAAAGCCGCAGCGCCGCCGCACCTCCCGCTGAATCGGCAATGGGATATTGCGAGAGCTTGGGGATGACTGTTCGGTCATAATTAATGTTCGTAACGGCTAACAATTAACATACGAAGTTCTCTATTTCCCAATGTATCTATATTATATATTATAACATACTTTAAATATTGGTAATAGGGAAAATTGTCATATTAACCAATAATTATCGATAAAAAGGACATCGTTTCTTATGATATGGAGCAAAACCGAAATTCGTCTAATATGGATAAATTGTCAAAGACCACCACCAAAAAAACTTCCCGGGTTTCAGCGGGATCTTTTGTCCAAGAAACCGGGACCGGTGAAGAAAATTTCCTGCCAAGGTAAAATTGCTTGTGGTTGACAGAAAGAGAGGAGAATGGTAAAAAGATACTAATTTAAGGAGGGAGGGATGGCCGAGTGGTTTAAGGCGGCGGTCTTGAAAACCGCTTTCCTTCCGGGGAACGGGGGTTCGAATCCCTCTCCCTCCGCCATCCATTATTTCCGATATCGGATTGCGGATTTCGGAATCCACAAACCCTGAGATGTTGCTTAGGAGTGTTCTAAGAGGGAAGAGGGTTTTGTTGGAAAAGGACTGCGACTGCATTACGGAGAGATGACCGAGTAGGCTTAAGGTGCTCGCCTGCTAAGCGAGTGTAGGGGGAAACCTCTACCGAGGGTTCGAATCCCTCTCTCTCCGCCATGAACCAGGTAAGGTTCATGGCTGCCCTAAACTCAACGTATTTTGGGCGCCACTTTCAAATTTGGATTTCCGATTGCGGATTCCGGTTAAATGAACCTAATCCAACCAGGTAGAAAAAGATAAGAATATTTACCCTTTCGTTTTTCTTCTCCCGAATGGTAACAAGAAAACATCTCCCAAAATATCCGGCATCAAGGGGTTTTTGATTTTTGAGCCTGGGCTTGAGCCAGTTTTTCCTTGCAGATCTCGATATATTTTTTTAAGTTAGGCGGGTGAGCGGCGTCGGGGAACTGTTGCGCGATAATTTCAAACCTGCCCAGAGCAGCCTCATATTTTTTTTCATTAAAGTAGTATTCCCCTATAGCAAATTCATGGAAGGCCAGGTTTTTTTGGGCGGTTATCAGATGGGTTTGGGCTTGGGAGACATATTCGCTCTGGGGATAGTTTTTGATCAATCGTTCAAATTCCTGAACCGCCTGAAAAGCGTAACTCTGGTCCCGGTCGATCGTGGGCATCTGTTTAAAGTAACACAGGGCCGTTTGAAAAATCACATAGGGGGTGATTTCATTGGTGGGGTGCATTTTTTCGAATTCCTTATAGGCCGTGGCAGCCAAAAGATAATCCTTCTTCAAAAAATAACTGTCGGCCAATTTCAGCTCGGCCACGATGGCATATTGATTGTAAGGAAAACGATCTTTCAGTTTCTGAAAGGCGTCAGCGGCCTTTTCATATTTTTTCCGCTGGTAGGCATCCAGACCTTCCATAATCAAGGCTTCAGCGGTCTTTTCCAGTTCTTTGGAATCTTTGCTTTTGAACCACTCGTACAACCCACATCCCGCCAGGGATAATAAGATCCAGGCCATGATTAATAAAAACAGGGTGTGTTTTATTGGAGATCGGGTAAACAGGGTAAATTCCTTCATAAGGCCTCCAGGTATCTTTCAGCGGCGAAAACGGCGGTGGCCCCATCTCCAACGGCCGTAGATATTTGTCTTAACAGCTTTTGGCGAACATCTCCGGCGGCAAAGATTCCCGGGATGGGAGTTGCCATATGGGGATCGGTTTGAATAAATCCTTGAGGGTCCAACGGTACCACCGGTTTCAACCACTCGGTATTGGGCAGGGTCCCGACCAGAATAAAAACCCCTTCAACCGAAAGCGTCCGGCCGGAAGAACCGTCTTTATTCTTGATACTAACACCCTCCACTTGATCTGTGCCCTGGATGGATTCCACCATAGAATTCCAAACCGGTTGAATAGCCGTATGGGCCAGGGCTTTCTCTTGAAGGATTCGGGTGGCCCTAAGCTGATCCCTTCGATGGATCAGATAAATTTTTTTTGCAAAACGGGTCAAATAAAGGGCTTCTTGAACGGCGGTGTCCCCGCCGCCGACCACGGCGATTTCCTGATCCCTGAAAAAGGGGCCGTCACAGGTGGCGCAATAAGAAACCCCTTTGCCGCCAAGAAGATCCTCTCCGGGGACCCCCAGTTTTTTATGGGCAGCCCCGCTGGCGATAATCAAGGCCTTGGCCGTATAAGTTCCTTGGGTTCCCTTGATGATTTTATCCGGATCTTGCAGAGACAGGGAGAGGATTTCATCATTGATAACCGGCAATTCAAACCGTTCGGTCTGCCGGCGCATCTTTTCCACCAGGTCAAACCCGGAAATTCCTTCGGGAAACCCGGGGTAATTGTCCACCCAGTCGGTGGTCAAAACCTGGCCCCCGGGGATGAGCTTCTCTATGAGAAGGGTGTTAAGACGGGAACGCCGGGCGTACAGCCCTGCGGTTAGTCCGGCTGGACCTCCCCCCACGATTATAAGATCGTAAACAGGATGTTCCACAGACGCACTAAAGGGTCTTTTTGATAGCGGTTTCCAGGGTGCTTTTGGAAACTGCTCCGGTGATCTGTTCGACTACGGTTCCGTTTTTAAAGAGGATCAGGGTGGGGATGGCTCGAATCCCATACTGGCCTGGTGTTTTAGGATTTTCATCCACATTCAATTTGCCTATTTTGACCTGCCCTTGAAATTGAACGGCTAATTCTTCCACGGTCGGGGCAATCGCCTTGCAGGGACCGCACCAGACGGCCCAAAAATCAACCAGAACCGGCGTGGAACTTTCCAAAATTTCCGTTTGGAAATTTTCATCGGTTACTTCGGTAATATTTTTTTCACCCATGATCTCTCCCTTCCATAATTCTTTGGTTAACCCGTTAGGATAATAAAAAGGTAGAAGAATTCTAAATCCCTTTAGCGTGATTGTCAATACCTACAAAAAATCCGGAGGAAAAATTTTGACTTTAAGGGTATTTTTAGTTTAATGTCTATTTTACCATAAAAAAGAGGAGATTGATATGGAAGAATTCAGACGCATGACCCGCCTCCCCCCTTATGTTTTTGCTACAGTCAACACCCTGAAAATGGAATTACGGCGTCAGGGGGAAGATATTATCGATCTGGGGATGGGGAATCCGGATTTGGCCACTCCTAAACATATCGTGGATAAACTCCGGGAAGCCTCTCTTAAATCCCATAACCACCGATATTCGGCTTCCAAAGGGATCACCCGGCTCCGAACAGCCATCTGTGATTGGTATAAGCGGCGTTACCAGGTGGAGCTGGACCCGGAAACCGAAGCCATTGTGACCATAGGGGCCAAAGAGGGGATATCTCATTTGATTTTGGCCACCACCAGTCCCGGCGATGTGGTCTTTGCGCCTGACCCCACCTACCCGATTCACCCCTTTTCGGTTATCATTGCCGGAGGGGACTTGAGAAGTATCCCCATGAGTCATGATCGGGATTTCTTTGAGGACCTGCTAGCCGCCACCAAGCAGACCTGGCCTAGTCCGAAAATGCTGATCATCTCCTTTCCCCACAACCCCACCACCATGGTGGTGGATAAGGATTTTTTTAAGAATATCGTGGCCTTTGCCCAAGAGCATCACCTGATGGTCGTCCATGACTTCGCCTATGCCGATCTGGTTTTTGACGGGTACAAGGCCCCCAGCTTTTTGCAGATTCCCGGGGCTAAGGATGTCGGGGTGGAACTCTTTTCTTTATCCAAAAGTTACAGCATGGCCGGCTGGCGGGTGGGGTTTGCTGTCGGGAATCCACAATTGATTCATGCCCTGACCCGAATTAAAAGCTATTTGGATTATGGGGTCTTTCAGCCGATCCAGATCGCCTCCATTATTGCCTTAAACGGGCCTCAGGAATGTGTACAGGAGATCGTCAGCACCTATAAAGAAAGAAGGGATACCCTGATTCAGGGGCTTAACCGGATCGGTTGGAAGATGGAGAAACCCAAAGGGACGATGTTTGTCTGGTCCAGGATCCCGGAACCCTTCAGAAAAATGGGTTCGGTGGAATTTTCCAAGTTTCTTATCCGCGAGGGAAAAGTGGCCGTAGCGCCCGGCCGGGGTTTTGGTGAATACGGGGATGAATATGTCCGGTTCGCTCTGGTCGAAAACTCTCACCGAATCCAACAGGCCGTTAGGGGCATCAAAAAGGCCTTAAATAAAGGGTAATAGCTAAAATTCAAAATAGGGTTCAAGGGTTCCAGGATTCAAGGGTTCGAGGGTTTTAACTTCCATGTCTTTCACTCCGCCCCGCGGTCCTTGACCCCGTGGTCCCTTGAACAGGAATAGCGAGCGCATTCCCCGCAGCTTGCTGCGTGGGTTAGCGAGCGAACTACAACAAATAACCCCTTTCCTTGCCTGGAAGATTCCCTGCACCTTGGTGCAGGGAGCTTCAATCCTAAAATTTAATCATTGTGTTTTGTAGCACCCGTCCAGGCGGGCATGAGGGTTTAAAAAGGATCTTTGAATCCAACCTATAGAATCGTGTGAGGGGATCATGAAAGAAATTCAGGTAGGTTTAATCGGTTTTGGCACCGTAGGAACCGGGGTGGTAAAGATTTTACGTGAAAAAGGCGACCTTCTTAGTTCCCTGGTCGGGGTTCCGATAAAATTAAAACGGATCGCCGATCAGGATTTGAATCGGGATCGGGGTGTCCCGGTTCCCAAAGGGGTTCTGACGGATCAAGTGGAACAAATTCTTGAAGATCCGGATATATCCATTGTCATAGAATTGATCGGGGGTCTGGAACCGGCCCGTAGTTTTATTTTAAAGGCTTTGGAAAAAGGGAAACATGTGGTTACGGCCAACAAGGCCTTGCTGGCTCACAAAGGGAATGAGATTTTCAAGAAGGCCATGGACAGTAAATTGGATGTCGGCTTTGAAGCCAGCGTCTGCGGTGGTATCCCGGTTATTCTGGCCCTGCAACAGGGGTTGGTGGCCAATGAAATTGAAAGCATTTTTGGGATCTTCAATGGGACCTCCAATTTTATCCTGACCCGGATGACCGAACAAGAACTGCCTTATTCAGCGGCCCTAAAGGAGGCCCAACAAATGGGCTATGCCGAGGCCGATCCGACCCTGGATGTAGAAGGGTTGGACACGGTTCATAAACTTTCCATTTTGATGTATCTGGCCTATGGAGCTCCATTAAACCCCGAAGCGGTATTTGTGGAAGGCATCACTCGAATCGGGGCATTGGACATTGCCTTTGCCAGGGAATTCGGATACTCCATCAAACTTCTGGCTATCTGCCGAAAGGAGGGGAGTCTGTTGGAAGCCCGGGTCCACCCGACCATGATCCCTAAAAGCCATATGTTGGCCAATGTTCAAGGGGCCTATAATGCCCTTCATATCAAAGGAGATTCGGTGGGGGATATTTTGCTCTACGGACAGGGCGCCGGAATGATGCCGACCGGAAGCGCGGTAGTCAGTGACCTGGTCAATATGGGACGAAATATCAACAAGGGGATTGCCCAAAGAATACCCCAGAATCTTTCGATTCAACGATTTAAAGAAAAAGGTTTGTCCTTTAAACCCTTTCAGGAAGTGATGACCCACTATTATTTTCGATTTTCCGCCCTGGATCGACCCGGGGTCCTTTCGACCATCGCCGGCATCCTTGGGGCCAATCAAATCAGTGTGGCCTCGGTGATCCAAAAAGGCAGAGAGATTGAAGGATCCGTTCCTATTGTCATGATGACCCACGAGGCCAGAGAATCAGACGTTCAGAAGGCCATCCAGGAGATTGACCGTCTAGCGGTGATAACCGATCGAACGGTGATTGTCCGGGTGGAAAATTAAAAGTGACGGGTTACGGGTTGCCGGTTAAAGGCTTTTGGTTTTCAAACCCGAAACACCCAACCCGTAACTTTGATCCATCTAAAGAGATCTGTATTTTTTTATGAAATCGAAAGACAGAAAATATATTATTTTGGTCGGGGACGGGATGGGGGATTACCCTCAGGAGGCCCTGGACGGAAAGACTCCCTTGGAAGCGGCTCATACGCCCAATATGGATACCGCGGCCTCCCGGGGGATTATGGGGTGGGCCCAAACCGTACCCTCAGCCTGTGAACCGGGAAGTGATATTGCCAATCTTTCCCTCCTGGGATATGACCCATTGGTCTACCATTCAGGCCGTGCGCCCTTGGAAGCGGTTAGTATGGGGATCCGACTAAAGGAAGAGGACGTGGCCTTCCGCTGTAATCTGGTTTGCCTGGACCACCGGGAAAATGAGACGGTAAGGATGAACTCATACAGCGCCGGGCATATTTCTACGGAAGAAGCCAAGATTTTAATCAACGACCTCAAGGGATTCTTAGCTCACCCCAATTTATCTTTCTATCCAGGGGTCAGTTATCGGCATATCCTGGTCTGGACCGGGGCTGATCCATCGGTCAAGACCACACCGCCGCATGACCTGACCGGGCAGGATGTGACGGGCTATTTGAATACCCAGGGGGAGTTGGGACCGATTGTGGATCTTATGCGCCGTTCCTGGTCCTTTTTGAGCCAACACCCGGTTAATCAGTCAAGGCAGGGCCGAGGCCTGGTTCCAGCCAATTCCATTTGGTTGTGGGGTCAAGGAAAAACTCCGGCCATGCCCTCTTTCCTGAAAAGATTCGGCCTTCGAGGGGGAGTGATTTCCGCCGTGGATCTTTTGAAAGGGATAGGATTGTCTGCCGGGTTGGAATCCATTTTTGTGGAAGGGATAACCGGATATTTAGACACCAATTTCCGGGGGAAGGCTGAAAAGGCCTTGGCCTTCCTGGCCGAGAAAGACCTGGTCTATGTTCATGTGGAGGCCCCGGATGAGGCTTCTCATGAAGGAAGCCGGGAAAAGAAGATCCAGGCCATTGAAGCCTTCGATCGGGAGGTCGTGGGGCCGGTCCTGGAAGGATTGAACCATTTTGAAGCCTATTCCCTGATGATTGTTACCGATCATTTCACGCCTGTCCAGGTGATGACCCACACCAGGGAACCGGTCCCTTTTTCGATCTTCTGCTCTGAAGACCGGTCCCGGCCGGTTCGAAAAAGGGGTTTTTCGGAAAGATCGGCTTTTGAGGGAGAGGTCGCTTTTATAAATGGGGATCAACTGATGCCCTGGTTTTTAGGAGTCCGTTAGGGATGATAACCATTTAAAAGTTAACCTCCAGTGTACAGGGGCCGAGGGGTCCTCTTTTCAAAGTTGTCCAAAAGGTAATCTCTCGCCCCAACCCGGCCCAAAAGCTAAGTTAATCGGGAATAGAGCCTTCACCTGGGTCAATTTCCAGCTTTGGTCCTGGAGGCCCCCAGGGGCCTGCTCCTGAAACATAATTTGAGATTTGGCCCGGCAGAGAAGCTAAGGGCATTTAAGTGGACAACACTGAAAAGAGGATTCCTCGGCCTTCACTTTTTTCGAGTTCAGGAGTAACCAAATGAAATTTTTTCAGACGACTTACCGGGTTATTTACGGTGATGTGGATTCCATGAAAATGGCCTATTATGCCAATTATCTGCGCTGGTTTGAAATCGGCCGTTCCGAATTGATCCGCCATTTGGGCCTTCCCTATGCCGAGATAGAGGCCATGGGCTATTTATTGCCGGTTACCGAGGCCTTTTGCAAATATAGTAAATCGGCCCGCTATGATGATATTTTATTGATCAATACCGGTGTGGGGTTCGTTCGCAAGGCCTCTATGCGCTTTGACTATAGAATTTTGAACCAGGAGAACGATCTTTTGGTTCAAGGATACACGGTCCATGCCTGTTTGGATCAGGAAGGTAAATTGGTACGCATTCCTGAATCCGTATTTGCCCTTTTGGGAAAGTGGGAATAGTTATTAACGGTCTTAGTGTAGATTCTTAATTGGTTAAGTCCGAGAATTTATCTCCACCAATAATTATTTACGGGTTGCGGGTTTGTAAATCGAAACCCTTTCTTTAAAACGGGTAACTCGTAACCCGCCACTCGTAAGCAAATAATTTCTATTATTGTTGGTTAGTAGCTACCCGGAAAAGTAGTCATTATTTCGAGATAATTAATATTTTGGAGGAGAGCCCATGTCTGAAGTCGAAGCCGCCAAAGCCATTAAGGCCTTTTTTGACGCCTTTAACGCCCATGACGGTGAAGCACACCTGAACACCCATCATTTTCCTCATATCCGCATCAACGACAAAGGCCAGGTCGCTATCGTTCAAAACGCCTCTGAATACCTGCCCCTTGATTCGGTACTCAACTACCTGACCAAGCACGAGGGATGGCACCATAGCACTCTGGATTCGGTGGAAGTCATCCATGCTTCACCGGTGAAGGTGCATTTTAATATCCAATTCAGCCGCTACCAGGCGGACGGTTCCAGATATGCGGTTCATCATTCCCTGTGGATCGTTACCAGGAAAGACGGGCGTTGGGGCATACAAGCCCGGTCCAGCTATGCCCCTTAAAAGGGGCAGGACTCGGTTGGATCAGATTCTCAACCGAGTGATCGATCGGTTTCCGGAAAACTGCTGAACGAATAAACTTCTTTTTTGAGTCGAACCATGAAATCCAGACAAAAGCTGAGACAAGGAATTATTCTGTCTTCATTTTTTTTGTTTCCGGCACTCTTCTATTATCTGTCCCCGGTAATGATTATTCAAGCCACCCAGGGCGGTATTATCAACGGGAGTTTCATCCTGTTTCTGCTCCTGTTTCTCAGCGCTTTGCTTCTTGGACGGGCTTATTGCGGATGGGTCTGTCCGGGTGCCGGCTGTCAGGAGGCCCTATTTTCAGCCCGAGAGAAAAGGGTCCTTAAAGGGGATTCTATCAAGTGGTTGATCTGGATCCCCTGGGTAGGTACTATAGTCATTCTGGCCATCATAGGGGGAGGATATTCCCAGGTCGATTTTTTTTACCAGACCCATTACGGCTTTTCTATCGGAGATCTTCCCGCCCTCATCGCCTATTTGGTGGTTCTCCTCTTAATCGTCCTGCCGTCGTTTATTTTCGGGAAAAGGTCGTTCTGCCATCATCTTTGCTGGATGGCCCCCTTTATGATAATTGGCAGGAAGATTAGAAACCTTTTTCATTGGGCCTCTCTTCGGCTTCAAGCAGAACCCGAGAAATGCACGCACTGTCATACCTGCACCGAAAACTGCCCGATGAGCCTTCCGGTAGAAACTATGGTCCATCAAGATAGAATGGAAAATTCCGAATGTATCCTTTGCGGAACCTGCATCGACGGGTGTCCGTCCGATGTTATCCAGTATGCTTTCCGTATCGAAAGCCAATAAAAAACATGGAAAGGAAACGGCATGTATATCGGTCATTATGCCCTGGGTTTTGCAGCCAAGAAGGTTGCACCCAAAGCGTCATTGGGAACCTTGTTTTTGGCAACGCAGTTCATCGATCTGCTTTTTCCGCTTCTGCTTTTACTGGGTTGGGAACAGATGTTGATCGAGCCCGGCAATACGGCGGTTACCCCCCTTAATTTTACCCATTATCCCATTTCCCATGGGTTACTTTCAGTGCTTATCTGGGGGTTGCTGTTCGGAGGGATCTATTGGGTCATCAAAAAAGATTTGAAAACAGCCCTATGGCTTGGACTTCTGGTGGTCGGTCACTGGATCCTGGATTTGTTCACCCATCGCCCGGACCTGCCCTTGCTGCCCGGCCTGGATACCAAAGTGGGACTTGGTCTGTGGAATTCCCTGATCGGGACCCTCCTGGTCGAAGGGGGGTTGTTTGTTGTCGGGGTTTATCTTTATGCAACCTCAACCAAAGCCAAAAATAAAACCGGCCGATGGGCCTTATGGGGATTAGTGGCTTTTTTAATAATGACTTATCTCGGCAATCTTTTCGGTCCCCCGCCGCCGGCGGTGAAACCGATTGTCTATATCGGTTTCCTTCAATGGCTGTTGGTAGCCTGGGCTTACTGGATCGATCACAACCGGGAGGAAAGTTAAATTGATTCATCACCAATAGGATTGGCGATGATAGAATGATTTGAGAGTTCAAGGGAAAGGCATGGTCAATACAAAGAGGCGGCGGTTTGGGGAAGCCCCTTTTCTTTAAATCCCTTTGGTCTTGAAGGAAGGCATGAAAAGAAATAGAGGAAAACGATCCCAGGACTATCTAAGGAATCTTCCTGAGGTGAACTGCATTCTGTAAAGGGGGTTTAAAAACACCCCTCTTTGTTCCAAAAAAAACTTGACAATGTTGGTAATTGCTATAAAATTTTCTAAGAATTGGGGATTCAAACATGATGTTGTAATTTGGGGATGTCAGAGCTTTTAATTCTTACCAGCGGAGGATAACCATGTTAGTTAAAGGATGGATGACCAGCGATGTCATAACCGTAGATGAAGATACTTCCATGATGAAGGCCTCTCAGATAATGAAGGAAAATAATATCCGACGCCTACCGGTCATGCGTAAAGGGAAACTGGTTGGAATGATTACTGATCGGGATATTAAAGAAGCATCCCCTTCCAAGGCTACCACTTTAGATATTCATGAACTGTATTACCTGCTTTCGGAATTAAAAATAAAAGATCTTATGAACAAAAATTTAGTCAGCGTTGGGCCGGAAGAAACGGTGGAAAAGGCGGCCGTTAAGATGCTGGAACATAGGATTTCAGGACTGCCGGTCGTCAACGACAAAGGAAAGGTGGTCGGAGTCATCACTCAGGGGGATATCTTCAAAGTCCTGATTTCCCTGACCGGTATTTATCGAGGGGGTATCCAATTTGCTTTTAACCTGGAGGATCGGCCGGGCTCCATAAAAGAGGTGTCCGATGTGATACGAAAACATGGAGGCCGAATGGTCAGTATCCTGACCTCTTATGATATGTGTGAGGAGAATTGCCGTCACGTGTATATCCGGATCAAGGAAATACCTGAGCACAAATTAAAAGCCTTATCCGAAGAGCTGGACAAAAACTTTATCCTTCTTTATATGGTTAAAGATACGCTTCAAGACGTGTAATCTTTTTCCAGTCCAAGCAGTTCGAAAAGCCCCTTGGCCATCAGCAATGGTGGTCAAGGGGCTTTTCATTTTTTATTCAGCCTCTTCCTGCACGTCCTGAAATGAATCTGACTCTTTTTCTTGGATTTTTGGAACCGGAAATTCTTGTGGCGCCGTTTGGGACAGGGCTTTCTGAAAAAAATCCAAAATGATTGGACTGGCCGCCTGGGCTCCGGTTTCCCCAGATCCTAAAGGGGTTAGATCATCAATCCCTACCCATACTCCGGCCGTATATTGGGGTGTGAAGCCGATAAACCAGGCATCTCGAAAATCGTTGGTGGTACCGGTCTTGCCGGCAACGGGTTTTCCGAGGGACTTTAACTTCCAGCCGGTCCCTTCTTTGACGACGGCTTCAAGAAGCTGATTCATCGTGTAGGCGGTATTAATTTGCATGACCTGTTCTGCTTTAGGAGGATAGGCATAGATGGTTCGCTTATATCGATCGGTGATTTGTTGAATATAATATGGGGGTACTCGTTGTCCCAAGTTGGGGAAACAGCTATAAGCCGTAACCATCTCCCATAAGGATATCCCGGAAGAACCCAGGGCCAGGGATAGATTGGGATATAAGGGGGAGGAAATGCCGAGCCGCTGGGCGAAGTTAATGGCATATTGAATTCCGATTCGTTGGAGGATCTTAATGGAAACAATATTTCTAGACTGGATTAGACCGGTTCTTAAGGTGGTTGGTCCCAGAAACTTATGGTCGAAATTCTGCGGGACCCAGGCAGGAGGTCCTCCGAAATAGAGGGGGCTGTCCATAACGATCATGGCCGGAGTAAGCCCTTTTTCAATGGCGGCAGCATAAATAATCGGCTTAAAAGAGGAACCCGGCTGACGTTTGGATTGCACCGCTCGATTAAATTCGGTCTGGTTGTAATTTTTCCCCCCGACCAGAGCCTTTACTGATCCGGTTCGGGCTTCGACACAAAGAAGGGCGGCTTCCACCTGGTTCTGATCTAAGATCGTCAGCGAGTAGCGGACCGGATCCCAACGCAGACGAACGACGTCTCCAATCATTAAAGGCGGGGGAGAGGTTTCATTTTTAGCCAGTTCTTCATCATCCTTTTGTCCTTTGATCTGGGAGGCAGAAACAACCGGCTTGGACAGGGGCAAGACCGCCCACTCCTGGCCCATACAAACTTTAGCGGTTTGGGCGATAGGATCCACTTGAACGACAACCCCGGTGGAAAATTCAGGCCGTTTCTTGTTTTCTTTAGGGATGGGCTGGTCCAGTTTAGGACAATATTCGTGTATTTTTTCCAGAGGAACCTTTTCGAAGGTTTTGGTGTATATATGTCGACTTTGAACGGCCTGTGTTCCCTTGAGCACGGCTTCCAGGGCTGCCTTCTGGAAAGAGGGGTCCAAAGTGGTTTGTACCACCAGTCCGGCCTTCAATACAAATTCCGAACCCCAGGTCTGAAATAAATATTTTCGAACCAGATCTGTAAAATGGGGGGCTAAAGTCAAATTAGGGTCTTGAATGTTGGCATAAAAGATTGGGGTTTCAGCAGCGGCTTGGGCCTCGGATTCGGAAATATAACCCTCTTCGGTCATTCTCTTGAGGACATATCGCTGCCTTTCCAAGGCCTTTTGGGGATTCAGCAAGGGCGAATACCGGCTGGGGGCTTGAGGAAGACCGGCCAGCAGGGCACTTTCGGTCAGGGTGAGGTCCTGGGCTTTTTTCCCGAAATAGGTCTGGGCCGCTGATTCCACCCCATAAGCCCCATGCCCCAGATAAATCTGATTCAGATAGATATAGAGAATATCCGCTTTGGAAAGATTCTGGTCCAAACGATAGGCCAGGACGGCCTCTTTGATCTTTCTGGAAAGGGTTTTTTCAGGGGAAAGAAGCAGAGATTTGGTAACCTGTTGGGTTATGGTGCTTCCGCCCTGGACAATCTCGCCGGCCCAGATATTTTTCCACAGGGCCCTAATGATACCCCAAAAATCCAAACCGCGATGCTTGAAAAACCGGGCATCCTCCGATGCGACAAAGGCCTGGATCAAACGGGGGGGTAATTCGGATAGGGGAACCAGGGTCCTTTTTTCTTTAAAAAGGTATCCGATTACCGTTCCATCGGCGGCTAAAATCCGGGTGGCCAGTGGGGGATTGTAATCGTTCAGGGTTTTTATGTTCGGTAATTGATACAGCAGGGACAGATAATAAAAGCCGGCCAGAAAAGAGGTGAACAGCATAAAAGCCATCAGAAAGACGAAAAACCAGACCAAATAGTTTATCGATTTTTTTGGTTTGGGATGAGACCGGTATTTAGAGGTTTGTGGAGGCATTGATTAAAGTAGACGCCGATCTAAATTTCAGTATTATATTCCCAAGGTCATCGAGTTTCTTGAATATGAGCCGAATGATACCACAAACGAAGGCCTTGGAGAAAGAATAATCAGGGTCCGCCGAATTTTGGGAACGACTCTAAAGGAGGGGCATAAAAGAGCCACTGCGGGAGGGTGCTGTCAGACGCAGCCGGTGCGGCGGATGGAGATAAGCTAAGTGGTCAGAAAAGGGATGAGGCTTTACTTTTCATTGAACAACGGGGAGAAAAGAAAGATCTGGACTTCGGTGTCCTGTCGATCCTATTCATACCTCAAGGCATCGATCGGATTCAGGCGGGAGGCCTTGAGGGCCGGGTAATAGCCGAAAAAGATACCCACGGCGGCGGCAAAAGAAAAAGAGATCAACAGGGCCCAAACTGAAATAAAGACGTTCCATCCGGTGAATTTTGAGATCACCTGGGCACCCAGGGCCCCTAAGGCGATCCCGATCAGTCCTCCCACCAGGCTTATGACCACCGATTCGGTCAGAAATTGAAGGAGGATATCGATTCCACGGGCGCCCACGGCCATGCGGATGCCGATTTCACGGGTGCGCTCCGTAACCGAAACCAGCATGATATTCATAATCCCGATGCCTCCCACCAGCAGGGAAACCAGGGCGATAGAACCCAGCAGAAGGGACATAACCCCGGCTGATTTTTCAGCCGTGGCCAGGAGTTCGGTCAGGTTCCGGATGGTGAAATCAACCAGTTGTCCATTCTGAACATGATGTCTCTCCGTTAAAAGGTCGTTGACCTGGTTTTCGGCATCATTCATCAGGCTGATATCTTTAGCCTGAACCATGATCAGCCGAACCCGGTTGGGAAGCTGGCTTCCGAAGATTCTTTTTTGCGAGGTGGTCAAGGGGATATAAACGACATCGTCCTGGTCTGTTCCCATCGGGGTTTGTCCTTTTGAAGAAAGGACACCGATAACGGTAAAAGGTATTTTTTTAATCCGGATGATCTGCCCGAGCGGGTCCTCCGATCCGAAGAGGTTTTCAACCACTGATTTCCCGATTATGGCTACTTTTACCGCACCGTAGACTTCCTGGTCGGAAAAATTCCGGCCGGAGGCAATGGGCCAATCCCGGATTTCAAAATGAGACGGTGTCATCCCGGAAACACTGGTATTCCAATTTTGATTGCCATAAACCACTTGGGTAACCCCGCCCCAAAAGGCGGCTACGGTCTTGACGGCCGGGCATTCCTCCTTGATGGCTTTGGCGTCATCGGAAGTCAGAGTGGGGGCGCTGCCTTCTCCCATACGGGCCCCGCCGGCCGTAGTCGCACCGGGAACCACAATAAGCAGATTCGACCCCATATTGGCGATCACCTGGGCGATCATTTCCCTGGCTCCGGAACCTAAGGCCACCATGACAATGACCGCTCCGACACCGATGATAATGCCCAGCATGGTCAAAAAAGAGCGCATCTTGTTGATCCGCAAGGCACGAAGGGCCACCTTGAGACTTGAAATGGGTTTCATAGGACTTACCCTATTATCCGGTCCCTCGGGCCGGATCCATAACCACCCCATCCTTGAAATGGATTATCGGGGGGGTATTGGTGGTGATCAACATAAAGGCCATCAGGAAGACGAAAAACCAGACCAAATAGTTTATCGATTTTTTTGGTTTGGGATGAGACCGGTATTTAGGAGGTTGTGGAGGCATTGATTAAAGGAGACGGCGGTCCAAATTCCGGTATTGGATGGCTTCCGAGATATGATGAGGAGCAATATCCTCGCTATTCTCCAAATCCGCAATGGTTCGGGAGATCTTTAATATGCGATGATAGGCCCGGGCACTTAATCCCAGATATTCCATGGCCTGTTCCAGAAGGTTTTGGGAGTCCGGAGACAGGGTGCAATATTTTTTGATCAGCCTCGGTCCCATCTGGGCGTTACAAAAAAGGGTTTTGCTGTGAAAGCGGGTTTTTTGCCTTTCCCGGGCGGCTTTGACCCGTTCCCGGATGGTGTTCGAGGATTCTCCATCGGACTGGCCAGCCAGTTCTTTGAATTTCACCGAAGGGACCTCTACGTGGAGATCGATACGGTCCAACAGGGGACCGGATATTTTTGATTTATAGCGCTGGATCTGCGGATAGGTGCAATGACATTCCCGCTGGGGATCCGAGAGAAACCCGCAGGGGCAGGGATTCATGGCCGCCACCAGCATAAAGCGGGCCGGATAGGTCAGGGAAGTGATGGCCCGGGAAATGGTCACCCGACCGTCTTCGAGGGGCTGACGAAGAACCTCCAAGACATTTTTTTTGAATTCAGGTAATTCATCCAAAAACAGAACCCCGTTATGGGCCAGGCTGACTTCACCGGGGCGGGGGACTTGCCCGCCTCCAATCAGACCGGCGTCGGAAACCGTATGATGAGGGGATCGAAAGGGCCGGGAAGTAATCAGGGCCTGATCTCTCGGCATCAGACCGATGACACTGTAAATTTTCGAGGTTTCCAAGGCCTCTTCGAAAGTCAGGTCGGGCAAAATAGAGGGCAGCCTTTGGGCCAGCATGGTTTTTCCGGAACCGGGAGGTCCGACCATAATGATGTTATGACCTCCGGCGGCTGCAATTTCCAGTGCCCGTTTGACCTGTTCCTGGCCTTTCACCTCATTGAAATCAAAAGGATAATCCTGAAGAAGAGAAAAGGGCCGTTTTGGTTCCTGGTTTAATGGTTGGATCGGTGAGAGGCCTCTAAGAAATTCAGTCACCTGTCCAAGCGTTTGCGCCGGAATGATCTCAATCCCTTCTACCACGGAGGCCTCAAGAGCATTGGCCTCGGGGACAATCAGTCCACGAAAGCCGTTATCCTTAACCGATAAAGCGGTGGGCAATGTGCCTCGAATCGGCTTAATTTCCCCATTCAGAGAAAGCTCCCCTAAAATAAGGTATGACGACACGATGGTGGAAGAAATTAAATCTTCAGCCGTAAGAATACCTATGGCTATAGGAAGGTCAAAGGCCGACCCTTCTTTTTTTATATCGGCCGGAGCCAGATTAACGGTAATTCGGTGGCTGGGGAATTCAAAACCTGAATTCTTAATGGCCGATTTGACCCGATCTTTACTTTCCCGGACAGCCCCTTCCGGCAATCCAACCGTGGAAAAGGCCGGTAACCCCCTGGCAATATCGACTTCAACCTGAACGATATAGGCATCAATCCCTGAGATGGCACTACTGAAAATTTTAGCGATCATCGGCTTTTATTGGGCCTTTGCTGAACAGGTGTAGCGAGCGCATTCCCCGCAGCGTCTCGACTGAGCTCGTCGAAGTCTTGCTGCGTGGGTTAGCGAGCGAAATACAATAAATAGACCTTTTCCTTGCCTGGAAGATTCCCTGCACCGACTCGACTGAGCTCGCCGAAGTCTTGGTGCAGGGAGCTTCAATTGATTTTTGATAGATAAAGCTCTTTTACCATAAATTATAGAAAAAAGAAGATATCTTTGCAAGGGAAGTTATTCAATTTAAAGCGGATAGGTTTTTGAAGAAAACAATTTACATTTCCCTCAGAATGAGTTATATTTCCTAATTTAATTTAGAATAATTCTTTGGGGAGGATCAAACGTGGCCAGAGTTACCGTTGAAGATTGCCTTGAGCAAGTTCCTAATCGGTTTTCATTAATTCATTTAGCATTTCAAAGGGTTAAGCAATTGCGGGCCGGAGATCCTCAAAGGGTCCAGACCAAGAATAAGGAAGTGGTTGTCGCCCTCCGGGAAATCGCTGCCGGGAAAGTGGATTTCCCATTCGAAAAAGAGTTACCCCTTGTAAAGAAAAAAGATTAGGAAAGGATAGTGCGGAAAAAGGCCGGGAATAGTTTCCCTAATCAAACTGACAACCGGAATTCTTCCCGGGGTGTGAAGGAATGGACCCATGTGGATTCGAAGGGCCGGGTCAGGATGGTTAATGTCAGTACCAAGAGGATAACTCAGCGGGAAGCCATAGCCGCTGGAACGGTTCTGCTCCAGGCGGAAACCTTAAAGAAAATAGAGGATAATCAAATAGAAAAAGGGGATGTCCTGAGTGTCGCTAAGGTCTCGGCCATTATGGCAGCCAAAAAAACCCATGATCTCATTCCCATGTGCCATCCGCTTCAGATTACCGGGGTGGAACTATCCTTTTCCTTGTTAAAAGAACCTCCCCGGGTGGATATACGGGCTAAAGTGCAGGCCAAGGACAGAACCGGGGTGGAAATGGAGGCCTTGGCAGCCGTGGCCACAGCCGCCCTAACGATTTATGATATGTGCAAGGCTATAGATCGAGGGATTCGGATTACGGATATCGGGTTGATTAGAAAATCAGGGGGGAAGAGTGGTGTTTATCTAAGTAATATATTTGCTTAGGTAAAGAAGTGAGTCAAGAGATAGGAGAGGAGTAATGAACGCCAAAAAAATTGCCTATTTCAAGAAACTCCTGAAGGAACAAAGGAATGTCTTGATTCTGGAAGCTCAAAAAACGGTCAGTGGAATGACTGATTCCAAAGAAAATTTCCCTGATCCGACGGACCGGGCCACACTGGAATCGGATCGTAATTTTCTGCTCAGGATAAGGGGACGGGAACGAAAGCTCATTTTAAAGATTGAGGAAGCCCTGGAACGGATCGAGGATGGGAGCTTTGGGATCTGTGAAAAATGCGGCGAGGATATTTCCGAGCAGCGCTTAAAGGCCCGTCCGGTCACTACCCACTGTATAGACTGCAAGAAAAGAGAAGAAGCCATGGAAAAGGCTCGAGGGGACTGAGAAAGGCCCTTTTTTTCTCCTGCCTGATCTCCCCTTCTCCTTTAAGCCGTAAAGAGGCCTTTAAAACATGTTTAAAAAAAGATTGCAGTTATTTCAATCCCTACTTCTTTTTAACGATCTCTTTATTCTCACGGCTTGTTGGATTGCTGCTTTTTATCTCAGATTTTATGCCCCCTTCATCCCGGTAACCAAGGGCATCCCTCTCCTCAGCGATTATTTGATCCTGCTTGTTTTTGTTCTGACCATCTGGATAGGTACCCTTCATCTAACCGGGGTGTACCGCCGTTTTTTTAATCGAACCCAGGAAATCATGACCCTGTTTAAGGCCAACTTCATCGCTTTGATGATCCTGGTTTTTCTGACCTTTTTCTTTAAAAGGACCGAATTTTCACGCTTGGTCTTCCTCCTTTTTGGTCTCCTGAGTCTTCTGTTTCTTTCTCTAAGCCGTCTTTTTTTTAAAGGCTATTACCTCTTCCTGCAAAAAAAGCATCTCAGATCAGAACGGGTCTTAATCGTTGGAGTTCGAGAATTAGCCCAGGGTGTCGCTGAAACCATCCGGAAGCATCCTGAATTAGGCCTGACGATCAGTGGGTTTTTAACCCAGGTGCCTCAAAAGGTGGGAACCCATATTCAGGGGATCGAGGTGCTCGGATTGTATGAAGAGATCGATCAGGTGATCCAAGATCAGGGGATCAATCTGGTCATATTCGCTTTGTCCTTAACCGCTCATCAGAAACTGGAAGAGTTGCTGAACCGGATTCGGGACGAGATGGTGGATATCAAGATTGTTCCTGATTTATATCGGTTTATCAGTCTTCGGGGCGGGATTGAGGAATTTGAGGGCCTGCCCTTTATCAATTTAAGGGAATCCCCCATGGTCGGCTGGAATCGAATTCTGAAAAGGTCCTTCGACATCCTTCTGGCCTGTCTGGTTCTGATTTTGTTTTCCCCTTTACTCTTGTTGATTGCCCTGACCATCAAAGTCACATCGAAAGGCCCGGTCTTGTATCGTCAGATACGGATGGGGCTGGATGGTCGTGTCTTTGAAATGCTTAAGTTTCGCTCCATGGTGGTCGGAGCGGAAAAGGAGACCGGACCGGTTTGGGCAAAAAAAGAAGACCCCAGAAGAACCCTGGTGGGACGGATCATCAGAAGATTCAGTTTGGATGAACTGCCGCAACTTTTTAATGTTATCAAAGGGGAAATGAGCTTGGTCGGCCCCCGGCCGGAGCGTCCGGAGTTGATTCAAAGTTTCAAAGACAAGATTCCCAAATACATGCTGCGCCATAAAATGAAGGCCGGGATGACCGGATGGGCCCAAATTAACGGCTGGCGGGGGAACACCTCTTTGGAAAAACGAATCGAGTTTGATCTGTATTATATTGAAAACTGGTCCCTCCCTTTGGACTCAAAAATATTAATCAAGACCCTTTGGAAGGGAGTATTCAGCAAGGAAGCGTATTAAAACAGAAGCCAGAAGACAGGAGTCAGAATCCAGAATAGAGAATGAAAAATGTCTTCCCAATGCCTTTGTAATTCGAACTCGTTGTTGTGTTTTAATTCTGGCTTCTGAATTCCTAGAGTCAAAAACATGTTCCCATTGATCCGTCAACATATTCAGGAATTGATTCGCTACCGAAGTCTGGTGAACAGTCTCGTGATCCGGGAACTGAAAGCCCGTTATCGAGGGTCTTTCCTTGGGTTCTTATGGACTTTTCTAAATCCCCTTTTGCTCTTGGGGGTCTATGCTCTGGTTTTTAATTTTTATCTTAGAATTCGGATGGAACATTATGCCGGATTCATGTTTGTCGGGTTACTCCCCTGGATCTGGTTTTCTTCCTCTTTATTGGAGGGGACCAACTCGATTACCGCCGGCGGCAGCCTTGTTACCAAGGTCCTCTTTCCCAGTCAGGTCCTGCCGATAGTTAAAATTTTAGCCAACTTGTTAAACTACCTGTTGAGTTTGCCGATTCTTTTTGGTTTCCTTTGGGCTATGGGGGTCTATCAAGGGTGGCCCCTGCTCTGGCTGCCGTTGATCCTTTTTCTCCATTTGTTGTTTATCGAAGGTTTGGTTTTGATACTGGCTACTATCAATGTCTTTTTCAGGGATGTCCAACATATCCTGGCTAATTTTTTAACCCTTTTGTTTTTTTTAACCCCCATTCTCTATCCCCTTTCCCAGGTACCGCCCCCTTTTAATAAATGGGTGAAACTCATTCCCATGACCCAAATCACCTTGTCTTATCAGGACATTTTTTTTTATAACCGCGCACCGGACCTAAGAATTCTTTTAGTTTTTATGGCCCTTTCTCTGATTTTGTTGGGAATCGGCATGTTCTTTTTTGAACGGTATAAAGAAACCTTTCCAGAGAAGGTATAACCATCCATGCCCCCAGCCGTCATCTTAAAAGGGATCTCCAAAGGATTTAAACAAACCACCTTGCGCCGCGACTACATTACCTTAAAATCCCTGTTCCTGAATCCCTTTTCACGAAAGGGCCGACCCAAAGAAGAAACCAGGGTTGTTTTTCAGGACCTGAATCTGGAAATTTCCCAGGGAATCAGTCTGGGGGTCATCGGCCGGAACGGATCCGGTAAAAGCACACTCCTCAAGGTCATGACCGGAATTTATAAACCGGATTCCGGGACGGTTCAGATGAACGGGCGGGTTTCTTCTTTAATCGAATTAGGAGCCGGATTTCATCCGGAGTTCACCGGCCGGGAGAATGTGTTTATCAACGGGACCATTCTGGGATTGAGCCGCAAAGAAATTGAAAAACGGTTTGACCGGATCGTTCGTTTTGCCGAGTTGGAGTCTTTTATTGATGTACCGGTCCGGACCTATTCCTCGGGCATGTATGTCCGCCTGGGGTTTTCCGTGGCCGTCAATGTCGATCCGGATATTTTGCTGGTCGATGAGGTCCTGGCCGTGGGAGACGAATCCTTTTCCCGGAAATGTATTGACCGGATGACGACTTTCAAGAAGTCGGGGAAGACGATCGTCCTGGTGACCCATGATCTGCCCACCGTGGAACGGTTTTGCGATCAGGCCCTCTGGCTGGACTCGGGTTGTATCCAGGCCCAGGGAGAACCCCGTCAGGTGATAGACGCCTACCGGCAAGCGGTGGCCCGAAGGGATGACGAACGCTATAAAGAAGAACAATCAAAAGCAGCCTCCAGCGGAACAGAAAGATTGATTTCCAAAGACCGGTGGGGTAACGGAGACATCGAAATTATCCGGGTCCGTCTCCGTGACAGCCGGGGTCAGGAAAGACACGTCTTTCAAGACGGAGAGGATATATTGGTGGAGATGGATTTTCAAGTTAATCGTCCCACTCTGGATTGCGTTTTCGGCGTAGGTGTTTTTGACGGGAAAGGGACCTGTTGCTATGGGACCAACACCGACCTGGATGAGGTGGTGCTGCCTCCCTTTCAAGAAACCGGTCAAATCAAGATCAAGCTCGAGCAGGTTCATTTGATAGAAGGGAATTATTTGCTGGATGTGGCGGTTCATGCCCACGACGGCCACAATTACGATTATCAAAGCGGTTGTATGTCCTTTGCCGTCCGCTCGACTAAAAAAGACGCCGGGATCTATCGAATCCCCCATCGCTGGATAGTTGAACAGGAATAGCGAGCGCATTCCCCGCAGTTTGCTGCGTGGGTTAGCGAGCGAACTACAACAAATAAACCCTTTCCTTGCCTGGAAGATTCCCTGCACCTTGGTGCAGGGAGCTTCAATAAGCATAACAAAATAGATGAAAAACCTTGTTACGGGTTACGCATTACGGGTTAAGAAACCAAGTCCTTTTTTAACTGCCCGCAACTCGGACCAGGGATTGAGTCAGATATAACTTCAAATCTTAATTGAAAGATTTTTTATGGAACACGAAAACCAGGAGAAACCAAAAGTAGACATGGGTCGCATTATGGAGCAGGTCCGCTCCCGTATCGAAGAGAAAAAAAAGATCGGTCAATATTCCTCCGAGGAGTTGGAAAGAATCGATCGGATGACCCTTCAGATACAATCCGAAGATTCGGATCCGCAGGAAGGGGATATTCAATATCAGTTGTCCCAGATTAATTATCTCTGCGACACCGGAAGGCCCCCGGAAATCTCCTCTCACCGCAAGGTCCTCGGTTCCCTGGTTACCGGATTCAAAAAAATCCTTCGTAAACTGACCGAGCCTTACATCCAGATGGTCCTCAAACGCCAGGTGGAGTTCAACGTGGAATTGGTGCGCCTTCTAAATCAGATGACCCTGGATTTTCGTTATCGCTGGTCTATCCTGGAAAAAGAAATGACCCTTTTGCAAAAAAGGGGAGAACAGGTAACCCAATCCCTTGAAGCAATCCCCCAGGAACTCAAGACACAAAAAAATGTTTTTGAAGAGGTTTTATCCCAAATTAAAACCATAAAAAACCCGGTGGTTGAACTGGACAGCCGGCTGGATGACCTGAAATCAAAAATCAGGGAACCGGAATATGTGCGTTTCGAAGAGTTGCATCGGGGCAGTGAAGAGGCCGTAAAGTGGAAACAGAAGAATTTTCTTTCCTATTTTAAAGACCGGGGGCCGGTTTTGGATATTGGATGCGGCCGGGGGGAATTCCTAGAGCTTTTAAAAGAGGCCGGAATACCGGCTTCGGGGGTGGATACCAACCAGGAAATGGTCCGCCAATGCCGGGCAAAAGGCCTGGAGGCCGTTCACCAAGACGGCCTGGTCCATTTAAGGGGTTTACCGGACCAGAGTTTGGGCGGGATTTTTTTGTCCCAGGTTATTGAACACCTGGAACCGGAAGCGCTTCGGGAACTGGTCAGGGTCAGTTTTGCCAAACTGCGTCCGGGCGGTATCCTGCTGGCGGAGACTATTAATCCCCAGTGTCTAAGTACTTTCAGCGGGGCCTTTTATCTGGATCTTTCCCATAAAAATCCGATCCATCCCGAGGCGGCCCGCTATCTCTGGGAATCTTTTGGATTTAGGCAGATGGAACTCCTCTATGTCTCTCCTTTTCCCGAAGAGATGAAACTCAAAGAGATGGTCCGCCGGGAGGATGATTCTTATGAGGATGAACTGGCCCGGATCTTAAACGAGAACGTCCGAAGTCTCAATGCCCTGATATATGGATTTCAGGATTATGCGGTGGTGGGATATAAATAAAAAAACAGGCAATAGGCAATAGACTATGGGCAATAGGTGCAATGACTCTTATACCTTATGCCTTACGACGCACACTAAACGAAATAAAATAAATAGACCCAAAAAACTAAACAGACTAAACAGGCCAGACAAACCAAGATGAAAATTGCCTTTATCTGCCCCTGGTACGGGCCGGATATCCCTGGAGGGGCTGAAGCCGAGGCCCGGAGAACCGTAGAAAACCTCCATCAAAGAGGGATTCCGGTGGAGGTCTGGACGACCTGCGTTAAAGACTTTGAAGGAGACTGGTCGCGGAATGATTATCCGGCCGGAGAGGCTCAAGTCAACGGTGTCCCGGTCAAACGGTTCCCGGTCAGTCCCCGAAACGGGGAACTTTTCAGTTCCCTGAACCGGCGGATCATGGCCGGAGAGAAACTTTCCCGCCAGGAAGAAGACCTCTTCTTCCAGCACATGATCAACAGCCCTTTGCTTTACCAATACATCCGGCGTCATGGCTCTGACACGCTTTTATTCTTTATCCCCTACCTTTTCAGTACCACTTATTATGGGGCTCGGATATTTCCGGATCGTTCTTACATTATCCCCTGCCTTCACGATGAAGGGTATGCCCATATGGAAATCCTGGGAGATTTGTTTCACCGGGTGCGGGGCATGATTTTTCATACCCGGTTTGAGCAAAACCTGGGTCAGCGTTTGTATGGTTTGACTAAAGACCAGGCCCTTCTTTTCGGTGAAGGGATTGATACGGAGATCCAGACTGATCCGGAAAGATTTCGCCGGAAGTTTCAAATAAAGGACCCTTATCTTCTCTATGCCGGCCGAAGAGACGCCGGGAAAAACACCCCTTTGTTGATACATTATTTTGTCCTGTTTAAAAAACGGAATCCTTCCGATCTGAAGCTTGTTTTAATCGGTAACCTGCCGGTACAGATCCCTCTCGACGGTCAGAAAGACATTCTGGACCTGGGCTTTGTCTCCAGACAAGATAAATATGATGCCTATGGCGGGGCTGAACTTTTTTGCCAGCCTTCGGTAATGGAAAGTTTTTCCATTGTCATTATGGAATCCTGGCTGTGCGGGACCCCGGTCCTGGTCAATGCCCATTGTCCGGTAACCGTAGAACACTGCCAAAACAGTCAGGGGGGATTGTTTTTTAAAGATTACCTGGAGTTTGAAGAATGCCTCCTTGAAATGAGGGCTCAGCCCGACCTGGCCGAGGAAATGGCCCGAAACGGCCGTGAATATGTTTGGTCCCATTTTCATTGGGATTTGATCAGCGGGCGGTATATTCAATTGATCCATCAAACCGGGCCGGTTCTGGAAAAAGGCACCAGGGACCCCGGACCAAAGGAGAATTCCATGAATACCCGGCCAAAGCAGTCCAACATCGCTATTCACCAGATGCTCCCTGATTTCAGTTATGGGGACGCTATCGGCAACGATGTCCTGGGCATCCAAAAGGCCTTGAAAGACTGGGGTTATGACTCTGAAATTTACGCCCAGCACGTCCATTCCAGATTAATCGGTACAGCACGACCTTTCCAGGAATATAAGGAAATCAGCGGTCCCGATAAAATCTTGATCTTTCATTTCTCCATCGGTTCCGAACTTTCGGAGTTTGTCAAACGGCTTCCGGATCGAAAGATTTTGATCTATCACAATATCACGCCTGCGCACTTCTTCAAAGGGATCAATGCCGAAGTGGAAAGGCGCTGTGCCTGGGGGTATGAGGAATTGAGAAAGCTGGCCCCCTATTTCGACCTGGCTCTGGGCGTGTCCGACTTTAACCGTCAGGAGTTGGAACGGGCGGGATTTAGGAAGACCGGGGTACTACCCATTTTTTTGGATTTCAATAATTATTATCTGGCCCAAGAGGCGCCCCTGAAGAAAAGTCTTCAGGACGGAAAGATCAACATCCTTCATGTAGGCCGGCTGGTACCTCAGAAAAAAATCGAGGACCTGATCAAGGTTTTTTATCTTTTTCAAAAACGCCTTCTTCCCGAAAGCCGCCTGATTCTGGTCGGCACGGACAGCGGGGTACGCAACTACAGCCGGGCCGTTAAAAGGATGGTTGAAGATTTGGCCATAACCGAAAAAGTTCTATTTGCCGGTTTTGCCTCTATCCGGGAACTCATCACCTATTATACTGCCTCTCATCTCTACCTTTGTTTAAGCGAACACGAAGGATTTTGTGTCCCCTTGATGGAAAGCATGTTTTTCGGTCTGCCGGTGATGGCTTACCTGACCGGGGGCATTCCTGAAACTTTGGGAGGAGCCGGGATCGGTATTCCCGAAAAAAACTTCGAAGCCATTGCTGAACTGATGTCGCTGGTACTGGAGGATCGGGAGCTTCGAGAAAGCCTTATTGCCGGTCAAAAGGAAAGGCTTAAGGATTTGTCCCTGGAAAAAAATAAGGAACGGCTGCAGGTCCATCTGGCGCCGTTTTTGGAGGGCCGTTGAGTCGCTTCAAGGGATATGCCGAGAAACTCAATTGGGCCTATATGGTCAATAGTCTGATTACCAGCGGCCACACCGGAAATCAGTTTGTCCGCTTCGCCCTGGTGGGCAGCAGCGGGGTATTGGTTAATCTGGCCGTTTATTCAGGCTCCATTTACCTGCTGAACGTTCATTATCTGCTGGCAGCCACCTTCTCTTTTTTAACGGCCATGTCCAGCAATTTTTTCCTGAATCTGCGCTGGACTTTTAAAACCCACGAGCAGGGAATCAAGGCCATCCGCGACCAATATCTGAAATATGCGATGGTTACCCTGGTCAGCTACGGAATCAATATAGCCGTCTTATGGTTTCTGGTCGATCTTCAGCATTGGCACAAGATCATCGCCCAATTGGCCGCCATTTTTATAACCACCTTAAGCAACTTCCTGGGCAGCAAGCTCTGGGCCTTTAAATTGAATTCTAATCATAATTAAAATATCCTTTTGCCCGGTCAGACCCTATTTTTTAAATCTTTATTCAGAAGACTGGGTTGAATGCCCCGGTTGTTCTGGTACTTCCGGCTTGAACAGGAATAGCGAGCGCATTCCCCGCAGCTTGCTGCGTGGGTTAGCGAGCGAACTACAACAAATAAACCCTTTCCTTGCCTGGAAGATTCCCTGCACCTTGGTGCAGGGAGCTTCAATAGGGTTCATACGGCCCTTCGATGGTGTGGTAATAAATCTGGCAGACTTCCACTCGTCATCTCTGAACCAAAACCAGCAAATGCCGTGTGCGCCGCTAAGGGCCTTAAGGGGTTTGTTTATCAAAGGCTTCCACCCTAATTCCCGCCGGAGACTCCATCTGAGGCGCATAGGCCAACCGGTCCCTGATAACCGATTCCGCAAGGGCAAACTCTTCGATATCGGTATAGAAGAACCCCGTGGTGTGGATGTTTTGTTCCTTGATCAACCGCGCCATGGATGAAAACCCGGGCAGTTGGAAAATAAGTGGTCCCACCCACTGCATGAACACCCACAGAATAGCGACTCCGATGAGCAAGTAAAGCCAGGATTTAAGCTTTGCGGACGGGCCCGCGGGCCCGTCCGGTTGTCGATCTGTATTTTGCATTTAGATTCTCGAGGTAATCTCAGGAAATACGATAAAAAACATGATATAGGCCACCAGCAACGTCAGGATCAGGTTGAAAGACTGGCCGCAGACATAAAGGATGAGCGGCTTGCCCCCTTTAAAATATTTGGCCAGCTCCCTGAAATTGGTGGCAAGGCCGATGGAGGTAAAAGCCAGCGCAAAGAACCATTCCCTCAGCAGCCGGCTGAAACCGCGCAGCACACCCTGATCCAGCACCGCAGCAGCGGCATCTTTTGCCATAGCCCCGTCGATCAGGGAGAAGATGATCGAGGCCGCTATAAAACCGAGAACGAACTTTGGAAAACGATACCAGATCTCCATCCATCTCACCTGCTGGCCCGGCGCACACTCCACGCGAGCGCACCAGTACACCGCCACACCGAATGCGATGATGCCGATGAGAATATTCTGGATCATTTTCACTGTGGCCGCTACATAGAGTGCCCGGTCGCTCAAGAAAGCCCCTGCCGCGGCCACCGCCCCGGTGGAATCGATGGTGCCTCCCATCCAGGCTCCGCCCAAAACGTGATTCATGCCCACGGCCTTTATAAACGCCGGCATGGCCACCATCATAATGGCTGTGAACACCATGGAAAGGCCGATGGCCAGGGTCAACTCTTCCTTTTTGGCCCGGCAAGCGGATGCTGTGGCGATGGCTGCCGACACCCCGCAGACCGACATATCGGCGGAAATGGTGATATTCAACGTCTTTGACGGGAAATTCAACACCCGCTGCCCGAACCAGTATGTGCAGATCAGCACGATAGGGGTGACCACCCAGGCCACGAAGATGCCCGGGATGCCGATGTCGAGAATTTTTCCGAATAGAACCTCCGCCCCCAGCAGGACCAGACCGGTTTTGATGTAGTATTCGGTCTGTACGGCGGGTTTGATCCATTTAGGCGTACCGATGGTATTGCTGATCAGCATTCCGAAGACGATGGCCCATAGCGGAAACCCGAACCCGTAGTACCGGATAGTTTCCTGCATTTCCGCCATGTAGGCCAAAACAGCCAGAAAGAAAACAAAGAAGAAGCCTTTCACGAACGCTGTAAAGGAATTTCCCATGATGGAACTCCCGATGCCGAACAGCACCGCCAGTATAATCGAAATGCCGATAAGATACGGAATCCGGTTGTAAGGCTTGTTCGCTGTTTTGGCCTTGGCTTTGGAAGCTGCCTGATCGGCTTTCAACCATCCGGCAATGCTTTCCTTCGCCTTCTCATTTCGATCATTGTCTTTGAAACCTGCATCTGCAGCATCCTTTTCAGCCGCTTTTGCCGACGCAAGGGCCGCCCCTGCCGCTGCCTTTGTTTTTTCAAAACCGGGCAACGCCTTGGCGTTCATGGCATCGGCCGCTTCCTTGCTCCGATACAGAGAATCGACGGGGTTGGCTTTCCATCGATCCGGCGCAGCCAGAAAATTTTTAATGTTTTTTGCATACCCTTCGTTGCTGACCCGAATCTTTTTTTTAGCCATGGAAGCTTCATGCCAAGCGACGGTTTTAAAAGGGGCTTTAGCCGCTTCCTCTTTCATGGCGGCATTGTATTTGGCGAACTGCTCATCCATTTTTGCAGGCGGCCGCGGAAGAAAAATCAAAAGACCCACAGCCAGAATTAGAAAACCGAGCCATATGGCCCAGTAGTCCTCTTTTTTCCACAAATCGGAAATGTCTCCCTTAGCTTGGTCGACAACGATGTCGTCTGAGGTGGGTTGAGGTTTGGTCTCTGCCATTTTAATCCTCCTTTGCAAAATGGTTGATGATCACCTGCCGGCTGTCACCTCTTTCCCGTCGAGATTTATACCTCTCGTCTGGTAAAAATCGGATTTAAGCCGGAGCTCAATCGATAAATCTTCTTGCTGTAATGATTATCGGTCCTCTTAATTGAACCGGTTGTCGAGTTCCCCCCGAAAACGGGCGAGGCTCTGGGGTCTCTTTTTTTCCATGACATCAGGTCGAACATATGGTCTCCTCCTATCTCAGGGTTTTTTCAGTTTAAACCCGGAATGCGGAACGGGTTCACCCAATGATAAAAACGTTGACAGCCAATTGCCTGCTTGATCATAACTTTAAGTAATAATTGCAATAAAATAGGAATAGGGATGAGCGCCGGAACCGGGAATTCCTCTTTTAGCAGCAGGATTTCCTGTCAGGCATTGGAATCTTTTCCGATTAATGTGAAACAATCTGATTTTTCTATAATTTTTTTGGAAGAATCGTACGTTCCGATATTTGATTTGATAGAATTTGCTTTTTGATGGAAAGAATATAAAGAAAGAAAAAAGCAAGGTCAAGGAGAAAAATAGGACTTTGCAGGTCTGGACTTTACAAATAGAAGGGGATAAGGGGAAAAGAAGAGGCAGACTTCCAAAGTTTGGACGAACTGCTCCCTCTGCATCCTATAGACCGCATTTATTAAGTAACTTCCTGGGCAGCAAGCTTTGGGCCTTTAAATTGAATTCTAATCACATTTGAAATATCCTTTTGACCGGTTTGATCCTATTTTTTAAAATCCTTAAACAGAAAACTGGGTTGAATGCCCCGGTTGTTCTGGTACTTCCGGCTTGAATAGGGTTCATACGGCCCTTCGATGGTGTGGTAATAAATCTGGCAGACCTCGACCCCCGTATAGATTCGGACCGGTTGAACGCAAAAAATTTCCAGGGTCCAATACCCTTTAAATCCGACATCGCCGAATCCGGCGGTAACGTGCACAAAAATACCGAGCCGCCCAATGGAAGATCGACCTTCCAACATGGGGACATAACCGTGGGTTTCCGTATATTCCACGGTCCTTCCCAGATATAAACGATTAGGCACCAACACTAATCCATCTTCCGGTATGGTGATCTCGGTAAAAGGATTCTCTCTTTTCATATCCAAAGGAAAATCGGTATAGGTGATCAATTCATTATGTAAGGACAGGTTGTAGCTGTTCGGATTGACTTTGGCCCGGTCAAAGGGGTCAATAATAATTTCTTTGCCGATTTTTGAACAAATTTCCAATCCGGATAAAATCATGATTCATCCTATTGCTGAATGAGCAGCGCGGAGAAAAAATGTATTACAAGATCAGGACGAACTTTTTGTGCTGCTGATCAAACTGGCTATTAGGGGCCGATGGGCTGTAAAACCTTAATCCAATCCGGCGAAGTACTCCTGCACTTTTCGTACGGCGATGGCCGCCCGTCTGAAAGTCGGAAAAGTGGCCATCCCGGCCCCGATCAACTCTTCCCGCGCTTCGGCAATCACTTTCCAGCGCCAGTTATCCTGTTCCCCAGTGATGACCCCCCGTTCCCCGAAGATCACCACGAAAGGTTTAGGGTAGGTATCCCTCAGGCTGATATGGTTTTTTACCTGGTTTTTCATACCCAGGAATCTTTCATCCGAGGCCAGGGTCATGAAGACCCATTCGTTGACATTGGCCATGAGTATATCGAATGCCGGATGCTTGCCCATGAGGTGAAGCATATCGATATCCGTAACTCCCGAACCGGCGACAATCGAGAGATCCACAGGATTGCTGATCCAGTCCCAGATGTTGACTCCCCGGTCCTTGAGTTCTTTACGCATATCCTGAGGGATAGGGATCACTTCCAGTCCCGATTCTTCACACTCTTCGGCGGCAATAACGCTGGGACCGCCCCCGCCGCCGATGACACCGACCCGCTTTCCGGTCACCTGCGGCAAAAAACGAAATGCTACTGTCAGGTCGATCAACTCATCAAAATCACCCGCCGAAACAGCCCCGGCCTGCTTGACCAAGGCTTCCCAAACCGGAAAAGAACCGGCCAAAGATGCGGTGTGAGAAAAGGTCATCCGTGAGCCGGCCTGGCCCCGGCCGCCCTTCATAACGATCACCGGTTTGACCCGGGCGGCCCGACTTAGCGTATCAAAAAACCGCCGGCCGTCTTTTACCCCTTCGACATAAAGAAGGACGATTTTGGTTTCTCTATCCTGAATAAAATAATCCAGGTAATCGCATTCAGTCAGATCCAGGCCATTGCCGTAGCTGATGACCTTGCTGAACCGGATTCCCCGCAAAGAGGCCAGATGCACAAAACCGGAGGCACCGCCTCCGGATTGGGAGATCATACCTGCGGGGCCGGAATCCTTGGGGAGATTAAAACCGAAAGAGAGCCCCATTTGGGGATAATAAACACCCATGCAGTTCGGGCCGATGAGGCGAATACCTTTGCGGCGAGCCAGTGTCAGTACGGTTTGTTCCAGTTCGGCGGCATCTTGCCGGCCGGTTTCACTAAAGCGGGCGGTGTATAAGTGTACACATTTAACGTTTTTCTCCGCCAGATCTTCCAGCATAGCGGTCACCTGAGAAGCGTTGACGCAGGAAATGGCGAAATCAACCGGTCCCGGAATATCCCGCACACTGGGGTAGGTTTTCAATCCAACGATTTCCGGATAGTTGGGATTGACCAGGTAGATCGGTCCCTTAAAACCATACTCCACCAGATGATGGGCATAACTGTAACCGAATGAAAAAGTATTGACCGAAGCGCCGACTACGGCCACTGACCGGGGGTGTAAAATGGTTTCCAGTTCCTGAAAGGACATACGTGTCTCCATTTTTATAATCCGAATGTGTTGGGAGAAGAAATGATCCAAGACTGAAGGCTGAAGAACGAAAGTAAAGGCTAAAGGCACTAACAACCTTCAGTCTTCAGCCTATCAACCTTGTTTTCTCCCGGATTTAACCTTCCTGCCGATCCAAGAAGGCCTGATATTCGGCCAGATAACCGGTCACCCGGACGGCCAGCCGAAAATCGGGAAAGGTGGCCAGATGGGCGGCATGATACCGCTCAATTGCTTCTTTCACAATACGGTCACCGCCGAACCCGTCATTTTTTTCTACCACAAGAACCATTGGTTTCTTTAAAATTTTTTGCCCGGCAATGGTCATTTTTAGGAGCATGCTTATTCCGGCCCGGCCGCCAAATCGACTGAACATGGCAATGGGCTGCATGAAGATCAGGGCATCGACGTTGGGATCGTCCCGGAGCAGTTCCAGAATTTTGGGAAAATTCCCCTCGGCGAAAAAACGCCTTCCCACGTCCAGGGGATTTTTCACACTCGTGCCCTGAGGGGGCACGATGGTTTCGAGCTGCCGGATAGTCTCTGGTGAAAGCTGGGGTACTTTAAGCCCTTCGGCTTCGGCTTGATCGGTCATGGTGACGCTTCCGCCTCCGGCCCCGCCGAGAATGACCATGTTCTTTCCTCCGGGTAACGGCATCCTCTGTAAAGCGGAAAGCGTGAAAACCAACTCCTCCAGAGAGGTCACGGAAATGATCCCGGCCTGACGGCATAAGGCCCTCCAAATCCGGGACGAACCGGCGATCGCCGCCGTATGAGACATGGCCGCCCGGGATCCTCCTTCGGTCAACCCGCCTTTAAAAATAACCATGGGCTTTTTTTGCGTTATTTTCCGGGCTGCTTCTATAAAGGACCTTCCGTCTTCCAATCCTTCCAGGTAGGATCCGATGATTTTTGTTTTCTCATCCTGGGCCAGGTAGTTTAGAAAATCATGGGCTTTTAAATCCCTGGCATTTCCAAAACTGACTACCTTACTGAACCTCAAACCTTGGGCCGCGGCATTCATGACAAACATCCCGGCCATTTGACCGCTCTGGGAAAAAAATCCCACCGGACCGGGTGTCGTAGGAAAAAAGGGCTGAAAAGCCAAACCACCTTCCGGGCAGTAGATTCCCATACAATTCGGTCCGACAATCCGTATGCCGTTCTTTCGGGCCATATCGATCAGTTTTTTTTCCATTTTCACGAAAGCTTCCCGCCCGGATTCGCCGAAGCCCGCCGTATAGAGATGGACGAATTTCACCCCTTTTTCGACACAATCCTTCATGACCTCCACAGACGCCTCAGCCGGAACGGTGAAGATGACCAGATCCACCGAATCAGGGATATCCCGGACTCGTGGAAAGGCCTGAAATCCAAGGATGGCTTTGGCCCCTGGGTGAACCGGAAATATTTTCCCTGAAAAATTCTGTTCAATGGAACCTTTGATATAGTTGTTCCCCTGATTCATCATCATGGGGTCGGACTTGGGGGATGCGCCGACCACGGCGATGTTTTTGGGGTGAAAAAGATAATGTAACTCCTGCAAAATAGGCTCAGACATATAAACGTCCCTTTAATACAAATTCTTCTGAAGTCTAACGGTATCCTTTGATAACCCTCTTGAAATAGGTGATAACGTTTCTTTTGAGAAGGAAATAAATTTAATCGGATCAGGGACCGGAGTCAATGAAAAAATAAGAAATCCGGGATCAAGGTCATCGGCGATCCACTCTACCGAACGGTTCAAAACATCCAGGTTTTCGGAAAATCGTAAACCGGCTGCAGGATGGGCCGATTTTGGGATTGACTTAGAGTAAACCCCTTGATATGTTTGTATACAAACAAATCATGCTATGCCTGAAAATTTACTGATCAATACGGATTGCTATATTTTTCTCCTGGCCAAGGCCTATCAGAAGGCCCATGGACTTGTTCAGACCCGCCTCAAACCCTACAAATTGACCAATATTCAATATTTGGTGTTGGAGGTTCTTTGGCAAAAGGAAAAAATAAAAGCTGCTGAACTGGGTGAACTGCTCAGTATTGATAAGGCCACTCTTTCCGGGATCCTTGACCGGATGGACGAGGGTGGCTGGATAAAGAAGCAGCGGGATAAGGGGGATAAACGGATTGTTCGACTCCTCCCCTCAAAGAAAGCGAATGATTTAAGAAAAAGACTGGTTAAAGAACGGGAAAAAGCCAATGAAATTTTGCTTTCCCGATTCACCCTGGAAGAACGGATCCTTTTACGGCGATTGCTTTTAGAGATCGTCTAAGGAAAGGCCGGGGAAAGGACGGGGAAGGATGGTTATCACTCTAATGTTTGCCTACAAACCTATGACGGACAGGCCCGATTAAAATTCTATTTAATCAAAACCAAGACACACTCCAGATCATCCCATTAAGAGGAGGATTTTACCATGGAATGGAAAAAGACATCCTGTGTATTATGAGGCAATCAGTGCGGACTCGAGGTTCGAGTCGAGAACAATCAAATCATTAAGGTGCGCGGAGACAAGGACAACCCGCTCAGCGAGGGGTATGCCTGCCGCAAGGGGTTGAACATCAAATTCTATCAGCACCATGCCGACCGTCTGATGCATCCGCTTAAGAGGGTGGGGGGTTCATTTGAAAGAATCTCCTGGGAGCAGGCCATTGACGAAATCGCCGCAAAACTCTCCGACATGGTCAATGAACACGGTCCGCGATCTCTGGCCTTGATGATGGGAAACGGCAGTATCGGTTGTCCGGCGCAGGGTCCCTTTGCGTTTAATCTGCTTCGGGGGTTGGGGTCTCAGTATTTTTATACCGCCCTGGCTCAAGAGCTTACCGGCAGATTTTGGGTGGATGGAAAAACCTATGGCGATCAGAACCTCCATACCCACCCGGACCTTGATGAAACCGATATGCTTTTACTCGTGGGCTGGAATCCGATGATGAGCCATCACACCCCCCAGGCCCGCCGGGTACTCACAAAATTCAGTAAGGACCCGGATAAGTTGTTGGTGGTCGTTGATCCGCGCCTGTCAGAGACGGCCAAGATCGCCCATATTCACCTGCCCATCCGCCCGGGAACGGATGCCCTTTTCTACCGGGCGATGATATCCATCATTCTTAAAGAAGGGTGGCACGACCAGGAATATATCGAAAAACACGTTAACGGCTTCGATAAGATTCAGAGCTGGTTTGCCGGTTTTGACGCCAAAGCCGCCCTTGAGGTCTGCGAACTGGATTATGGTAAGGTGAAAGAGATCTGCCGGCTGTTTACAACCCGTAAATCCAGCCATCACAGCGACCTGGGTGTACTTTTGAACCGTCACAGCACGCTTATCTCCTATCTTGAGAATGTGCTTCGGGCGGTCAGCGGGCGGATTGGGGTTGAGGGTGGTAATATTTTTCCAGCTAATACGCGCGATGGCAGGAGAAAAAAGGAAACTCCCGATGAACGCGAGGCTCGTATGTGGCGAACCCTGGTGACGAATTTTCCGGCCATCAACAATGTTTATCCCCCGAATGCGATGCCCGAAGAGATATTGTCGGACCACCCCGAACGACTTCGTGCAGTGATTGTGAGCACCGCCAACCCACTAAGATCCTATGCCGATACCTCCGTCTATGAAAAGGCCTTCAAACGTCTGGACCTTTTGGTTACCATGGAATTGGCCATGACCGAAACGGCCACCCTATCCCATTATATTCTTCCAGTCCGGTCAGGGTATGAATCCTGGGATGGGGGCATGAGAAGAGATTTCCCAAAGATATTCATGCAGGTTCGACATCCGGCCCTCACCCCGGAAGGAGAACGACTCGAAGCCGGAGAAATATTCCTGCGAATAGCCGACCGTTTGGGTTTGGTCCCCGACATTCCTGAAACACTGTATAGAGCAGTCGATAGCGGAGACCGGTTAAAATTTGGGATGGCTCTGACACAATATTTAAAAACTAATCCTGCGGTCGTAAGAAGTTTGCCCTATATTTTGGGGAAAACCCTGGGGAAAAAATTGGATTCGGTTCATTTGGCATCCCTTTGGGGGTCTTTGCAAAGCCTGCCGACCTCATTTCAGGAAATAGCCGAACGGGAAGGGCTCAAGCCAACCCCCACTCTTGGGGAAGATATTTTTAAAGCGACCCTTGAACATCCCGAAGGTTTGTGGATTGGTTCAGTCGATTCTAAAACATGGGACCATTTTAAGTCATTGGCTACCGAGGATGGACGTATCAACCTGGATGTACCCGAGATGGGACAATGGCTTGAGGAAATTGAACCGGTACCGGAACTGAACCGACTGAGTGAAGACGGGGAAGCATACCCATTGGTCATGTCCTCCGGACGGCACTGGGATGTGAATGCCAATACGCAGATGCGCGATCCCGACTGGAACAAAGGGAAACGGGCTTGTACGGCGACTATGCACCCGAAGGATTCGGCGAAGTTCGGATTCAGTGACGGCCAGATGGTTAAAGTGACCACCGAAGCCGGGGAAGAAACAATCGAACTTGAAGTCACGGAAGTGACCAGGCCCGGTTACCTGGTGATACCCCATGGATTCGGCCTGGTGCATCAGGGGAAAGTATATGGAGCGAATGCGAACAGGTTGGCTAAAAACACTCATCGGGATCGCCTGGCCGGGACCCCTTATCACCGTTATATTCGATGCAGAGTTGAGGCCGTATAAAAAAGAGGGGTAATCTTATAAACAAGAACGATAAGCAGGCATCGCCAACCATCAAAAACGGGCACACGGAAAAGATTTTCGATGTGACGGAGAATTATTTTGTTTGAAGGAGGAAGTCAATGACCCCAAGGGCCCTGGAGGGCATGAAGATCGTAGAATATTGTAATATGGTCAGCGGACCCTATTGTTCCAAACTATTAGCCGATATGGGCGCCGAGGTTCTTAAAATTGAGCCGCCCCACACCGGTGATGATTCCAGAAGACGGGGTCCGTTCCCGGGAGATATCCCCCATCAGGAAAAAAGCGGACTGTTTCTCTATTTGAACAGCAATAAAAAAGGCCTGACGCTGGACGTTAAAAAACCGGAAGGGAAAAAGATCTTTAAAAAACTGGTTGAAAAAACGGATGTGCTCATTGAGGACCGGCCCCCGGGTGAACTGGAGGCCTTGGATCTGGGCTATGAAAAGCTCAAGAGCCTTAATCCCGGTCTGATCATGATATCCATCACCCCCTATGGAGATCGCGGTCCCTTTAAGGATTATAAGGCCTACCAACTCAACACCGTTCACGTCAGCGGCCAGGGATATTTGCTGCCCATCCCCGCTCTGGACATGGACCGTCCACCGGTCAAGGTCGGCGGTCACAGCAGCGGATTTGACGTAGGACTCGTGGCTGTAGTAGCCGTCACCGCCGCTTTCTATTGGAAGGTCCTGACCGGCAAGGGACAGTACATCGAAATGTCGAAACAGGAGGCCCTGATGTCCATGCAGCGGGTGGAGAGTGTTACCTTCGCTAACGACCAGGTGGTCATAAGCCGGGGTGGCGATCAGGTCAGACGGATGCCCGGCGGTATCATGCCTTGTAAGGACGGCTATATCGTGGTTGTAATGCCGGAGGAGCATCAATGGCAGGCCCTGGTTAAACTAATCGGCGATCCGGAGTGGGCCAAAGAGGATGGTTGTCAAAATGCTTTAGTCCGGTCAGAGAATGCCGGCCAAATCAATGAATGGATTATGGAGTGGACCATGCAACATACCAAAGAAGAGATATTCCGCAGGGGGCAGGCTTTAAGCTGCCCCATCGCGCCGGTAAATACTGCGGAGGACATTTATCATTCGGAACAATTCAAGGCCAGAAATTTTTTTGTTGATTTGGAGCACCCGGTCTTGGGAAAAATCCCCTTTCCTTCCTCGGCCTATCGTTTTTCAAAAACACCCTGGCAACTGGTCCAGGCCGCCCCTATGCTGGGTGAACACAATGAGGAGATCTATGGCCGTCATTTGGGATATTCCAACGAAGAACTGGCCGCCCTTAAAAACGAGGGGGTTTTTTAACCCGTTGCGGGTTTCGTGTTTCGGGTTGTTGTTGATTGAAACAATCGATTTTAACCGTTAACCAAAATATTTCAAAATCGTTTTGTTTCGTTTTAAAAAACCTAATTTGGGATTTATAAAGGAGCCATGAATGAATAATGGACCGTTAGCGGGAATTCGTGTTACGGAATTCACCTCGGCCTGGGCCGGCCCTTATGCCACCTGTTTGTTGGGGTTTCTTGGAGCCGAGGTCATTAAAGTAGAAAGTCGAAGGAGACTGGACCACGCCAGAAATCTTTCCTTCAGTACCGGCAGAAGATTTTCAGGCCCGAATGAATCTTCCGTTTTCAATAATCTTAATCTGAACAAAAAAAGCGTTACTCTGAACTTGTCCAAACCGAAGGCGGTTGAAATCGCCAAACAACTGGTACGGGTAAGCGATGTGGTCATGGAGAATATGAGACCCGGCGTAATCCCGAGGTTAGGTTTGGGATATGAGGTGTTGAGGGATATCAAATCCGACCTGATTTACCTTTCCTCGTCGTCTTGCGGCCAAACCGGACCGGAGAGAGAATATGTGGGTTACGCCCCGACTTTTGCCGCCCTGGGTGGTGTTTCCCATATTACCGGCTATGAGGACTGGCCGCCCAGCAACTTTATGGGGTCCATGGATCTTCGCAGCGCAACCACCTCAACCTTTGTTATACTGGCCGCCTTGATCTATCGTCAGAGGACCGGGGAAGGACAGTATATCGACTTGGCCTCTCAGGAGACCATTGCGGTTCTGGCCGGAGATTTATTTTTGGATTATTTCATGAACCACAGGGTGGCCGGGCGAAAAGGCAATAAGGATGAGGTCCTGGCGCCTCATAATTGCTACCGCTGCCAAGGGGAGGATAACTGGGTCAGTATTGCCGTGGCCACTGATGAGGAATGGCAGGCCCTTTGCCGGGTCATGGGGAAGCCGGAATTGATGGAGGATGCCAGGTTTTCTTCTTCTAAAGGCAGACTTAAAAATCAGGGGGTACTGGACGAGATTATTAACCAATGGACCATGGACCGGGATTATTATGAAGTCACCAAAGTATTACAAGAAGCAGGGGTAGGTTCTGCCCCGTCATTGAGTTCGGAAGGGCTCTTTCAGGATCCTCACCTACAAGCACGGGGAGTATATTTCCAAGTAGATCATCCTGTTATGGGAAAGGATTGGGTTGTCGGCCCTCCCTGGCGGTTTTCGGAAACCCCGGCCCGGATACAGCGTCATTCTCCATTGCTTGGGGAGCACAACGAAGAAATTTTTGGGCAGATGCTCGGCCTGTCCGGGGAAGAGATGGCGGAGCTTGAAAAGGAAGAGGTGATTTATTAAAAAAGTCAGGCAAAAGGAAATAGGCACGAGAAAATGGGTTATAAAGAAGTAAGAACGTTTTATGGCCTATCCCTATAGCCCATTGCCTATAGCCTGATTTTTTATCTATTTCTCTACAGGCAGCACCATCACTGGAACCGCAGCCCTTTCCTTAAAAGTTCCGGCAACGGAAAGAGAACCCGCCGGACCGCCCACATGCATGGGGACGGCCAGCTTGGGTTTTATGGCCGTGGCGGCTTCAACCGCCTCTTCAGCGGTCATGACATAGATGCCGCTTACAGGTAGAAGGGCGATATCCGCCCCAATTCCCTTCATTTCCGGAATAAAGTCCGTATCTCCGGCATGGTAAATACGCTGTCCTTTAACCGTTATTATAAAACCGACATAGCCCGATTCCCTGGGATGGAAGGGTACACCGGGGCTGCGAAATTTATTCACGTTGTAGGCCGGGATGCTCTTTATGGAGATTCCTTGAATCGTTAATTCGTCTCCCGGTTTTACCGTCTTGATCTGGCCCTTGAGTTTAGCTGCGGCCTGGGCCACGGTGACAATAACGGTCTCGGGCTTCTGAATTTTGGCCACATCGGCCGGCGAACAATGATCCGGATGATCATGAGTAATCAGGATCAGATCGGCCTTGGGACCTTCTTTAATCATAAAAGGATCCAGATAGATCACCACCCCATCCCCGTCGATCCGAAAGGCATCATGCCCCAGCCAGTGGAGATTGGAAGTCATCTTTTTTAATTCGGCCTCTGTGGATCCGTTTGCCGTAAAAGCCCAGACCAGTACCGACAAACAAAAAATTATTTTGAACATTAAAAAATATTTCCTCTTCTTTTTTTAAATCAAAGTCCTTTTCTTCATGACCTTTCCCTTTCTAACCCTGAGGATAAAAATTCGAGGCTCGTCTGGGATTTCCTATACCATTTTTTTGATTTATTGTCATCTTTGTTGCGTTGATAAAAAAGATCGGTGATGGAATTGTTTCGAGATAATTATCCTGTTTCCCTGAATTTTTGGGTTTTTTTATCCATCTATCAGTCTTTTGACTTGCCTTTTCCCCCAATAATCATTAAAAATTGAGAAAAAAAAGGAATTTCAATTTCAATGACGAGAAAATCTTTAGCTGTGGTTATCCTGGCCGCCGGGAAGGGGACCCGGATGAAATCGGACCTTCCGAAGGTGCTCCACCCTCTGGTGGGGAAACCGATGCTGAGTTATGTGTTGGACGCGGCCGGGAGTTTGAGACCCCAAAAAAGTCTCCTGGTTGTGGGCCATCGATCGGGAAAAGTCGTTGCGGCCTTCAGGGACTGGCCGGGAATTTTTGTCAACCAGGTTCCCCAGTTAGGAACCGGACATGCCCTTCAACTGGCCCAAAAAAAAATGAAAACGTTTCGGGGCACGGTGTTGGTCCTTTACGGAGATGTCCCTCTGATCGAAAAGGAAACCTTGAAAAAATTGCTTCAAGTCCATAGGCGCGGGAAGGCCGCTTTAACCCTCATCAGCACTGAATTGGAGAATCCAAAAGGATACGGCCGGATTATCCGGGACCCGCAAGGGCACCTGCTTAAAATTGTCGAAGAGAAAGATGCTACAGCTCAGCAAAGGCAAATTCGGGAAATCAACACCGGGATTTATTGCTTCGATTCGGCCTTCCTTTTTTCATCCCTTTCCGGATTGACGCGAAAAAACAGTCAAAAGGAATATTATCTGACCGACCTCGTTCAAATGGCCCGGGAACGGGAATTGCCCATGTCGACAATTTTTCACCCCAAGTCGGAAGAGGTCCTGGGGATCAACGACCGGTCTGAACTGTCCCGTTCCAGTCAGGTGCTTCGACAAAGAATCCTCAAGGACTGGATGCTCCGGGGGGTCAATATTATCGATCCGATGACCACTTATATTGAAAGTTCGGTCCAAATTGGATCTGATACGGTCATCGGTCCCTTCACGCTGATTCGGGGGAAGACCCGGATCGGTTCTAACTGTGTCATTTCTTCTCATGTTGTTATAGAATCAGCTATGATTAAGGATGGGACTATTGTCCCTCCGTTTTCCTGGACCAACAAAAGCCTGGTTAGGGCGAAGGATTCAAAGGGGCCGGTTTGAGTTTGGAGTAATCAGTTCGGAGCTTAAACTCACCATTCCGAACCCCGACCTTTACCTTGGATTAACGCATGGTTGAGCCTTTGCCCCTTATTGGCCAAAAGAATGCCGTTGCGGAAAGGAGCCTATTATGTGCGGTATTATCGGATACCTCGGTCCTCAAAATCCCGTTGAGGTCATTTTTGAAGGGTTAAAAAAATTGGAATACCGGGGCTATGATTCGGCTGGAATCGCCCTGATCCAAAACGAACACTTTGAGGTGCGTCGGAGCCAGGGCAAACTCAGTGAATTGGGCCGTCTTCTTTCCCAAAGCCCTGTTTCCGGCCGGATCGGTATCGGACATACCCGCTGGGCCACCCACGGCCGGCCCTCGGAGACCAATGCCCATCCCCATGTAGCCGGACGGATCGCTCTGGTCCATAACGGGATCATCGAAAATTATCTGGATCTTAAAAAACAACTCTCGGCTGAAGGTTGTCAATTTTCATCGGAAACCGATTCTGAGATTGTCGCTCATCTAATCGACAAATATATAAAAGGTCAGGATTTGGTTCAAGCCGTTCAAACGGCCCAGGAAAAGATCCGAGGCTCTTATGCGTTGGTTATCATGGACAGCCAGGACCCGGATCGGATCGTGGCCGTCCGAAAAGAATGTCCCTTGATCGTGGGGATTGGGGAAGGGGAATTTTTTATTGCCTCCGACGTTCTGGCCTTTCTCCATCATACCAGCCGGGTCATTTATCTCGAAGACGGAGAAATGGCTGTAATTGAGAAACCCTTTCCCCGGATCCTTTCTTTAAAAAAGAAAATAATTAAAAAGGAAGTCCAGAAGATCACCTGGAGCCCGGTCATGGCCGAAAAGGCCGGCTATAAACATTTCATGCAGAAAGAGATCTTCGAACAACCCCAGGCGATTATCGATACCTTTCGCGGCCGGGTTTCACCGGAAAAAGGGGAGGTCCTCCTGCCGGAAATCGGCTTGACCGCCGAGGAATTAAAAGAGATCGATCAGGTCCATATCGTTGCCTGCGGAACGGCCTGGCATGCAGCCCTGGTCGGCAAATTTCTTCTGGAAGAATATTGCCGCATCCCCACAGCCGTGGATTATGCCTCGGAATACCGTTACCGGAATCCGATCGTCAATCCCAAGACCCTGCTGATCCTGATTTCCCAATCCGGAGAGACGGCCGATACCCTGGCCGCCTTACGGGAGGGCAAAAAGAAAAAGGCCAGGGTTTTGGCTGTCTGTAATGTCGTAGGGAGCAGTATTGCCCGGGAGGCCGACGGGGTGATCTATACCCATGCCGGCCCGGAAATAGGAGTGGCCTCGACCAAGGCCTTTACCACCCAGTTGACGGCCCTTTTTCTGATGACTCTATATTTCGGTCAAACTCTTAAAAAGATTACCCGGAAAGACCGGCTGGCCATGATCCAGGAATTGCTACGCATCCCCCATGGAATCGAGCAGGTTTTGGAGGGGGAAGACCAGATTCAGGCTATTGCCCAGAAGTATTTTCAGGCCCAGGATTTTTTATTTCTGGGCCGGGGCATCCATTACCCCATTGCCCTGGAAGGGGCCTTGAAATTAAAAGAAATCTCTTATATCCATGCCGAAGGATATCCGGCCGGTGAAATGAAACATGGTCCCATCGCTCTGATTGATGAGAAGATGCCCACGGTTTTTCTGGTCCCCCAAAACGATATTCAGGAGAAGGTGTTCAGCAATATGGAAGAGGTGAGGGCCCGCGGAGGGATCATTATCTCTTTTACGGATGAAGAAAAAGGGACTCGGCAGGAATTTAAAGCCCAGGAACAAATCCGCCTCCCCAGGGTGGGATGGGGGCTTTCCCCGATTATTTATTCTATCCCCATGCAATTGCTGGCTTATCATATTGCCGTCTTGCGGGGGACCGACGTAGATCAGCCCCGCAACCTGGCCAAGAGTGTAACGGTGGAATAAAAACAGGCAATAGGCGAAAGGGGAAAGGGCCAGGGTTTAAGGGATAAGGTGCAAGGTGCGAAGTAAAAGCAAACAAGAAATAGGCGATAGGCAAGAGGCAATAGGCCAAAGGGAAAAGGAACATAAAAAAGTATTTCCTCCTTATCAATTGATTGAACCTCGACCCTTGAATCCTCAACCTTGCCCCTTGAACCTTGCCCCCGTTGTTTTGAAAAAACGTCCTTGTCCGGACTGCCGTTTTTGTCAGGGCTGTTCTCAGGATCGTTGTCGCCTGTGCCGGTCTCCCCAAAAAGCGGCTCATAAGAAGCTCTCAATTTCCGAACAGATCGCTTTATATGAACGAATCAATAAAAAGAAAACCAAAAGAAAGCAGTAAGGTCATGAAACAGGCTTATCCCGACATCCTAAAACTGATCGGTCATACACCCCTGGTCCGATTGAACCGGTTGAATCCCAATAAAAAGGTAACCCTCTGGGCTAAAATAGAATCCTTTAATCCCGGGGGATCGGTCAAGGACCGCATCGCCCTGTCTATGATCGAGTCCGCGGAAAAAAGCGGAGTCCTGACCAGAGGCAAGACCATCATCGAAGCCACTTCCGGAAACACCGGAATCGGTTTGGCCATGGTGGCGGCCGTCAAAGGTTATCCTCTCCTGTTGACCATGCCTGAATCGGCCAGTGTGGAACGGCAAAAGATCCTCAAGGCTTACGGGGCCAGGCTCCTTTTGACCCCGGCCCACCAGGGGACCGACGGTTCCATCGAAACGGTGTATCAGATGGCCCGGGAGCATCCGGACCAATACTGCCTTCTCGATCAATTTAACAATCCGGACAATATCGACGCCCATTACCAGGGCACAGGGCTGGAAATCTGGGAACAAACCAAAGGTAAGGTGACCATGGTCGTGGCCACCATGGGGACCACCGGAACCCTGATGGGTATGACCCGGCGGCTGAAAGAATTGAATCCGGCCATTAAAATCATCGGGGTGGAACCTTATCTGGGCCATAAGATACAGGGACTCAAAAACATGAAAGAATCCTATAAACCGGGGATCTATGATAAAAGCATCCTGGACGAAGTAATGCATGTGGAAGACGAGGAAGCCTTTGATATCGCCCGGAAGATGGCCCGGGAAGAAGGGCTCCTGGTGGGGATGAGTTCCGGAGCGGCTGTCGCCGCAGCCCTGCATCAGGCCCAAAATATGAAAAAAGGGCTGATCGTGGTCATCTGCCCGGACGGAGGAGAACGGTATCTGAGCACAACCCTGTTTGCGGAAAAGGAAAAGGCCGGCTTGGTCTTTTATAATACCCTGACCCGGGAAAAAGAAGCTTTTGTCCCGATAAAAGAAGGGAAAGTCTCCATCTATTCCTGCGGTCCGACGGTGGATAATCTGCTTCATCTGGGTCCTTGCCGACGGTTTGTTATGGCCGACCTGCTGCGCCGTTATCTGGAATTCAAGGGCCTGGAAGTTTTCCATATCATGAATATCACTGATTTGCATGATCGGACCATTTTTGGGGCCGAGGCCGCAGGGCAGCCTTTAAACGAGTTTACCGGTTATTATGCGGAAGAATTCTTAAAAGACATCGATACCCTGCGAATCAAGCGGGCCGCCCATTATCCCAAGGCCAGTGAACATGTGGAAGACATGCTCGCCCTGACCCGGACGTTACTGAACAAAGGCTTTGCCTATGAAAAACTCCGATCCTTATATTTTGACATCTCCCGGTTTAAGGATTACGGCCGTCTTTCCCGGGTGGATTTAAAACAGATCCAGGTGGGAAAAACCGTGGACCTGGATGAATATGAGAAGGACAACCCCAGGGACTTTACGCTGCTCAAGCGCTCCAATCTGGCGGAACTGAAAAAAGGAATTTATGTGGCCAGCGAATGGGGTAATGTCCGTCCGGGGTGGCATATCGAGTGTTCAGCCATGGCCCAGAAATACCTGGGAGAGACCTTTGACATCCATACCAGCGGCGTGGATCTGATTTTCCCCCATCATGAAAATGAAATCGCCATCAGCGAAGCCGCCAGCGGGAAAAAATTCGTCAATTATTGGCTGCACAGCGAATTGGTCATGGTGGATGGAAAGAAGATGTCCAGGGCCGCCGGCAATGCCCGGACCTTGCGGGATATCCTGGAGCAGGGGTTTACCGGACGCGAGATCCGCTACTGGCTCCTTTCCACCCACTACCGTAAACCCCTGGCCTTTACCCTGAAGTCCCTGGAGGCCTCACGGAAGACCTTAAAACGTCTGGATGAATTTATTCAAAAACTCTATACGGTTCAGCCCGGTTCGGAGGAAACCGCCGAGGTGGGAGAAACCCTTTTCCTTTTTAAGACCCAGTTTAAGGAGGCTATGGATGATGACCTGAACATTGCCCTGGCCCTGTCGGCCTTATTCAAACTAGTCCGGGCCATCAATCCCATCCTGGTGGGAAAAAGGATCTCAGCCTCGGAATTTACGGAAATCGACCAGGTCCTGCGAAATGTCAATTCAGTATTGCAGATCCTGGACTTCCCGGAAACGGGGTTGCCGGTGGAAGTGCAAAACCTGTTAAATCGCCGGGAAACGGCCCGCCGGCGGAAAGAGTTCGCCGAGGCCGACCGGCTGCGGGATCAGATCTGCGCCCGGGGCTATCGTCTGATCGATCTCAAAGACAAGACCATCTGCACCCAATGCAGCCAAAAGGAAGCCCGATGCCCCGAGTAGACGATTATAAGAACACTCTGGAGATTGCCCGGGAGGCATTCAAACAAAAAGACCCGCAAGCCCTGGCCCGGAACAGTGGAACGGTTTATCAGCTGGAAACAAAAGGGGCCGTCCTTGAATTACCTTTTCTCAACCGGAAGATCCAAATCACTTGGCCTGAGGGGGAAGTGATTACCCCTGAAGGCACAAAAGAACTCTCGCTCCAGGAACAGGGACTGATCATGCATTACCTGATTCAGGCCACGGGTGCTCCTCTGACCAATACCTGGGTCACCTTCCGCGAAATCCCTTCCGGGGAATTTTATTATTCGGCTTTTGCCAAAAGGGCCAAGGATCCTCTGGTTCAGACCTTTGGGAAAAATCCAGGACTGCTAATCGAACTGGGAACCGGCCTGGGCGGAGTACAACGGGAAGAAGGGGATGCCTCCCTGGGCTTTCAGGTTTTCCCCCGAATTTCCGTCTGTCTGATTCTCTGGGCCGGAGACGATGAATTTCCGCCCGACGGCAACCTTCTCTTTGATGCCAGCATCTCGAAATACCTGTCGGCCGAGGATATTGCCGTCCTCTCCGGTATGGTCGTTTACCCGCTCATCGGGATGGCTTATAAAAAAGAATCATTTTAAGTTCTTCTTTCTGTCAGCTCCGATTCTTTCTTTTTTTTAATTAACAAGTCTCCGCAACTTTTAAATGGGTCAATCCATAGGAGGAAAAATGAAGACCTTGATCGATCTGAGAAGTGATACGGTCACCAAGCCCACACCGGCTATGCGAAAGGCGATGGCCAAGGCCGAGGTAGGCGATGACGTCTATGGGGAAGACCCTACGGTTAACACCCTGCAGGAAAAAGTGGCCGGACTGCTGGGAAAGGAGAGGGCCATTTTTGTTCCCTCCGGGACGATGGCTAACCAGTTATCCGTTAAGTCTCACACGCAACCAGGAGACGAGGTTATCCTCGAAAATTTTTCCCATGCCTACAATTTTGAAGGCGGGGCAGGGGCCGCTTTATCGGGAGTCCAATTCTGCTGTCTCCCGGGGACCCGCGGTATCCTGGATGTTTCTCAGGTCGAGGGAGCCATACGACCTTTTGACGCCCACTTTCCGGTATCTAGGCTTGTCTGTCTCGAAAACACCCATAATCGGGGAGGCGGATCCGTTTATCCCATAAAAAACATATCCGAGATCTTCAAACTGGCCAAATCCAAAGACCTTCTGGTCCATCTGGACGGAGCGAGACTTTGGAACGCATCGGCGGCCTCGGGGGTCGGACCGGGAGAATATGCCCAATGGGCTGATTCTGTATCGGTTTGCCTTTCAAAAGGATTGGGGGCCCCTGTCGGGTCCCTGGTGGCCGGTTCTTCGGACTTTATTGCTCGTGTCCACCGGTTTCGTAAAATGTTCGGCGGGGGGATGCGTCAGGCCGGAATCCTGGCGGCTGCGGGGATCTATGCCTTGGACCATCATTTGGAAAGACTAAAATTAGATCATGATCGGGCCAAACACCTGGCTCTCGGTCTTTCCAAATGCCCGGGGGTCTCCATCGATCCCGGCCAAGTGGAAACAAATATCGTCATCTTTGATGTGACCGATAGCGGGAAAACGCCTTTGCAGGTAGCTGAGGCCATGAGGGGAAAGGGCGTTTTAATCCATGCCTTCGGCAAGACCCAGATCCGTCTGGTCACCCATCTCGATATCTCCGATGCCGATGTCGATAAAACCCTGCAGGCCTTTAAGCAGGTATTCCGTTAAAACGGCTCCTGAACCTCCCCCAGTTTGATGGTGAGCGGAGGGAGGCAACAGGAAAAGAATCGACCTGCCAGCGAAGCGCTCCCTTTTCGAGACGTTTTGAAACTACCAAAGAATACTTTACAATTCATGGATTTTTTTTTAAAATACAAAAAAAATGACTTTTGATTAAAAAAGTTCAGGGAAACAGGAAACAGGAGAAAGGTCTATGAAAAACTTAGGCAACATTATGAACCAGGCTAAGATGATGCAAAATCGATTGGCCCAGATCCAAGAAGAAATGGGCAATAAAACCGTAGAGGCTTCCTCCGGGGGCGGTATGGTGACCGTAACAGCCAACGGCCGCCAGGAGATCCTTTCGGTCAAGATAGAACCAGAAGTCGTCAATCCGGAAGATGTGGAGATGCTCCAGGACCTGATCCAGGCCGCTGTGAATGACGCTCTGCGCAAGGTCCAGGAAATGGCTGCCACGGAAATGGCCAAGGTTACCGGGGGACTTAAAATCCCCGGGCTATTTTAATTATGGGAACAGCGGTCTATCCCCCACCCTTGGCCCGGTTGATTGCTTCTCTTTCCCGCCTTCCGGGATTGGGTGAGAAAACGGCCACCCGTCTGGCCTTGCATATCCTTCGACGACCCCAAGCGGAAGTAGCCGAATTGGCCCGCACCCTGACGGACGTTAAGGAGAAGATCCGTTCCTGTTCGGTCTGTTTTAATTTAACCGAGGCAGACCCCTGTCCTCTTTGCGAAAACCATAGTCGGGAATCAGGGATCTTGTGTGTGGTGGAAGGACCCGGTGATCTGCTGGCCCTGGAAAAGGCCGGTGGCCTCAAAGGAAAGTATCATGTGCTTCAAGGGACCTTGTCTCCTATCGACGGGGTCGGCCCAAAGGATTTACGTATCCGGGAGTTATTGGAACGACTTGAGAAGGAAAAAATTTCCGAAATCGTTCTGGCGATCAATCCTACCACGGAGGGAGAAGCCACCGTTTCCTTTTTAGTGGAACAGATCAAGACCAGAAGGCCGGAAATCAGATTAACGAGGATTGCTTATGGGATTCCCATGGGAGGGGATCTCAAATATATGGATAACTGGACGATCAAGATGGCTTTAGACAGCAGAAGGGATGCCTAGCATTATGTCTTCGGGATTAAAAAAAGGTTCTGAAATTATCGTCGAAGTTTTACAGGAAGAAGGGGTGGATGTCCTCTTTGGTTTTCCCGGAGGAGCGGTCATCCCCCTTTATGACGCCCTTTATCATTGCCCTATTCGGCACATCCTCACCCGCCATGAACAGGGCGCGGCCCATGCGGCCGACGGCTATGCCCGGGCCACCGGAAAGGTGGGGGTCTGTATCGCCACCTCCGGGCCGGGAGCGACCAATCTGGTAACCGGTCTGGCCAATGCCTATATGGACTCCGTGCCGATGGTGGCCTTGACCGGACAAGTCGCCACCTCCATGATCGGTAACGACAGCTTTCAAGAAGCCGATATTTACGGGATCAGTATCCCGATCACCAAATATAATTACCTGGTCAAAGACTTAAACGATCTAGCCCGGATTCTTAAAGAGGCCTTTTATATCGCCCGGACCGGCCGGCCCGGGCCTGTCTTGGTGGACATACCCAAGGACATCCAGGAGGCCCGCACCAAATACAAACCGGTCAAGGAAGTTCAGCTCCCCAGTTACCATCCGACGGTTAAAGGGCATCCCAAACAGATCGAGGCCATGATCCGGGCCGTCAAGGAAGCCGAAAGACCGGTAGCCTATGTGGGGGGCGGCGTCATCTCGGCCGGGGCTACCGAAGAACTGGCGGCCTTTATCCGCTCGGCCAATATCCCGATTACCACCACCCTGATGGGAAAGGGAAGTTTCCCGGAAGACGATCCCCTTTCCCTGGGCATGCTCGGTATGCACGGGACCCGCTATGCCAACTATTCCGTTTATCATTCGGACCTGGTCCTGGCCTTGGGGGTGCGATTTGATGACCGGGTAGCCGGTGATGTCAATAAATTTTCCCCCCAGGCCAGGATCATCCATGTGGATATCGATCCGGCGGAAATCGGTAAAAGGGTCAATATAGACATTCCTATCGTGGGCGATTTGAAAACCGTCCTTGGACAAATCCAGGGGAAAATCAAATTTATCGAACGGAAAAAGTGGCTGGACCGGATCGCTCAGTGGAGGAAGGAGTTTCCCCTGCATTATAAGAAAGAAGGGGAACTCAAGCCCCAATATATTTTGGAATGCGTTAATGCTTTAAAAACCCCTGAACTGATTGTAGCCACCGATGTAGGACAGCACCAGATGTGGGCGGCCCAATATATCACCTCGACCAAACCCAGATCCTTTATTTCTTCAGGGGGATTGGGAACTATGGGTTTTGGTTTCCCGGCGGCCATCGGGGCCCAGGTGGGTTGCCCGGACAAAACCGTGGTCGTGATTTCCGGAGACGGCAGTTTTCAGATGAACATCCAGGAACTGGCTACGGCCCGGACCTATAATATCCCGGTCAAGATATGTCTCTTCAATAACGGCTATCTGGGCATGGTCCGCCAATGGCAGGAATTTTTTTGCGACAAACGCTATTCCCAGACCCATTTTGAATTCAACCCAGAATTTGTCAAAGTTGCCGAAGGGTATGGGATCAAAGGAAAGGTCGTTCGAACCTCGGAAGAGGTCATCCCGGCCCTGGAAGAGGCTTTGTCGTATCCTGAACCCTATTTAATCGACTTTAGGGTGGCCCCGGAAGAAAATGTCACTCCCATGGTCCCGGCCGGAAAAGGCATCAGCGAATTTATCGAGGAGCAATAATTATGCGTCAGGTCATTTCAGTTTTGGTTCGAAACCACCCCGGGGTCCTGTCCCATGTGGCCGGCCTCTTCGCTCGGCGGGCTTATAATATTGAAAGTATTGTAGCCGGGGTCACCGAAAGGACGGACATCACCCGGATTACGATGGTGGTCACCGGAGACGAGTCGATCCTGGAACAGGTGACCAAGCAGCTCAGGAAATTGATTGATGTCATCGGCGTCATTGATTTGAAATATTCCCAATCCATCACCCGGGAATTGATCCTGATGACCGTCTATTTGCCGCCGGAAAAACGCGTTGAATTGATCCAAGTGGCCAATTCCTTCGGGGCCGCCATTGTGGACATATCCGATCAAACGGCCACGCTGGAATTTTCCGGCAACGAACGCCGAGTCAACACCCTGCTGATGGCCTTGGCCCCTTTTAAAATCAAGGAATTAGCCAGAACAGGACTGATCGCCCTGCCTTTGGAAAGCATCGTGGGAGACAGCCGGGAATTTCTGGCTTAAAGAAAATTAAGCCATAGGCCCGAGGTGTTATTTAACTAACAATCCTTTCTTGCCCCTTGGGGGCGCCACGAAGCATGAAAATATCCCCCCCTCCCTAACCCTCCCTCTCCGAGGGGGGAGGGAAGGGGATGAAATAGGGTATTTTCACACTAACCATAGCCCCTTGCCCATAGCTTCTTGCCTCTTTTCATTTTTAAATTGGACTTGAGAAAAAAAAGCTTTTCGGTTAAAATGATTAATTCAAATTTTAATTTTTGAAAGCCAAAATGAAAAAACCCCTTATAGCTATCACCATGGGAGATCCGGCCGGAATCGGACCGGAGATTATCCTCAAGTCCCTGGATAATCCTCTGGTCCTGAAAGCCTGTCGCCCCCTGATTATCGGAGACCGGCGGGTCTTGGAAGCATCCGCCCGGAGATTGGGGAAGTCGTTTCATATCCAATCGATTCGAACAATTGAACAGGCCAAAGACATGAAAGAATCACCCCTGCTGTATGAGGCCTCCTGTTTGCCTGTCGATCAATGGATCCCGGGCCGACCGGATCCTCAATGGGGGCCTCAGACCATACAATATATCCATCTGGCCGCAAAGTCGGCTTTAAAAGGCCAGGTTGAGGCCCTGGTCACCTGCCCTGTCAGCAAGGAAATGATCCGCCGCTTTCGTCCCTCTTTTACCGGCCATACTGAGTTACTGGCAAAATTATCCCGAACCAGGGCCTTTGGCATGATGCTGGCCGGAGAGCAATTAAAGGTCAGCCTGGTGACCATCCACCTCTCCCTTAAAAAAGCCATTCGGAGATTGGATACTACAAAAATTTTCCGGAGTATTGAACTGACTCATTTCACTTTGACTGGTTTTTTTGGGATCAAAGCTCCCCATATAGCCGTGGCCGGGCTTAATCCACATGCCGGAGAACAGGGAGCCTTCGGTTCGGAAGAAAAAACGATTATTAGCCCGGCAATCCAGGCGGCCCGGGATCAGGGGATGAACGTCTCCGGCCCTTATCCACCGGATACCCTTTTTTATTGGGCCGCCCAAGGCCGTTACGATGCGGTGGTGGCCCACTATCACGATCAGGGGCTCATCCCTCTAAAACTTCTCCATTTCGATAAGGCCGTCAATATCACCATGGGCCTGCCCTTTATCCGCACTTCGGTGGACCACGGCACGGCCTTTGATATCGCCGGTAAAGGGATCGCCAACCCGGACAGCCTGATTCAGTCTATTTTGCTGGCCTCCGCTTTTGCCCGGAGGAAACCCTGATGGCCTTAGACCGGATCCTGGTCAAAGGGGCCAGGGAACATAACCTGAAAAATATCGATGTGGTCATCCCCCGGGACAAATTGGTGGTCATCACCGGTCTCTCCGGGTCCGGCAAATCCACTCTGGCATTCGACACCATCTATGCGGAAGGACAGCGGCGGTATGTGGAATCCCTGTCCGCTTATGCCCGCCAGTTTCTGGAACAAATGGACAAGCCCGACGTGGATTATATTGAAGGACTCTCCCCGGCCATTTCCATAGAACAGAAAACAAGCAGCAAAAATCCTCGTTCCACGGTGGGAACGGTAACGGAAATATACGATTTTCTCCGGGTCCTTTTTGCCCGAATTGGAGAACCCTATTGCTGGCAGTGCGGGCAAAAGATCTCCTCCCAGTCGGTCCAGGAAATCGTCGATCAGTTGATGGCCTTCCCGGCCGGGACCAGGATCCAACTCCTGGCCCCTTTGGTCACCGGCCGCAAGGGGGAGCATCAAAAACTTCTGGAACAATTAAAACGGGAAGGGTTTGTCCGGGTCCGGATCAACGGTGAATTCCGGGAACTGGAAGAAGACATCTCCTTGGACAAGAAAAAGAAACACACCATCGAAGCCGTGGTGGACCGTCTGGTGGTCAAGGAAGGGCTGCATCGCCGCCTGACCGATTCGGTGGAACTGGCCTTGAAGCTCTCCCAGGGATTCCTTCGGGTCCTTTTAGGAAGTGGAGAAGAGGTCCTTTTTAGCGAACGATTTTCCTGCGACCGATGCGACATCAGCTTACCGGAGTTGACCCCTCAACTCTTTTCCTTTAATAATCCCCAAGGGGCCTGCCCGACCTGCGACGGGCTGGGGACCAAAATGTACTTTGACCCCGACCTGATCGTACCGAATCCGAACCTGAATCTTCGGGAAGGGGCCGTAGTCCCTTGGGAAAACCGGTCTTCCGTCTATTTTCAACAGACCCTTGATGCCCTGTTCAGCCATTATCATTTTAACCTTTATACCCCTTTTAAAGACCTGCCGGCCAAGGTAAAGGAAATCCTGCTCCATGGTTCCGGTAACGAATCGATCCGGTTTTATTTTGAAAAAGAGGGGCGAAAACATTTCTATGAACGGCCTTTTGAAGGGGTCATCCCTAACCTGGACCGGCGTTACCGGGAAACCGATTCCTCTATGATCCGGGAGGAACTGGAGAGATTCATGAATGTCCGCCCCTGTCCCACCTGTAAAGGGACGAGGTTGAAAAAGGAAAGCCTGGCCGTCAAACTCCAGGGTCTTTCCATCTATCAGGTCACGGCCTTTTCGGTGAAAGAAGCCGGGACCTGGTTTAATGCCTTACAGCTCACCGACCGGCAGGCCCAGATCGGCCGTCGAATATTGAAAGAGATCAACGACCGCCTTGAATTCCTGGTCAATGTGGGGCTGGATTACCTGACCCTCAATAGAACTTCCGCCACCTTGTCCGGCGGTGAAGGACAGCGCATCCGTCTGGCCACCCAGATCGGCTCTCATTTGATGGGGGTCCTTTATGTCCTGGATGAACCGAGCATCGGGCTCCATCCCCGGGACAATCTTCGGCTCTTGCAGACCCTGAAGACCCTTCGGGACATCGGAAACACGGTCCTGGTCGTCGAACACGATGCCAATACCATCCTTTCGTCCGATTACGTCATCGATATGGGGCCTGGGGCAGGGGAACATGGGGGGCAGGTGGTCTTCAGCGGTACCCCCGAAGCATTGCTAAAGGACCCGGGGTCACTGACCGGACAATATCTATCAGGGAGGCGGACCATTCTTATTCCTCCCCGGCGCCGCCCTCATAAAAAAGGGCATTTACACATTAAAGGGGCCTCGGAAAACAATCTTAAACAGATTGATGTTTCGATCCCTCTCGGAGTTTTTACCTGTGTAACCGGTGTCTCCGGCTCCGGGAAAAGCACCTTAATTATTGATACCCTTTATCAGACCCTGGCCCAGCGACTGTACCGCTCCAAGCAACGGGCCGGCCGGGTCCAGGAAATGAAAGGGGTCAGGCTGATCGACAAGGTCATCAACATCGATCAGTCACCGATCGGTCGGACCCCGAGGTCAAATCCGGCCACCTACACCGGACTCTTTACCACAATCCGGGACCTTTTTGCCAGGACCCCCGAAGCCAGATCGCGGGGCTATAAACCCGGCCGTTTCAGTTTTAATGTCCGCGGAGGGCGTTGTCCGGCCTGCAATGGGGATGGGTTGATGAAAATAGAAATGCATTTCCTGCCGGATGTCTATGTTACCTGTGAGGTCTGTCACGGCAGTCGTTATAACCGGGATACCCTGGAAGTCCTTTATAAAGGGATGAACATCGCCCAGGTCCTGGACCTGACGGTCGATCAGGCCTTGATTATCTTCGAAGCCATCCCGGCCATACGGGATAAGCTGGAGACCTTAATGCAGGTGGGCTTAGGGTACATCCGTTTAGGACAGCCGGCCACCACCCTTTCCGGCGGAGAGGCTCAAAGGATCAAGCTGTCCCGGGAATTGAGCAAACGGTCAACCGGAAAGACCCTCTATATCCTCGACGAACCCACAACCGGCCTGCATTTTTCCGACATACAAAAATTATTGGAGGTCCTTAATCGTCTGGTGGAAATGGGCAATACCGTAGTCGTTATTGAACACAATCTGGATGTTATCAAGACTGCCGATTATATAATCGATCTGGGTCCTGAAGGGGGAGATGAGGGAGGGCAAGTCATCGGGCTGGGAGTACCTGAGGTATTGGCTGAAAATCTCCAATCCTATACCGGGCGATTTTTAAAGCAGGTGCTTGGAAATCCAGGGGCTTTTCATGGTTGAAGACTTGGGAGATTCCGCGTCCATATTTCCCAAAAGGTAAGCCAGTCTATCAAGTTTTACTGTAAAATCAATATGATGAACGATAAACCCTTCCGGTACATGCAATTGGATCGGGGCAAAGTTCAAGATCCCTCGAATAGGGGTCCTGGTAACCAGGTTGGCCACTTCCTGGGCTTTATCAGCCGGGGTGGCGATCACGGCGATCTCAATATTTCGTTCCAGGGCAATTTCTTCAAGTTCCGACATGGGAGAAATGGGAAACCCCTGAGATAACATCTTGCCTATTTTCCGAGGATCGTTGTCAAAAGCCGCTACGAAATGATAGCCCTGCCTGGGGAAATTGCTGTGATCTATTAAGGCATAGCCCATATTCCCCATACCGATAATACCCAGATGCCAAACTTTGTTCAAACCCAGGATCCTTTTTATTTCAAAAAGGAGTTCTTTGATCACATAACCGACGCCACGGACCCCGAATTCTCCGAAGTAGGCCAGATCCTTTCGGATCTGAGCAGAGTTGACCTCACAATATCGGGCCAATTTTTCAGAAGAGATTACATTGACCCGCTGTTTTTCCAATTCTTCGAGGGCACGCGAATAGCGGGATAAGCGGGTGATGGTTGCAGTGGGTATCTTTGAGAATTTCACAATGGGTCCTTAAAATTAAATGTGAATTAAAACACATGACCGATGAAAAAAATGGGGCTATTGGCGTTGGTCCAACAGCCCCTTTATTGTCAATTACAAAGGTAAACCGATCATCTTGGCAATCGGTGTCGCCATAGGATAGGCATACAAAAGGATCAAAGAAACAACCAAAGCATAGATACACAGGGACTCGATCATGGCCAGACCGATAATCATGGTCACCATAATCTTACCGGAGGCCTCTGGGTTCCGTGCCACTCCTTCCACTGCGCTCTTCAATCCCAGACCTTGACCGATTCCGGTTCCCAGGGCGGCAATAGCAATACCCAGACCGGCGGCTAGGACCACGCCGTAATAGACGTTAAGTCCGGCAGCAGCCACTTGGGGATTGGCTTCGGCAAAGGCCATAGCCACCATGCTGAGCAGGGCGGTTATGGTCAATAGAGCTACTTTTTTTACCATTAAATCATCCTCCTTTCTTATGAAGATTCGCCTTCTTCCTAAAATTGAAAAATTGAACTAAAGGGTTCAGGGATTCAAGGATTCCAGGGTTCAAGTGACTTCACTTTGAACTATCCACCCCTATCATTTGAATCCTTTAATTTTTAATTAATGTGTTCTCCTTTTATTCTGCAATCCGAAATCGGCAATTACTTAATGTGCTTCCTCCATGGCGGTAGAAATATAAATCATCGACAGCAGGGCAAAGACAAAGGCCTGGATGAAACTGGTGAACAAGGCCAGGAACATCATTGGCAAAGGGGCCAGAAATTTTCCGGCCAAAAAAATAAGGATTATCAAAACCAGGTCCTCCCCCATGATGTTTCCGAACAAACGAAGCGTCAAAGAGAGCACCCGCGAAAGGTGACTGATGATCTCAATAGGGAGCATCAACGGGGCCAGCCACCAGACTGGTCCAAGGAATTGTTTGATATATTTGAACCCGTGAGTTTGAATACCGATGATTTCCGTTGTGAAAAAAACAATCAGGGCGCAGGCCAGGGTCGTGTTGAGGCTGGCTGTAGGGGAATAAAAACCCGGGATCAAGCCCAAGGCATTAGAAATGAATATAAAAATAAACAATGTGGCGATCAAAGGAAACACCTTTCGCCCGTGCTCTCCCATGGTGTCCACCTGAAAGTTTTCAAGGCCCGAGACAACCATTTCAAAAAGATTCTGGCCTCCGACCGGGATCATCTTCAATGACTTTACGGCCAGAAGGGAAAATACAATCAATAATAACATGATCAGCCAGGTATAAGTCACATGGGGATAGGCATGGGCGAAATGACCTAACCCGATGGTTTCAAGTAATTTGGTGATAAATAAAATCGGGTGCTCCATGAATTAATTAGCCTCCTTAACCTTAAAAAGGATTTTTCTCATTTCATTAAACCCCAGCAGGATCAGGTTGATGACGACCACCGACAAACCAACCACCAAGCCCAGAGGATCAACCAGCCTTTTGGCAATTAAAAAATACAAGATTAGGCCGGTGCCCAACAACCGCAGGTAGTATTTAATGATGACCGACTTGGGACTGGCCAGGTGATCGGGAATAAAGGCTTTTTTTAAAATACGGTACAGGAGGTGAAAATTGACCAGAACGATCAAGCCTCCCAAAGCCACTCCGAAGGTAAACAAGGGGGGCATAAATATCATACTGCCCAAAAGCAACAGGGCGAATACCGCCCCGTTCATAAGCCGTACCTTATTAAGAAAAGGATCTTCGAGAGATCCTACTTTCCAAATAGACAACCCCCTGTTCATTTAATATCTTTTTCAGTCCTTTTCATGATCACGTAGATATTTCTGAACCCGGCTACGATCCCCAAGACCATAAAAATTAGAAAGAAAACAGGGCTGGTCTGAAACCATTTATCCAGATAATAGCCGATAACGATGGCGATAACCAGCGCCAGCACCATGGATATGCCCATGGTGCTGGCCATTGCTAATAACTTAACGTAATTTCTGGTTTCTTCCTTCACGAAGCCTCATCCCGCTTTATCATTGATACGGCAGGCTTCCCAACCCATCTATTTATTTGATAAACCCGGGTTGTGTAAACGGTCACATTCCTCTAACACGAGCCATTTATAAAGTCAACCATTTTTTGCCCAGGACCAATGAGAGAATAAATTAGCTAAAATCGCAATCATTTAAAGTTTTGCAGAGCGCTGCCATAAGCTAACTAACTAAAACCATTAAATTAAAAAACAAGGGATTGCTTCCTCGTTTAGGAGATCAAGCACCTGGTTAAGGAGGTGATTCAACCGGTTTCTGTCCCCTTTTTGGATCATATCTTGGACAATAAAGAATTTCAGGCGAACGGCCTCTTGTGCCCCGAATTGCAGCCCGGCCAGGAAAAAACTCAAATCGGAGAAATAGTTTTCCCTGAATTCCCGGTCCCAGGGTTCCATATCCCGGGACAGTTTTTCGATCCTATCCGAGGTAGCTGAAAGCATCTCATCTGTGATCACCACCGGAGGGTCGGTTTCCACTTGTGAACAATAGGGGACCTGAAAAGTAATGACTTCCCCGGGCAGGGATATCCCCAGCTTTTTCCATTGTTGTTGTAAAACCTGCTTTCCCTGTCGGTTTTTATCCGCCAGGTCCAAATAATAATCCCTTGACCAGAGTCCGTAGGCCCGGCAGCCGAAAAAACGATCCGGGTAGATCAGGCAATCACTTCCTTGTAAAAAAGGGCAGGGATTAATTTCTGCGGCATTGCAAAAAAAATTTCGGACTATTTTTCTTATCATATTTACACGGTCTGAGGGCGCCCAGGACATCATGACACTGATCACCTGCAAGGCCTCCAGGAAAGTCATTTCCGGCAAAAGAGAGCAGCATCGCGCCTGACGGAGGCATTGGGTAACAGGCATCTGGTCATAAACTTTACTAAGTTCCCGGTGTAAGTGGTATGAATCTTTTATCAATTCCTTGAGGGGAATGAAGGGAGGTATGTTCATGACTTTATTTTGTATAATAATTAATTGACTCTTGTTTTTTCCCTGTTTTATACTCTGCTATATTAAATAATTCCAGAAATATCCTCATTTCCAATTATCACATAAAAAGGAGAACACCAGTTGATCTGAACAGTGGAACAATATCTTGAAAGCTTAAACGACAGACGGCCGATCAGGCATCTGGGGGAAAAGGTGGCCGATGTTCGAGCCCATTCCACCCTCAGCGTATCATCAAAACCGCTGTCATGGATTATTTCCTGTCCAACCATTAATCAATAATATTTCTCGATATCCAAAGGAATGTGCTTGGATAAGGATGGATGCATATGGGTGATGAATTCAGAGAAAAAAATCTGAAAGAATGGGAAGAACTTTTGAATACAATATTCAACGGCCTGATTCCCGAAAGCCGCTATTGGACCGAAAAAAAAGATATTATAAAAACCCTTTATTTCTTGGGCCGAAATCCGGACGTGAATCAGACCTATTTACCCGATGGAGGCTGCCTTAATTTAAAGAGGGGAGAAGACTCTTCTGAAGCGGATTGCCTCGATCTTCATTTTGTTGACAATCCGGTTTGTATCCTAAAACCTCGGGTTTTAATCTTTCAATCTTTCAACAAGGCCTATGAATGGGCATATTTTCGATTGGAAACCGAAGCCCTTGAACCGAGCGGTTGGTATGAGAATTTGACGGGGATAAAGGAGGAGCTGACTGAAATCTCTCCGGGAGATTATGCTGACCGAAAATATTGGGATTTAGGCTCTTATGAATATGATGAAACCGGCAGAGAAATACCTTTGTCCAGCAAGGCCAGAATCATCATTCGCTATTTTTCGGGTTCATGGGTCATATTTGCCAAAGGTTCTCCTTATCATGAAATGAGTGTAATAGATGACGGAAGTTACTCAAAAATGACTAATGAGGGGTTCAAAGAATATATCGGCGGTAAGGTTAGAAAGCCGAGGAAAGCAGAGAATATTTGATATGAAACGAAAGAAAAACCGCGACCTGGAAAAAATCTATCCCAAAGGACAATTCATTGCTAAACTGCGTCGCCTGGCAGATACCCTGGAGGCCGGTAAGAATTTTTCCATCCAGATTTCCGGAGAACGCATTTTTGTTCCCCAATCGGCCGGGGTCAATATCGAGCATGAACGGGAAGGGAATCTGGAAGAGGTGGAATTTCAAATTAAATGGATGCGAAGATAGTTTGAAGGAATTGACAATAATAATTCTCCAGATCTTCCCCTAGTCGCCGAAAAACGAACAGCTTTTTCTTAAATCTTAGGACAGGGAATCTAAAACCTCGGCCGCAAGATCGCGTACCTCTCCATCCTCGGCCAGGGTTTTAAGGGTGCGGAGTCTGCTGATAAAGGCCTGTTGTTCCCGCAAGGACCGCTCCGGAAAAACAGCGGCCATTTGGTTCAATAATTCGATAACCACCTCAGGGTCGTCATAATCTAGAAAGAGAAACTGGGTCCCCCAATGTTTCGGCAGGTCGTATTCATCCAGATATTGTTTGGCTAAACTTTGGAATTTTCGGTTCCCGAAATTTTCCTGTAAGAGGCCAACGGCTTTGTCATGGGCCGGGGTTCCTTGCTTGCCCTGGAAATGTTTATTGGCCTCCTTAAGGGCCATTTTGCGAAGCCATTCGGCCTTTTCCTTTTTCTTTCCGAAAGGCTTCGGGTCAGCAGACACATGGCTGCTCCGGTCTTTCCGCTTATCGATCTCACTCCAGGTTATTTCCCTGTTTCGATAATCTCTTTCCCGTTCAGGCATAATAAACTCCGGTAAAAAAGTTCAAGGTTTAAGGTTCAAGGTCGAGGGTTCCTGGCAACAGGCAATAGGTGAGGAATTTATTTTTTCTTTGTCGACGGACACTGAACGCCCAACGTCGAACGGTTTTTATGAACTACGGATTATTTTTCAGTAACGGCTGGCCGGTGGATTCCAAGACACTCATCCACATGTCCCCTACCAGATCGACCTGCTTTCTCCTGGCCACGGCGGCCCGGATGGGGACATGGATATATTCATTATTCCAGAGGCTGATGAGCATATTGGTTTTCCCGGCCATCCCGGCGTGAGCGGCATGCTGGCCCAGGAAGCCGCAAAATATGCTATCATTGGAATTGGCCGGTTGGCTGCGGATGATATAACTGGGATCGATATATTTCAGATTGATCTCCCTATTCATCTCGTTAAAATGCCGGTGAATCCGTTCCGCCAGATAGGTTCCAATATCTTTCAATTTGATGTTTCCCGATGGATCTTTGGTTTGGGGAAGATCGGACAAATATCTTTGCCCCGCCCCCTCGGCAACCACAATGACGGCATGGCCTCTTTTTTCCAATCGTTTTTCCAAGGCAATCAATAATCCTCCAGGACCTTCCAAATCAAAATCCGATTCCGGAATCAATACAAAATTGACTTCCCGGGAGGCCAGGGCGGCACTGGCGGCGATAAAGCCGGAATAGCGTCCCATGAGCTTGACCATACCGATCCCATTGGGGGCCCCTACGGCTTCGACATGGGCGCTGCGAAGCACCTTGGCGGCATCTTCCACCGCCGTTTCGTAGCCGAAGGACTTTTCCACCCAGGAGATATCATTGTCAATGGTCTTCGGGATACCGATAATCGAGGTGATCAGCCCCCGCTTTTCGATTTCCCTGTAAATCTGTTGTGCCCCCCGCAAGGTGCCGTCCCCTCCAATGGTGAAGAGGATGTTAATATTCAGTTGTTGCAGGGCATCCACGATTTCTTCGGTCTTGTATTGTCCCCTGGAAGAGGCGAGGATCGTCCCCCCCCGCTCATGAATATAGGAAACCCGTTCCGGGGTCAGATCAATAACCGGATGACCGTATTGGGGGATAAAGCCTTGGTACCCATAAGGGATACCGATCACATTGTCCACTCCGTAAATATAGTACAGTTCCAGAACAATGGAACGAATGACATCATTCAGTCCCGGGCAGAGGCCGCCGGCGGTGACAATGGCACATTTTATCTTATTAGGATCGAAATAGATTTTCTGACGCGGGCCGGCCTTTTCAAAGGAAAGAGGGGACTTTCCTTTTTCAAAACACTCCAAAAAATATTTTTGGGAATTATCAATCACCACCCGATCATCTTCGGTAACAAAATTTCTGCAGGGGAACTGCCCGATCTCTTGTCCTTGAATGGTGATGCATTGTACGGGAGAATCGATCTTGGGCGACCCCAGGGTCTCAATGGCCGTATCTTCCTCAGTTAAATAATCAAAAGATTCCAAGATTCACTCCCTGAAACTGAATTTAAACTCCCCTTTTCCCAGCAAGTCGTGAAGATGCAGAACACCCACAACCCGCTTTTGCGAGTCAACAATCGGCAGGATGGTGATCAGATATTGTTCCATCATCTCCAGTGCCTCAGAGGCCTGGACCTCGGGCGAAATAGACTTCGGATCGGGGGTCATGACTTGCCCGGTCAGGGTTTGTTTAAGGGGTGTTTTTCGTTTAAAGAGTCTTCTTAAATCACCATCGGTCAAAATACCCATTAATTTCTGGGCATGGTCCACCACCAGGGTGGCCCCCAGGTCTTTGGCATCCATCTCCTCAATGGCTTCAAATAAGGTTTGTTTGGGAGACACTAAAGGTATCTGCTCCCCCGTGAGCATGACTGCGGAAACCTTGACGGCCAGCCGTTCTCCGAGGCTTCCCCCGGGATGAAACCGTCTAAAGTCCTGTTGATTGAACTGCCGCCGTTTAATCAAGGCCACGGCCAGGGCGTCTCCCATAGCCAGGGCGGCGGTGGTACTGGCCGTTGGAGCCAGTCCTAGGGGACAGGCCTCCTTTTCCACTCCGACATCGAGCACCAGGTCACTTTGTTTGGCCAGGGTTGATTCAGGATTTCCGACAAATGAAATCAGTTTGGCTCCGATTTTTTTAATGCTGGGCAGGATACTATTAAGCTCCGCGGTCTCACCGCTGTTGGAAACAGCCAGGACGATATCCCTAGAGGTGACCATACCCAAATCTCCATGCATGGCCTCTCCCGAGTGTAAAAATAGGGCCGGGGTCCCGGTACTGTTTAAGGTGGCCACGATCTTCCGAGCCACGATCCCCGTCTTGCCGATCCCGGTAAGAATCACCCGTCCTTTGAGGCGATAGATGGCCTCGACGGCCATTTCAAATCCGGGGCCCAATTTGGGAATGAGATTTAATATCCCCTGGGCTTCGATTTCCAAAACTTCTCTGGCGTCATCCAACAGCATGGCCGTCAAATTTACCTTTCCAAACAAAGCTTGTTAAAGGTCGTATCCGGTTCAACCGGGTATTGGCCGTTAAAACAGGCCAGACAAAAGTTGGACTCCGGCAGACCGGTGGCCGAAACCATCCCGTCGACACTTAGATATCCCAACCCATCCAAACCTAAATATTTCCTGATTTCCTCCACGGAATGGTGGCTGGCGATCAACTCCCCTTTGGTAGAAAAATCGATTCCGTAAAAACAAGGAAATTGATGCGGGGGGCAGCTGACCAGCATATGAATTTCCCTGGCTCCGGCGGCACGAACGGCTTGAACCCGGGTGCGGCTGGTGGTCCCGCGGATTATGGAATCTTCGATGATGACCACCCGTTTTCCTTTCAGTACCGAGCGGACCGGATTGAGTTTGACCCGGACCCCGAAATCCCGCATACTCTGAGAGGGCTGAATAAAGGTTCGTCCCACATAATGATTGCGGATAACCCCCATTTCAAAAGGGATGTTGGAGGCCTCGGCAAAACCCAGGGCGGCGTAATTCCCGGAATCCGGGAAGGGCATGGTCAGATCCCCCTGGGGTTGGAATTCCTTGGCCAGCATCTGACCCAGTCGCTTCCGGATCTGATAAACATTCTGGCCGAAGATATAACTGTCCGGCCGGGCAAAATAAATGAATTCGAAGATGCAAAAAGACTTCGGGACCTTAGCAGCCGACTTGACAGAGCGAAGACCGTTCTTGTTGATAAAAATGATTTCGCCGGGTTCAATATCCCGCACGTATTGGGCCTCCACAAGATCTAGGGCACAGGTCTCGGAAGCCAGCACATAAGACCCGTTCAATCTCCCCAGGCATAACGGGCGAAACCCGTTTGGGTCCCGGGCCCCGATGATTTGATCTTGAGTTAAAAGGAGCATGGAATACGCCCCCTGAACCTGGGATAAGGCCTGAATCAGGGCCGTTTCAAATCCCTGGGTCAACCCATGGGCGATGAGATGGATAAATATCTCGCTATCCATGGTGGATTGAAAGATAGCCCCTTTCTTTTCTAATCCCCGGCGCAGTTCGTGGGCGTTGGTCAGGTTTCCATTGTGAGCAATGGCCAGAGCCAATCCTCCATGGGAGACCAGGAAGGGCTGGGCATTTTTTAACATGGAAGAACCCGTAGTGGAATAGCGTACATGCCCGATAGCCAAGTTTCCCTGAAGGGCGGAGAGGCTTTGTTCATTAAAAACATCGGCCACCAGACCCATTCCTCTTTGTTCCCGAACCTGGGTGCCGTCGGAAATGACGATACCGGCGCTCTCTTCCCCTCGGTGTTGCAAGGCATATAAACCGAAATAGGTTAGTTTGGCAGCATCCGGATGGCCAAAAATCCCGAAAATGCCGCATTCCTCTTTTAATGGTCGATCGTCGAAAATATCCATTGTCATAGCCTTTGAACTATTTTCTGCTGATGTCCATGCCGGACACCCAATGAAAAACATCGGGAATCTGCTTCCGGAATCGGACTTTTATTTCAGATCCGTATGATACTCCTGTATGGTTCTTACGGAAAGTTTTTTTTGCTGCAGGGCTTCAATCGCCTCGGCCGTGGCCCTGGCCCCGGCCACCGTGGTGGTATAAGGGATCTGGTTAACGAGAGCGGTCTGCCGGATGGAGGCGGATTCAGAAACGCTTTTAGAACCAATGGTGGTGTTGATGACCAATTGAATCTCTCCATTTTTTATGAGGTCGACCACATGAGGCCTTCCTTCCCGGACCTTGTTGACTTTTTGGTTGGGAAACCCGGCCCGGTCCAAAAATTGTGAAGTCCCGGCGGTGGCCATGATTTTAAAACCCAGATTATAGAGCTTTTGGGCCGTGGATAAAATCATTTTTTTATCCTGGTCTTTGACACTGATAAAGACCGTACCGGTCAGGGGCAGATCGACGCCGGCGGCCAACTGCGATTTGGCAAAGGCCAGGCCGAAATTTTGATCAATGCCCATGACCTCTCCGGTCGACTTCATCTCCGGACCAAGCAGCGTATCCACTCCAGGAAAACGTAAGAAGGGGAATACCGATTCCTTGACCGAAATATGGGCAGGAACAATCTCTTCACTCAACCCTTGCGATTCCAGGGTCAGGCCCAGCATCACCCGGGTAGCCACCTTGGCCCAAGGAATACCTGTGGCCTTACTGACAAAGGGGATCGTCCGCGAAGCCCGGGGATTGACCTCCAGGACATAGAGAGTATCGCCTTTAATCGCATATTGAATATTCATGAGCCCCTGAACCCCCAATTCCCGGGCCAAGGCATAGGTATTGGATTTAATCCGGTCAATCTGATCCGCTTTGAGCGTATAAGGGGGCAGGACGCAGGCACTATCACCGGAATGGATCCCCGCCTCTTCAATATGTTCCATAATCCCGCAGATCAAGGACTTTTGCCCGTCGGAAACGGCGTCCACGTCGATTTCAATGGCCTCTTCCAGAAACTTATCGATCAGGATAGGATGACCCGGTGAGACCAGAACCGCTTTGGCCATAAAGATTTCCAGGGCCGCCGGCTCATAAACAATCTCCATGGCCCGGCCGCCCAGGACATAAGAAGGCCGGACAACCACAGGATAGCCGATCGTTTCGGCAACGGCCAGGGCTTCCTGGGTGGTAAAGGCCGTCCCGTTTTCCGGCTGAAGCAAACCCAACTTTTTCAACAATTTTTTGAAGCGTTCCCGATCTTCGGCCCGGTCGATACTGTCCGGTGAAGTGCCGATGATCGGGGCCGAGGCCGCTTGAAGACCCACAGCGAGATTCAAAGGAGTTTGGCCTCCGAACTGAACGATGACCCCCTTTGGTTTTTCCCGGTCGATAATATGATAGACATCTTCATGGGTGAGGGGTTCAAAATACAGTTTGTCGGAAATATCATAGTCCGTGCTGACCGTTTCCGGATTACTGTTGACCATGATGCTGGTATAGCCCTCCTCCCTGGCCGTCAGCGAAGCATGGACACAGCAATAGTCGAATTCGATCCCCTGCCCGATCCGGTTAGGGCCGCCGCCGAGGATCATGATCCGTTCTTTTTCCGAAGCCCGGGACTCGTCTTCCAGCTCATAGGTCGAATAATAATAGGGGGTATAGGCCTCGAATTCGGCAGCACAGGTATCCACTAATTTGTAGGCCGGAAGCATCTCGAGTTTTTTTCTTTTCTCAAATATTTCCGCAGGAGGCACCTTTAGCAAATAGCCGAGCTGCACATCGGAAAAACCGTATTCCTTGGCCTGTCGCAGCAATTCCGGTGTCAGAGTTTCCATGGTCTGTCCGGCCAACGTTTTCTCCATGGCCAAAATCTGGGACAGGTTATGGAGAAACCAAGGGTCTATCCAGGTCAGATCGCGAATCTCTTCGACGGACATCCCTGCTTCCAAAGCTGCCCTCAGGTAAAAAATCCGTTGTGAATTGGGCTGGCGGAGTTTTTTGTGGATTTCATCCAAAGGGATCTGAAAGAGATCCTTTCCGTCGGCCCCAAACCCGAATCTTCCGATTTCCAGGGAGCGGATCCCTTTTTGCAGAGCCTCTTTAAAAGTCCGGCCAATGGCCATGATCTCGCCTACGGATTTCATTGAGGTGGTCAGGTAATCTTCCGAACCGGGAAACTTTTCAAAGGTCCAGCGCGGGATTTTGACCACACAGTAATCAATGGTCGGTTCAAAAGAGGCCATGGTCTCCTTGGTGATATCATTAGGGATCTCATCCAGTGTATAGCCCACGGCCAATTTGGCGGCGATCTTGGCAATAGGAAAACCCGTGGCCTTGGAAGCCAGGGCCGAGGAACGGGACACTCGGGGATTCATTTCAATGACCACCATCTCCCCGGTTCCAGGATGAACGGCAAATTGGATATTCGATCCCCCGGTCTCCACCCCGATCTCGCGGATTACAGCCAGGGAGGCATCCCGCATTGTTTGGTATTCTTTGTCGGTCAGGGTCTGGGCCGGGGCCACGGTAATGGAATCCCCGGTATGGACACCCATAGGATCGAAGTTTTCAATGGAACAGATGATGACCACATTGTCCTTGAAATCCCGCATGACCTCCAGTTCATATTCCTTCCAGCCCAGGACCGATTCCTCCAGCATAACCTGGTGGATCATGCTGGCCTCAAGTCCGGAGGTCACCAAACGTTCGAATTCCTCCCGGTTATAGGCCACTCCACCGCCGGTCCCTCCCAGGGTAAAGCTGGGACGAATGATATTCGGGAAGCCGATTATTTCGGCCTGAGCGCGGGCCTCCTCCAAACTGGTGACAATAACACTTTCCGGTACCCGCAACCCGATCTTCCACATGGCCCGCCGGAACTCATCTCGGTCCTCGGCCTTTTTAATCACCGGTATCGAGGCCCCGATCATTTCTACGCCGAAATGGTCCAAAACCCCCATCTCGGCTACGGCGACAGCGGTGTTAAGACCGGTCTGCCCGCCCAAGGTCGGCAAGAGGGCCTGAGGGCGTTCCCGTTCGATGATCTTGGCCACGATTTCCGGGGTGACCGGTTCGATATAGGTTCTATGGGCCATCTCCGGGTCGGTCATGATCGTGGCCGGGTTGCTGTTGACCAGGACGATTTCAAAACCTTCCTCCCGCAAGGCCTTGCAGGCCTGGGTGCCTGAATAATCAAATTCACAGGCTTGACTGATGATGATCGGTCCGGAGCCGATAATCAGTATTTTTTGAATGTCGGTTCGTTTAGGCATGGACTATTTTCTCCGGTTTTTCCCCATGAGGGACAGGAAATGATCAAATAAATAAGAGGCATCATGAGGGCCGGGAGAGGCCTCGGGATGATACTGGACGGAAAAAAGAGGGATTCGCTTATGCTCCAGCCCTTCCAGGGTTTGATCATTCAAGTTAATGTGGGTCAATTCCACATCCGGATCGTTCATGGATGGGATGTCTACGGAAAAGCCGTGATTTTGAGAGGTGATCTCCACCCGGCCGGTCTTCAAATATTTGACCGGCTGGTTGGCTCCTCGGTGTCCGAATTTGAGTTTAAAAGTGGTTCCGCCCAAGGCCAATCCAACGATCTGATGGCCCAGGCATATACCAAAGATGGGCAGCCGGCCCAGCAGGTTTTGAACGGTTCGGACGATTCCCGGATTGGCCGCTGGATCCCCTGGGCCGTTGGAAAGCAGCAGGCCGTCAGGCTCAAACGATAATATTTCCTGGGCCGGGGTCTGGGCAGGGAGGACCAGAACCTGACAGCCCCGTCGCTCTAAACTTCGCAGGATATTGAATTTGACCCCGCAATCCAGAACCACTACTTTATAGGAGGAGCCGTTCCCCTTCCAGGGGGTTTCCCTTTGATCCTCAGGAACAGGAATTTTTTTCTCCTGAGACCAGAGAAAAGGCCGATCGGTCGTGACCTGATCCACCAATCCCAGACCGAGCATGATCGGGATGGCCTTGGCCCTTTTGATCAGAATATCAGGATCAAGGTTTTCTGTAGAGGCGACTACCCGCATGGCCCCATAGTTTCTAAGATGCCGGGTCAAGGCCCTTGTGTCTAACCCTTCCAGGCCCAGGACCTTGCTTTTTTTCAGATAGTCGGATAAAGGGGCTTGAGATCGAAAGTTGCTCGGGAAGGGCAGGTATTCTTTGACCAGAAAGGCTTCAACCTGAATCCGGTCCGATTCAACATCCTGGTTGTTGATTCCGTAGTTTCCGATCAAGGGATAGGTCATGGTTACCAACTGACCTTTATAAGAAGGGTCGGTCAGGACTTCCTGATATCCGGTCATGGCCGTATTAAACACACATTCCCCTTCGGCTTCCCCGGGTCCGGTGAAGGATCGGGCCGGAAATACAGTCCCGTCTTCTAATACCAATATCGCTTTCATTTCAATCCTGATTCCGGATAATCTCAGCAATAATCTTCGCTGCTTTTTTCGTCAATCCTGTCTGTGATTTCAAAACCTCTCGGCCGGTTTCTCCTCGTCTTTCCCGTTCATCCGGGTGTTCTAAAAAGTAGGCTATTTGAATCTCCAATTCTTTCTGATCCCGGACCATAATCCCGGCCCCGGCCTCTTCTAAAAGACGACGGGCATCTTTGAAGTCTTCCAGGTAAGGTCCATATAAGACCAGTTTTCCCCAGGCAGCCGGCTCTAAAATATTCTGTCCTCCCTTGGGGACCAGACTGGCCCCGCAAAAAGCAATAGTGGCCAAGCTGTAGAGGGCGAAGAGATCGCCGATTTGATCGACGAGGATGACCGATTCTTTCTTCTGCTCCCCCGTCAAAACGATTCGGCCGAACAGTTGGTAAGAAACCCCTCGTTTTTGTAACAGGTCTTCTATCTCGGCACATCGGTTGATATGCCTGGGGACCAGGATTAAAATCAAGTCCGGGAAAGCGGGCTTTAAACGTTGATAGACGTCGATAAGCGCCGCTTCCTCCCCTCCCCGGGTGCTTCCGGCTACCAGGACAGGTTTTCCTTCCGGGACATGGATCCGTTGCCGGATATGGAGGCGCAGGGTCTCTTTGGCCTGATCCAACAGACCATCGTATTTGATATTGCCTAAAACCCGGACCCGCTCAGCTACAGCCCCCAGGGCAATCAAATGCTTCGCATCATCCGGATCTCTGACTAAGAGGACCTTGAACTTTTCAAGTACAGGCCGAAACAGCCAGCGAAAATTCTTATACCGTTTAAAAGAGCGGTTGGAGATACGGCCGTTGGCCAGGATCAATTGACCGCCAGATTTATGGATCTGAAAAAGAAAATTAGGCCATAATTCAGTTTCCAGGGCTACAAAGGCCCTGGGGTGAAAGAAGTTGACCGCCCTTTTTACACAAGGGTAAAAATCCAGGGGAAAGTAAATAACGGGTATTTCCTTTCCCAAGAGCGTTTCGGCTAATTCCCTTCCTCCCGGGGTTGTAGTTGAAACAAGGATGGGGATATCGGGGAGCTGCTCTTTGATACTCCGGGTCAGGGGGATGGCGGCCTTAATCTCGCCCACCGAGACGGCATGAATCCAGACCGGTCTGGCATTGGGCAGGGAATCAACCGGCCGGAGATGGAGAGGGTATCGCCCCAACCGCTCGACCAGATGGTTGCTGTACTTTCCTTGAGCCAGATTATACAAGATCAGGAAAGGAAACCCAATCAAAAAAATTATTCCGACCCAGAAATTATATAAGAAAAGACCAATGGGCATAAAAAATAATAATATTCAATAAGATAAGATAAACTGATTGTTGTTGTTTATATTATTTTTCAGGGTAAGGAGTCAAGTTTAAAAGAAAAAGGGGAGAGAACTTTTTCAACTTTATCTCTTTAAATTGACTTGACAAAAAATTAAAAAAGATTAAAAGATAAAAATATACAAAAATTGGACGTAAATTTTTTTATAAAGGAACAGGGGATGACTTATACTAAAATTTTAATTTTTGGTCTAATTCTTTGTACTTTGGGGATTGCCGGCTGTACTAACACCTCTACCTCCAGCGGCTTTGGGACGGGTGGTGGTTATTCGATCAATCTCAGGGCCACCCAAACCATAATCCCTCAAAGTGGTCAAACAACCTTGATCGCCACCGTAAGAGATGCCCAGGGGAATCCCGTCAATGATGCAACGCGGGGAGTTTCTTTTACTTCTTCTTTGGGGGCTACTATTACCACTGTTGATTCGATAACCCTCGGGGCCTGTTCCACCACCTACACCGCCCCGTCATCTACCAATACGGCTACCCCCGGAGTGGATCAGGTTACCGCCTCTTATCAAGGGGCCTTTGCCTATATCAGTATTTACGTGTATGCCCCTTAAAATTTATGAGTTCAAAGCGAAAGGCTCAAGGCTCAAGGCTGAAAGAAAAACCTTCCCATCGTTCTACTCTGTTTTATTTTTTTTCACTTTTCTAGTAATCTTTCCTCCGTTTCAGACAATATATGGTCAGCCTTTAAGACCCGAGCAGGCCTTTTCATTTCAAGCCCTAGTCTTAAAGACCGATCTGATTGAAATCCGTTTTCAGATTGCTCCTGGATATTACCTGTACCGGAATAAGTTCCAATTTCAAATTGAACCAATAGAAATAAAACCCACCCCCCCCCAAATGCCTGCCGGGCAGGTCAAAGAGGATCCCAATTTCGGCCGAATGGATATTTTCCGTTCCCAACTGGTTATCATCCTCCCCCTGATCCGACCCCCTAAGGATATACAAAATATCACCTTATATATAACTTACCAGGGTTGTTCCGATGCCGGCTTTTGTTATCCGCCTAAAACTAAAAAAGTTCAATTAAAATTTCCTGCCCGAACCGTCACAGAAGGACAAGAATTAAAATCCTCCCCCCCATCCTCTTTCCCCTTGTCGGCCGGGAATGAGAACGGTCAGGGCGTTCAGGTCAATTTGTCAGGTCGAATAGAGGGAGCCGGGGACGGGGGTGACATCACCCGATTATTCCTTGGAAACAGCTTTTTCTGGATCGTCTTAAGCTTCTTTGGATTCGGCCTGTTGCTCTGTTTTACACCATGCGTTTTACCCATGGTTCCCATTATTTCCGGTATTATTCTTGCCCAGGGCGAGAAACTGACCAAAAAAAGGTCCTTTTCTCTTTCTTTAACCTATGTGCTGGGCATGGCCCTCACTTATTCTGCGGCCGGTATTGCAGCCGGATTCTCAGGCCGGTTAATTTCCTCTGCGCTGCAAAATCCTTTTGTGTTGACCGCCTTTGCCCTGATCTTTGTTGCCCTGTCTCTTTCCATGTTCGGAATTTATGAATTGCAGCTCCCCGGCTTCATTCAAACCAAATTAATGGGGATCAGCAATCGTTTCAAGGCCGGGACCTTCGTGGGGGTCTTTCTCATGGGGTTGCTTTCGGCCATTATGGTTAGTCCCTGTGTCACCGCCCCCCTCTCCGGGGCCTTACTCTACATCAGCCGGACGAAAGATGTCTGGCTGGGTGGTTCGGCCTTGTTTTCCCTGGCGCTTGGTATGGGTGTACCTTTATTGATCATAGGGACCTCGGCCGGGGTCTTATTCCCGAAGGCCGGGCTATGGATGAAATGGGTTAAGGTCTTTTTCGGGATCATCCTGTTGGCCGTTGCTTTTTGGATCATTTACCCCATCGTCTCCCCACCCATGCCCTCTTCCCTGTCTTTTCAACGGCTAACCCAGCTTAGCCAAGTCGACTCCTACATAAAAGAGGCCGATGGCCGATCAATCATGCTCTACGTTTCTGCCGATTGGTGTGTATCTTGCCGGGAGATGGACATTCTGACTTTTAGAGACCCTCGGGTAAAAGAAAAACTTAAAGGGGTGAAACTCCTGAAGGCGGATGTGACCCGGACCGGAAAGGAAACCGATGATTTTTTAAAAAGATTCGGCCTTTTCGGCCCCCCGGCGGTCTTGTTTTTTGATGATAGAGGTCAGGAAATCCCAGGAACCAGGGTAATCGGCGTGCAAAAACCAACAGAATTTCTTGTAACCCTTAAAACAGCGTTGTCGCATTGATTTGAAAAAGGAAAATTTTTTGAACCAGGAGATATTATTCAATTTGGTTCAATCCGAAAAAAGATTGAATACCAGGGTTCAATAGACTGTAATGTTCGCGGTAGCAATAACACCCTGGGAAGAAACCTCTACCGTATCATCGCCTGTTACTAATGCAGCATAGTATGTTTGGATGGTTTGCCCGAGATTGTTTGAGGTGGTTTCACATATAGTTGCATACAACTGAGTATCTCCGGGTTTTAAAAGACCATTGTTTACTACGGTTGTACAGACATTTGTCCCATAAGGGGCAGGGGCTCCGGTTCGATCCTTGACTACGGCCATGACTGCGGTGGTACCTCCGTAGGGAAGCGGGTTTGTTCCCACTGTGATGGTAATCGTCCAACCCGTCCCCGTACCGGATCCACCAGCCGAACTAGTGGTACTGCTGGTACCCGAATTATTACAGGAGAGAACTCCAAAAAAAGACAGACAGGTTATTATCAAAACAAAGCATTTTAGCAGGATTATAAGCCAGCCTTTTCTTTTTTGTGGGATCATATTTTTTCCTCTCTCTAATAAAAGGATTCAAGGATTCAAGGGGTCAAGGATCCAAGTGAAAGGTTTGGAAATCAAAACCCTTGAATCCTCTTTTCTACCTCTTACCGCCCCAAAAGGAATGAGGAGGTAGTTCGAGAAAAAAGGTTTATCTTGAGCTAATATACTCCTCATAAGCAGTCCTGTCCATTAATTCATTCAGTTCCGAAGGTTTTTTTAAAATAATCTTAACCAGCCAGCCCGCTTCATAGGGAGAAGAATTGATCCGTTGAGGTTCTTCCTCCAGGGCCCCGTTTATTTCTATAACCGTCCCGCTGACCGGGGCAATTACATCGGTCGCCACCTTGCTGGATTCCAAAGCACATAAGGGTTCACCGGGTTTGATCTCCGTTTCGATTTCCGGTAGGTCCACATAGATGATGTCTCCTAATTGCTGCTGTGCATATTCCGAGATACCGATGGTTCCGTGGTGGCCGTTAAAGGTTATCCAGGCATGTTCCGGATGAAACTTAATATTTTTCATTATCAATCACCTCAGATGCATTATGCGGTTAATCATATTTTGTCTCCCTTAATCCTACCATAAATCCCGATTTGGTCAATAGCTTTGGATGATTTTGTTGGTAAAATTCAAAAAAATGTTCAGTGAAATGAAAATGGGGGAATGTCCTAAAAAGAATAAGAAAATCATATAGTTCAATTTTATTTTTGGCCCACCCCATTATTTTTGTAAACTCCAAACTTTTTGGTTAGTAACCGAATTTGGATTTAAACGATCGACAAAAAGCATCGTCGTTGATTAGGGTTGCCGTTTTATGGAATTTTTTAACCCTCCTTTGCTCTGGTGTCAACTTTAAAGCCTGAGAAACAAATTGCTTTAACCTCCTTTTTTTGATACCATTTCAACTAATCAATAGCATTATTGAAAGGAGAATTTATGCCGCCGGTTAAATTATACACCTTGAGCACCTGCAGTCATTGTAAACGCACAAAACAATTTCTCAACGACTTAGGGGTCCAGTATGATTTTATTGATGTTGATCTGCTTCAAGGGCAGGAGCGGACCGACATGATTGAAGAAGTAAAAAAATATAACCCGGATTGTTCCTTCCCTACCATCCTCATCGGCGACCGGTGTGTCGTCGGGTTTAAAGAAAATGAAATCAAAGAGGCCCTGGGACTATGAAAGAACAAGAACTCTATACCATTTTAAAAAAGGTTCAGGAACCCAAGGGGTACTTTTTTAACAAAGAACAAGATAGGGTTGATGATTTGCTCAAGGCACTTCTGGTCAATAAAGAACGGTATGGTTACATGTCCTGTCCTTGCCGGCTGGCCTCCGGAGACCGAAAACTCGACCAGGACATCATCTGCCCTTGCCTTTACCGGGCTCAGGATGTGGAAGAATTCGGGAGTTGCTATTGTAATCTTTATGTCTCCAAAGAATGGAACGAAAGCGAAGGGTCCCATCCCTATGTCCCGGAACGACGGCCCCAGACCCGGCTCCCCTATTGAGGGAAGCTTAGCCCTTCAAATTTGATTAATATTAATAAATAAGAACCACCACCCGGCGTCCCTTTACAAATAAATTTTCGTGATTAGTATTATTAAAATACCCGGAAGGAATGGAAAAAGACAACCGGGGGGAAACTTGTCTCTCCTTTCGGTCAAGGAGAGGCGAGTTTTTTTCTTTGACTTAGGTCAAGGAAATTCAAGGGAAAAACGGCTATCCTGCCATTAACGACGGATTTAACGGGAGGCAAAGACCATGTATTCAAGTACCGTAATGGACCATTTTAAAAATCCCCGAAATGTCGGCGAGATTGAGAATGCGGACGGCATCGGCGAAGTGGGCAATCCTTTATGCGGTGATATGATGACGATCTACCTTAAAATTGAAGAGGATGCCATTAAAGACATCAAATTTAAAACCTTCGGTTGCGGGGCGGCTATCGCCGTTTCCAGTATGCTGACCGAAATGGCCAAAGGCAAGACTCTTGCAGAAGCCAAGAAAATTACCAACAAATCCGTGGCCGCGGCCCTGGAGGGGTTGCCGAAAAACAAACTCCATTGTTCAAATCTGGGGGCCGATGCCCTTCATCTGGCCATCCAGGATTATGAAGATAAAAAGGCCGGGATCGTGCGTCCGAAACCCAAACGGGAAGAAAAACACGAACACGATCATGAAGAAGGCGGGAAATGCCACTGTCCATACTGCAATATCGAAGTCACCGAAGATGACCTGTTCTGTGTCGGATGCGGCAAGATGCTGAAGAAACTCCATTAGCCATGATCAAGGAAGGTGCCTGATGAAACCGATCAATCTCGATTATTTATCCGCAAACCCCCTTTTACCGGAAGTCCAGGAGGCCATGATTGCGGCCATTCGGGCCAATCTCGGTAACCCTTCCAGCCCCCACCAGGTGGGGGATCAGGCCGCCGAGACACTGGAAAAGGCCCGGGAATCCATGGCCCGTTTAATCAACAGTCCTTCCCCGCAAGAGATCATCTTTACTTCCGGTGGAACCGAATCCATTAATCAGGCCATCAAGGGAGTGGCTCTGGCCAACACCAAAAAAGGAAAGCATATTATCACTTCCAATATTGAGCACAATGCCGTCCTTCGGACTATTCGCCGGTTAAGGATGATGGATTTTAAGGTGACCTCAGTAAGCGTCGATGAAAACGGAAGGGTCAATCCCGCCGATATCGCCAAGGCCATCACTGAAGAAACCATTCTGGTTACCGTCATGCACAGCAACAACGAGATCGGTACCCTTCAACCGATCGAAGAAATCGCCCGGATCACCCGTGAACAAAAGATTCCCTTTCATTGCGATGCCGTAACTTCCGTTGGTGTCGTGCCGGTGGATGTTCAAAGGTTAGGGGTTGACCTGTTGAGCTTTTCGGCCAATCAATTTTACGGTCCTTCCGGGGTAGGAGGTCTCTATATCCGTTCGGGGACCAGCTTATGGCCTTTATTGGATGGCGGGGTTCAAGAAAACAACAAACGCGCCGGGACCGAGAACCTGATCGGCATCATCGGTTTGGGGGTAGCGGCCGAATCGGCTGTACGAGAAATGGAATCCCGAAACCATCATTGCCTCCGACTGAAAAAGAAACTGATCCAGGGTCTGAAAAATCATATTGAAGACATCTTTATCAACGGGCACCCTGAACTTTCCCTGCCTAATCTGGTTTCGGTATCCATCCGGTACATCGAAGGTGAAGGGATTGTCCTGATGCTGGATGAGGAAAAGATCCTGGTTTCCACCCGCTCAGCCTGTGCTGCCGGAGCCCTTCAGGCCTCTCACGTCCTTTTGGCGATAAACAGGGACTTCGCCGATGCCCAGGGGACTTTGGTCATCACGTTTGGGAAAGAAACCACGGAAGCCGATATCGACCGGTTTTTATTGGTGTTAAAGAATGTTGTTCAAACGTTAAGGGCTATGTCGCCGCTTTATAAAAAATAGGGTTTAAGGCACAAGATTTATGATGCAAGGATACAGGCAATTTCGATTTTTCCCCTATACCTCAATCCGTGATTATTAGAACGTTTTCAGAGAAAGGAATATTGTTATGACAACCGTGAAAGTAAAAGGCATGTCCTGCCAGCATTGTGTTATGGCGGTAACCAAGGCCTTAAAGGAAATCGAAGGGCTTCAGGATATAGCCGTCGATCTTGAAAAGGGCGAGGCCGCATTTAAAGAAACAAAACCGGTTGACAAGAACCTGATTAAAGATAAGATAAAAAAAGCCGGCTATGAGGTGGTTACCGAATAATCCCTCGCGCACGCTTTTGTCGAGCAATACCAAAGAGCAAAAAAGATTCAATCCTGCCCCAGGCTGGAACTGAATTCTTTAATCCTTGACCCTGCTATTTAAAAAAAGAGAAAGGAACAAAAGGAATGGAAAAATATGTCTGTTCGGTATGCGGTTATGTCTATGATCCGGCCAACGGCGATCCCGATAATGGGATAAAACCGGGAACCCGATTTCAAGATCTGCCGGATGATTGGTCTTGCCCGGTTTGCGGAGCCACCAAGGACAAGTTTGAACAGGAATAACAGGCGGACTCTCTATGCGAAAAAAGAGGGGAGATCCCTCTTCTGATCGGGAATCGATCATCCTTCGGGGGGCGACTGAGAATACCAACGAGGGATTTATTACCATTGATCAACATCATCAGGTAATCATTTTTAATAAGGCCGCCGAAAAAATTTTTGGGTACTCCCGGGAAGAGGTCTTGGGGAAAGATTTGGGATTGATTCTCTCCCCCGAATGTGAGCAAGGCCACAAACAGGCGGTTTCCAGGTTCTTAGACTTCCGGGAACCAAAACTCATCGGCCATCAAACCGAATTTCTGACTACCCGAAAGAATGGGGAGAGGTTTCCTCTCTCCATCTCTTTTTCCGTTTCGGAAATCGAGGGCAAATTTTATTTTACCGGAATTGTCCGGGATCTGACGGAAACCAAAGCCCTTCAAGAAAAAATTGCCCAATCCGAACGTCTGGCCGCCCTGGGCCAACTGGTGGCTGAAATCACCCATGAAATCAAAAATCCTTTGATCATGATTGGTGGGTTTGCCCGGCAGCTTTCACGAACCGTCCAGGATGAGAAGAGTCAAGGCAAGCTGAAAATTATTGCCGATGAAGTCCAGAGACTGGAAAAGCTGATTCTGGAACTCAAGGAGGTTTACCGTCCTCAAAAATTAACTTTCGAACGGGTGAATGTCAATACCTTATTGGAGGAGATTTATTCCCTTTCCAAAGAGGATTGTAAAACTGCCCAAATAACACTCCAGTTGGAAACGCACCAAAATCCCCTTTTCGTTGAAGGGGACCCAGGTAAATTAAAACAGGTTTTTCTAAATTTAGTAAAAAATGCCTTAGAGGCTATGGAAAAGGGAGGGACTCTCACTATCCACTCTAAACGGACGGACAACCAGGCGGAAATTACCATTACGGATAACGGTCCGGGAATACCACTGAAAGACCGGGACCGGTTATTTACCCCATTTTTTACCACCAAGCGCCGGGGTACGGGCCTCGGCCTTAGTGTTTCGAAAAAAATTATCGAGGACCATCCCGGAGGCACTCTGGGACTGGATAGTCAAGAGGGAAAAGGGACCATCGCTAAAATTTCTTTGCCTCTTTTAAGAGAGGCATAGGTGTCGTACCCTTCTTTAGATACTTAATCTTTTGATCTGAGAATTTATCTCTAACTTGATGTACAGTGTTTAAGGGCCTTGTTTTTTTAAAGTTGTCCACTTCTCCGAACTAAAACGGTCTGTTGTTGATTTTGAATCTTTTATCATCATTTTAAACCGAGGTGAATATCATGAAACCATTGGAAATAGTCAAAGGTATTTATTGGGTGGGAGCGGTTGATTGGAACCTGAGGGATTTTCATGGTTATGCCACTCCCCAGGGTTCAACCTATAATGCCTACTTGATCCTGGATGAAAAGGTGACCTTGATCGATACGGTCAAAAAAGAATTCGCCGACCAACTTCTGAGTAATGTCTCTCAAATCATCGATCCTAAAAAGATTGACTATGTCATCAGCAATCACACCGAGATGGACCATTCCGGCAGCCTACCCCGGGTCATGCATAAAATCGGAGAAGATAAACCCCTGTACTGCTCGAAGGTGGGACAAAAAAACCTCTCTCTTCATTTTCAGGAAAAATGGAATTATCAACCGGTGGAGAACGGAGGAGTTTTGAATTTAGGGAAAAAAACTTTAACCTTTCTGGAAACACGGATGCTCCACTGGCCGGATAGTATGTTTTCCTATATGAAAGAAGAACACCTCCTTTTTTCGAGTGATGCCTTCGGCCAGCACTATGCCGGTCCGGAACGATTTGACGACCAGGTGGGAGAGGCCATCATACCTCATGCCCGGAAATATTTCGCCAATATTTTGCTCCTGTATGCCCCCTTAGTTCTCCAATTAGTGGAAAAGGTTTCTCAAGTGGGTCTGGAGATCAAAACCATTTGTCCTGATCACGGAATCATATGGAGGCAGGACCCGACAAAAATAATCAATGCCTACGTGGAATGGAGCCGACAGAAGCCTAAAAAGAAGGCCGTGGTCATTTATGACACCATGTGGCAAAGCACCCAGAAACTGGCCGAGGCCATCGTGGACGGTCTTTGTCAGCTCGGGGTTGAGGCCAAACCCATGCATCTCCGGGCCAGTCATCGAAGCGATGTCATAACCGAGATCCTGGATGCCGGGGCAGTTATTGTGGGGTCCCCGACTTTGAACAATGGTCTTTTCCCGACGGTTATGGATTTCCTGACCTACCTGAAGGGATTGAAACCCAGCAAAAAAATAGCCGCTGCTTTCGGCTCCTACGGCTGGAGCGGGGAGGCTGTCAAACTGATCAACCAAGAATTGGAAGAAATGAAATTCGATTTGATTGATCCGGGTTTGAGGGTTCAATTTGTCCCCGATCCCCAGAAAATCGAAGCGGCCATCCAACTGGGTCAAAAGATCGGCCAGGCCTTGCAGAATCTGTAGTCATGCAAAACCATCCTCCCTGGGTCGTCATCGTCAACCCGGCCAGTGCCGATGGAAGAACAGGCCGGCAATGGTCCCACAATGTAACTTGGTTGCGAAACCTTTTGCCTCCCTTCCAAGTCTGGCCTACGACCCACACCGGCCATGCCAGGGAACTTGCTGAAAAGGCCGTCCAGTCCGGATATACGACCATTGCCGTCCATGGGGGGGACGGAACCTTCAATGAAGTAGTCAACGGAATTTTAAACCCATCCTCCCCGCCGATCCCCTTGGCCCTTTTGCCCAGCGGGACCGGCGCCGATCTGGTTCGCACCCTGGGGATTTCTCATTCTTTACCTGAGGCCGCCCGGCAGGCCGTGGGAGGCTCCGCCCAACCCATTGACATCGGCCAAGTCCAATTTACGGATATGGAGGGTCGTCCGGTCCAGCGGTATTTTGTCAATGTGACCGATGTGGGATTCGGCGGAGACCTGGTCCGTTATGTGAACAGTCATTCCAAAAGGCTGGGGGGAAAACTAAGCTTTTTAAAAGGGGTCTTGGTAACCCTGTTCCAGTACCAAAATAAAAGGGTTCATATCTCTATTGATGAAAAAGAAGATTTTGAAATAAGGGCCAGTTCCGTCGTTATCGCCAATGGACAATATTTCGGCGGAGGGATGTGGGTAGCCCCGGAAGCTCGTTTGGAAGACGGTTATTTCAATCTGGTAGTAATCGGCGATGTATCCAAAATGGAAGTATTGACAAATATAACCCGCCTTTATCGCGGGACTATAGCTGAACATCCCAAGGTCGAGACCTTTCAGGCCCGGTCCATTGAACTAACCTCCGAAGAAGAGGTCCTGATCGATCTTGACGGCGAACTGGTCGGCCGCCTCCCGGCCCGTTTTCAGATCCTGCCCAAAAAACTTCCCATAATTTTCTAAGAACAATTCTTTTGGACAACCCGGAAAAGAAATCCCTCAAATCCAATCAATCGGAGCCTCGTTTTGGAAAGACCTTCAAAAGTATGACGGGGCAGGCTTTATTTACCCCTTGACAGTCCAGGGAAAATTTCGATAGAGTTTAACATAAAAAAATCCAATTAATTGAGGAGAGGCGGATGGAACGAACGTTGTCAATCATTAAACCCGATGGGGTGGCCAAAGGGCTGATCGGGGAGGTCATTAAAAGATTTGAATCCCACGGTCTTAAAGTAGCGGCATTGAAGATGATCTCCATGAATAAAAAACAGGCCGAGGGCTTTTATGACGTTCATCGACAAAAATCTTTTTTTAACAGCCTGACCGATTTTATGTCTTCCGGACCCTGTGTGGTTCTGATCCTCGAGGGGGAAGGGGCCATTGAGAAAAACAGACAACTGATGGGGGCTACCGATTACACCAAGGCCGATCCCGGAACCATCCGTGCTGATTTTGCCAGCAGTATCGAGCAAAACATCGTCCATGGGTCCGACGGACCGGAAACAGCCCGGTATGAAATCGGCTATTTCTTCAACGCCCTGGAGATCGTCCGGTGAGGCTTGATCAGCTGGAACGTAAAATAACGATGAGGCCCTTCAAACAGGCGAAAAGGAATTTCCTTTTTTCCATCCTCTGTTTGGTTTTTTTCCCTCTGTGGGAGAACCCGGCTCAGGCTCAAGTCCAACCTCTGGTCCATCCCCAGACCTCCCACCTTGCCTTCCCCCGGACTTTGTCCCTTTGCGGAGAAACGGTCCCCTTATCGGATCGATGGGTCTGGGAGCGCATGGATCGGGAGTTCATGCTCAACGTCTATGATCAAGGGCAGGTCTATTTATGGTTGAAACGAAGCAGGCGCTACTTTCCTGTAATAGAAGCCCGTCTGAAAGAAAAAGGTATGCCGGACGATTTAAAATACCTAATGGTGGCAGAAAGCTCAATTCTGCCCAGGGCCTTTTCCAATAAAGGGGCGGCCGGATTCTGGCAATTCATCGAAAGAACAGGAAAACGATTCAACCTGCAAAAAAAATCCTGGATCGACGAACGGTTGGATCTGGCCAAATCTACCGATGCGGCTATCAGTTACTTAAAGTTTTTATACGATCAATTTGGAAAATGGACCCTGGCCATGGCCGCCTATAACTGCGGGGAGGACCGGGTTAAAGAAGAAATAAATCAACAGGGGGAGAATAACTATTACCGCCTGGCCCTGCCCCAGGAAACCGAACGATATATCTTTCGTATCTTAACTGTTAAAGTTTTATTGAGCGACCCCAAGAAGTACGGTTTTGATCTTCCGGAAAAAGACCACTATCCGGTTATTGAAACCGATACGGTGACCTTGTACCTTTCCAAGTCAGTCCCTCTTCGGGATATTGCCAAGGCCTGTGGATCTTATTTTAAAGAACTGAAAGAGCTGAATCCGGAAATCCAAGGTTATACCCTGCCGGTTGGCGTTCATCAACTCAAAATTCCAGCCGGTGGAAAAACCCTTTTGGAAAAAAACATGAAAGAATTTATTAAAACCAATCCCTAACCTGACCTCAAAACCTTGAAGAAAAATTTCTTGCCTACGGATGACCTTTTCTTTTGACAGTGACCTTTTTAAGCACCCCTAAGTGCTGCAAAAAGAGGCAACCAGCACTTCATGGATGGTCAAAGCCGTACTTCTTTTTCATGGCCTGAGAAATCTCACTGGTTATTTTTAAGGCCCGGTCGGATTCTTCGGGGGTGAGAAGGACCGTCTCGCAAGAGGGCAGGACCCAGGAAGACTCGGCCAAGGTTTTTTCGTCGATCCCTTGCTGCACAAAACGTTCTATACCCTCCTCCAGCCTTTGAATAAGGCTTTCCGTGGTTTCTCCTTTGAGATGATCACTGACCACAGGGACAATACCCCAGCCCAACATCCCTCCTCTTTTTATAAAGGATTGGATCTCCTTGGCATAAAGGGCAACCTGCTCCGCATGCTGGTAGGCATCGAAATTGACGACCTGCACCCGGGAATCTAAAAGCAGAGACCAATCGATATTGGCACAGCAGTGAACCCAGGTAAGTCCATTGATATTTTCAAAGCTTAAGTTGATGGCCTCGATAATCTCTTCCCGGGAGCCGGTACCGGCCGAAGAAGTAAAATTGACCAGGGTTGTTTCCGGCAGGTCGGCTACTACCTCAACGCCGGGGATTTCCGCCCTGATCTTTTTTTCCAGCCAGCGGGCTTTTGCATTCAGTCCCTTGATCAGGATATCCCGCAAGGTTTCATTGTGGATCGAAGGGGTGCCGTCCGCTTGTTTGAGCATGTCGCCGAACAACAATGGTCCGGAGGTATGGAAAATCACCCATTTTAGTTGTGATGTTCGGGAACCCTGAATCCGCTCGATCATTTGATGAAAAAAAGGGGCGGCTTTGGAGGTGGTGGCGAAATAGTCCAAATCGTCGGCTTCAATCCGGTCATAGAAATCCAGAATTTCTCCTTCCCTTTCCGTAGACAAATCGAAATAAACAATCCGTCTTTCCCGGTCGAACACCAGGCAGGGAATCCCCTCCAGCATCCAGCGAATGTTCCTGGTCATGATCGGAAGACTGGGCGCTTCCGGAAAACATTCCAGGATGATTTCCGCGACCCGGTCCATTTCACGGTAAGGCACCGCCCCCATCATCGTCCCTGCAAAACAAGGTTTTTCCCGCATCGTTACCATCCTTCCTGATCAATTATTATTTTTGAAATTTCTTGTAGAATCTAATAGATTATATCAAGAAAGTAGAACCCCTTTTCCATATTTTTTCCTAATTGAGTTCCTGTTCGATAGGTTAAAAAAAATGCCCCTAACCGATCAAACGGGAAGGGGCACGAAAAAAATGATCCGTTATTTTTTTTATTTCCAGGAAAGTTTGAGGTTAGCGGTTTCCAGGCTTGCTCAAGGCCTCGCGGTCACCGCCGCTCATACCGGCGATATGCTTGACCAGCTTTTTCCTGGCCTCAATATCATACTGAGTGGTGATGGCGATCTGTTCCATGATTGGCGAGCCGCCTCCGTGGTAGTTGCCCACACTATTGATGCCGCCTGTGGCCGAACAGAGCATATCGCCCAAGTATCGCCAGAACTGGGCCTGATCCTCCACCGCCATCTTGGGATTCCTTTTGGTGTACTTCAGGAGAAGATCTTTAATATCCGGGTTCACAAAATCCTTCTCATGAGGGAAAGTGGCCACCACACCACCGGCCAGATCACATAAGATCTCCGCTTCCCGATAAACCGCTTCGCCGGTTAGACAGCGGCCCACGTTACAATAGATCGAATTGGGAATATACGAGCCGGGTCCGTAAGGGACGAATCCCACCCCGGGCATGTAAACCTCCGGTTTCCCCAAATCCGAAGCCGTATATCCGGCGGCATAACCCAATTCGGTGGTCATGATGATCTCGGCCAATTTTTCCCGTACATGGGAAGCCTTATGGATGTTGTTCACTTCGGCAGCCAGGGCCGCGGTGCCCAACAAGACGTCACCGATGGCCGGTTTACAGCCTGAATAGGAATGACGGTGGAACAAGGCGAAAAGTAAGGCCAATACCCCGCCATGCTGAAACTCACCGGCCAGAAAAACCCTTTCCCAGGGGACGAAGCAATCGTCAAAGATCATATAGGAATCGGTGGCACCCGGCAAAAACCCTCGCTTGAAATGCTCCCTTGACCGAAGATTGTGGATGGTGACCACTTGTTTCAATCCATCCCAATCACCGGGAACGGCGAAGGCCACGGCATAATCCTTGTCCTCGGGACGTAAGGCCCGGGTGGGGACCACCAGCACCTCATCGGCCACCGAGGCCTCCGATATGTGCAGCTTGCAACCACTGACCACAATGCCGTCGCTGCGTCTTTCCTTGATCCGCACATAGGCATCGGGATTCTCCTGGTCGGCCGGCCTGAGCAGCCTGTCCCCTTTGACATCCGTTTGGGCACAGCACCCCACCAGATCTTCGGTCTGGAAACGGGTCAGCCATTTCTTAAAATTCTCATGGTACTGGGTGGCCCCATTGTTCTGCTTGTCCGCCTCATAAGAAACATTGTAAACGGCATTGGTAGCGTCGATACCCATGCAGCGCTGAATACACCCTCCCACCTTTTGGCAGAGCATGCGGGTCATGTCCTGCTTTCGGTGCAGGTCTTCGGTGTTTTGATGGACATGGGTGAACCGGTTGATCCGCTCTCCCGTGAGATGGGAGATGGCGGTGCAGAGGTCTTGATTCTCCGGTTTGGCGGCTTCATCGTAGGTGGTCCCGATGGTATTGAGACAGTCCCTCTGGAGCTCGTCCGTGCGGTCAATCCGCTGGCCGTCGAAATAAATGTTCCGTTTCATCTTGGAAAGACCCTGAACATACTGTTCCTTGGTTCTCATTTTTCCTCCTTTAGACATTTTCCTTGTTTTGGTTTTAACTGGGTATAGTATAATCTATTCTTTTGCAAAAGGCTCCATGACTACTCATTTTTCCATAATAAATTCTATTATGAGATCAGTTCTCTCTATACAATAGAATTAACCTAAAAAAGTCAATTTATTTTTATGGGAAAGGTAGAAATAATGGCTTGGTTTTTGATAATAACTTACTCGAAATAAAAAAAACCTACAATAAGACCAGGGAGAGAACCTCGTACAAAAAAGAAAAAATGGAACTTCAAGGCCGGAAATATTCAAAGCTTTTGGAAAGAAAAAATCAGAAATAAGGCACTGGAAGAATAGTCGACCTGAAGTTCGAGGAGTTTTGTTTTAATGGATAGAAATCAGGAGGCCCGGAGAAATGCCTTGTATCCTTTGTAAGTCATGTACAGGTCGGCCTTGCTGACCAATTCGAAAGGGGAATGCATAGACAGGACCGGTGTACCGCAATCGACAATCTCCAGACCCAGGGCGGCTAAAAACTTGGCGATTGTGCCACCTCCCCCTTCGTCCACTTTGCCCATTTCTCCCGTCTGCCAAATAATCCCTTTTTGATTAAATAACCTCCTGATCCAGTAAACATATTCGGCATGGGCATCGCTGGAGCCGATTTTTCCCCCCGACCCGGTAAATTTGGTCAGACAAAGTCCGCACCCCAGACGCGGGGCGTTCCGTTTTTCATGGACTTCCGGGTAATCCGGGTCCAAGGCCCCGGCCACGTCGGCGGAAATAGCCCGAGAAGCAGTCAAAGTCACATCGAGGATCTGCGGAGACAAGGTTTCTCCCTTCAGGGAAAACAACCGGGGTAAAAAACCCTCCAATATCCGGGCCCGGGCGCTGGTATTGCCTTCGCTTCCGACTTCCTCTTTATCATAAAACAGGATCACCACGGTCCTGCCGGGTTTTTCCACCTCTATCGCGGCTTTCAGAGCGCTGAAGACACAGGCCCGATCATCCTGGCCATAGGCCCCGACGATTCCCCTGTCCAGGCCAACATCCCGGGCGGGCTCGGCCGGGACCAGCTCCAATTCAGCACTGATCAGGTCCTCTTCAATCAGTCCGTAATGTTCATGTAGATACCGTAGGGTCGCCAGCTTGAACCGTTCCTTGGTTTCGATCGGACCTATAGGAGTGCTACCGACCAGGATATTGAGTTTTTCTCCCTCAATGGCCTCGGAAAGCTTTTTTTCCATCTGAACCTTTCGGGCCAGGTGAGGCAGGAGGTCGGCCACTGAGAAGACAGGGTCTTGTTCTTTTTCGCCAATGGCCAGATTGATTTTTTTATTTTCGGCAGTAAGAATGGTTCCGTGAAGGGCAAGGGGTCTGGCCAGCCATTGGTATTTTTTAATTCCTCCATAATAGTGGGTCTTAAAAAAAGCCAGGTCTGCTTCTTCATATAAGGGGTGTTGTTTTAGATCCAGACGAGGGGCATCTACATGGGAAACGATTATTTGCATCCCTCTTGATAAGGGCTCTTTCCCGAGAATGGCCAAGGCCAGAACTTTGTCTTTCCAGACCTGGAACACCCTCCCTTTTGACCCGGAATGATCCACTTCTTTAAATCCTGCCAGGGTTAATCTTCGGGAAATTTCGAAGATAGTTTCCCGTTCGGTTTTGGAGGCATTCAAAAAGGATTTATAGTCTTCTGCTGTTTTCCAAACCTTTTCCCGATCCCCCGGGGAAAGTTCATCCCAGACCAACCGCCGGTGGTAAGACAAGCGTTTTTCCAGGGCTTGGACTTCTTTTTTAGTTATTTTTTTAAACATAGGAGGGATCCTTAAAGACTTAAAAATGTATCCTTATGCTCGCAGGTGACGGGTGTCATCAAATCATGATAATCGAGTTCGACGACCACTGAACGCCGAACGGTATTTTTGCATTATATTCCAGAAAGGTTCAGGTCAGGTGCATGGGTTTTTGACCCAGGATGATCTTGTGCAGATTAAAGAGGTTACAATCGATGATTCTCTGGATCTCGATTTCCGTGGATTTAACCAGGGAAACTACATCCAGGTCGGTAACAAAGCCGACTTTAGCAAAAAAGGGGGAAGCGATCGATTCAATTTTGCCCAACAACCGGTCAGGGTCTTTGGAGTGATTAACAATAATGATCTGTCCTCCTGGTTTGCAGACCCGAATAATCTCTTGACAGAATTGATAGGGATCCTGAACCGTTGTGATGACGTAGGGAGAAAGTACGGCATCAAAGGTGTTGTCTTCAAAGGTCATCCGGCAGGCATCCATAACCTGAAGTTCCACCTTGAGTCCATTACCCATCTGTTTGACCCGTTCCCTGGCCCGCTGGATCATCTTGGCAGAAATATCGATTCCCACGATGTGACAACTCTTGGGATAATGCGGTAAGGTCAATCCAGTTCCAATGCCGACCTCCAGGACTTTTTTGTTGAAAGAATTCAGATAATTGAAAGCCTTTTTTCTGCCGGCTTCAAGGACTTTACCAAAGATCAGATCATAAAAGGGAGAATAAAAGGAATAAATCCCTTCCATAGATCGGCCGTTCCCATTATTTTTCTTGCCCATAGGCTAATAATGCTCCTATAGTTTTAACTGGATTGTGTTTTGAATTAATCGGACGCGAACAATTCTTTTTTCCTCAACCGGTGGGGTCGGAGTTCAGGATCGGGCCCCGGGTTTTGGCAATAAAGCCCTAAAAATTCTTAAAGGACTCGAGTCGTTGAGGGTGTCCTCTCAGTGGAGATTGCATCCTTTTTGGACCAAATCCCCTTTTCTCAGAGATTATCAATGTATTCATAGCATATAGAAAGGCGTAAGGTCAATCATTAATTTAATTGTGGGAAAGCCCTTCCTGGACTAATATATTAAACAAAATGGATCAAATAATAATACCTTTAGCAAGAAAACAGATTAATGGTCTACCCCCACCCCTTCTTCCCCCCTCGGAGGGGGAGGGGGGTTTTGAGGCTTCGATGCCGCCCTACATGATCATGAAGGTTTAATACAAAAATTTGATTCGAGAATTCGATGGGTTAATGGTTTCCTTGGATTTCAATGCCTTTCTCTTGAACCCTTTGATTAATTCTCATATTTCGTGTGCACGCCGCGAGCAGACATGAGGAATTAGTGCGAAAGATGTAATATGCCTGTCGTACGTATTTCAGACCTTTCCTGGGGAGGAGAGGGCATAGGTAGAATAGAAGGGAAAGTTGTTTTTGTACCCCACAGCCTTCCAGGGGAAGTGGTTGAAGTGGAGTTGGTCCATTTCTGGAAAAGCTATGACCGAGGAAGGTTGATCCGCATCCTTGATCCTTCCCCGGACCGGGTTGAACCGCCCTGTTCCTTCTACCGTGAATGTGGGGGATGTCAGCTTCAACACTTGGCACCCCATAGACAGGTCCAAGAAAAAGAAAGACTCTTTAGACAGGCCCTGAACCATGCCCTGAAACCAAAAAAAGTTCAGGTTTATCCAACCCTGATTTCCCCTTCGGCATTCGGTTACCGCCACCGACTGCATCTTAAAACAGCCTGGAAAAACAACCGGTTTAATCTTGGACTTTTCAAAACAAAAAGTCACGATGTGATCGCCATCAACCGCTGCTTATTAGCCAATGACCAATTAAATGAGGTTTTGAGAGTCCTTCTGGAAAATCTCCAAAGTCACAAATATGGGTATTGGACATCGGAAATCGAACTCCAGGTTTTTGAAATGCCTCGAAGAGGCGGGATTGTGTTTACCGCGCCAAAGAGGATCGATCCCTCCCAAAAGAAAAGAATCACCAAAGAGCTCTTTCCAATTCTTAAATTGAACTACCTCCTGTTCCAGGAATCCAATCAACTCCCATTAACAGGAGAGCACCATTTTTCCCCTGAAAAGGACAGCCCCGAATTTTTCTTTTCAACCTCTGACACCGGGCTACCGAGGGACATTCGAATGGCCTGTTTCCCCCAGGTCTTTACCCAGATCAATTTAGATCTAAACCAACAGCTGATGGCCCGATTATTAAGCGGGGGCATTATTGACCGACGGGATACGGTCCTGGACCTTTATTGCGGTTTGGGAAATTTTTCTCTCCCCATAGCCTTAAAAGCTCAAGAAGTCATCGGCCTTGAAGCCTTTTCTCCGGCGGTGGCCAATGCCCGCTGGAATCAAAAAATCAATCGAATTTCCAACTGCACCTTTATCCAAACCAAGGTTGGGGAAGGGATCCATCAATTAAAATTGCCTAACAAAACAATTTCCCTTGTAATTTTGGACCCCCCTCGAACCGGGGCCTTGGAGGTGATCCCGATGTTGGATGCCCGGAACATAAGGGGAATCCTTTATATCTCCTGTAATCCTATGACCCTTTTCCGGGATCTGACCCATTTGGTGAGAAGGGACTGGAGGGTTGAATGGTCTCAGCCGGTTGATTTTTTCCCCCAGACCTTCCACCTGGAAAGTATCACTTTATTAACCAGGTAGGGCTCAGGGATTCAAGGGTTTGTTCTTTATTTCAATGCCTTTCACTTGAATCCTTTACCTCTTGAATCCTCGAACCTCCCTATCATCAGTAACTATTTTGGGGACGATTCCCCAATATTATCCTGTCATAATATAACCGATTAAATACATTAGAAAAATTTTTATATTGGGTTTTCCCGGGTAACGTGATATAATTATAAGGTTTTAAAAATATAAGCCAGGAGGTTGCCCCATGATGATATTTAAGGTGGGGGATTTGGCGGTTTATCCAGCCCATGGAGTTGGTCGGATAGAATCCATAGAGGCTCGTAACCTTTACGGTTCTTCTCAAAATTTTTATATCATGAGAATTTTGGATAATAATATGATTATCATGATCCCGATCAGCAACGCTAACAATGTCGGACTTAGGGAAATAATCAAGGAAGAGGAAGTTTCCAAGATTTTTAAAATCTTAAAAGAAAAAGACATTGAATTCGACAATCAAAGCTGGAACCGCAGATACCGGGAATATATGGAAAAAATAAAGACCGGTTCGGTATATGAAGTGGCTCAAGTTTTGCGTGATCTGTTTTTATTGAAATTGGAAAAAGAGCTTTCTTTTGGTGAACGGAAAATGCTTGATACGGCCAAGAGCCTTTTGGTTAAGGAAATCTCCATAGCCAAGAAGATGGAAGAAACCAAGGTGGAAGAAAATATAAGACGGATTTTTAAGAACTGAAAAACTGTTTTTTATTCAAACTTAAGTATTCCCGCCTTGTTTCTTAACCCGGCCGAATCCGTAGGGTCTATTTAATTGATCCCTATTTCTGGGTGTAAGTCAAAAGCAATTATTATTTGTTTCCCTTCTTGCCCAGGAACTGTTTCGCAATGGTGTTGCCAGGGAGTAAATCGATCCCAACTATCTTAGAATACTTTTAAATCAAAGAGATGGCCACGCTCCCTTCGACCGCTTGTAAGGTAAAAGTGGGTTTCAAGATAATCTTAAAGCTTAAAGGAGAGGAACGCTGTGATTTTAACCAGAAAAGCGATGAAAGGAGGTGAAAGAGTGAACCAACTTATATTAAAAGCAATTTTAATTCTTATTTGTTTGATAGGCGGTTATATTATTTCCGACCACATTGGGAACACCGAGGAAATTCCGTGGACCCCCTATCTGGGGGCTTTCCTGGGCCTTATTTTATCTGTAATAATCCTAGAAGTTGAAAAACAAATTAAAAAAGCACCCCTGCGAAGATCCTTAGGAGGGGTGACCGGTTTGGTCCTGGGGCTGGTAGTCGCCCGTCTCTTAATGTTTCCCTTTGATTTTTTTCGAAACGACGTCTTTCTCCATTATCTGATACTGGTCTTTTTAAGCGGGATTTTTGGATACTTGGGGTTGACTCTGGGCAGCAATAAAGCAGAAGGAATCGGTAAACTCGCCAATTCAGCCCTGTTTCCTTCCCCCCTGTCTAAAAATCTTTCCCGTTATTTACTGGATACCAGTGTAATCATTGATGGACGGATTGCCGATATCTGTGAAACCGGTTTTGTAGAAGGGACCTTGATTATCCCCCAGTTTATCCTTCAGGAATTGCACCATATTGCCGATTCCAGCGATTCCTTAAAAAAAATTCGTGGACGAAGGGGACTGGATGTCATTGAAAAGATCCAGAAACAAAAAGACCAGGAAGTCATCATCCTGGATCAGAACCCTCCCAAGGACAATGTGGATGCCAAACTGGTGGACCTGGCCCTGGAATTGAATGGAACGATCATTACCAACGATTTCAATCTAAATAAGGTGGCTGAGCTTCGTGGGGTTAAATGCCTGAATCTGAACAAGCTGGCCAATGCCCTGAAACCGGCCGTTTTATCCGGAGAGGTCTTGACCGTTCAGATTATTCGGGAAGGGAAAACTCCCGGGCAAGGCATTGCCTATATGGACGATGGGACTATGGTGGTGGTCGAAAATGCCCGACGGCATATCGGTAAAACCATCGAGGTGGTTGTTACCAGTGTTCTGCAAACAGGTACCGGCCGGATGATCTTTACCGAGATAAAAAATGGATGAATAAAAACAGGAAACCGGACACCCGATGACCGATACCCGCTCCCGGATGCAGTATGACTCATAATAAAAATCGTCGCAGATCAGCTCTTTTAATTTAGCTGTTACAAAAACCTAAGGTCAACGGAGATCGGGTACCGGTCATTCATAATCCATTATAATGTATCATTAAATCGTTGAGCAGACCATACACATTTAAAGTCCAGACCCCGGATATTCATAAACGATTAGATCTTTTCCTGGTGGAAAAGGGGGTCCCTTATTCCCGTTCCCAACTCAAAAGATGGATCGATGAAGGGAAGATCTCGGTCAATGGTCAGCCGGAAAAAGGAGGTTATCGTTTAAAGGGTGGGGACTTCCTGGAGGTATTTCCCGAAGCCCCGGTCCCTTTATCACTGATCCCGGAAAACATTCCCTTGTCTATACTCTATGAAGACCAGGACCTATTGGTATTGGACAAACCGGTCGGATTGGTGGTCCATCCCGCCCCGGGAAATTATTCCGGAACTCTGGTTCATGCCCTGCTCTTTCACTGCTTTGATCTTTCAGGGATAGGCGGGGTGCTCCGCCCCGGGATCGTCCACCGCCTGGATAAAAACACCTCCGGGCTGATGGTGGTCGCTAAAAATGATGTTTCTCACCAGCGACTGATCCATCAATTCCAAACGGGAAAAGTCGTCAAAGAATACCAGGCCTTGGTTTGGGGGCTCCCTTTAAAAAGCCGGGGAAGAATTGAAAAACCTATCGGCCGGCATCCGGTGCAGCGAAAAAAGATGGCCGTTGATGAGATTCACGGCAAACCAGCCGTGACCGAATGGCAGGTCATTAAAAAATTTCCTCAGGGGATCACCCGGTTGAACCTGGTAATAAAAACAGGAAGGACCCATCAGATTCGTGTTCACCTATCTTCACAAGGATGGCCGGTGGTCGGAGATCCCCTATATGGTGGGAAAAAAAATTATGGGGCCAAAGGGAAAGAGCTGTCATTGGAAGCTGCCAAATCCATTTCCCACCAAATGCTCCATTCCAGTCGTTTGGCTTTTATTCATCCAACTAATGGAAATTTATTAGACTTTTCATCGCCTCTTCCCGGAGAAATGGAAAAACTGATCCGGAAGTTAACAAACAATTCAGATGGTCTATAATAATAAGGGGAAAAACATAAAAAATGCTTGACATTCTTGGAATTATCCTATAGCTTTCGGAATACTAAGGAGATCATGGTGCTCCAATAAAGCACTAATTCCTGCCTGGTAAGGATTTAAATCCAAGAAGAAACCGAACAAATTCCAAAATCATCAGCATTTCTCATTGCAATCATTTAAGATCAATAAGGGAGTTTTGAAAAAGGTTCAATTTTGTTCAAGGTTAAGGAAGATGAAAATTTTAACCGCAGGAATACATTTTGTATTTTGAGGATTAAAATTTGAGTCTGACACAAAGATTGGGCAAAAGGGGATGTTTTTAAAGCTCTCAATAAAGTGATATTTGTCAGCCCAAACATTTAATTCATAAGTCTGTTTTGATAAAGAGCGCTTATTCCCCAAAAGACTACCTTACTAAGGTCTATTTAAGAATACCGAGGATACTATGAATTTAGCTGAACTCAAGCAAAAGAAAATCAGTGAACTGACCCAGATGGGCAAAGAATTCAATATCGAAGGGGCCAGCGGGATGAGAAAACAAGAACTCATTTTCGCCCTGCTCCAGGCCCAAACGGAAAAAAACGGCCTCATTTACGGGGAAGGGGTGCTGGAAATACTGCCCGACGGATTTGGGTTTTTAAGGGCGCCGGATTACAACTATCTCCCCGGACCGGATGATATTTATGTCTCCCCGTCTCAAATCCGAAGATTTAATTTGCGGACCGGCGATACGACCTCCGGACAGATCAGGTCTCCCAAGGATAACGAACGATACTTTGCCCTCCTTAAAGTGGAGTCGGTTAATTTTGAAGACCCGGAAGTCTCCAGGGATAAAATCTTATTCGACAACTTGACCCCCCTGTATCCCGAGGAACGAATCCAGTTGGAGACCGACGACCCGGCCAATTATTCCATTCGGGTTATGGATTTATTAACCCCCATCGGCAAAGGGCAGAGAGGCCTGATCGTCTCTCCTCCCCGAACCGGTAAGACCATGCTGCTCCAGAATATCGCCAACAGTATCTCTCGAAATTTCAAAGATATCATTTTAATCGTCCTGCTGATTGACGAACGCCCCGAAGAAGTCACCGACATGCAGCGGTCGGTCAAGGCCGAGGTCATCAGCTCGACCTTTGATGAACCAGCCCAGCGGCATATTCAAGTGGCCGAAATGGTCATTGAAAAGGCCAAACGGCTGGTGGAACACAAAAGGGATGTGGTCATTCTTTTGGACAGTATCACCCGCCTGGCCAGAGCATATAATACCGTGGTCCCTCCCAGCGGCAAGATCCTCTCCGGTGGAGTGGACTCTAATGCCTTACATCGCCCCAAACGCTTTTTCGGGGCCGCCCGAAACATCGAAGAGGGCGGCAGTCTGACTATTATTGCCACAGCTCTGGTGGATACCGGAAGCCGGATGGACGAAGTGATCTTCGAGGAATTCAAAGGTACAGGAAACATGGAAATCCATCTGGATCGCAAACTGAGTGACAAACGGATATTCCCGGCGATAGACATAAACCGCTCCGGGACCCGCAAAGAGGAGTTACTGTTGCCAACGGATGAACTCAACAAGGTTTGGATTTTAAGAAAATTATTGGCCCCCCTGACCGTGGTGGACAGCATGGAGTTCCTCCTGGAAAAGATGGACGGGACCAAGGATAACGCTGATTTTTTGAGCTTAATGAATAAATAACAAAACAACGAAAGGGTTCCAGGATTCAAGGGGTCAAGGGTCCGAGGAAAGTGAGGAGTTAATATTATGAAAGAAAAAATTCATCCGGAATACCATCAAACGACGATACGCTGTGCCTGCGGAAATGAAGTCCCCACCGGATCCACCCGGAAAGACATCCGGGTGGAAATTTGTTCCCAATGCCATCCATTTTTCACCGGGAAACAAAAATTAATGGATTCGGCCGGAAGGATTGAGCGTTTCCAGAAGAAATACGCCAAGGTGCTCAATAAAAAAGCCGCTCCGGCAGAGAAGGCAGCGGTTTGATCCAAGTAGGTGGTCAGGCGGTTATTGAAGGAGTGATGATGAAGGCTCCCAAATCCCTTGCCGTCGTTGTTCGGCGGCCTAATGGGGAAATGGTGGCTAAAGAGGATATCCTTCGCCCCTGGTCGGATCGCTTTCCGTTTCTTAAATGGCCGGTATTAAGGGGGACGCTGATCCTGTTGGAAACTCTCATTCAGGGCATCCAGGCCTTAAGTTTTTCGGCTAATCAGGCCATGACCGAGGAAGAAGAGACCAAGGAGATCGGATGGGGAGCCATGTTGGGAACCCTATCCCTGGCTATCCTTTTGGGTCTGGGACTTTTTGTGGCCCTGCCGCATTGGATCAGCGCCTATCTGGGCGGGTTGACTTCCTTCCAATTCGGGGTGGATTCTTTTTCTTTTCATCTCCTGGACGGCTGGATCAAGGTTTTTTTCTTCGTTGCTTATATCTGGATCATCTCCCGTTTTCGGGATATCCGCCGGGTCTTTCAATACCATGGGGCCGAACATAAATCCATTTTCACCTATGAGGCCGGTCAGGAACTAACGGTAGATAATGCCAAAGGGCACTCCACCCTTCATCCCCGTTGCGGAACTTCCTTTATCCTGCTGGTCCTGGTCATCAGCATCCTTTTTTTCTCTATCCTGTTTCCTTTTTTGCCCAAGATGCTCTCTTTGAGTTCCTGGTATCGGAATGGGTTATATGTCGGTTTTAAAATCCTTTTAATGATACCCATCACCGGACTGGCTTATGAAGCCATTAAATATTCCAGTAAAAAAACACATCTACCCTGGATGCGGGTTATCATCCTTCCCGGCCTATGGATCCAACGCCTGACCACTCAGGAACCCACGGAAGACCAGATCGAGGTGGCCCTGGCCGCCCTGAATCGGGTAATCACCATGGAAGGCCGGCTTTCCGAACCAAAGGTTGTTTAACTCCAATTATGCTGATTAAAAAACTGGAAGAAGTGGAGAGCCGTTTTTTGAAGTTGGAGGAGTCTCTCAGCGACTCCGAAGTCCATAAAAATCCCTCGACCTACCAAAAACTGGCCAAAGAACATTCCGGCTTGGCTCCATTAATGGTCAAGTATCGCCGCTACAAATCTCTTTCCGACCAATTGTCAGAAAACAAACAACTCCTTGAGGATTCCGATCCCCAAATGCGGGAACTGGCCAGGAGTGAAATGGAAACCCTGAAAGAACATCTTTCCAAAATCGAAGAAGAGATCAGGATACTCCTCCTGCCCCGGGATCCGAATGAGGAAAAAAACACCTTTCTGGAGATTCGGGCCGGCACCGGAGGAGAGGAGGCCGCCTTGTTTGCTGCCGATCTCTTTCGTATGTATTCCAAGCTGGCCGAGGCCATGGGCTGGAAGGTGGAAATCATGAGCGAACATCCGACCGGTATGGGGGGATATAAAGAAATCATAGCCTTGATTGAAGGGAAAGGGGCCTACAGCAAACTTAAATATGAAAGCGGAGTCCACCGGGTCCAGCGGGTACCGGCTACGGAAGCGCAAGGCCGTCTTCATACCTCAGCCGTCACCGTAGCCGTTCTTCCCGAGGCCGAGGAAGTGGATATTGTCATCGATCCCGAAGAAATCCGGGTGGATGTTTTTCGTTCATCCGGACCCGGAGGGCAAAGCGTCAATACCACCGATTCGGCTATACGCATCACTCACCTGCCGACCGGTCTGGTGGTTTCCTGTCAGGACGAAAAATCTCAGCACAAAAACAAGGCCAAGGCCTTAAAGGTATTAAGGGCACGCCTGTTGGACCTCAAAGTCAAAGAACAACAAGATAAAATTTCCGAGGATCGAAAAAGTCAGGTCGGCAGTGGGGATCGTAGTCAACGAATCCGAACTTATAATTTCCCCCAGAACCGATTGACGGATCACCGAATCGGTTTGACCCTCTATCAATTGGATACGATTATGGAAGGTAATCTCTCTGAGGTTATCGATCCCCTGACCACGCACTACCAAGCCGAACAACTCAAGGCCGGGAATTCAGATTAAACACATCCCCAAACTTGCCTGATTCGGGCAACAATGGACCATGGAAAAGGATTCAATAGGGAGGCAATAGGCACTGGGCTATAGGCGATAGAAAAAAAAGTCCCCGATCTTTATTGCCAATGGCCTCGTGTCTATCGCCTGATTTTATATGGGACACCCTCAGCCAACAACCAAAAAATCTATGAATCAACCATGGACTATCCGAAAAGCCTTGTTTTGGGCCGGAGGCTATTTGCAGGCTGAAGACCTGCCCGATCACCGTCTAAGTGCGGAGGTGCTACTTGGGTCGGTATTGGGTCTGGACCGTCCGGACTTGGTCGTCCTTCGGGATCAATCCCTTGATGACACGGAATGGATGGTTTTTCAGGAAAAAGTTCTTCGAAGGGCCGAGCACGAACCGATCGCCTATCTCACCGGAAAAAAGGAATTCTGGTCTTTGAATTTTCAGGTCGATCCTGAAGTGCTGATTCCACGACCGGAGACCGAGTTGTTGGTTGAAGAGGCCATGAGGATATTCTGTTCTGTTCCCGGACCCAAGATCCTGATCGAGCTGGGAACCGGTTCCGGGGCCGTTGCCGTTGCCCTGGCCAAGTCGCTGACCCATGCAGAAGCCAGACCGTTTCTGGCAACAGATATTTCCCGGGGGGCGTTGAAAACCGCCCGGGAAAATGCCGCTTCGCACGGGGTGGGGAAAAAAATCCAATGGATTCAAGGTGACTGGCTGAAACCTTTTTCTTCCCGATTCAGGTGGATAGATGTGCTGATTTCCAATCCACCCTATGTCTCAGAAAGGGAGATGCACCATCTCCCCACAACGGTTAAAAGGTTTGAACCTCTAAGAGCCCTTTTCGGCGGACAAGATGGATTAGATGCGGTCCGGACCATCCTGTCTCAGGCCGCAGAACAACTCAAGATCGGAGCCTGGCTGCTTCTGGAAATCGGGGAAACCCAGGGTAAACGTATCCTGGAACTGGCAGAACAATTTCATTTCCATCCATCCGAAATTCTCCGGGATTATGCCGGAAAGGATCGTGTACTGAAGGCCTGCTATCATGGATAAAATTCGCATCCAGGGAGGAATCCCATTAAAAGGCAAGGTAGTCCTATCCGGAGCCAAGAACGCCGCCCTGCCCATTATGTCAGCCGCCCTTTTGACCGACGGCTGGGTTACCCTTTCCAACCTTCCGGCATTAAGGGACATCCAGACCGAAAAAAAACTATTATCTTTTTTAGGGGCATCATTTGAAGAAGGCCCCGAAGCGTCCCTGCGCATTAACAGTTCTAAAATTCAACGAATGGAGGCCCCTTACGATCTGGTAAAAACCATGAGGGCTTCCATACTGGTTTTGGGACCTTTGGTGGCCCGCTTCGGCCGGGCCCGGGTATCGTTACCCGGGGGATGTGCTATCGGAGCCAGGCCTATCAACCTTCATCTAAAAGGACTGGAGTTGATGGGTGCACGGATCGATTTAAAACACGGGTATGTGGAGGCCAAAGCCCGCCAGTTACAAGGGGCTGAAATTGTGTTTGATATTCCTACAGTAACGGGAACGGAAAATCTGATGATGGCCGCCTGCCTGGCCAAGGGGAAAACGATTATCGGAAATGCAGCCAAGGAACCCGAGGTCGTGGACCTGGCTAATTTTTTAACCGCCATGGGGGCCAAGATTGAAGGGGTCGGAACCGATATCATAACCATTCACGGTGTTTCCCATCTCCACCCTACTCCTTATCGGATCATGGCCGATCGGATTGAGGCCGCAACCTATATGACAGCCGCCGGCATTACCGGGGGAGAAATCACGCTAGTCAACTACGATGGGTCCTGTTTGGAAACGGTCATGGGGAAATTGCGGGAGGCCGGTCTGGAGTTTTCCCAGAAAAAAACAGGCTTGACCGTTCATGGGCCTCAGAAAATAAAAAGCGTTTCCCTGACCACGAGACCCTATCCCGGTTTCCCGACGGATATGCAGGCCCAATTCATGGCCCTCATATCCCTCGGCCAGGATACTAGTTTGATCAAAGAAACGATTTTTGAAAACCGTTTCATGCATGTCAGCGAACTAAGGCGCATGGGAGCCGATATCCAGGTATCCGGGAATCAAGCCGTAATCAAAGGGGTATCCCGGCTCCTTGGAGCGCCGGTAATGGCTACAGACCTCCGAGCCAGTGCCTCCTTGGTCCTGGCCGGACTGGCTGCAGACGGGACAACTGAGATCTCGCGGGTCTATCACCTGGACCGGGGATATGAAGGCCTGGAAAAAAAGCTGCTTCCCTTAGGGGCACGGATTGAGCGGATTAAGGAATAATCATAAAAACTCAACTATAAACCTTAAAATTATTGAGGCCAATCTTTGGTCTCTCTCGCCCCTTTTTTCCCTTGATCCTGTCTTTCCCTTGCTTTATACTCTTCGAATTAATAGCAATTTCTTGTTTTCCTGCAGTAGGCAACATTTAAGCACCTAAATAAGACTTAGAATGAAAAAGTTTTATTCTGAATTCTGACTCCTGGATTCTGGATTCTTGTTCTTCTTTTCGCTTTAAATGATGATTTGTAACGAGGAGGGCATTCCTTATGAGTCGCATCTTCCTCAGCCATGTCGAGAGAGACCTGCCGATTATGCTGCAGATCGCCCAAGGTCTGGAGGCCGCCGGGTATTCCACCTGGTATTTCGAACGTGACGTACTGGTCGGAACAAGCTACCTGATCCAGATCACCCAGGCCATCGAGGACTGTGAAGGTCTCGTCCTGATCGCCTCCCCGAATGCCTTCAGTTCCGACCAGGTGACAAAAGAAGTAGTAGGAGGATTCGAAAGGGGCAAGCCGTTTTTCCCGGTTTTGATCAACATTACTCCACCCGAACTAAAAGAGCGCCAGCCGGAATGGCGGCATGCCCTGGGCGGGACGGCCATGATCACCGTGGGGCCGGAAGGTATTCCCGCCGCCGTTACCCGGATCATAGAAGGATTAAAGGCCAAGGGCATTATGCCCGGCGAAGCTCAGTCTTCTCCCGGGTCGTCGGTCCTCTCCACCTCCATGGCCTCTGCCCCCAAACACGTTGTTGAACGGGTCCTGGCTGTCCGCAGCAGCCTGGAGGGAGAGCGAAAGCAGGTCACGGTGCTCTTTGCCGATGCCAAAGGGTTTGCCACTTCGGAGAAACTGGACCCCGAAGAAGTGCATGACCTGATCAGCCCCTGTCTCGAATTCATGACCGAAGAGATCCGCCGCTATGAGGGCACCATGGCCCAGTCCCTGGGGTATGGGCTTATGGCCTTGTTCGGCGCCCCCATCGCCCATGAAGATGCCCCGCATCGTGCCCTGTATGCAGCGCTGGCCATCCAGCGCCGCCTGAAAGATTTCGCCGATAAGCTCAAGGCCAGGGGCATAGAGCTGGCCCTGCGCATCGGCATCAACACCGGATTGGTCATCGTGGGACGGATAAGCGATGACCTTACCATGGAATACACGGCCATTGGGGACACCGTAACCCTGGCTTCGGCGATGGAGAACACCGCAGTACCCGGCGCCATCCAGGTGGCTGAGAATACCTATCGCCAAACCGAGGGTTACTTTGACTTTGAAGATCTGGGCGAGACCAAGGTGCAGGATAAAGAGCAGCCGGTCAGGACATTCAAGGTTATCGGCCCCAGGCCGGTCCGGACCCGGATCGAAGCCTCCTTAGGTAAGGGTCTGACCCCGTTCGTGGGACGAAACAAGGAACTGGATCATCTCATGGACTGTTATGAACAGGCCAAGGATGGACAGGGCCAGGTGGTAAGTGTCATGGGAGAGGCCGGCATGGGCAAATCCCGTCTGGTCCGTGAGTTTACCCGATCCCTCCCCTTCACGGAGTGCTCCTTTCTTGAAGGCAAATGCCTTCATTACGGCGACATCATCCCCTACCTTCCCATCCTGGACATCCTCAAGAGCTGCTTCGACATCCACGATGAGGAAGACGAGGCCCTGATCAAGCAGAAGATAGGTCAAAGGATCAATGAGGTGGGCGGGCATCTTATTCCCATACAGGCCCCCATCCATGAGGTCCTTTCCCTCCCGGTGGAAGACGGGGAATACCTCAAGCTCGAGGCCGGGAAGAGGCGGGAGAAGGTCTTCGAGGCCATCAGACTGCTCCTCATGGCCGAGAGCCAAAAGAAGCCGCTGATTTTAGTGGTGGATGACCTGCACTGGATGGACAAGACCTCCGAGGAATTCCTGACCTCCTTTATCGGGGGCCTGGCTGGTGCCAAGATCCTGCTTATCCTTCTCTTTCGCCCGGACTACACCCCGGCCTGGGCCGGAAAAACTTACTTAAGCCAAATTCGAGTGGACCAGCTTCCCAAAAAAATAAGCTCCAGTCTGGTGCAATCCATCCTCATCGAGGGTGAAGCAGCGCCCGATCTCATTGATCTTATCGTCAACAAAGCGGCCAGCAATCCCCTGTTCATGGAGGAGCTTACCCACAACCTCCTGGAGAACGGCTCCATCGAGAAAAAGGATCACACCTATAGACTGTCCTGCAAGCCCGCGGACATCCAGGTGCCGGACACCATCCAGGGGATCATCGCCGCCCGTCTGGACCGGCTGGAAGAAAATCTCAAGAGGATCATCCAGACCGCCTCGGTCATAGGCCGGGAGTTCGCCTTCCGTATCCTCCAGGCGGTTACCAGCCTGAGAGAAGACCTCAAGTCCTCTCTCCTTACCCTCCAGGACCTGGAGTTCATCAACGAGAAATCCATCTTCCCGGAGCTGGAGTACATCTTCAAGCATGCCCTGACCCAGGAGGTGGCCTATACCAGCCTGCTCCTTAAGAGGAGAAGAGAGACCCATGAACAGGTCGGCCAGGCGATCGAAGGGATCTACGCCAACCGGCTGGAAGAATTTTATGAGATGCTGGCCTACCACTACGCCCTGAGTAATAACTCTCAAAAGGCCTATCAGTTCCTCAAGCTCTCCGGGGACAAGGCCGTGAAAAACTACGCCAACTGGGAGGCGATACGATTCTACAAGGAGGCCCTCCGGGTCCTGGACAGTCAACCCGAGAACGAAGAAATGAAAAGGGAAAAGATGGAGCTTATGCTCCTAATGTATTTACCCTTGATGTTCTCAGGCTATCCCGAGGGCAGTTTTGAAATCCTGCAAAGGTTGGAAAAGCTGGCCCAGGACCTGGGGGATGAAAAGGCCCTCATACGTATCCACCGCACCTTGAGCATATATCATATTGTAAAAGGGAATCTCTCACTGGGGTTGGACTATGCCGAAAAGTGTTTCAATGGGGCTGAGAAGACCGGGGAAACCGAAATAATGCTCCAAAGCGCGGATCAGTTGTGTTTTGCATACTATTCGAGTAGTGATTCCTGGAAAGTGGCCGACATCGCCCAGCGGGCCCTCCGGCCCTTTGAGGAACACCAGCTGAAAAAGGACCTTTCCACAAGTGGGCAGAACGTTTATTCGTTACTCTGTTCATACTACGGGGGCGCGTTGACGAACTTAGGAAGCTTTGAGGAAGCCAAGCCGTGGTTGGAGAAGGGGATCCGGAATGCCCGTGAATTGAAGGACAAGTTCGCCATCGGATGGGGGGAATTATTTTACAGTATCCTGTCTTTCTTTGAGGGGGATGGGGATAATACGATTGCTCATGCGAGGGAATCCCTTCAGTTCATGGAAGAGGCGGGATTTACGCTAGCGATCGGAGTGGCCTGGTGTTTCCTCGGGGGTGGACATTATCTCCGCGGAGAGTATGATAAGGCCAGGGATCATGCCGAGAAGGGCCTAAAAATCCAAAAGGAGTCTGTGGGGGAGGGTTCTGTCGTCATTTGTAATTCGATGCTGGCCTTGATCCTCTTGGATAAAGGTGAACTGGGACCTGCCCGAGATTTTGTTGAGGAAGTCTTAAAATATATCCGCGATAAAAATTTAAGAGGAAGAGAAGCATTAGCCTATATAATACTCGGGTCCATTGCTGGAAAAGCGGACCCATCCCATATCGATGAAGCCAAGCGATATATTCAAAAAGGGATCTCCAAAAGCGAAGAATTGAAATCGAGGCCGACGGCCGTCATGGGGTATCTTTTTCTGGGAGAGCTGCTGGTTGATGCCGGCCAAAGGGAAGAGGCCCTGGAAAACCTGAAGAAGGCCGAAGCCCTCTACCGTGAGATGGGCGTGAACCCGTCGTTCTACTGGCCCACCCGCGTAGCCCAGGCCTTGGCGAGGTTGGAGTCAACGGAAGGAAAAGATTAATAATTTAGAAGCCCTTAACGTTTTTAAGACCGGCAAAAAATCGAGACCCTATCCTTCCAATGGGCAAATTCCCTTTCCCTCAAGTCATCGCCCGCCCCGGCGTCCCCTTAGTCCTGGCCCTGATGACCGGGCTGGTATTCGGTCTCCATGTTTTTGATCCCTATCCGCCGATCCTTCCCTGGATACTGGTTTTTCTTCTACTTGCTCTCCCGGTCGTTATTCTTATATTTCCTTCCGCAGCCATTTGGACCGGCAGCGTTTTCTTTTTAGTGACGGGTCTCTGTCTGATGACCTTTCTTTCCCCTCGGGTCAACACCCCACAGATGCCCTCCGTTTTATTAAACCATCCATTGCAACATCTATCCGGAGTGATTATTGAGGAACCCGTCGTCTATCCTGACAAAACCCGCTTTACCATTCGATTGACCTCTTATTCCGATCAGGGTCAAGACCGGCCTGTCCAGGGAACGATTCTGCTGGGAGTCAAGGGCCTTCTCAAAAGATTCGAAATAGGAGACCCTGTTCGCTTTGTCTGTCGATTGCGTTTGATCGAGGGCTACCATAACCCCGGAGGATATGATTTTGAAAAAAGAATGGCCGGGAAGGGGATTCGGGTTTCCGGATTTTTAGAAGACCCGGGCCTTTTGATGTTGTCCGGACCCAATCAAAGGTCCTGGCTATTGAAATATCTCCCCACTCTTCGAAATCGGGTTTCGGCCTTGATCGACTCCCGGGTTTCACCTCCGGTTCATGGTCTGGCCCAGGCCGTTTTGACCGGAGACCAGAATAAAATTCCCCGAGAGATAAAGGAAACCTTCAGCCGGGCCGGGGTATCTCATCTCCTGGCCTTTTCCGGCCTGAATCTAAGCCTGGTGGGAGGCCTTTCTTTTTTCCTGTTCCGCTTCCTGATGAGCCTTTCGGAAAAGACCCTGTTGTTTTTAAACGTCCGTAAATGGGCGTTGATCGGTTCCCTTTTTCCGGTTTTGGGGTACGCTTTATTGGCCGGCATGAGTCCCTCGGCGGCCCGCGCCTTTTTTATGGTCTCCATGGTCATTGTGGCCTTTCTGATGCAAAGATACTCCGACCTTCTGAACAGCCTGGCCTTAGCAGCCCTGGTTCTGCTTCTGATCTCCCCGGATTCCCTTTTCTCGCCTTCCTTTCAATTATCATTTATTTCGGTCTGGGCCATCGGGTATTTGCTTCCCAAGATTTGGAACCCTACCAATCCTCAGGAATTTCAGAATCCCACCCGCATCCGCCGGTTACTATTTTATCTCTGGGGAACGTTTTGCGTTTCCCTGGTCTGCCAATTGGCCACCGCCCCCTTTGTGATCTGGTGGTTTCATCAGGTTTCTCTGGTAGGCTTGTTCAGCAATCTCCTGCTGGTCCCTTTAACCGGAGTTTTGGTTACACCTGTTGGACTCCTGGGCCTTATTTCCGCTCCTTTTTTTTCATCGCTTAGTTCCGGTCTCTTTTGGATAATGGATGTATTACTTCAATGGACCATGTGGTTAACCCGGTTTTTTGCCGATTTGCCTTTCTCATCCCTAACGGTGCCTCGACCGGGATATGGGGAAATCGGACTTTTTTATCTGACCCTGATGTTAGTATTCAACTGGCGAAAAACACCCAAACCGGCCTGGTTGATTTCTCTTTCCTGTTCAGCGATGATTTTATTTTTCTTATCCCCCCAGATCCAGGATTTCTTTTCCCCACCTTTTCGGGCCACCTTCCTTGACGTTGGGCATGGAAGTTCCACGCTGATTGAGTTCCCCCGGGGGGAAAAGATGCTGATAGACGGCGGAGGTTCCTTCAATCCTGAATTTGATCTGGGGGAGCGGGTGGTCGCCCCCTTTCTTTGGGATAAAAAAATTACCGGTCTGGACGTTTTGGTCCAGACCCATCCCCATCCGGACCATTTAAATGGGTTGCCCTTTATTCTCTCAAAATTCAAGGTGAAGGAGGTCTGGACCAATGGTCAATGGGTGGATTCTGAAGCCTTTGGGCATTTTAACGAGTTGATTCGGCAGAAGAAGATCCCGGTGGTTCATCCCGGTCCTGGATGGTCTCGATTGATTTCCGATGTGCAGGTTGAGGTGTTGCATGCTCCGATGAAATCGTCTTTAAAAGAAGAAACGAGTTCTACGCTCTGGCACAACCAGAATAATGATTCCCTGGTCATACAGTTAAATTATAAGAAACAATCCCTCCTTTTGCCCGCCGATATCGAAGCTGAGACCGAAAAGGTTCTTCTGGGGAAAAACGTTTCCCTAAAAAGCCATATCCTTCAGGTCCCTCATCATGGGAGCCTGACTTCCAGTACGATTCCTTTTATTGAAGCGGTTCATCCACGTTATGCGGTTATTTCCGGACGGCCTTCGCCCCGCCTTCTTCTTCCCCACCCGGAGATCATCCGGCGCTACCAGGAACGGGGTGTGACCCTGTTTCGAACCGATCAGGAAGGGGCGGTCAGCTTTGAGTTAAAAAAAAGGGAATGGGAAGTGAGAAGCTTTTTAAAGGGGCCTATAATATGCACGCCATCAGAGAATCCAGAAGCCAGAATCCAGAAGTCAGACGAAAAACGGGTTAATAAATGAAGCTTAGTGTTTTATTCTGGATGCTGGCTCCTGATTTCTGGATTCTAACTTTAGCTTTTCCGTGAGGTCTTGGTCATAAAATGAGTGATCTGCTGCTCGATGTCTTTGCCTCCGCATTTCGGGCACTGTACCTTTTTTTCTTCATGGTCTTTTATACTTAAAATCACGGAGAAAGACTCATTGCATTTTTTGCACAGGTATTCATAGGTGGGCATAATTGAGATCCTCCTTTTTTGATTAAGTCAATGATCAATGAAAAACCCCCAATTACTTTATGAAATATTTTAACCTATCCTGAATAAATTGCCAACATTAATTTCTGGTTAAAATGGCTTCTTGGCCTGCTAAAGCCCGTATTTTTGAAGCTTATACCGCAGCACCCTCTCACTAATTCCCAGTTTTTCCGCGGCCCGGGTTTGCACTCCGCCCATCTCCTTGAGGGCCTGCTGAATCAAATGCCTTTCCAGTTCTTCCAATTGTTCAGGCAGGGTAAGATCGGAAGGAAAGACTACACCAGCAGGTTCCCCCACGCCTTCTTTTAAATGGAAAGGCAGGTCCCGGCTGGTGATCAATGGATCACGGCAAAGGACCACGGCCCTTTCCACTAAATTCTCCAATTCCCGTACATTGCCCGGGTACGGATAACGCAGAAGAAGTTCTCTGGCCTCTTTGGAAACCTCGAGATCTTTTTTATTATTCTCACGCCCGAATTTTTGTAAAAAATAATCAACCAGCAAAGGGATATCTTCACGACGTTCCCTCAAAGGGGGTAAAAATAAGGGAACCACATTAAGCCGGAAATATAAGTCCTGTCGAAACTGTCTTTCTTGAATGGAGGACTCCAGATCCTGATGGGTAGCTGAAATGACCCGTACATCCACTCGGATGGTTTTGTTACCGCCCACCCGTTCAAAGGTTTTTTCCTGAATCATCCGGAGAAGTTTGGCTTGGAGGGCCGGGGAAAGATCGCCGATCTCATCCAGAAACAGGGTCCCCCCCTGGGCCTGTTCGAATTTTCCGCGGTGCTGGAACAAGGCCCCGGTGAAGGCCCCCTTTTCATGACCGAAGATTTCGCTCTCTAACAGATTCTCGGGAATGGCCGCACAATTGATGGTGATCATAGGACCGGTGGATCTGGGACTGTGGTAATGAATAATCTTAGCGATCAACCCTTTTCCTGTCCCGCTTTCTCCCCGGATCAGGACCGTGGACTGGCTGGGGGCTACCCGGGCCACCAGAGACAGGACCTCTTCCATCTTAGAGCTCTGGGTGATCAACCCTTCAAAACTGAATTTTTCCTTTAACTCCTCACGCAATTGACGGTTTTCCCGGGTCAGCAGGATACTGCTTTCAATCCGTTCCAGCAGTATCAGTAATTCCTCCAGATTAATAGGCTTGCTTAAATAATCGTATGCCCCGAGTTTCATGGCCTCCACGGCCTTTTCCACCGTGCCGTAGGCAGTCATCAGGACCACCCAGGTTTCCGGGAAAAGGGCCTTGATCTCTTTGAGCAAGGTGGTCCCGTCCATACCGGGCATCTTGTGGTCAGTCAGGATGACCTCACAGACATGCTCTTTCAGCCAGCCCAAAGCCTGGTCCCCGCTTTCAACTGCCTGCACTGAATAGCCCTTTTTCTGCAGAAAGCCCTGGAGAAGTTCCCGTTGATTCTTCTCGTCATCGACCACGAGAAGCCGGATATTGTGCGATTCTTTCATTTAGATTTCCACAACCGCCTTTTGTTTTTTGGAAATACTCAAGTAAATAGACTGAAGGCCGAAGGCTGAAGGATGAAAGATATTGATGAGATATTGCGAAGACCCGATTTTCCGATCAAGGTCAGCTCTCGGCTTTGTCAGTTACTGAAACATGTTTCGGCCTTATAGTTACCAGCCCATTACCGGTTGGCAGTGTCCGGCTTTTCCTTCGGTCTTCAGCCTTCTACCTACCCACCTGATCAGTCACGTTTTTTTAATGTATGTCAGCCGACGGCCATTGTCAAAAATAAAATAAATTTCTTGACAAATTAGCTGGTTATGTTATCCAAGGATTATCGTTATTTTATTTTAGAATTTCCCCTGAAAGGAGAAAACATGAAAACCATTTTTCATGCATTTGCCAAGTATAATCAGAGTGTCAATCTGAGTATCCTTGAATTAACCGAGCCCTTGTCTGAAGAACAGATCATGATGAAAACCAAGGCCTTTTTCCCGTCCATATTTGAAACCATGTTCCATAACCTCTTGTCCGATCTCTTCTGGCTGACCCGTTTTAAGGGTGTGTTCCCGGAAAGCAAAGCCTTAGCCGGAAGTGAAGTGATTTCCCTGGATTTGAGGGGGTTAAAAAAGGAGTATGAGCCCGAGTATAAAAAATTGTTTCAGCACAGGAGACAAGCCGATGAGACCATCAGTCAATTGATTGGCGAAATCGATGAAAACCAATTGAATTCTGCTGTCAAATATAAAAACTTTAAAGGAGACGAAGTGGAAGGCCTCTTATGGAAAATCCTTCTCCAGTGGTTCAACCACCAAACCCATCATCGGGGCCAGATCTCCGTGTTACTGGATATGATCGACGTGAAAAATGATTATTCATCCATGATGAATCGGATATAACCAAAACCTTTTTCGTACCCCTGGGAGAATGTAAGATGAGGTAATAGACGAGGGGCAAAGGGCAAAAGGCTTAAGGGTTTTCCTGATTTTTATTTACCCATAGCCTTTTTAGTTGTTTTCTGTTTTCGCAGTAAACCCTCATGTCCGCCTTATGCGGGCCCCGACGAATCATGAAAAAGGATTCAAGGGGTTCAGGGGGCAAGGACCGCAGGGCAGAGTGAAAGGCCTGGAAGGTAAACCACTCGAATCCTAGAATCCTCGAACCCTATTTTCGGATTAAAGGATATCACACCCTTTGCTGGAACATACCTTTATCCATATTCCCGGAATAGGCCCCAAGACCGAACAGCACCTTTGGAGGAAGGGGATCCTGACCTGGGAAGACTTCTTAAGTCATCCCCGAAAGGTCTTTTCCTCGAGTCGGGATGCCTTTATCCGCCGGGAGCTTGAAGCCACCCTGGAACATCGTAATGATCTCCATTTTTTTGTTAACCGTCTCCCTGCGACCGACCTGTGGAGGATCTATGATGCCTTTAAGGAGCAGGCTGTTTTTTTGGACATAGAAACCAGCGGTGGCTATCTGGGAATGGACGAGATCACCGTCATCGGCCTCTATGACGGCCAAAAGGTTCAGACCTTTGTCAACGGCCGTAATCTGGAGGATTTTGAAGAGGCCATCGCCTCCTATTCCATGGTCATCACTTTTAACGGGTCTTGTTTCGATCTGCCCTATCTCAAACGGTGGTTCCGACACCTTTCCCTCCCTCCGGCCCATATCGATCTTCGGTTTGTTTTGAAAAAAATGGGGCTCCGAGGAGGATTGAAGGCCATTGAGGAACAGGTGGGCCTTAGTAGAGACCCAAAGGTGATGGGATTAAACGGCTTTGACGCCGTTCTACTCTGGCAGGATTATCAATGCGGAAATGTATCGGCCTTGGAACGCCTCATTCTTTACAACACCATGGATATCGTCCAGCTCAAGCCGTTGATGGAGTTGAGCGCCCGGGAAATGAAAAACCGCCTGATGATATTTTACCCTTGACAATATCATCAAATTTATCATATATAACATGACTTTTCAAAATAATAGGGGCTAAGACGTTGACCACCTCTAAAACCAAAAAATTAAAAGAGCAGGGCCGGATTGATAATGCTTGGCTGGTCCCCAAAAAGGTCTTTTTTACCAAGGGGATAGGGAGACACAAGGCCAAGCTGCAATCATTCGAATTGGCTTTACGCGATGCCGGGATCGAAAAGTGCAACCTGGTATATGTTTCCTCGATTTTTCCTCCCAACTGTAAAATCATTCCTTTTGAAGAAGGGATCAAGGATCTCTTGCCGGGGCAGGTGACTTTCTGCGTTTTAGCCAAGATCAGTTCCAATGAACCTGAAAGGTTGATGGGGGCTTCCATCGGTCTGGCCGTTCCGGCCGACGAGTATCATTACGGATACTTGTCCGAACACTCGGCCTTTGGTGAAAACGAAAAAGAGATGGGTGATTTTGCCGAGGATTTGGCCTCCACCATGTTGGCAACCACCTTGGGGATTGATTTTGATCCGCAAAAAGACTATGATGAACGCCGGGAGATTTACCGAATGAGCGGCAAGATCGTAGATACCTTTTCCACCACCTGCACAACCAGGGGGGATGGTATTTGGACCACGGTGGTGGTGGCAGCTGTTTTTTTACTCTGAGTGCCGCACTCTTAAAGGAAATTCTGGATCAGGATTTTCATCACAACTTAGCAGGACAATCTTTTGCGAACCCTTAATTTTCTGGGACTGGATGAAACAGGCCTTTCTCCAGAAACGGCAGATGTTCTCATCCAACCTATTCCTTACGATTCAACGACCAGTTTCCAACCGGGAACTCGCTTCGGTCCCGAGGCTATCCTTCAGGCCAGCAGCCAAGTCGAACTTTGGGACGAGGAATTGGACTGGGAACCCATGGCCCATAGAACCTGCCTAACCCTCTCAGATATCCCCAGAAATCATCACAGTCCGGAAATGATGATCCGCGACATTGATGAACATATGAGGCCTTTCTGGAAACAAAAAAAAATGATTCTGGCTTTGGGGGGAGAACACACTGTTGCTTTCCCCCTGGTCCGGGGGGTCAAACGAAGCTACCCCGATCCGGTGGTTCTGGTTCTGGACGCTCATGCGGATTTACGTGAATCCTGGGAAGGCTCCTCTTTTTCTCACGCTTGTACCCTCAAACGAATCGCTGAACTGGATTGCCCTATTTTCCATTTGGGGCTACGAAGCCTATCCAAGGAAGAACAAAAATATCTTAAAGGACAGTCTCTAATCCGTTCCTATTCCAGTCCAGAGATTCTTTTTAATAACGGCCTGGATCGATTCCGGCATGACCTGACAGCAATGGCCGATAGAAATTTTTATCTCAGTCTGGATATTGATGTCTTAGACCCGTCCCTGGTCCCCGGGACCGGAACCCCGGAACCGGGGGGATTGACCTGGCATCATCTTATGCATATTTTCAAAATTATTGTCAGCCAGGGTCCGATCCGGGGGATTGATGTTTGTGAGCTTATGCCCTTGCCGGGATCTCGTTTATCGGAATTTGTAGCTGCAAAATTGATATTTAAATTGCTCTCTTACCTGTTTTACCCAACCAAGAAAGAAAACCCATATGTCCGATCATAAAATACGGTCATGGACCGATCTGCACGACGGATCCCGGGACGGATTGACTCCGCTTAAAAGTCTCGATATTAAAGAGAGTAACGACTTCACCACCCTCCTTTCGGGCATGTCCCAAACTGCTTTCGGAGGTCGGTCCCTGGGCGAGGCCCAGGAAGTATTCTTTGAAATGGTCTCTGATCAGGATTGTTTAAAGATCGGAACCTTCTCCGGGGCTATGTCGGTGGCTAAAATGGGTCTGCTTATCTGTGATATGATCGACTGGGGATGGCTGGATATTATCGTCTCCACCGGGGCCTTAATGGCCCATGGCCTGATCGAATCAGTGGGTTTAACCCATTACAAATACGACCCTTCCCAATCGGACGCCGATTTATACGCCCTCGGGTATAACCGGATCTATGATACCCTGGAAATGGAAAAGAATTTGAATCATATTGAAGAAATCATCTCCCGGGTCTTAGAACGCCTAAACTTGGAAAAGGACCCCCTTTCCTCTGAAATACTCTGCCGGGAGATCGGGAAATATTTATCTGAATTTACAAACCAGCCCGGTATCTTGAGAAATGCTTATTTAAAAGGGGTTCCGGTTTATATCCCGGCCTTCATCGATTCGGAATTGGGCCTGGATATGGCCACCTTTATCGTCAGAAAGGCTTTGGATTCAAAAACAAATAAAGATCCAAGTGAGGCCATCGGTAATATGGCCGTCAATTTTAATCCCTTTCTTGACTTGGGGTCCTATACTCAACGCATCATTAAAGCCTCCAAACTGGGCATTTTTACTGTCGGCGGCGGGGTACCCAGAAATTGGGCCCAACAGGTCGGACCTTTTCTGGAAATCCTTCAATATCGGTTAAAAGAACCCCTTCCCTTGAAACGCTTTTCTTACGGAGTTCGTATTTGTCCAGAACCCGCCCATTGGGGTGGATTAAGCGGCTGCACTTATTCGGAAGGGGTTTCCTGGGGGAAATTTATCTCCCCTGAAGATGGAGGTCGTTATGCCGAGGTGTTATGCGATGCCACCATTGCCTGGCCCTTTCTAATGGCCGGGGTTAGGCAAAAGGTTCTTAAAAATAATAAAGGATCGAACAAATGAATCCCGAGAAAAAAGCTTTTTATCTTTTAATCACCTTATTGCTTTTGGTTTCTCTATGTATTGACGTTTGGGGGAACGAACCTGAACCCATAGAAGGACGTATAACCCAGATCAATGAAAAAAGAGGAACCATCACCATAAACGGCCAGACCCTGGATGCCTCGGATTTTGAGCTCTCCGATCTGCAGGTAGGTTACTGGGTAATGGGGGAATTTATTAGAGAAAAGGGAAAATTGAGGCTGATCGACCTTGAAGTAATCAAGTAAAAAATTATCTTGACATGGGATTTCAGATCGCCTATTATCTCATTTTATATAAAGGCATGCTCTGTCTATCCTCTTGAAAAAAGATAGTTTTTTTGGTTTTGTAATTATTTTTTTTTAAGTAACTAAGCATATTAAATTAAGCAAAGGAGGTGAGTCAAAATGCGGAAAATAATGTCCTTGGTACTCGTCGTTATGTTGTTTGTGGTTTTTTCTTTTGCCATGGGATGCAAGAAAAAGGAAGAGGCTCCACCGCCCCCCCCACCTGCGGCTGAACAAAAAGCCCCGGAACCAGCTGCGGCTCCGGCTGCTGGTGAGCAAAAAGCCCCGGAACCAGCCCCGGCTCCGGCTCCGGCTCCAGAAAAAAAATAGTTTCTTGTCTTTATCGGATTTTTCATCAGAAAAGGGACAGTTTGTTGAACTTATTCAAACTGTCCCTTTTCTTTTTTCTCTTTCCTGAACGGTTTTTAAAGGGAATCACTTGGAGATAGTTCGTTGGGTTCAGGCGTTAACACGGAAATAAATAATAAATCTCCGAACTCCGAACCCATTAATCCGAACTCATAACACCCCTGGCCTATAGCCGATTGTTCCACTTGAATTATTTTTTATGAATGGTGTGCTTGAAATGGAATAAGGGTGTTATTTGGGAAGGGGTTTTGACAATCCCAGTCGATCCCGCAGTGCTTCTTCGCTCAATAATCCGGACAGATGAATTCCATCCATAAAAATGAAAGTCGGGGTTGAATCAATCCCTTTCTTATTCATGAAGGCAATCGTATCATCCACTTTTTTGACTCCCTCCGGACATTGGTTTTCCGATCGATAACCGCTGTCATAGCCTTCGATTCCTTTGTTGTCGCAAAGGATGGAGATACATTGTTCTCTGGCCCCTTTATGCGAGTCCATTGGAAAAAAGAGGAAGCGAACCATCAGGTCTTCTTTCTGTACCAATTTTTTTAAAAGGGTTTCGGCTTGCTTGCAATAAGGACATTGAGGATCGGTTGCCAAATAGATCACTTTTTTCCCCTGACCCAAGGTTAAAGCCGTCAGGGATTCAATAAGGAGAAGTTCTTCAGGCGTTAGACGATTCAGCAGTTGAACGGTTTCCTGGGTCAGGTTTCTCCCGGTATTTAGCTCATGAAGATTGCCGGCAAATACGAACTCACCTCGGGAATCGGCATAAAGGAGGTGTATCCGAGCCCCTATTTTTATTTGAATTTGGCACAGACCTTTAACCTGACTTGGATCGATCCGGATGATCTCAAATTGTAATTTTGGGAAGGTCTTATGGAATCCTTGTTGAAGTTTATTTTTCTGGGGACATTGGACTAAATTGGATGAAGAGAAAGCCAACCCTCTTCCTAGGGTCAGTCCAATGAAAACAACGGTAAAGACAAAATATCGAGCTAAAGAAGACATCATTTTCATCCTCAAATTACACACGCTCCTTGAACTCTGTTCCGAGGAGTCCTTCAGGGCGGATCAATAATATAATGATAATAATCAAAAAGGCCAGGGTATTTTTAAAAGCCACGGTGAGATAGCCGCCGGCCAGACTTTCGGCCAATCCCAGCAAAAAACCGCCGACAATAGCTCCCGGAAGGCTGTTCAACCCACCCAAGACCGCGGCCGCAAATCCCTTGAGAAAGGGTTCGAGCATAAAAAAGGGATCCAGCAGCAATGCCGGGGCCAGGAAAAGGCCGGCCAGAACACCCAGGAGAGAAGCCAGACCCCAGGAAAGCGAAAGGACCCGACGGGTGGGGATCCCTAAGGTTTGGGCGGCCTGAAGATTTTCTGAGGTGGCTCTCATAGCCAGTCCCAACCGGGTTCTTTGTACCAGAAAAAAAAGCAATAGACTGCCTAATAAACTGAAGCCTGTAGCCCCTAAAGCCAATTGGCTGATATAGATCTGGCCCAGCTTATAAACCTTTGTATCGGAGAGAGGGAAGGGAAAAGATTGCGGTTCAGTTCCCCCGAAATATGAGGATAAGCCTTGGAAAATCAATCCTAACCCTACAGTTAAAATAGTTTGCCCCAACAAGGTGGCATCCCTCCGTTGAGCCGGAATAAGAATGCCGAAATAAAATCCCATGGCCAAAAGACCTCCGAATAAAAGGGCCAGCGAAAAGGACAAACCAAAGGAAGGATGCAATTCATAAATCATCAGGGCGAAGAAGGTCCCGGCCGTAGCCATATCCCCGTGGGCAAAATTTAAGATACGGGTAGACCGGTAAATCAAAACCACGCCCAGGGCCACCAGGGCATATAAACTTCCGATGGACAAACCGGAAACACAATATTGAAGAAATTGATTCATAGGACATCCTTTATATCCAAGGTGCAAATATATCAAGGTCTACGGTAAAAGGTAAAAGGAAGGAGGGTCTTGGACCCCCTAAATCTTTAAACCGTATACCGTAAACCTTGTACCTGGTTATCTAAACGGCCACATCCTGAGATATAACCTTATTTTCATCCATCGGCCGGATAAACCCAATGGTTCAAAAATTAAAATAATCAGGATGGTCACCCCATAGATAACGGGGATAAAAGCTTTGGTATTGCTGAACACCTGAGGCACCATAACCACAAAGGCCGCTCCCAGGATAGAGCCTTCCACCGAGGCCAGCCCTCCGATGATGACGGCTACAAAGATCGTGATGGTTTCCAGAAAGGTAAACATGTTGGGTTCCAGGTATCCCATTAAGAGGGCATATAATCCGCCCTGGACGCCCGTATAAAAAGAACTGATGGCAAAGGAAAGGAGCTTGTACCGGGTCAGACTCACCCCCATGGCCTCGGCGGCGATGTCATTATCCCGTATGGCAATAAAGGCCCTGCCTACAAAAGAAGAGATCAGATTATAAGATAGGAGGGTAAAAAGAAAAACCAAAATAAAATTGAAATAATAATAAGTCGTCATCTGGCTCAGGCCGAAGAGGGGTTGAAGCTTTTGAATGGTCAGACCCATCCTGCCGCCGGATAGGATTTCCGAGTTGACAAAAACCTGATAGACGGCGATACCGAACCCGAGGGTGACAATAGCCAGATAGGGACCTTTCAAACGGAGGGAGGGGAACCCGACCAATATCCCGAAAATTCCGGCCATGAGACCGGAAAAAAAGAGATTAACCAGGATGGGACTGCCCAGTAGAGAGAGATGCCCGTAGGTAAAAGCCCCAATAGCCAGGAAGCCCGCTTGACCGAAGGATATCTGACCTGTATAGCCGATCAAAATATTCTGCCCTTGTATCCCGATGGAATAGATGAATATCAAAGTAACCACATAAACCCAATACTCTCTGGCAAACCAGGGGAGCAGGATCAGGCCGATCAGCAACAAAACGATCCAGAATCCCGTTCCAAAACGTCTGATCAAACGCAGGTCTTCTTTATAGCTTTCTATTAGATCCATAATTGGTTACTCCCGGAAAAAGATGCAGGATGCAGGATGCATGATAAAACTGCTGATGTTTGTGGGATATTCCGTATCCCATCCCATTTTCTCGTATCCTGGATCAGTTTCTTCCCTTATACAAGGATTCGATCAAATCGGCATACCTTTTTTCCAGAAAACGTCGTTTGACCTTTTTAGTGGGAGTCACATCGCCGTCTTCTTCATAAAAACGCCTGGGCAGTAAGGCGAATTTTTTTATCGACTCCACCTGGGAAAGGGTCTTGTTGACCTTAGTCACTTCCTGATCAACTAATTTAACCACCTCGGGATTCTGGGTTAAACTTTCAAAAGTGGTAAAGGGGATACGGTTGTCCTGGGCGTATTTATTGATGTTGTCTTCATCAATCAGAATCAGGGCCACAAGAAATTTGCGGCCGTCCCCGATGACCACGGCATCCTGGATATATGGGCTGAATTTCAGTTTGTTTTCGATATAGGCCGGGGTGATATTTTTACCGCCGGCTGTGATCAGGATATCTTTTTTCCTGTCCATGATTTTGAGATAACCCTCATCGAGCATTCCAACATCTCCGGTGTGGAGCCAGCCGTCTTTGATGGTCTCGGCCGTCAGGTCAGGATCTTTTAAATAGCCCTTAAAAACGCCGACCCCCCGGGCCAGAATCTCTCCATCTTCGGCTATTTTGACTTCAACCCCTGGAATCGGTTCCCCCACAAACCCCCAACGGGGCCTTTCCAAACGTTGAAGGGCGATGACGCCGGTGGATTCGGTCTGCCCGTACCCTTCACGCAAAGGGACCCCTATGGCATTGTAAAATTCAAACAGTTCCGGGGAGGCCGGTGCCGCCCCGCAAATAGCCAGTCGGACCCGTTCAAACCCAAGCTGGCGTCTTAAATGGTAAAGAACCAGCCAGTAAAGGGGCCAATACAGTAAAGCCCAGGTGTGATGTTCCTTAGAGCCTTTCGCTGATCGGACATATTTCATTCCAACTCCGACAGCCAGACGGTATAAGGCTTTTTTTAGGATAGTGGAGTCGGACATGCGGATTTCGATCATGGAGGCAAACTTTTCCCAGATCCTGGGGACACTGGCAAAAACCGTAGGGGAGACCTCGCGCAGATTTTCCGGCAGTGTATCGATACTCTCTACAAAGTTGACCTTGCACCCGCTCCAAATGGCCTGGAAGAGGGAGATGAGATTTTCATAGATATGGGCCAGGGGCAGGTAAGAAACCACCTCATCGCTTTCAAAACCCTTATTGACTGCAATAAAGGATTCGGTCATCCCCAGGATATTGCGGTGGCTGATCATGGCCCCTTTGGGACGGCCGGTGGTTCCGGAGGTATAGATGATCATGGCCGTATCATCGGCCTCCAATTGGCTCATGCGGTCCTCTACGCAGCGGGGATATTTGTCCAGATAGGACTGGGCTTCCTTTATAAATTGGTCAAAAAAAATAATTTTTTCCTGGGTAAATCCCCAGAGTCCCTTGGGGTCCCAGATAATGATTTGTTTGACCTTTTCCAGATCCGGCAGGATTTGAAGGACCTTGTCCACCTGTTCTTCGTTTTCGATGAACAGAACCTTTGATTCGGAATGACCCACCACATAGGCCACCTGGTCCGAGGCCGAAGTGGGATAAACCCCGCAGGTCACGGCCCCACTGGACATAGTCCCTATATGGCAGATCAGCCATTCCGGCCGGTTTTCACCCAGGATGGATACCCGATCCCCCCGCTCTACCCCCAGGGCCATCAAACCGGCGGCTACCTGTCGGACCATTCGCCCGTATTCGTTCCAGGAAACCCGCTTCCAGATTCCGTAATCCTTATTTCGCAGGGCTACTCGATCCTGCAGCCGTTCTACCTGTCGGAAAAAAAGTTCCGGAAAATGAATGATTCCCTGATGCATTACCATCTCCTTCTTTTCTTATAGAGCCGCCACCCCTTGGATGTGGTGGTTTCCTGACCCAGGCCCAAATACAATTCCTGAACATCCTCATTTTCCATCAGCTCTTTGGAGGTTCCCTTTAAAACAATTCGACCGGCCTCCAGAATGTACCCATAATTGGCAATTTTGAGAGCCAGCTTGGCGTTTTGTTCCACCAGGAGAATGGTGGTTCCTAACTGGCTGATTTTTTCCAGGGCCTCAAAGACATTGCGGGCCAACAGGGGTGCCAGACCCAGAGAAGGCTCATCGAGCATCAGCAGTTTAGGCTTGCGGAGCATGGCCCGGGCAATAGCCAGCATCTGCTGCTCACCACCGGATAAGGTTTCCGCTTGTTGCCCTGTCCGTTCTATAAGAATGGGAAAAAGCTCGTAAATAAAATCCAGGTCTTCTTTTATTCCCTTGGTCCTTCTGCCCCAGCACCCCAGATCCAGATTTTCCTTTACAGTCAATTCCCGAAAAAGACCCCGGTCCTCAGGGACGTAAACGATCCCCAAAGAAGAAATTCGTTCCGGAGCCAGACGATGAATCCTGCGGCCGTTAAATTCGATGATTCCTTTCTTGGGCTGATCCTTGAGTAAACCGGCAACCGTCTTGAGCAGGGTGGTTTTGCCCGCCCCATTGGGACCCAGGACGGCAAAAATCTCTTTTTCGGCCACATCCAGGGTGAGGCCGTGTAAGGCATAGATACGGTCAAAGTAAAGCGTTTCGATGTTGGCGATTTTTAAAAAAGACATCAATCATCCCCCAGATAGGCCCTGATGACTTCCGGATTGCGTTGTACCTCCTCCGGAGTCCCTTGTGCAATTTTTTGGCCATAATAAAAAGCGACCATCGAATCAGCCAGACGGGAGGCGATCCGAAGATCATGTTCGACTAAAAGAATGGTCATTTGGAATCGACCCCGGATCTCATTGATCCGGTAAGCGGCCTCTTCCTTTTCTTCCGAGGTCAGCCCGGAAATCGGCTCATCCAATAACAGCAGTTTAGGTTCCAGGGCCAGGGCCCGCCCTAATTCCACCCTTTTCTGAACCCCATAGGGACAGTCGGCCACGCGGGCCTTTCGATAGGCCTGGAGATCCAGAAAATCGATTATTTCTTCGATTATTTTTCGATGAAGGATTTCTTCTTTCCGAATTCGGAGCATGGGCAAGAGGGGATTTTTTCTGAAATGAAGGTGCCTTCCCACCAGAAGATTGTCCAATACGTTCATATTCATGAAGAGTCTGAGGTTTTGAAAGGTCCGGGCTATCCCCAGTTCAGCTATGGCGTCCGGAGAGAGCCTTAGGATATTTTCTCCGTTTAAATGGATTTCCCCTTCATTCGGATGGTAAATACCGGTCAGGCAGTTAAACAAGGTGGTCTTACCCGATCCATTGGGGCCGATGACCGCAATGATCTTTTCTTCCTGCACCTGAAGAGAAATTCCGCTCAAGGCCATTATTCCGCCGAAACTGATGCTGATATCTTTAATTTCCAGGAGAGGCATGGTTTATGGTTGAAAGTCCGGATACGGATTTTGGAAAAAATCAGGTCTGGAACCGGTTCCATCTTCCGTATCCGGTCTTCCGGCTCCTCTTTTTAAAATAAAGGTTTATGAATAACGTATTCAGAAATCGGGACATGGGTCCCTTTTTCGGCATGTAAGAGACGTGAACCATTGACCCCGTGGTGGCGGGTGGGAGAGAAAGTCATCCCGGCACCGATCCCTTCCGGCTTCCAGTTCTTGATCATTTCCATTCCCTTGATCAAAGAATCCTGGGTAAGATTTTTCCCGGCATTTTTTAAACCTTCCGCCAAAGTCATCATGGAGACGGCCCCAAAAACAGCCAGATATTCTTTCCCTTTGAGACTGGGATCATATTTTATGAGGATGTCGGCCACCCGGTCCATGACCTTTTCACCGGGAACCCCGACCTGGCCGGCACCGGCCGGGTAAACCCCTTCCCAGACCTCTCCGGCTACTTTGAACATAACGGGATCACCCATGGGAAAACTGACCATGGTTTTGGGTCGATAACCCACTTTGGCCATTTCCTTCAGAATCAGGGCGGCATGGCTCATGGTGGTATACAGGTAAACTGTGTCGGCTCCCGATTCTTTAAGTTTAAGGGCGTGAGTGGACAAGGCCCTTTCGGTCACCTCATAGGGGACGGCCGCCGCCAATTGGGCCTTACCCTGACTTGCGGATACCACCATTTTTATCCCTTCCAGGCCCATCTTGCCGTAGTCGTCATTCTGATAGAAAATGGCCATTTTTTTAGATCCCATGTTTTTCATGGAGTAGTTGGCCAAATACCGGGCTTCGTCTTCATAATCCGGATAAGAAACAAAAATATATTTCAGTTTGTCTTTTGGATACTTAGCCCATATGCGGACATCACCGTAGGCATCGATCAAAGGAATCTTATTATCAAAGAAAAAATCCTTACAGGCATTGACGACCGCAGTTCCTAGAAGGGCGTTCACTACAAAGATTTTTCCTTTCATTTCATTCAGGTTAGCCACAGCCCTGGCCGGATTATACCCGTCGTCCTTGAGGATCACTTTAATCTTCCGGCCATGAACCCCGCCTTGGTCATTGACATAATCGGCCCAGGCCTTGGCACCCTGCCCTGTCGCCCCCCAGAGGGCTGCCGGCCCGGATAAAGGGGTGGTGATACCAACCCAAACCTCCGTATCCGTTACCCCGACAACTGCGGTATTACCAAAGACCGGAATTAATAAGAAACAAACGACCAAAAATCCAATCCATCCTTGTTGTACTTTCATGGCGTCCTCCTTTTAATAAAAAATAAAAAAGTTAAATTTTCTAAAACACCTCATCGACTTTGTCAATGAACTCCCTGGGTTCAACCATTCCAAGTTGCTACCCACCCGGTCAGATCTCCATAGTGGTTTACCCTCGGAATAGTTCATCGCCCTTGGGTTTTTAGGTCTTCACCGATCCTATTTTACAAAGAGGAATCCCGCCATGGCTGGGATTCCCCTTAGAATAAAGGGAAGATTGAATGGATAAATAAGGTATTGAACTTTTTTTGGATTGTGTCTGCTTATTGGTATCTGCATCCTGACCGGTCAGTTCCTTTTGAAGGGATTGCAGTCATGGGTTCTTCGACAGAGTCGAAGATACTGCACCCTTTTCTTAAGCCTGGCAATAGGTTAGAAGATATCGCTTTGGATTTCTTTTTTTAACAGAGAGCAGTCGTGTTTTCCTTCCTGTCAATCCTGTCAAGTTTGACCGCCGGAAAAAACGGGGGAAAGAAATCCAGGATCCTTAACGGTATGTATTATATATAACTTCAGGATTTATTAAGACTGTTTGTTCTTTAATACACTAACAAATTACTGGTTGTCAATTCGTTATTTGCGGTTATAATATTATTTTTAAACAGGACAATAAAAATAATTTATCATTTGGCCCGCCAAAAAATCTTTTACCCAACTTATTTACCTGTGCATCACCTATACTTGGCCATGCAATCGTCGGCAATGCGCATACAGAGCGCTTCCGATGTTTTTCGTGCCACCGGCCGGAACCGGGCATCCCGAAAACAGGTTTCGATGACCTTTCCATTCACTTAACCCTTGCCGGCCATAACCTACATGGCCCCTTTTGCCACTTCCTCGACGGCTTAGGTGATAAAGACCATTGCAGCGGCGGCTGACGTTTCCGCTTCGGTGGTCATGATTTCGAGCTTCCACTGATTGGATTGATGGGTCAATCAATCTACCTCGTTCGGGCCATTTCCACAAAGGTCTCGATCTGTTTTTCGACTTGGCTTGGTGCGTAACTGCGGGAGTCTGTGTGATCGGCCTCGATGATCAGGCCCGGTTTGCCGGTCAGTTCCGTGACCTTTTTCTTAAGATCATATTGTCCCAGAGAATAGGTCTTACAACTCCGGTTGGAATGCATGATAAATCCATCGGCCTGATATTGTTTTATCAATTCCGACATGTTGGCCACCTTATGTTCCAATCCCAAATTGAGAAGCACAGAGGCATAGGAGCGGGACAGACTTTCCAGGGGATTTGCCAGATCCAAGGGTTTTAAAGTCCAGGCCGACGTATAGGTGTCGGCCACCAGAACCGCCCCGTGTCGGGCCAGAAGTTGGGACAGGTTCCGGATGTCATACCAGATGGGGATATTATCCCAGATCAACCGGATCTCTTCCCGGGCAAAGGCCCCTTGCCCATTTTTTACCCGGTTTTCGAGTTCTTTTTTCAGTTTTTTATAATAGCGGACGGCCCAACCGGTCCCCCGTAAGGTGACAATGGGGGCCATATGGATGAAGGCATCAAAGGCGGCGAAAGGGGCCGGACGGGATCGGGAAAGTTCCAGGATCTCCTTCCACAGGCTGACCGCTTCGACGGACCTGGCTGAAACCTTCAGAAAACGCTTTTCCGAAAAAGGGCGCCGGCATGCTTTTTCCAGAAAGGCGACATATTCCTCCATCTGTCGTCGGACATATTGAATGGTGTGATCGGTCAGTTCCTTATGGATAAAAGGAGTGTCCAGGAAAAAAAGGGGAACCTGGAATTTCCGGGCCTGGATTTCATACCATTTGATGACCGTCCCGCAAATGTTGTTGCCGCAGACCAGAAAATTAGGTTTGGGCAGAACCCCCAGGGGGCCTTTGCCGCTTATGGAGCTACCGATATCCAACCGGGCATAAGAACAGAGGTCCCGGGAATAACCTTGAGCTTCCGCCGTCTCGCACAGGGATACCGCCTCCCGACCGGCACCACACATGGCCCCGTAATTTTCCGGGTAAAAGGGAAGGACTCCCATGGCATAGAGGGGTTCCACGGGCCCGCCGCTGGTGATCCAGGCTGTTTTTTTACCAAACCATTTGGGATGCGTGGCCATCAAATAATAGCCCTGCATCAGCCGGCGATAGGCCTTGACGGATTCGATCTCCCGGTAGGACTTTGGGGCTGTTTTTTTTGTTGCCATGGTTTTTGTGTTTGTTTTTTACCGGATACTGAAATACCCGATGTTAAGGTTGATCAAAAATGTCCAGATGCAAGGACTCCGAAACCGGGACCCGTCCTGAATGAGACGGGACTGAGCGCTGCCCTCAACACGAAAAAATCCTGAGGACAGATGGGTGTTTTACATCAACCGCTAAACTTCAGCTCAGCATTTCCACAAAGGCCTGCAATCTGATCTTCATCTGTTCCCTGGCTTGCGAAGGATCTTCTATTTCCAATAATAATGTAGGAAAACCTTTGCCTTCCAGCAATTTTTTTAAATCCGGATAATCGAAATAGTAGGATTCACAATATTTATAAAAAAGAAAAATGACCCCTTTGGCCCCCGATTCCTGAACTTCTTTTAAAAGGAGCTCTTGATGGGCCTCGATTCCCTGGTGCTTCGTCGGGCAGAGATAGTTGGTAAAATAGCGGTCCACCAAGGCGTCCAAGGGGTCGCCCTCCTCCTTAATAGTTAAACGAAGAGTGCGTGCTCCGCTGCACAGGTCGTCATAGACGATTCTGCCCCCCGCCTCTTCGATCAAAGAAAACCAATCACCTGAATGGACGATGTTTCCGGAGAGATAAAGGGGCACTTCGGGAGTCTTCCCTGCGGACTGGTCCGGCCAGGAATCCAACAACCCGGTCAATAACTGGAGATATTGATCCCGGTCCATCAGATATCCGGCCTGAACAATCTGGGCCAACCCCTTTCCGGGAAGACGGCCGGGATCCAGCCGCATTCGGGCATATAAAGTCCTGAGCCGTTTTCGGATTTGATTAAAAAGTCGGACTGCTTCTTTAAGGCTTTCGTCTGAAATCTTCCCCAGTTTTTTTTCCAGGGCCGCCTTAAGATTTTCCACTTCGATTCTGAAATAATCACGGGCCAAAGGAGAATTCAAACGGGTTGGGACCATCAGGTTGAATTGAAAGGGAAGACGGCCTTCAATAGTCCAAATATCAGCCAGGCCTTTCATGGTGTCACAGCTTTGGCTGAATACGATCCCCTGCAAAAAATCCAAATCCCCTCGAAGGTAATTTTCCAAAGAGGATTTGACCAGGTGACAGCAATACGCCGGTAGATGGGCCTGGGCATGGGATATTTTAACCGGCATGTCCATGAGGCGAAGAGGAACAGTCCCGGCGGCCTGAAGGAGTTCTTCGGGCACATAGGGGCAGAAATAGCCGATAGGTATCCGTCCGGGAGGAAGATGAGTGGCAACTTCCGACCAGCCCCGGTCGGCGATCTTCGCCAACTCTTTTATAAGATCTAAAAATGAGGTTTTTTGACTCAATTAAGCCTTGTCATTTCGTCCAATTTAGTGAGGGCTATTCTAGCTATCAATCATTATAAGAAAAGGCTTTAAGGGTCAAGGAAAATGAACCGAGGGAAACAAAATAGGCCACAGGAAGACTTGCAATTCTTTTTCAAAACTGCCATGATACCTAAGACCTAACCAAAGATATTTGAAATTTGGTCTGTAGAGGTCTCGTTTTTTGATGTTGTCCACCAATAGGCCATGGGCTTCTTTGCCGGGCCAAATTTCGAGCATGAGTCCGAGAGCAGGCCTTCCCTATTGATCGAAACAGGTTTTGATGACCGGTTTGCTTCCCGTAGTCCCCGCCTATTAGGCGGGGACTACGGGAAGCAAACTTCAATAATTGATTACCATCCTTACCGGGAAGCTCCGGCCAAAGGCCGGAAAGCTTCAATGCCCTGCTTCCAATCCACTTAGCTTTTGGGCCGGGATGGGGCGATGAATCACTTTTTGGACAACTTCAAAAGACAAGACCCCTACAGACCGGATAATTTGTTAGAGATAAATTCTCAGATTTTAAGTGTAAGAATCTAAGGTTGATAACCACATAAAACCATTCATCCTGCTCTTTGGTCAGGAGATGGGGGAAATTGTCCGATGAAGATTCATTTCAAAGTCTGGCTGGAAAAAGACAAACGGGTTCTTTTTGGTGAAGGCCGGAGGCAGCTTCTTCAGGCCATAGAAGATCATGGGTCACTGGCCCAGGCGTCCAAGAAGATCAATATGTCTTATCGGGCGGCCTGGGGGCGGTTGAAGGCCTCCGAAGACCGCCTGGGATTTCCCTTGGCTGAAAAAGATACCTCCCAGGGGAAAAAAGGAGGTCTTCATTTAACCACCCAAGGGAAAGCCCTCTTGGATGATTATAAAAATATTCACCTGGCCATGGAATTGCTGGTGAATGAATTGGAGCGAAAATATTTTTGAAACCGAAACAAGCAACCGGCCTGTCTGATCTGGAAAAAACCATTATCCGGGAACTTACCGGGGACCTCCCTGTCATTTCCCGCCCTTTTAACCTGATCGCCGGGCAATTGGGGATTTCTCAACGACAACTCTTAAGCATCATAAAAAAATTGAAAGCAGAAGGTTTTATCCGCCGTTTCGGGGCCACTCTCCGGCACCGCAATACAGGTTTTTCCGCCAACGCCATGACGGTCTGGAGGGTCCCTGAGGAAAAGATCGATGAAGTGGGTCGAACCATGGCCTCTTTCAGGGAGGTGACCCATTGCTATCACCGACGGCCTCAAGGTAAATGGAAATATAATCTCTTTACCATGATCCATGGGTCCGATGAACAAGCCTGCCGGCGCATCGCCGAGAAAATTTCTCAGGCCACGGCTATGACCGACTTCCAGTTGCTTTTCAGTTACAGAGAGTTAAAGAAGACGACGATGAGGTATTTTCATGAATGATTTTTTGGAAAGGTCGGAAACGCTTTTTAAAAGAGGTCAGGCCGTTATTCCCGGGGGGGTCAACAGTCCGGTACGGGCTGCTAAGGCCGTCGGCACCCACCCTCTGTTTATCCGTCGGGCCGAAGGCTCCAGGATCTTTGATGCGGATGGAAACACTTATCTGGATTATGTGGGATCCTGGGGACCCCTTATACTGGGTCATGCTCATCCCCGGGTGGTAAAGGCGGTCCAGGAGGCAGCCGCAAGGGGAACCAGCTACGGGGCCCCCACCGAGTCCGAAATCGAATTGGCGGAACGGATCATTTCTTGTGTCCCGTCCATTGAAAAGGTCCGGCTGGTCACCTCCGGGACCGAGGCGACCATGAGTGCCGTCCGCCTGGCCCGGGCCTTTACCGGTCGTCCTTTGATCCTCAAGTTTGACGGCTGTTATCATGGACATGGAGACAGTTTTTTAATCAAGGCCGGATCTGGAATAGCCACCCTGGGCATTCCCGGAAGTCCGGGGGTTCCGCAAGAGATTGCCTCCCTCACCCTTTCCCTGCCTTATAACGACCTGGAAAAGGTGCGAGAGACTTTTAAAACCGTTGGTCATCGGGTGGCGGCGGTGATCGTGGAGCCGGTGGCCGGTAATATGGGGGTCGTTTTGCCGGTGCCCGGTTTTCTGGAAGGACTGCGGGATATCACCATTCAATATCAGACTCTCTTGATTTTTGATGAGGTCATCACCGGGTTCCGGGTGGCCCTCGGAGGGGCCCAGGAACGTTTTCAAATCAGGCCCGATTTGACTTGCTTAGGAAAAATTATCGGCGGGGGTCTGCCGGTAGGGGCCTATGGCGGCAGCAAAAAGATCATGTCCCTAATAGCGCCGGAAGGGCCGGTCTATCAGGCAGGAACCCTTTCCGGCAACCCCCTGGCCACAGCCGCCGGGTTGGCCGTATTGGAAATTCTGTCTCAAAAAGGGATTTATGAGCAGCTGGAAGCAAAGGCCGGCTTCTTTTTCGGAAGACTCAATGAATTGGCCCGGTCCCGAGAAATTCCCTTCACCACCACCCGTATCGGATCCATGGGGAGCCTCTTTTTTTCCCGGGAGGACATCCGGGATTATGAAACGGTTCAAAAGGCATCGATCGAAATCTATGCCCAATTTTACCGGGAGATGCGTTCCCGCGGGGTCTATCTGGCCCCTTCAGCCTTTGAAGCTTTGTTCATTTCCTTAGCCCATTCTCAGGAAGATCTGGAAAAAACGTTGGCAGTGGCCGATGAGGTGTTTGGTCGACTGAGAGAATAGGATCGGCTGTAAAAAAAGTTGGCAACTTGAGGGGGTGTCAAGATCAGAGAGACCGCGGATATAGCCCAAGGCACGAGGCACAAGTTTTTTCCCCTTGTGCCTTGTGCCTTACAACTTGAACCTTTCCCTGAATCCTATTTCTTATAATCATACCAGCCGGCTCCGGTTTTCCGGCCCAATCGATTGGCCCGGATCATGGTCTTATGCAGATTCGGCACCACCCACTTATTTTCTTTGTTTAATTCATTATAAAAATAATCAGCCACATTCTTGGCGATATCCAGACCGGTCAGGTCCATTAATTCAAAAGGACCCATGGGGTAGTTGAGCCCCAGTTTAATGGCCTTATCCACGTCTTCCGGGGTGGCGATCCCTTCCTGCACAATATTGACGGCCTCAATAAAATGAGGGATCATAACGCGGTTGACGACAAATCCCGGGGAATCCTTTTTGACTTCGATGGTCTCTTTACCCATCTTCTTGGCCAAGTCGGTGGTGATTCGGACGGTTTCATCGCTGGTTTGATAGGCTCGGATGATTTCAACCAGACGCATCAAAGGAACGGGATTGAAAAAATGCATGCCCGCCACCTTATCCGGACGCCCAGAGGCAACAGCGATCTCAGTAATCGACATGGAAGAGGTATTGGTAGCCAGGATGACCTCGGGCCGGCAAATCCCGTCCAGTTCTTTAAAAACCGCTTTCTTTAAATTCAGGTCCTCCAGGACCGCTTCAATGACAAAATCTACATCCTTCAAGTCGGCCATATTAGTGGTCCCCTTGATTCGGCCCAGGATGTCTTTTTTCTGGTCTTCAGTCATCTTGCCCTTTTCAACACTCTTGCTTAAAAAACCGGTGATGTTTTTAAGGCCCTTTTCAACAAATCGTTCCTCAACGTCCCGCATTACCACCGAACATCCGATCTGAGCCGCTACCTGAGCGATCCCATTGCCCATAGTCCCGGCGCCTACCACACCTATTTTTTTTATCTCCATAAATGAACCTCCCTCGATACTCGTTTTTATTGTAGAGACTATACCGTCTCGCTCTTCTTTGTCAATTCGGAAAAATTTGTTGCGGGTTGCGGGTTTTGCCGCCGTTTGAAGCCATTTGGTTTGCTGTATTGTTTTTGGTAACTTCTTCTTGACATAGAGGATAAAAAACCATATTTTTAAGACCATGGAAGCCAAAGATCAAAAAACCAAACCCGACACCTCACAGGATTGGATGATTATTTCCATTGTTTTTTGGATTGCCTTTGTTTTGATCGTCACCATTGGGTATCTGGTCAACCCCAATTACGTACCCCCTATAAAACCATAAAAAATTGCCGATTGCGGAACAATTTAGATTCTTATATCTTTTGATCCGAGAATTTCTCTCAAAGATTATAAGATAAAGAATTTTTGTAGAGTAAATTCGAAATTTGAAGCACGAAATCCGAAACAAATCCAAAATTAAAACTACCAATGTTCGAAATGTTTTGGTCTTTGGATTTTGGCCATTTGAATTTGTTTCGTGCTTCAAATTTCGAATTTCCGATTTGAAACCAAAAAATTCAAATATCTTTAGGTTAGAGATCTAGTCTCACTTTAACCCATTTCAGAGCTTGTTCCCGGCTTGACATCTTCCCTTCCAGTTGTTCCTCCTGGATTTCAGACAAGACGGTCTTGAATAAAGGGCCCGGCTCCAAGCCCATTTCGATCAGGTCCCTTCCCGAAACCAAAGGAGAAATTTTTCCCAGGGGGCGGATGATTTCTTCACGGACAGAAAGGGCTTGCCGCCATAACTCCTTAAGCCGGTCTTCCAAATCAACCGGTTTTTCTTTGCCCAGGGCCGCCAGACTGTCAGCCAAGGCCAATAAAAAAAGTCCGTTTACCTCTTCCCCCGATTCTTTAACGAACCGGATCACGGCCCGACGGATGAGGGTCTTGTTGGTCATTTCTTGAACCAGATACAGGGGCCGCATGTGCCGTCCGATCATCCGTTCCATAAAATTTTTTTCACGGGCACTGAGCCGATACCGTTCGGCTATGGGGCTGAACCGGTCCTGTGAGACCTCGGCATGCCCATAAAAGGTCCTATGCCCGGCCTTTTTTTCTCCAGTAACGGCCTTCCCCAAATCGTGAAACAGAGCCGCCCATTTAAGCCAGGCCGCTTTCCGGACCTCCTTCAAATAAGAAGTCTTTTCCTGATCCAGATCTTCCGGCAAAGGGATAACCCCTTGAATCAATCCTTCCAGACATTGAAAGGTCAATAGACTGTGCTGATACACATCGAGGTGATGATACCGACCCTGATGGATTCCTTTTAAACTGCCCATCTCAGGAAAAAGTACCTCCAACAGACCCGATGGTTCCATCTCTTGAACACGATTAAAACTGTCCGGTTGGGCAAGCAACAGGAGCCACTCATAATGGATTCGTTCCGGGGCGCTTTGGGTCAGGATCGAGGCCGATTTCTTAATGGCCTGCCGGGTATCGGGATCCATGGTAAAACCCAGTTGGGCCGATAAACGGAAGGACCGGAGCATCCGTAGAGGGTCTTGCTGAAAACAGTCCGAACCGGACATGCGCAGGATCCTGCTTTGCAAATCTCGTCTTCCGTTTAGGGGATCATAAGGGACCCAGTCTCCGTGGGAAAAGGCCTGGGCCAGAGGTAAGCTGATAGTGTTGACCGTAAAATCCCGGCCTCTCAGGTCCGCTTCCAGGTCAGGGCCCCGGAATTTAGCAAAATCGAAAGAACGGCCCTGAAGGACCACCCGGGCCATCTCCCCTTCTTCACGAAGCAAAACAAAGGTCCCACCCGTTCGGTCGGCAAAAATCTTAGCAGCCTTCAGAGCGCCATGAGAAAGGGTCAGATCAACATCCCGGGTTTCCCTCATAAGCAGCCGGTCCCGCACCAGCCCGCCGACCAGAAAAATATCCGCACCGACTTCTCGGGA
>MGQB01000001.1:0-244509 GCA_001797675.1 Deltaproteobacteria bacterium RBG_13_43_22 | reverse complement strand
CCGCAAGCCATAAACTTCTTTGCCGGGCCCAAATAAGAACAGTCTATCGCAAGAAGGCCTACACCAGTGCAGGAAACAGGCTTAGGTGTAGACCATGCATCGAATCAAACTTAGCTATTGGGGCCGGATGGGAACCCCATAATTACCTTTGGACAACTCCAAAAAACAAGACCCCCCAAGCCTTGCCGATTAACGACGGAGAAAAAAACTTGAAATATCTTTGGTTGGGTGTTTAAAAAAAACCCGCAACCCGTAACGAATACCTAAGTATCGAGTAACGAGTAACAAGTCAATGTCTTCTCCTCCTCATATCCTCTTAATCAATCCCTATATCCGGGATTTTTCGGCCTTTGACCTCTGGGCCAAGCCCCTGGGTCTATTGTATCTGGCCGGGACCCTGCGGGCTAATGGTTATCGGGTGCACCTATTGGACTGTTTGGATGTCCATTTTGAAGGCGCCGAATCCCTGCATGCTTTACCGCCGCGCAAGGCCTTCGGCATCGGCAAATATTTCCGTCAGCGCCTTCCCAAACCCCCTGCCTTGAAGGATATCCCAAGGTTTTATTACCGCTATGGGGTCCCGCCGGTCCTTTTTCTTCAGGCATTAAGGGCAGTCCCGCAACCCCGGGCTATTTTAATCACCTCCTCCATGACCTATTGGTATGGAGGGGTTATCGAGACCCTGGAACTGGTTCGATCGGTCTTCCCGGAATGCCCGATTATCCTGGGAGGAATTTACGCCACCTTGATGCCGGGCCACGCCCGGAAGCAGGTACGTCCGGATCATCTTATCACCGGGCCGGGAGAAGGGGCAATTTTAAAATTGCTGGGATCGATTACCGGGGTTGAACCAGGGATCATGCCGGACCCGAATGACCTGGACAGCCTGCCCCTCCCGGCCTTTGATTTGTATCCCTGTCTGGATTATATCTGCCTTTTGACTTCGCGAGGGTGTTTTTTTTCCTGTCCTTATTGTGCCTCAAAAATCCTTCAACCCCGGTATTACCGACGGTCTGCTGAAGGGGTGGCCGATGAAATGGTTTACTGGCACCGTACCAAAGGGGTTTTGGATTTTGCTTTCTATGATGACGCCCTCTTGCTCGGGTTTGAGGAACATCTGGGGCCGGTCCTGGAGGCCATACTCCAGCAAAATTTGGCCCTCCGTTTTCACACCCCCAATGCCCTTCATGTGCGGGAGATAACTTTGGAGAGGGCCCATCTCCTTTATAAGGCCGGCTTCAAGACCGTGCGTCTGGGCCTGGAAACGACCGATTGGGACCGGCAAAAGGCCCTGGGAGACAAAATGGATAAAACGGATCTTTATCGGGCCATCACGGTTTTAAGAAAAGTTGGATTCGGCAATAATCAGATTGAGGCTTATCTGTTGATCGGACTGCCGGGTCAAACCCTTTCGGAAATCGAGCGGACCATCCGGGAGGTTAAAATCCTGGGAATCCGCCCCAGACTGGCGGAATATTCCCCTTTACCCCAAACGGCTCTCTGGCCCGAGGCCTGCCGGACCTCGCGATTTCCCCTGGCCGACGACCCGATATTTCACAACAATTCCCTGCTGCCTTGTTTGTCCCCATTTTCCTGGAAAGCGGTTCAAGTCCTGAAGGACCTGGCCAGAACCCAGGGGGGATGACATTCCTTCAGGTTTTCAGGGATTATTTTCCCTTAAAAAAATCCTTGACATCGGAAATTCAACCTGTTATGAAAAAAAGAACCATTTTTAAAAACCGGGAATAAAAAGGGGGTGGTTTAAGAAATTTATAGTTAAAAAAATAGGTTAGGAGATTTAAGTAGAAAGAGAGACTATTTTTTTAAAACTGCAACTTAAACAAGGAGAAAAAGAGATGATGAAAAAATTAGGGATGATTGCTTTTATTATGGCCCTGGTGGTTGCTTTTGCCCTGCCGGCCTTCGCCTATACGGTTGAAGGCGCCAAAGGGGAAAGGTTCACCATGGGCGGCACACTCGCTTATGATATCGGTTACATTAATTTAGACAAAAACAGGAGTGGCATCGGCACTGACGTTACCAAGTTATTCACCGGGGTTGATTACTGGTCCAACATTATGGGAACCTATACCGTGGGTCCTGCCTCGTTTACCTGGGTACTCTATGCGAATAGTGACGTTTTATCCTATAACAAGATCAATAATGACTCCACGACCTATGGCGCTACTCAGTATCAAAATCTGAGAGATTACATCGCCATGGATGTTTGGTATGGGAGTTATACTTTCGGAAACTGCGTGCTTTCAGCCGGTAAACAGTCCGGGTCTACAGTCTCTTTTGGAATGTCTCAACAGTTGGGGTACACTCCCTCCGGGAACGGTCATGTCGCCGGTATTGCCTACGGGTTTGTCTATGATCAAAAGTATCCTCAATTAAGGTTCAGACAGGCTGTCAGCAAGATGTTTACTTACCAGATCTCTCTGGTGAGTACGGGAACCTATGCTGAGACCGTCGGAACGGCCACCAGACAATCTTATGCCACCTTTCCCATGATCGCTGCCAAGGGCATCTTTAATTTCGGCGCTGTCAGCCTCTATCCGGCCGTTGCCTATCAGCAGGTCCAGTGGGATGGCTTAGCGTCCGGTTATGATTCCTCTATGACTGCCTGGTTGCTTCGTTTACCGATCATGGTGGTCTCCGGGCCGTTTGTCGGTAAGTTTGAACTTACCTATGGCCAGAACCTGGGTGGTGGCTCCCAAATGGCAAATATGTGCTCAGGGGAATCTTCCTGGGGCGGCTATTTCAGAAATTCCAGTGGCAAGATCCTGAACGCCAACACCTTTGCCGGGTTTTTTGATCTGGCCTTCACCTTCGGTAAGGCTACCCCGCATGTCTATGCCGGTTTTACCCAATCTATCAATAAAGATAGATTTACGGTCGGGGATAACTCCAATACCAGGACCATCATGGGTGCCAACCTCTGGTATACGGTAACCCCGAATTTCAAGATAATTCCGGAAATTTATACGTCTGATCTGGGTAAATATCCGGGCACGACCTCCACAATCAAACTGGGAGCGGACGTGGTAGCCGGTGTTCAGTTCAATTTTGGCTTCTAAATAAACCTAAAATAACTTACCGAAAGACCCTGGAGGGGCAACCCTCCGGGGTTTTTTTTTACCATAATGGGTTTAATTGATTGACAAAACTTTTACCAATTGATAATAAAAGAGGTATATTTATATCACCTATTACTGACGATTGATGGTCCTGTAAAATGTCGTCACCCCGGTGAAAACCGGGGTCGGGGAGAATTTTAACTAATTGATTATTCTGGATTCCGACTGGAGTTTATCCCCCACTTGATGCGGGACCGGAATGACGAAAATGGGCTTTCGGCGACCTTTATTGATCAACTCCTAGAAAGTCCATCGAACCAGAAATAATAAGCTGTTGGCGGATACCTATTAGCTGAAAAGAGGTCTTTATGAAAGTACTGATCAGTGATAATTTATCGGAAAAAGGGGTGGAAATTTTTAAAAAGGCCGAAGGCCTCCAGGTGGATGTCAAAACCGGTTTGACCCCGGATGAATTGAAGGCCGTCATCAAAGATTATGACGGCCTGGTTATTCGAAGTGCCACCAAGGTTACGGCTGAAATTATCCAAATGGCCGACAAGCTCAAGGTGGTGGGCAGGGCCGGTATCGGTCTGGATAATGTGGACATCCCGGCCGCTTCCCAGCGGGGCATCGTGGTGATGAATACCCCTGAGGGAAACACCATAACCACGGCCGAACACACCATTTCCCTGCTCCTGTCCCTGGCCCGGAGGATCCCACAGGCCACAGCATCCTTAAAAGATCAGAAATGGGAAAAGAAAAAATTCCAGGGAAAGGAAATCTTCAACAAGACCCTGGGGATCATCGGCCTGGGGAAAATAGGCAGTATTGTCGCCGACCGGGCAAAAGGCTTGAAAATGCAGGTTATCACCTATGATCCTTTTATCCAGCCTGAAATTCTTTTGAAACAGGGGATTGAACCGGTTTCTCTGGAGGAACTCTACCAACGGGCCGATTTCATCACCATCCATACCCCCAAAACCAAAGATACCTTGGGTCTGATCAACGCCGAAGCGATTTCCAGGATGAAGGATGGGGTGATGATCGTCAACTGCTCCCGGGGCGGGATCATCGATGAAAAGGCCCTCTTTGAGGGATTGAAAAGCGGCAAGGTGGGAGGGGCGGCCCTGGATGTCTTTGAGACCGAACCCCCCGGAGCCTGTCCCTTGCTTGATCTGGAAAACTTTATCTGCACTCCTCATCTGGGGGCCTCAACCATGGAAGCCCAGGAGAATGTGGCTGTGGCCGTAGCCGAACAGGTGGTCGATTACCTGCTTCACGGGGTCATTAAAAATGCAGTCAATGTCCCCTCGGTCAGTGCCAACCTCCTGGAACGGATCAAACCCTATCTGGTGTTGGCGGAACGGTTGGGCGCCTTTCAGTCTCAGATCCTTGACGGCGGGATGACGGAGGTGTCGATAGATTATCTGGGTGATGTGGCCGGTTACGACACCAAGCCGATGACGGTCTCAGTGCTAAAAGGACTCTTGACTCCGATTCTGAAGGATGTGGTCAATTTTGTCAATGCCCCCATCCTGGCCAGGGATCGCGGAATACGGGTGATCGAATCAAAAACCGATACGGCAGATGATTTTTTAAACCTGATTACCCTGCGGGTTAAGACCCAGAAGATGGAAAGCTCCATCTCCGGAACCCTTTTCGGCAAGTATGAACCCCGGATTGTCCGTTTGAACCACTTCCGTTTGGAGGCCATTCCCGAAGGACATATGCTCCTGATCCATAATGAAGACAAGCCCGGGGTGATTGGGACAATCGGAACGACCCTGGGAAAACATCGGATCAATATTGAACGGATGCAGGTAGGACAGGAAAAAGAAAAAGGGGGAAATATTATCTTGTTAACTACCGATCAGGCCGTTTCTGGTCCGGTCCTAAAAGAACTCACCTCCCTGCCTTCCGTGAAAAAGGCCCTGCTCTTGGAATTGTAGTGTAGTAGGGAAGGGGTCGGGGATTCGAGGATTCAAGGGTTCAAGGAACTACTGTTGGCCTAAGTCGATTGAAGGTATCCATTTCTTTCACCTTTAAGGGATTCGATAAAAGTCGTCTCCCCGGCGAAAGCCGGGGTCCAGGAGATTAACGTTCATTAAAAATACTGGATTCCGGCTGGAGTCTATCCCGCACTTGATGCGGCACCGGAATGACGTGATTCGGGTTTGGGCGACTTTTTACGAGGCCATCAAGCTTTGATGGAAAAAAAGGGCGGGTTGTTGACCCGCCCCTTGGGAAAAATTAGTAAACTCTCTTTAACAACTGCAGGAAGTGCCGCAGGAACCTCCACCTAAATTCAACGCAGAAGACACGGAAAATCCTGATCGTCCGTTATAATTGACGAAATCCACCTTGACCTCTTTGGCCTGTTCGGACAACGTCTTGTCGATCAGATAGGTGATTCCATTGATATCATAAACATTATCGGTCTCTTTTGACTCATCCAGAGCCAGGGCCAGCGACGGCCCGGATCAGCCGCCTTGACTCAGGAAAACCCGGATGGGCGAAGTGAGATTTTGTTTTTCAAAATGATCTTTAAGTGCCGTTTGTGCTGATTCGGTAACTGTTAACATGATGTTTCCTTTCAGAAAAAATTTATTAAAGTCTGTATTTTCCCTTTAAAACCATAGCCGGTAAATTTCAATATAGGGATTTAATCTCTTTTTGTCAAGAAGACCGTCCGACCCTTTCCAATATGGGTTGGAGGCTGATGCGATGGTCTCCCAGTCCCAGGTTGGGCCGGTCCAGACCGAAGGCCAGACCAAGGAGCTGGGAAATATAAAGCGTCGGCAGGTTGAACCCGTCATGATGCTTCCTCTCCAGCATCATCTGGCCCCGGTCAAATTGGGAAAAACAGGATGGACAGGCCACAGACACAGCCTCGATACGATGCTTTTTCATGTGTTGGAGTTTTTCCCGGGTGATCTCATTGGCCGCCTGGGCATCAATATTGGTTCCCAGGGCCGAACCGCAGCATAGGAATTTCCTGGAATACTGGGTCGGTTGGGCTCCCAACACCGTCAGAATTTGATCCATGCTGACCGGGACATAACTGGCCGCTTCCGACAGCTCATCGGGGTACATGAGGCGTGGAGGCCGGTACAAGTGACAACCGTAATGACATCCGATACGGATACCGTCCAGGGGATGTTGGACTTTCTCGGCGATCCTTTCCAATCCAATTTCTTTATAAAGGACATCCAGGAGGTGTTTGACCTCAATGGTTCCATTGAAACAATGCCCGGATCCTTCCAGGGCCAGATTGACCTGGTTCCGCCTTTGGAGGTCCTCTTTCAGAATCAGGTTAGCTTCCTTAAGGGTGTTGATACAACCGTTACACATAGCCAGGATGGACAGGCCGGCCTCTTCGGCTAGGCAGAGGTTTCGGGCCGCCAGGGCCAGCCAGGTATCGTAATGGGCCAGCTTCATGTTCGTTGGGGCCGGACAACAGGAAAAGGGAAGGTCCACCAGTTCGATGTCCAGGACCTTCATCACTTCCCGGGTGGCCTTTTCAAATCCCGGATATTTGACCGGAATGACACATCCTAAAAAAAATGCATATTTCATTGGGGTCTGGGAAACCTGGTTCTTAGGGCCAGGTCAGAGTTCATTGACTCTGCCTTTCGAAAATATAGACAAAAAATCCGAAATTCGAAACAAAAGTCAAATCCAACTATCTAATGTTCAAAACGTTTTAAATTTTGAATTTTAGTAATTCGAATTTGTTTCGGATTTCGATATTCGGATTTCGAATTTTGTTAAGCTCCTATAATAAACCATGCCCTCCGGGCCTAGAACAACGCCGACCCCTTTGGGGTCGGATATTTTTCTTCAGCTCAGTTCGATGGCATCATTGAGTCCTGTTTTCTTTAAAATCCCTTCGATTTCATCGATGTTCAAAGGATCCAGAGGGGGCAAAGAAAGTTTCTGCCGGTCCTTCAAGACCTTTTCGTTGACGATCAGGCTTCGCCCGGTTTTGGCAATCAGATCCACTCCGAATTTTATTTTTTCCGGCAGATTGCCGCGCTGGGCCGCCAGGTTAAAAATGGCCGTCAATAATTCGGAGATATTAATTTCCTGGGGGCAGCGGTCTTCACAGACATGGCAGGTGGTGCAATACCAGACCCGTTCGTCGTTAATAACCGCTTCCTGCCCTAAATTCAGACAGCGAAGCAGCGTTTCCCGCGGACCATAGCATTTCATCACCATGGCCGCCGGACAGCTACCCGTGCAGCGGGCGCATTGATAGCATTCAAAAAGGTCTTCTTTATTAAAAAGTTCCCAGATGCTTTTGAGCACGAATATCAATTCCTATTCTTTGGATTCCGACAAGTTATCTCTCAGTAATCAATGTTCCAAGTTGCGGGGTTCGAGTTGCGAGTTACGATTATAAATAAAAAATATTCTATTGCCTAACCCGAAACCCGTGACTCGTAACCCGTAACCAAGAACATCAAATTTTTTTATAGCGTTTAAGTGAAAAAAAGATATATCATTTATTCCTTCGGTTCCGTACCTTCCCCTTTCCCCTTTTTCTTGGGCACCAGGATCTGCTTGGTCTTTTCAATCTCCTCCGGGGTGACCCCTTGGATAATCTCGTCTATTTCTTTCATTTTCCTGGCGAAGAGGTTGCCTTCGGCTGCACTGATCCAGGCCAACTGGAGGCGGTTTTTATCCAAACCCAGACGCTCCATTTTTTTCCAGACCCGATTGACCCTTTTTTCAGTCTGATGATTGGCGTTGATATAATGGCAGTCTCCGATATGACATCCGGAAACCAGGACCGCCGCCGCCCCCCGTCTGAAGGCGTATTCGATAAATTCGGTGCTGATTCGGCCGGAACACATGGTCCGGATAATCCGAATGGGGGTCGGATATTGCATCCGGCTGACGCCAGCAAAATCAGCCCCGGCATAAGAGCACCAGTTACAACAAAAGGCCACGGCTTTGGTTTCCGGGGCTTCTTCGGTGATGGCATCAATCTGGGCAAAAATCTGGGCATCGGTAAAGTGCCTTTGCGTGATGGCGGAAAAAGGGCATTCGGCCACACAAGTGCCGCATCCGGCGCAGGAGGCTTGGGTCACCTGGGCGATCTTGGTTTCCGGGTCCTCCCGAATGGTCGAGTAAGGACAAACCTTGACGCACATGCCGCACCCCTGGCAGAGGGTTTCATCCACAACCGCCGTGATAGCCTCAACGATGACCTTTCCCTGGGCCATCAAAATATTGGCCCTGGAAGCGGCGGCACTGGCCTGGGTGACCGAATCCTTGATGTCCTTCGGACCTTCGGCACAACCGGCCAGAAAGATCCCGCCGGTGGGGGTGTCCACCGGACGCAGTTTAGGGTGGGCCTCTAAGAAAAAACCGTCCGCTGCACAGGAAAGATTGAGAAGTCTCTGGATAACCGGGCTGTCTTTCCTCGGTTCGATGCCCACGGAAAGGATGGCCATGTCGACTTCATAGCGATAGAGTTGGGAAAGAAGGGTGTCTTCGCCGATCAGGGTCAGGCTGTTAGTCTCCGGATCCTCGATGATCTCTCCGGGAACCCCCCGGATAAAAGAAACCCCTTCCCGTCTGGCCCGCTGGAAGAGGTCTTCAAAGCCTTTTCCAAAGGCTCGGATGTCGATATAAAAAACCAGAATTTTGGTCTCCGGCCAGTGTTCCTTGATCAGCAGGGCATCCTTGATGGTATTCATACAGCAGATATTGCTGCAGTATATATTGGATCGTTTGGAGCGGGAACCAATGCATTGCAGGAAGGCCACGGTTTTGGGAATTTTCTGGTCCGAAGGCCTTATCAGATTCCCGCCGGAAGGTCCGCCGGCATTGATCAAGCGTTCGAATTCCAGGCTGGTGATAACGTTTGGAAATTTCCGGTATCCGAATTCGGTCAGGGGCGTCGGGTCGTAGACGTCCACTCCGGTGGCTACAATAATGGTTCCCACATCCAGGGTCAGGATTTGATCCTGCTGGGAATAATCCACGCACTGCCGTTGACAAGCCTGGAAACATTTGTCGCAGGCTATGATACCGTGTTTGTTTAAGCACAGGTCCATATCGATCTGATAGGTGGAAGGGACCGCCTGGGCAAAAGACATATAGATGGCCCGGCGCATGGAAAGCCCGGCATTAAATTCATCAGGGGCCACCTGCGGGCACACTTTGACACAGTCGCCGCAGGCCGTACAGGAATCGGTGACAAAACGGGCCTTCTTTCGAACCTGGACGGTAAAATTGCCTACATACCCTTCGACCCCTTCGATCTCGCTCAAAGTGAGCAGTTCGATATTGGGATGCCGCCCGGCTTCGGACATCTTGGGGGCCAGGATGCAGATGGAGCAGTCCATGGTCGGGAAGGTCTTGTCGATCTGGGCCATGCGGCCGCCGATACTGGGGTCTTTTTCGATCAGATAAACTTTATATCCGCTGTCGGCCAGATCCAGGGCGGCCTGAATGCCGGCCACACCGCCTCCGATAACCAGGGCCTTTCGGGTGACCGGGACTTCCAAGGGTTCCTGGGCGGCCAGTAATTTGGATCGGGCCACAGCCATGCGGACCAGATCCTTGGCTTTTTCGGTGGCGGCCTCTTTGTCATGGAGGTGTACCCAGGAGCAGTGTTCCCGGATATTAGCCATTTCAAAAAGATAAGGATTCAACCCGGCATCCTCACAGGCGGCGCGGAAGGTCGGTTCATGCAGACGGGGGGTGCAGGAGGCCACCACCACCCGGTTGAGCCGATGTTCTTTGATGTCGGCCTTGATCAGTTCCTGTCCGGGTTCGGAACAGGTATAAAGATTATCCTTGGACAGGATGACACCGGGCAGACCGGCGGCAAATTCGGCCACCCGGGCGCAATCCACTACCCCGCCGATGTTCAATCCGCAATGGCAGACATAAACCCCGATGCGGGGTTCCTCTTTTTCTTTTCGTTGTACTTTTTTGGGGGTCAACCCGAAAACTCCTTTTAAAAACACGGAATCCAGAATTCAGGAGTCAGAAGTCAGAAGAGAAAAAATGGCGGTTATTCTGGATTCTGACTTCTGGATTCTGACTCCTGTTTCTTTATTTGTTTCCCGTACTCATAGCCTTTTTCAAAGGCCTTGAGGTTCAACTCTTCGGTTCCGCTGGGGATCGAATCGAAAAGGGCCTGTTTCATGGCTTCATAACTGACTACTTTGGTAACCGAGGTAATAAATCCGAGCATGACGATATTGGCCACGATTTTACGGCCCAGCTTCTCAGCCAGCCGGGTGGCCGGGATTTTGAAGAGAAGGCACCCTTCTGGCACGGTATCCATTTGGACCAGATCCTCATCAATCAGGACCATGGCTTGATCGGACATCTGCCGGCCGTAAGTGCTCTTGGCCTCCTCGGACATGAGGACCAGGATTTGAGGCAGGGAAACCCGGGGATAATAGATAGCCCCACCGGAAATAATCACATCGGCACTGCAAGCCCCGCCCCGGGCCTCAGGGCCATAGCTTTGGGTAAAAACGGCCTGAAGCTGTTCATAAAGGGAAGCCGCCTTGCCCAGTATATTTCCGGCCAGGATGATTCCCTGGCCCCCGAACCCGGCCAGACGAATCTCGGTTTTTTGGGTGCTGTTCATAATTCTAATCTAGTCTTCAACGTTCAAGGTTCAGTGTTCCATGTTCAACGCTGTTGGTTTTATTAATTCCGCAATCCGAAATCGACATTCCGAAATGGTCAGGTTTCCGTTCTCCTGAATTTCTTCAAAATCTTTTCCTCATATTCCCCTAAAAAGGTGGGCCGCTTTTCCTCGGAAAATTTTCCTACTACGATCTTTCCTTTAAGAGCGATATCCACATTCCTGGGGTCGGCCCCATTCTGGACTATACTGTTTTCTTTGTAATAGATCATCTCATCCAGACCGCTGCCGATTTTGTTGGGACGTCCATACCCGACAGGGCAGGGGGCGATAACCTCAATAAAGGTAAATCCATCGATGCTAAAGGTTTCTGCGATGGCGTTGACCAGTTGACGGGCATGGAAAGTGGTCCAGCGGGCCACATACACCGCACCGCTGGCATGGGCCAGATAGGGCAAATTGAAAGAGGCCTCTGAATTGCCGTAGGGCGTCGTCGTGGTTCTGGCCGAAACCGGGGTGGTGGGGGCCACTTGGCCCCCGGTCATCCCATAGTTGAAATTATTGACACAGATGACCTTAAGGTTGACATTTCTCCTGGCCGCATGGATGAAGTGATTTCCCCCGATGGCAAAAAGGTCACCGTCTCCGCTGAAAACGGTCACCGAAAGGTCGGGCCGGGTCAAGGACAGGCCGGTGGCAAACGGGATAGCCCGGCCGTGGGTAGTGTGATAGGTGTCCATATTCAAATAACCGGCCACCCGACCGGTGCAGCCGATGCCGGAAACGACCACCGATCGATCGATGGGAATTCCGGTCATCTTCAGAGCGTTGATATACGTGTTCAGGACCACACCCAATCCGCAGCCCGGACACCAGATATGAGGGATTCTACCCGGTTTCAGATACTGGTCATCAGGATGAAGGCCATGTTGTTCATCTTTGAGGCGGTTGAAGCCCTCCTGATCAAAAGGGACAATGGGTTGATACCGTATCTTCATGGCAGATATTCCTTGACCGCTTCCATGATGTTTTCGGGTGTATGAATGGCCCCGCCCATCAAAGGCAACAGAACCGTCTCGGCCCGGCCCTGGCTACAACGTTCCACTTCATAGGCGATTTGGCCGTAATTGATTTCAGGAACGATGAAAGCCTTGATCCCTTGGGCCACTTGACGGATTCTTTCTTCCGGAAAAGGCCAAAGAGTGATCAGGCGAAGAAGCCCCACTTTTTTCCCTTCGGATCGAAGAATCTGAACAGCTTCCCTGGCGGTCCGGGAGGTACAGCCATAGGCCACAACCATCACTTCCGAATTGGCTGTTTCGAATTCTTCCACTTGAATAATTTTGGAAGTGTTGTGGCGGATTTTATCGGCCAGGCGCCGAACCAGCCTTTCATGGACCTGCGCAGTAGTCTGGGGATACCCCTGCTCATCATGGGTCAAACCGGTGACATGGACATGATACCCCTCCCCGGCACAAGCCATAGGCGGAACCAGATTGTCCCCGGCCATAAAAGGCAGATAGCCGTCCGGGGACTGGCTGGGCCGAACCCTGGAAACCTGATGGATTTGATCGGAAGGAGGGATAATTACTTTTTCGGACATATGCCCCACCAGTTCATCGCCCAGGATCAGCACCGGCAAGCGATAGATCTCAGATAAATTGAAGGCCTCAATGGTCAGGTTAAACATCTCCTGCGGGGAAGAAGGGGAAAGGGCAATGACCTCGTAATCGCCATGCGAACCCCAGCGGGCCTGCATGACATCCGCCTGTCCGACCAGGGTGGGCAGACCGGTGGAAGGACCGCCGCGCATGATATTGACGATGACGCAAGGGGTCTCGGTCATCATGCCCAGCCCGATGTTTTCCATCATCAAAGAAAACCCCGGGCCGGAAGTGGCGGTCATGGACTTGGTTCCTCCCCAGGAGGCCCCGAGGATGGCGGCCATCGAGGCGATTTCATCTTCCATCTGGATACAGATACCCTGAACCTGAGGCAGACGTCTGGCCATCCGTTCGGCGATTTCCGTGGCCGGAGTGATGGGATAGCCGGCAAAAAACCGGCAGCCGGCGGCAATGGCCCCTTCGGCGCAGGCCTCGTCGCCATTGATAAAATATTCGCCGGTCAAGATTCCCGAATCAGACATGCTTGTTTGGTCTTTCTATTTTTTTGAATAGCCGGCAATATCCTCGGCCGTCAGTTCCTTATATTCTTTGAGGACGCTGTAAATGGCAAATTCCGGACAAATGATCTCACAGAGATTGCAATTGACGCACTCCCCCTGTTTGGTGACCAGGGGGGGATGATACCCTTTCTTGTTGAATTCCGGGGCTTCTTTGAGGACCTGGTTGGGGCAGAATTCGATGCAAAACCCACAACCCTTGCAGCGGTCTTTAATGATATGCAGTTCCCCGATCGGTATGGAATGGGAACCGGCGTCCAGCGGCAGTCTCCAGAATTTCATGGCTTGTCCTTTAACCGAATTCTCTCAAACCAATTAGTTATAAAGGCTGATCAAAAAGGTCTCCACCTTAGGCGCCCGAAACCGGGACCCATCCCGAAGGGCATGAGACTATTGCGTTGCTTAGAACGCGAAGAAATTTTGAGGAATAAGGTCCGCTGCTGCGGACAGATGGGCGTTTTTTATCAGCCTGAAAAAAAGCACACAAAAAACGTATATTTAATATAAATGGGATGGAATTGTCAATAATTATTTTGGGGAAGCGGCGACTGTGCTGTAATGGGAGAATTGCATGGTAAAGGTGGCCCGCCCCTGACTGGCGGAACGAAGGGCCGTGGAATAGCCGAACAATTGAGACAAGGGGGCAGTGGCCTGAACCTGCTGGATCTTTTTTCGGGGAGCAATTTGTTCGATTTTCCCTTTCCGGGCATTGATGTCTCCGATGATTTCACCCAGAAATTCGTCGGGTACAATAATTTCCAATTTCATGACCGGCTCAAGCAGTACGGGTTTTGCCTTTAGACAACCGTTTCGGAAGGCCATAGAGGCTGCCACCCGAAAGGCCATTTCGGAGGATTGGCTTTCGGTCGTTTGAGCGGATTCAAGGATGACTTTGATATCGGTGGCCGGGTAACCGGACAAGACACCGGAGGTAAAGGATTCATGAATCGAAGCTTTAATAGCTTCAATCGGGGGCTGAGGTTTAGTATCTTCCGGAATAAGGTGGAGGAACATGTTCCCTTCTCCCCGGCCGTTGGGGATTAAACGCAATCGAACCTGGGCCTGGTGATGGGCGCCGCCTAATTCACGATCGAAGGTTTCCCCAACCTCCACCGCTTCGGAAATGGTCTCCCGGTAGACCACCTGGGGTTTTCCGATATTGACCGACAAATCATATTCCCGCTCCATGCGGTGCAGTAAGACTTCAAGATGCAGTTCCCCCATCCCGGAGATAATCGTTTGCCCGGAATCTTCATCGTATCTGAAGCGAAAGGTGGGGTCTTCTTCGGAAATCTTGTCTAGGACATGGATAATTTTATCCTGCTGGCCGACGGTTTTGGGCTCGATGGCCAAGGAAATGACCGGTTCGTAGATATCGATGGATTCCAGGATGATCGGATGATCAAAATCGGTCAGACTGTCACCGGTCGTGGTGGTTTTAAGCCCCATCAGACCGACGATATCCCCGGCCTTGGCCTGTTCTATCCTCTCCCTCTTATTGGCATGGATGCGCAGTATCCGGGCAATGCGTTCCCGGACGTTTTTGGTCGGATTGAAAACCTCTTGTCCTACATTCAAGGTTCCGGAATAGATGCGCAGATAGGTCAACTTTCTCCCTTGGTCCATAATGATTTTAAAGGCCAGACCGGCGAAGGGGGCCTCGTCCAAGGCCGGACGATTCTCCATTTTTTTACTGATCGGATTTCGACCGCTGACCGGAGGGATATCCATAGGATCGGGAAGAAAATGAATGATGCCGTCCAACAAGGGCTGGACCCCTTTGTTGCGCAAGGCCGCCCCGCAATAGATGGGGACGATCTTCAGGTCAATGGTGCCTTTTCGTATGGCCGCCAATAGATCGGGCAGAGGGATTTCCTGACCTCCTAAATACCATTCCATGATGTGATCGTCCAGATCGGCCAGGGTTTCCACTAACTGTTCCCGATAAAACAAAGCCTCTTCGTGCAAATGCTCCGGTATGTCGATCGGATCGTATTCCATGCCCAAGGTTTCATCCCGCCAGCGAAGCCCTTTCATATTCAAAAGATCAATGGTCCCTTGAAACCCGTCCTCCCGTCCCCAGGGCAGGTGGAGGATCAGGGGACGGGCACCCAGTTTCTCTTTGATCTGTTCCACGGTGTTGTTAAAGTCCGCACCGATTCGGTCCATCTTGTTGATGAAGGCGATCTTAGGCACCTGGTACCGGTCGGCCTGATGCCAGACGGTTTCAGACTGGGGTTCCACCCCGCCGACCGCACAAAACACAGCGACGACTCCGTCCAAGATGCGCAAGGAACGCTCAACTTCAATGGTAAAATCAACATGACCGGGAGTGTCTATCAGATTAATGGTATGGTTAAGCCACTGGCAGGTGGTTACGGCTGAAGTAATGGTGATGCCTCGCTCCTGTTCTTCGGGCATCCAGTCCATGACGGCCTCCCCGTCATGAACTTCTCCCATCTTATGAGACCGGCCGGTGTAATAGAGTATCCGCTCGGTCAAAGTGGTCTTGCCGGCATCAATGTGGGCCATGATGCCCATGTTTCTGGTTTTACGAAGTCGTGATTCCCCGGCCATTTTTTTCGTTTCCTTTAAAGTGGAAGGATTTTAGGCTATTTTTACCTCTTCGTCAAGAGGGGAAAAGGGGTTGTTAATTTGAAGAGGGTTTGTTATACTTTTTTTATGCCATCGAAAAAAAATTCCCAACTGCTGAATATCTATGATCGGATGGTTTCCCATTTCGGTCCCAGCCGCTGGTGGCCGGGAGACAGCCCTCTGGAAGTGATGGTGGGCGCCATCCTGACTCAAAATACATCTTGGACTAATGTTGAAAGGGCGATCGGACGATTGAAGGTCGAAGGGGCTCTTTCCGCTTCTTTTTTACATCAGGTGGATGAGGCGGTTTTATCGGATTGGATACGTCCGGCCGGATATTTTCACATTAAGGCCAAGAGGTTAAAAAAATTTTTTAATTTTTATGTTCGGGAATATCAAGGGGATTTCCAAACCATGCAAAACCAGCCCCTGGAAAAGCTACGGCGGCAGTTGCTTTCGGTGAATGGTATAGGCCCGGAGACGGCGGACAGTATTTTGCTCTATGCCCTGGGAATGCCCACCTTTGTGGTCGATGCCTATACCCATCGGATCTTTTCACGGCACCGCTTTATTGATGAAGATATCGGTTACGAGGACCTTCGAGCCTTTTTCATGGATCGATTACCCTCCGATCCCCCACTGTATAATGAATACCATGCCCTTTTGGTTCGCTTGGGGAAGACGTATTGTAAAAAAAAGAGCCCTCGTTGTGAAGAGTGCCCTTTAAAGGAAATGGGCTCATAATGGATAGATGTAAAGGGAACCCCCACAAAAAAATCATATCGATTCTCAGTTTAACCGGATGTCTGGTTTTAGGGGGATGTCTGCCACCTAAAACGATCATAACCCTTCCCGAAGCTCCACTGGATCATAAAACCAAGGTGATCGTACCGGCCAAACAATCCCCTTCCGAAGAACAAATCAAGTTGGAAAAACTTCTTCGTCAGTTGGAAGAAACCGAACAACGTCTCCTGGAGACCCAGCGAAAGACCGAAGAAGCCTTAAAAAAAGTAGAAAATGCCACAGAAAAAACCGATGAGGCCGCAGACCGGATCCAAAAAGCCCAGGAAAAAATCGAGGCCGTAGAGCGAAAGGAAAACCCTTGAGTCGAAAACCGCGTTCCTTTGGTAAGCCCATGGGTTTTTATAATAAACTGAAGACGGATCATATTTTTTTTCTGGCTTCAGGCCTGGCTTTTAATTTGTTGATTTGTTTCATACCCCTCCTTCTGGTCATCTTATCTATCCTCGGGTTTTTTCTTTACTCTTCACAAGAAATCCTCGGATACGTCCAAACGTATGTGGAAAAGATGCTCCCCAATGCCTCTCCCAGGATGACGGCGAATATCTTAAATGTAATCAAGGACCGGAAATGGGTGGGATTGATTGGCTTCCTGGGTTTGTTGTGGGCGGCCACCCGTCTTTTTAGTTCCGTTCGCACGGTTTTGGATAAGACCATGGAAGCCCCCATGCGGCATGGGTATTTAAAAGAAAAATTATATGATTTAATAATGGTTTTTATTACCGGGCTCTTTTTTTTGATTTCCATTGTCCTAACCAATCTTATCGATCTGATCAAAACTCTTCCGGATCGAATCGGAATTCATCTTCCTGAATTCCTTCAGATCCCCTGGGGAGGCAGACTGGTTGGGTTGGGGATCGGGTACCTTTTTTCCCTTTTGATGTTTTTTATACTATTCCGTTTTTTGCCCAGCCGGAGACCCGGCAACCGGACCGCTTTGATTACCTCTTTATTGATTGCCGGATTATGGGATATGGCCAAATATTTTTTCCGCCTCTATGTTGATATTATCAATAATTTCACAGCCGTTTACGGCTCGTTGGGGCTGCTGGTGGTTTTTATGTTCTGGATTTATTACTCCTGCCTCATTTTTGTTGTCGGGGGGGAGGTCATCTGGAGTCTTGAAAAACGTAAATAAGGCCAAGGGCCTTCAATTTGTTTGCGATATTAAAAGAAATGAGGTAACGGTACTTAAATGATGCATGATACATGATCCAAGATGCCGGATACAGGATACCCGATTCATGATACAGGTTGAAAAGAAGATTTTATCATCGATTGTTGTAACAAGGGGTTTTCTCGTGCATCGTGCATCTTGTATCGTCGCCGAATAAAAAAAGACTTCAAATAATATCATGACTCCTGAATTATCGAAATCCCATCAATCGAAAGATCTCCCCCTTCCTCCCCTGGCCGAAAGGATGCGTCCTCGAAATCTCGAAGAATTTATGGGACAGGAACATCTGCTGGGGCCGGGTAAATTTCTGCGCCGGATGTTGGAGTCGGGGAAAATATTTCCTTTGATCTTTTGGGGGCCTCCGGGTTCGGGAAAGACCACTCTGGCCCGGATGATGGCCAGTTATACCAAAGCTCATTTTATCCAATTCTCGGCTGTCCTTTCCGGAGTCAAAGAGATTCGGGAAGTGGTCAAAGAAGCCGAAGGACGATTGAAGGAGAAGGGCCAAAAGACTATTTTATTTGTCGATGAGATTCATCGTTTTAATAAGGCCCAGCAGGATGCTTTTTTGCCTCATGTGGAAAAGGGAAACATTATCCTGATTGGAGCCACCACCGAAAATCCTTCTTTTGAGGTCATTGCTCCCTTGCTTTCCCGGACCAAAGTCCTAGTCTTGAAATCCCTAACAGGATCGGATTTGGAAAGGATTACCCAAAGGGCTCTCCAAGACCCGGAAAGAGGATTGGGAAAAATACGGGCTCGTCTGGTGCCGGAAGCCTTGGAACTGATCAAAATCCTGGCCGATGGCGATGCCCGAATAGCCCTGAATACCTTGGAACAGGCCGTGTCCCTTACACAACTCGATACCGAAGGCACCTGCCTAATCAGCCGGGCCACGGTGGAAGAGGCCCTGCAAAAAAAGACCTTGAGATACGACAAGGACGGAGAAGAACACTACAACCTTATCTCCGCCCTCCACAAAAGTCTGCGGGGCAGCGATCCTGACGGAGCGTTGTATTGGCTGGCGCGGATGATCGAAGCAGGGGAAGATCCTCTTTATATTGCCAGACGCATGGTTCGGTTTGCCTCGGAAGATGTCGGACTGGCTGATCCCCAAGCCCTGCTCCAGGCTTTGGCGGCCAAGGAAACCTATCATTTTTTAGGATCCCCGGAAGGGGAACTCGCTTTGGTGCAAGCGGCCATTTATCTGGCCACAACTCCTAAAAGCAATGCCCTCTATCAGGCCTATGGCGTGATTAAAAAGGCGATTGAACAAACCGGGGCTTTGCCGGTCCCCCTGCACCTCCGGAATGCCCCGACTGCCTTGATGAAGGGTTTGGGATATGGCCGAGGATACCGTTATGCCCATGACTATCCGGAAGCGCTGGTGATCCAGGAAAATTTGCCGGAAGAAATAAAAGGCCGGAAGTTTTATCATCCAACGGAGCGGGGATATGAAAAAACGATTAAAACCCGTCTGGAATACTGGCGGAAAAGGTTGAATTTAGAAAAAACATAGTGGTAAGATAAAAAGAATGAAATCTTTTCCATCCGGAAACTTTCAGCTTCCGGATGGAGCGAACAGACATCAGCCTATAGCAGTCAGCATAGGCCGGTTTTTTTCAGCTTTTTCCCTGAGTGCTGAAAGCTGATCGCTGATAGTGTCCGTTCCAAAAGATCATTTCCGGATGAGCATGAACGAATACCCGTTTTTTTTCTGAGAGGTGTACCTTATGAAAAGATGGCAGGATATGTCCTGGACTCAGGAAATGAGAATACAGATCGATGCCAATCTGATGATGACGCCGGCTTTGGGGGAAAAAGAAGGGATTTCTGAGGAAGAGATTGAGAAGCTCCAACCGGTAATCCAAACCATTCATGGACAAATTGAGGAAGAAAAAGCTCAGGAACGTCTCCCTTTTCTGACCATACCCTTTGATGGGTCTCTGACCCCAAAAATAAAAAAATTCATTCAGGGCACCAAACCCTGGGTGGAAAATTTTGTGGTCCTGGGCATTGGGGGATCGGCCCTGGGGGCCAAGGCCCTGAATAAGGCCCTTTCCCATCCCCATTATAACCTGTTGTCCAAAACCATGCGGAAAGGATTCCCCCGGCATTTTGTAGCCGATAATGTTGATCCCGATGGATTCAAGGCCTTGCTGGATCTTTTGGAAGTGCGAAAGACCCTCTTTAATGTAATCAGCAAATCCGGTGGAACGGCTGAAACCATGAGTCAGTTTCTGATCATCCGGGATTTGATCAAAAAAAAACTTGGGAACCGGAAGGAAAAGGATCACCTGGTAATTACCACCGATCCGGTCCAGGGAGTGCTTAGAAAAATTGCCGAGGAAGAACAATTTAAAAGTTTTGAAATACCCTCGTTGCTTGGGGGCAGGTTTTCAGTCCTTTCAGCCGTGGGTTTACTGCCGGCCGCCATATGCGGAATCGATATTGAGGAATTGCAGGCCGGTGCCAGGGAAATGGCCGGGCGCTGCCTGAAGCCTTCCATCTGGGAAAATCCGGCTTACTGGTGTGCCTGCCTGTCCTTCCTGAGTTATAAACAGATGAAAAAAAATATCCGAGTGATCATGCCTTACGGAGATGCCTTGAGAGGAATGGGGGAGTGGTTTTGCCAATTATGGGCCGAAAGTTTAGGGAAACGGTATACGGTCAAAGGACGGGAGGTTTGGAACGGGCAAACGCCGGTGACGGCCCTGGGGGCCACGGATCAGCATTCCCAGTTGCAATTATATATGGAAGGACCCGGAGACAAGGTGTTTTCTTTTATAAGAATCAGGAATTATGCCGGGCTGATCCCCTTGCCTAAGCTGTATCCCAAGGTTGAAGAACTGGCTTATTTAGGAGGTCATTCCCTAAACCGGTTAATTCAAACTGAAATGGAAGCCACCCGTTTAGCCCTGGCCAGAAACGGGCGTCCGAGTTTAACCATCACCTTGCCCAAAATCAATCCTTTTACCATAGGTCAACTGATTCTCTTATGGGAACTGGAGACCTTGGTCTGCGGCCGGCTGATGGGCATAAACCCCTTAAACCAGCCCGGGGTGGAAGAAGGAAAAATTTTGACTTATGCCCTCCTGGGAAGAAAAGGCTTTGAAAAAGAAGGGAAAGACGGGGAATCCCTCTCAAAGGACAATAAAAAATATATCCAGTAAAAAGACCCATGGAAATCCTGCCGGAAACCACAAAGCCCTTTAAACTGGTCAAATACTTTTTTTTGAGCAGCTTTATTGTCATGATGATTTTTGCCATATCTTTGACCCTGCTGATTACCCAACGCTCCAAGGAGGCCTTGTTGAAAAAAACCGAGGCTTTTGCAGTACTTCTGGCCGAGAATCTCAATCATCAGGTATTTTATAGCTTCGTCTTGCAGATGGCCCTCCATAGAAAAGAGGTCCGTCTTAGAGACCCCAAACAGTTTAAGTGGTTGGACCTTATCGTTCGAAATACGATCTTCAGTTTTAAAATTGAAAAAGTCAATATGTATGACCCCTCGAATATCATAGCCTACAGTACCGACCGGACATTGGTCGGTAAAAAAGGATTGGGGGGTACGGATTATAAAAAAGCGATGTCGGGTAAAAATTCCTCCCGATTTGTTTCTGAAGATGGCCTGTTAAAAATACGCCCTGGTGGTGGTGCTGCGACCCGCAAATTGGTCACCACGATCCCTTTTCGGGTGGAACCGACCTCCAAACCCGGCAATCCGGTTTTAGGGGTCTTTGAGATCACCCAGGATATCTCGAAAGATTATGAAGGAATCATCTGGGATCAATACCTGATGGTTTTACTCTCGATCGGTCTTATGGTCATCCTCTATTTGATCCTTTTGTTTATCGTCAAACGGGGCGAGATTATTATTGAAAGAAGGACCGAAGAACAAAAACGGTTAGTGGAAAAGCTGCACCAGTCCGAACGGATGGCCACGCTGGGGGAGATGATCGCCTCGGTTTCCCATGAGATCAAGAATCCCCTGGGCATCATCCGGAGTACGGCCGATCTGTTGGAAAAGAAAGTGGTTCAATTGGAACCTCAAAACCAATTGGCTTCAATCATTCGGGAAGAATCCGATCGATTAAATCGTATTGTTACTGAGTTTTTGGACTTTGCTCGCCCTCAGATCCCCAAGATGGATTCGATTCGAATAGAGACAATCCTGGAAAAAACACTGCATTTATTAGGAACGGAATTGGCCCGCCGGCGGATAACGGTTCAAAAAGATTTTATCCCGGGCTCCCAGACTATTCCGGTGGATCAGGACTTGCTCTATCGGGCTTTTTTAAATATCTTATTGAATGCCGTTCAGGCAATGCCTGAAGGGGGAACGATCGGGGTCGTGGTTCGGTATAATTCCCAGGGAGCGGAAATTGAGATCAAGGATTCGGGGACCGGCTTATCAGAGGAAGAGCTGTCCAAGGCCTTTCAACCTTTTTATACCACCAAGGAGAAAGGCAGTGGTTTGGGTCTGGCCATTGTTAAAAATATCATTGAAGCCCATAACGGAACGATTCGAATGGTTAATTCGAGCAAAGGGGGGACATCGGTAGTCATTCAGTTACCGAAAGTCGGAAAATGAAATATTAAGCAAAGATGCTGGAAGCCCGAAGATAAAGCGGTTGCATGTTTCGGGTTGTGTGTTAGATGACAGGTAGCCATTACTCTACCCTTCAACTCGTAACCCTTAACCCGTAACTCGTAACAAAGGTTTTAGAAAAAATGGAAACAATTCTTATTGTCGATGATGAAAAAAATTATCTTTTAGTGCTGAAAGAGCTGCTGGGAGAAGTAGGCTACGAGGTGATTATTGCTCAATCAGCCCCGGAGGCATTAAAAATTTTTCAAGAATCAGAATTGGATCTGGTGATTACAGACATGAAAATGCCCGGGATGAACGGTATTGAATTATTGAGTGTTTTGAAAGAAAAGGACCTTCATCTGCCGGTAATCATGATGACCGCTTACGGAACCGTGGAAAAAGCGGTAGAAGCCATGAAAAAAGGGGCCTACGATTATATAATCAAACCCTTTGATAACGAGGTAATGAAAAAGACGGTTGCCAAGGGGTTAGCCATGGGGCAGGTGATAAAAGAAAATCGGCTGCTCTCTCATGAATTGAAGGAGAAATTCGGCCCCACCGACCTGGTCGGCAACAGTTTTCCTGTGCGGCAAGTCAGGGAGATGATCTCCAAGGTCGCCGGAACCAAGGCCACCGTCTTGATCAGCGGTGAGTCGGGCACAGGAAAAGAGCTGGTGGCCCGAGCCATCCATTTTAACAGCCCCAGAAAAGATAAACCGTTAGTCTCGGTCAATTGTTCCGCCTTGACCGAAACCTTGCTGGAGAGTGAGCTTTTCGGCCACGAGAAGGGGTCCTTCACCGGGGCCGTTGCTCAAAGAAAGGGGCGTTTTGAAACAGCGAATGAAGGGACCCTTTTCCTAGATGAGGTGGGGGAGATGTCCCCATCGGTACAAGTAACCCTTTTACGGGTTCTACAAAACCGGGAATTTGAACGGGTAGGCGGGAATAAGACCATTAAAGTGGATGTTCGGGTTATTGCCGCATCCAATAAGGATCTGATGGAGGAGATTGCCAAGGGGCGTTTTCGCGAAGATCTTTATTATCGTCTTAATGTGGTTCATATTGAAGTCCCTCCTTTGAGGGACAGGAAAGAGGACCTTCCCTTACTGATACGATATTTTTTAGAGCGATTTACCAAGGAGATGAATAAAAAAGAGGTCCCCACCCTGGCTCCTGAGGTGATGGGTGCCCTGTTGGCCTATGACTGGCCGGGGAATGTCAGGGAACTGGAAAATATTCTGGAAAGGGCGATTATTCTGAGTTCAAAACCGATTATCCATCTGGAAGATCTGCCTTTTACCAGCATTATTCCGCCGGGTGCCAAACTTAATGAGGTCCTGGAATTAATAGAAAAAAAGATGATCACCCAGGCCCTGGCCATATCAGGGAATGTCCAGGCCCATGCAGCCGAACTGCTGGGCATAGAAAAGAATTTGCTTAAGTATAAGATGAAAAAATATGCCTTGGTTTAGGTTAAAAGGCAGTAAAATTATTTTTACCTATTTTTATTAATTAATACAAACTGTTATATATTAAAGATCAATCCTGACGATTTTCCGGTAAAAAAAATTTTACTGATAGTGCCGAAGGATGGTAAGTCACAATAAAGGACATTAAAAATATTATTAATTAAATCATGATGTTATAAGAATAATCCCGCATTTTTATTTTTGGCATTTATATTGCAAGTAAAATAAGTCAAGACAACAAATCTCTTTATCTCCTTTCCTTAATAAAAGCCAACCAGAAATGGTTGGCTTTTATTTTTTTGCCCATTTGGGTACACCCATAGAACCCAGCCTGTTCTTCAGACCTTTCGTCGAATTATCTCTATTTTGATATAGGGTTTTTCTCCCAGCGATTCCTCGATTCCAAAACCAGCGGATTTCCTTTTGAGAAAGTTGAAAAAGTGAAGGAACCAGGATTATTAGTCCATTGACTAAAATAAAATATATAGATATTATCATTTTTTGTAAAAAATGGAAAAAATTTGTTTGGTGATTATAAGAAATGGGATTGAATAATATAACGGAACTATTAAAACGAAATCCCCTCTTCTGCGGCCTGGATGAAGACGGGCTTCAAAAAGTCAAAGGGATTGCCGCCCATCATTCTTTTAAAAAAGGTCATATCCTTTTCTCTCAGGGTGATGGCTCCCATGGTCTTTACCTGGTTATTAACGGAAAAATAAAAATATTTCGTCTGTCTCCTAATGGCCAGGAATATGTCATGCGAATCGTCGGCCCGGGAGAAACAATCGCCGAGGCAGCAGTCTTTTCAGGAAAAACCTATCCGGCCTCAGCCGAGGCCCTGGAAGACAGCCGGCTCTATTATTTTAATAAACCGGAATTCCTTTCTCTGCTCCGGGAGAGTCCACAACTGGCCCTTAATATGATGACCGGCCTCTCTCTTTTGTTAAGGGAATTGGCTCAGCAGGTGGAAGACCTGTCGTTGAAGGAAGTCTCCGCTCGTCTGGCTCGTTTTTTGATAGAAGAATCCCGGAAGATTTCACCCATACCGGTTGACGGCCTGAAAATTCCGCTGGAAATGAAAAAAAATTTATTGGCCGGCCGGTTGGGAACCATCGGGGAAACCCTGTCCAGAACCCTTTCGAAAATGAAACAAAAAGAAATTATAGATATTCATAAAGACATTATCATTATCCGGAGTTTTCAAGCCTTGAAAGAAATCGCCGAAGGCTTAAAACTGTAAGGAGGAGCCATGCTTTTCCCAGACTATCGGCCCAGGAGACTGAGGCGAAATGAATCCTTTAGAAGAATGATCCGGGAGACCTCCCTTTCGGTCGACAACCTGATCTATCCCATGTTCGTCGTCTTCGGCAAAGGGATTCGCCGACCCATTGCCTCCATGCCCGGCATTTTTCAACTTTCTATCGATGAACTCATCCAAGAGGCCCGGGAGATCCTTTCCCTGGGGATACCGGCGATCATGCTTTTTGGAATCCCGGACAAAAAAGACAAAAAGGCCACCGGGGCTTATGATTCCGATGGAATTATCCAGCGGGCTATGAAGGGCTTAAAAGACAAAATTCCTGAATTGATGGTCATCGGCGATGTCTGCCTTTGTGAATACATGAGCCATGGCCACTGCGGGATAGTCCAGGGGAATGACGTGGATAACGATGCCACTCTGGAACTGCTGGCCCGAACGGCTTTATCCCAGGCCAAAGCCGGAGCCGACATGGTCGCCCCAAGCGATATGATGGACGGAAGGGTGGCCGAGATCCGTCAGGCCCTGGATGAAAATGGTTTTGAACAAACCCCCATCATGGCCTATTCGGCCAAGTATGCCTCGGCCTTTTATGGGCCTTTCCGGGAAGCCGCCGAGTCAGCCCCGAAATTCGGAGACCGGAAGAGCTATCAGATGGACCCAGCTAATATCCGGGAAGCCATTCGTGAAGTGACCTTGGATGTTGAGGAAGGAGCGGATATCATCATGGTCAAGCCTGCGTTGCCCTATCTGGATGTTATCTGTCGGGTTCGGGAAGAATTCGACCTGCCTGTAGCTGCTTATAACGTAAGCGGTGAATATGCCATGATCAAGGCGGCTGCGAAGCAGGGATGGTTGGATGAGAATAAGGTGATGATGGAATCTCTACTTTCCATTCGGCGGGCCGGGGCAGATTTGATCCTGACCTACTTTGCCAAGCAGGCGGCGGCACTTTTGAAAGCAGCATGAAACAGGATGGAAGGAACAAAATACAGAATTTAGATTGAGGTCACTTGAAAAGAGAGCTATAAGATTCTTTCTTTACCCGATGTTGGAAATTGTTTTTAAAGTTGAACCGGAGTAATCTTTAAATCCGAAATTCGAAGCACGAAATCCGAAACAAGTACAAAGGTCCATGATCTCAATGACCATAACAAAAACGTTTTGAGTTTTTAAGTTTGATCATTTGAAGTTGTCTCGTGCTTCGGATTTCGGATTTTAACCAAAAATGCAAATATTTTTGGCTAGATTTTTTCGGGCATCAGGCATCTTGAATCGGGAATCCTGTATTCAGCCTGAAAGGCCATAATCAATCAATGCCTTCTCAAATGGAAAAAGAAAATCAGTTCCCCCCCCAAAGCCCGGAACTCCGTCTGGTGGCCTGGGAAGTGACCCGTCAATGTAACCTATCCTGTCTTCACTGCCGGGCCTCAGCTGAATTCGGGCCATATCCCGATGAATTGAGCACTGCCGAAGGACTTCGTCTCCTTGACCAAATCCGGGAGGTCGGTCAGCCTGTGGTTATTTTGACCGGTGGAGAGCCGTTACTTCATTCAAACATCTTCGAACTGGCCCGATATGGGCATTCAATGGGACTCCGGATGGTCATGGCCGTCAACGGCACTTTGTTGAATATTGAAAAAGCTCAAAAATTGAAAGAATCGGGTATCCAGAGGATCAGCATCAGTATGGATGGGGCCTCGGCCGAAAGCCATGATTTTTTTCGGCAGGTCAGAGGGGCCTTTAAGGGGATACTAAAAGGGATCGAAGCAGCAAGGGCTGTTGATCTGGAGTTTCAGATCAACACTACTGTTACCCGGTATAATCTTCATGAGCTACCCCTAATCCAGGAAAAGGTCATTGAACTCGGGGCTGCGGCCCACCATATTTTTATGCTTGTTCCCACCGGCCGAGGGCGGTCCTTGACCGATCAAACCATCTCAGCCGAAGAATATGAAAAAACCTTAACCTGGCTGGTCAAACAAAAAGAAGAGATCCCTCTGTCCATAAAAGCCACCTGTGCCCCCCATTATTATCGGATTTTAAGGGAGATAGCCCGCAAGGAAGGAAAGGAAATCACTTTTAAGTCCCATGGATTAGATGCAGTTACGCGTGGCTGTTTAGGCGGGGTTGGTTTTTGTTTTGTCTCCCATGTGGGGCTGGTGCAACCCTGTGGCTATCTTGAAATCAACTCAGGAAATATCCGAAAACAAACCTTCCGGGAAATCTGGGAGTCCTCCCCGATCTTTCTGGTCTTAAGGGACCAAACCCAGTATTCAGGGAAATGCGGTTATTGTGAATACTTTCGGGTTTGCGGTGGCTGCCGGGCCAGGGCATTTGAAGCCACTGGAAATTTTTTAGACGAAGAACCTTTTTGCACCTATCAGCCTAAAAAGTAAGCCATTGGCGATAAGGAAGAGGCGACAGGTTTTGTTAGCGCCGCTTCCTCCATTGATCGCCCATGGCCACCAAGGTATAGAAAATTGGACAGAAATAAAAAAAACGAACCTCCTATAAAAGAGCATCTTCATAAACTGGATCGGACCGACCGGGCCATTTTGAACGAAATCCAGTCCCATTTCCCTATAAAAGAAAAACCTTATCGAGAGGTCGGAGAGCGGCTGGGTCTAAGGGAAAAGGAGGTAATCCTCAGGATTGACCGTATGGTAAAAGGGGGGATCATCAGGCGTATCGGGGCCAATTTCAATTCCCGCAATTTGGGATTTACCAGCACCCTTTGTGCCGCCAGAGTCCCGATGGAAAAAATATCCGGTTTTGTTGAAAAGGTTAATCAATATGTCGGCGTCACCCACAATTATGAGAGGGAAGGGGATTATAATATCTGGTTTACCTTTATCGCCGAATCTCAGGAAGTAATTGACTTTTCTCTACAAGAGATAAAACGGAGGACAGGAGTACGGGATTTAATCAGCCTCCCGGCTGAAAAGATTTTTAAAATCCAAGTTGACTTTGAAGTATAAAAGGGAAATAGGATTCGAGGTTTCAATCCCGCCATAGGCGGGACTGGACCTCTTCAATTCTTTAAGCAATATTCATGCTTCGCGAGGCCCGCCGCCAGCGGGCATGAGGGTTTAATATGGAAAAACACGGTGAAGATAGAAAAGAACCAAAGGTTGAAATTGGTAACGAACCGGAAGAACGCTCCTTTTCTTCAGCATACCAAGGGGCGACCCGCCCATCCTCGATAAAAAGATGGATTTTGGTTCCAATTCTCCTGCTTGGGATAGTCGGTCTGGCCTTTGGCCTGTGGATGATCTTACCATCAGGGGGCTATTTAAGCAAAAAGCAACCCGAGTCCCCTGAATTAATCACGCTCAAGGCAGAGGTTCTGAGATTGAAAGGGGAATCAGACCTTTTCAAAAAAGAAATCCAATCCTTAAAAGAAGAACTGAAGATATTTCAGGAACAAGCCAAGTCCTTTCAGGAACAAGCCAAGTCCTTTCAGGAACAAATCAAGGCCCTAAATGGTCAATTAATCAGTTTGTCAAAAAAAAAGGAGCCTCAGGAGGATAAAAAGCCAGCACCGAAGGCAGTCGTCTATAAAATTAAAAAAGGAGAAACCTTAGCTTCGATCGCTAAAAAATTTCGAGTTCGTCCGGATGATCTAAGACGCTGGAATCGCCTTCCCTCAAAAGGAAAACTCAAACCGGGTCAAATTATAACGATCTATTTCTCTACTCCCTGAATCCAAACATGACTTTCTCATAAGGTTCGAACATCATCTGATAGAGATCCATGGCATAACGGTCGGTCATTCCAGAAATATAATCTGAAATGACCCGATTTCTGGTCTTTTTATTTCTTGCCTGACCATAATGAAATTTAAAGGATCCGGGCAGCATATCCGGTTTTTCTTTCAGGTGTCTGAATATCCTGGAAATAATCAGCCGGCCTTTTTCATTCATGATACAAACCTGAGGGCGTTTATAAACATTTTCAAAAAGAAACTTTTTAAGATTATTGAAGTTCTCCCAGTCCCGGTTGGGTGCCGTCACAACGGGGATTCTTACTCTTCTGACGTCTTGAAAGGATTTTATTTTCAGGCGATCCAAATTCTTATGGGTCTGTTCAATAACCATGATATTGGTTTCTTCAATTAAAGTCCTAACCAATAATCTGGCTCGTATAATGGTATCGGCCTCATCGAAGCCGGGATAACGACCCCTACACTTTTTCAAGACTCGAACAATTAAGGGATTTTTCATCATTTGGATATCGTTAATGGCTAAATATCCTGCATTTAAGGCATCCTCAAGGTCATGAGCACAATAGGCCAGGGGGTCGGCGATATTGACTATCTGGGTTTCCAATGTAGGAGAGGGATATTTATTAAATTCCTCGGGAACAACGGGATGATCATAGACGGTAGAATGCCGGGCAATGCCCTCCCTGGTTTCAAAGCAAAGATTCAGACCGTCATAAGTCTTATACCGTTTTTCCAGAAGATCTACGATTCGCAGGCTTTGAAGGTTATGTTCGAATCCCCCATCCTTTTTCATAAGCTCGTTCAAAGTGATTTCTCCTGTGTGTCCAAATGGGGCATGTCCCAAATCATGGGCATAGGCAATGGCTTCGCACAAATCCTCGTTTAAAAGAAGGGCCCGGGCTAGGGTCCGAGCATGCTGGGCGACCTCAAGAGTATGGGTCAACCGGGTTCTGTAAAAATCCCCTTCACTGATTAAAAAAACCTGCGTCTTGTACTGGAGATCCTTAAAGGCTTTGGAATAAAGAATCCTGTCCCGGTCTCTTTGAAAATCGGTTCTGAAGTCGTCCGGTTCATCCCCATATAGGGTTCTTCCAATACTTTCGGCACTTTTTGAAGCATAAGGGGCAAGAGTTGATTTCTCAATAGCTTCAAGGTGGGCTCTGATTTTCATAAATTCCCTTTTATTTTATATAGTTATATAAAAAATCTTTCCACCCAGATTCAAATTAAAGCCCAATAGACTTCTATGGCATTGGTTAATTATATCAGAAATGAAGGACAAAAAACAGTCAGTCATGATGATTCTCACTTAAAATCGCCAAGGCCGTTACCCCGGCAAAAGTCGTTGTGAATAACTTGTTGTTATTAATTGGTTTCTACTGTATCTATTCCCGCATTTGAAGCTGGATCGGAATAACTAAAATTGGCCATTTCTGAGTTTTTACGAGACCATCAACAATAACAATTCATAATAGGTTAATTTTGTACTTGAATTTTAAAATTTAGTGTTTATATTAGCACTAAACGAAAGGGAGTGCTAATAAGCCCTATAACATTTTAGGAAGGAGAGTGAAGGTATGAAGATCAGACCATTACATGATCGGGTCATTGTTCAGAGGATTGAGGAGGAAGAAAAAACCAAGGGTGGAATTATTATCCCGGACACGGCCAAGGAAAAACCCCAGGAAGGCAAGGTTATTGCCGTAGGAGCAGGGAAGATCCTGGAAAATGGAACCAAGCTGACTCTGGATGTCAAGGTTGGAGACAAAATATTATTCGGAAAATATTCCGGGACGGAAATCAAGATCGAAGGTGAAGAGTATTTAATGATGCGTGAAGACGATATCTTAGGGGTGATTGAATAAAGGAAAGGAGGGAAGTTATGTCAGCAAAAGAGATTAAATATGATTCAAAGGCCCGCGAGGCCATGAGGGTTGGGGTGGATACCCTGGCCGATGCCGTAAAAGTTACCTTAGGGCCCAAAGGCCGAAATGTAATATTGGACAAATCTTTTGGTTCTCCGGCCATCACCAAAGACGGGGTCACGGTGGCCAAGGAGATCGAACTGGAAGATAAATTTGAAAACATGGGGGCCCAAATGGTTAAAGAAGTGGCTTCCAAGACCAGTGATGTGGCCGGAGACGGGACCACAACCGCAACGTTATTGGCCCAGGCTATTTATCGCGAAGGGTCCAAGCTGGTTGCCGCCGGAAGCAATCCTATGGCCATTAAAAGAGGTATCGAAAAGGGTGTGGAAGCGGTGGTTAAGGAGTTAAAAAATATCAGCAAACCCACCAAGGACCACAAAGAGATCGCTCAGGTGGGAACTATTTCCGCCAACAACGACTCCACCATCGGCAACATTATCGCCGAGGCTATGGAAAAGGTCGGTAAAGAAGGGGTTATAACCGTTGAAGAGGCTAAAAGCATGGAGACGACCCTGGAAGTGGTGGAAGGGATGCAATTTGACCGGGGATATATTTCTCCCTATTTTGTGACCGATCCGGAGAAAATGGAAGCGGTTTTGAGTGACCCCTACATACTGATCAATGAAAAAAAGATCAGCAACATGAAAGATCTCTTGCCGGTTTTGGAACAGATCGCCAAAATGGGTCGCCCTCTATTAATTATCGCCGAAGAGGTCGAAGGAGAAGCCCTGGCCACCCTGGTGGTCAATAAGCTTCGTGGAACCCTTTCCTGTGCAGCCGTCAAGGCCCCCGGGTTTGGGGACCGGCGCAAAGCCATGTTGGAAGATATTGCCGTTTTGACGGGTGGACAGATGATCTCTGAAGATTTGGGGATTAAATTGGAGAACGTCTCATTGAAGGATATGGGTACAGCCAAACGCATCTCTATCGATAAAGATAATACCACCATCATCGACGGCGGTGGTGAGAAATCGGCCCTGGAAGGCCGGGTAAAACAGATTCGGGCCCAGATTGACGAAACCACCTCGGATTACGACCGGGAGAAGCTTCAGGAACGGTTGGCCAAACTGATCGGCGGCGTGGCCGTCATCAATGTTGGGGCTGCTACGGAAACAGAGATGAAAGAGAAAAAAGCCCGCGTTGAAGATGCCCTGAATGCCACCCGTGCCGCGGTTGAAGAAGGGATCGTACCCGGTGGCGGGATCGCCCTTTTACGCTGCCTGCCTGCTTTGGTCGCTTTAAAAACGGAGGGTGAAGAAGCCCTGGGGGTCAATATTGTCCGAAGGGCCTTGGAAGAGCCGGTTCGGCAGATTGCCAATAACGCCGGGTTTGAGGGCTCCGTTGTCGTTGAAAAAGTTAAAAGCGAAAAAGGAGGCTTTGGTTTCAACGCCGAGACCGGCGCTTACGAAGACCTGATGAAGGCCGGGGTTATCGACCCGACCAAAGTGACCCGCTTTGCCCTGCAGAATGCCGCTTCGGTGGCTTCACTCCTTTTGACCACGGAAGCCATGGTGGCTGAGAAACCCAAAGATAAAGAACCTGCCATGCCGCCTATGCCTCCAGGCGGAGGGATGTATTAATTCACAAACCGAAGACCGGTTATAAAAAAGCCTCCTGATCTCAGGGGGCTTTTTTTTATCCTCTTGACTTCCCAGATAAATTCTGCTAAAAAAAATCTAATCCCACCCAGATCAGAGAGGGGAAAAAATGGCCTTACCTGTCGTAATCGTCATTCTAGGAGCCCTTTTTATTTGCCCTTCCTCCCTATGGGCCAAGACCATGTTTATTACTGACCGAATCGAAATCAGTCTTCGTTCAGGGATCGGATTGGAGTATCGGGCTTTAACCATGCTGAAAACCGGTGATCGGGTGGAGGTCCTTGAAGGGGATAAAAACTGGTCGAAGGTCAAACTGGTCGATGGAACGACTGGCTGGATTAATACTCGTTTTTTAGTAGATCAAGTCAAGACGAATCCTACCGTCGATCCAAGATTACAGGAAGAACTGCGTGGATTAAAAGAAACCAGTCAAAATCTGGGCCGGGAGAAAGAAATACTCCTTCAAGAGAAAAATAGGCTAACTAAAGAAAATGAAGATGCCAAAAACCTGATTCAACGCCTTCATCAGGAAAAAAACAAACGGATCTCTCCTGAACTTGACGCCCTTAAAGAAAAAAACGAACAATTGGAAAAAGAAGTTATCCATTATAAAAAACAAGTATCCGACTTTAGTCAAAAGGAAAAGGGGGGGCGCATTGAAGAACAGATTAAATGGTTTTTGGTCGGAGCCTTTGTGTTGATTGTCGGACTGTTATTAGGTTGGTCATTAAGTCGAAGCCGGCGCAATATTCACCGGTATTATTGATGGACCCGTACAATCCTATTCATCCTCTTTGACAAACAAAAGAAACACTTCGAAAACTCAAAAAAAATTAACTTCATTTCCCCTCATTCTTTCTTTCCGTTCAGGGTTCGGTGGCGACTCATGAACAGACCTCCTTCAACGCTCTTTTTCACTCATCCTCCGAACAATAAAAACCAACTTCTCCCCTTTCATCCAGTGGCTTGAGGTCACTGATTCAGTCGGCTTCCAATATCGGTTTTTTACACCGTGTAAAAAAAATTGGCAGTTTTTCTTTTTGACCCTCTTTGGGAAAAATATTTTTTAAATAATTTCAACATATTAAAAAAAACAAGAATTTTTCCTATGAGCTCTCTTTTGGCATGATAGTTGCCATAATTATTATTTAAAGGTTGGTCATCTTCCAGAAGGTTTTTCTTCTTAATAAAAAATTTAATCTTCTGTTGGGGTTCAAATTGGAGGCAGCGGAATAAATCATCCAATAAATGGGGAAAAACAAAAAGGCAAGGCTTGGAAATCATTATTGCCGATACCGGGCCAAGAATACCTCCGGAAAACCCGGAGAAAATATTTGATCCTTTCTATATGACCAAACGGGTTGGGAAAGAAACCGGGGTGGGGCTTTCCATTTCTTACACCATCATTGAACAGTTGGGAGGGGGCCTTTCAGTTAAAAGCGAAACAGGTCAAGGGACCCTTTCCCGCCTCTTGTTTCCTCTTAAGCTCTTTTCGAATTCCCGTGGCAGTGTAAAGGAAGTCCCGGGCCAAAGGTCACCGCATAATTCCAGGAAGGACAGAAAGGAATGAAAAGAGCCAAGCTTTTATTAGTGGACGATGAAGTCGCCTTCGCCAACAACATAGCCAAACTTATATCCAAAAGGGGCTATGACATCATAACGGTTTACAACGGAGAGAGCGCCGTTCAGGCCGTTGATGAAACAGATTTCGACGTCATTGTCCTGGATTTGAAAATGCCGGGTTTGGACGGTTTGGCTGTATTAAAACAAATCAAGAGGAAGAAACCCGGGGTGGAGGTCATTATTCTTACCGATCATGACTCTTTCGAGTCCGGTATTGACGGGATGCAACTGGGGGCTTTCGATTTTATCATGAAACCGGTCCGTTTCGATGATCTCCAGGAAAAGATTCGACAGGCTTATCAAAGGAAAATGGTTCAGGAAGAAAAAACCCGCTCAAACACTTTCAGACATCGGGGCTAAACAACACCACCCTATTCCTCCCCCCCTTCTTAGCCTGATATAAGGCCTGATCGGCAGCTTCAACCAGATCTTTCTCTTCTTTAATTTCGGCCGAAGGGAATGAGGCTACTCCAAAACTGGCCGTAATATGAAGAGGAGGATTTGCTATCTTAAAAGGGGTAGCGGCGATATGGGACCGGATACGTTCACAGATTAACTGGGCAGCCAGGCTTTCGGATTGTAAAAGGACCAAAGCGAACTCTTCCCCTCCATAACGGGCGGCAAGGTCGCTTTCCCGAATTCCTTTTTGTAAGATCAGAGCCACTTCTTTCAGGATACTGTCTCCGGTCTGATGGCCATAGGTGTCGTTGACTTTTTTAAAAAAATCAATGTCTGCAATGACACAGGTAATGGTCCCCCCATATCGCCTGACCCGGTCTATCTCCCGGCTCAAGTGCTCATGAAAAAATCGGTGGTTAAAGAGATTGGTCAGCCCGTCCCGGTTAGCCAATTCCTGAAGTTGACGGTTTCTTTCCTGAAGGGCTTCATAAAGCTCTTTTATCTGCAAATGGGTATTGACCCGGGCGATCAATTCACCGGCATCAAAGGGTTTGGTTACATAATCCACCGCCCCCAACACCAGTCCTTTGATCTTATCGGCCGGTTCGGCTTTGGAGGTTAACATGATCACCGGGATGTCTTGACTTTGATCTGTTTTTTTAAGTTGTTCACAGATCTGATATCCGTCCATTCCCGGGAGAATCACATCCAAGAGGATCAAATCCGGATGGTCCCGTAAAGCCAATTCCAGACCGATTTCTCCTGAATCGGCGGTTAAAACCTCATGGCCTTTGCCGGTCAGGATGCTTTTACCGAACTGAGTGATCAGACGACTGTCGTCGATGATTAGGATTTTACTCATAGCCGATCACAACCCCGCTATTTTAATCAGTCGGGCAGGCATTTCTTCCAGGGGGACCACCTCCTGAACAGCCCCAAGTTTAATGGCCGCCTGGGGCATTCCGAAAATGGTGGAGGTCGATTCATCCTGAGCCAAGGTACTGGCTCCCTGTTTCCGCATAGCCAGAAGCCCGTGGGCCCCGTCTTCTCCCATGCCGGTCAGCAGGATCCCGATCCCTTTTTCCCGAACAATCAGGGCCAGAGACTGGAACAAAACATCCACAGACGGGCGATGGTGGTTCACCGGTGGGTTTTCATTAAGGGACAGGAAAAGGCCTTGTTGATCTTTTTGGATCTGTCCATGTTTTCCACCGGGAATGATCTGGGCCATCCCACGTTTCAGACGGTCTCCTGAACAGGCTTCTTTAACGGTTAGGAGAGAGACTTGATCCAGGTGGTCGGCAAAGGCACCAGTGAACTGAGGAGGCATGTGTTGGACAATAACAATCGGGGGTATCTCTTCAGGCAGTCGGGAGAGCAGAAAACTTAAGGCCTGGGTACCACCGGTGGAGGCCCCTATGCCAATTAAAGACCCTTGCTCTTTCAGAAAATGGCGGCGACCTGCTTCAATCCCCTGATGGTTTGGATGAGGAAAGGTTGCAGAAAGAGGCAATACGGTTCGGGCCTGGGCCGCATCTTTGACCTTGGATAGAAGCCTTTGAGGGAAGGTTTCTTTTTCTTCTTCTAAACCAGGTCCTGGTTTGGGAATAAAATCCACCGCCCCCAGAGAAAGGGCCCTGATCGTGGTTTGACAATTTTCCTGGGTATAGGCGCTGACCATGACCACCGGTGAAGGAAAGGTAGACATAATTTCTTTTAGAAAGGATATCCCATCCATCCCGGGCATCTCTACATCCAAGGTGATAACATCGGGCCGCTTGGTTTGCAGAGATATCCTGGCCTCATAAGGATTTTGGGCCGTAATTATCTCCCCGATCTCAGGATCGGCCGAAAGGATTTTTTTCAGCCAGGCCTGCATCAGCGGGGAATCATCAACAATCAACACATGGATTTTTTTCAAGAAAACTTCCTCTTTTTTCTATTAAAACAGGATTGCCCGTACGGCCTTGGCTTACCTTGAAAGATCGTTTGGGAGATCGTTTCAAGCACCAATCCGGGACAAAGGTTTCATCCTCTTTCTGAAAAGGGAACCCTTATAAGTTTTTTCCAATTGGATCAGTTCTTCCGTGACCTCTTTAAAGCGCTTCAAAAGGACTCGACCTTCAGGCACAAAGAAATATATTTTTCGCCCCTGATTCCCGCCAAGATCCTCGGAAACCAGGGGGATTTTTTCTAATTCAAAATATTTTCGGATGAACTGGATATTGGCTTCAGGAATATCGCCGTCGGATTGTCGGAACCGTAATACCGCTCCCCCTCCAAAGCACCTTCCTTTAATGGCCTTGCGGTCTCCACCTTTTTTGATGATTTCCCCCATCAGCAGTTCCATGGCGTAAAGCCCGTAGCGGCCGATCTCGCTTATCAGGATCTCATTGGTGGAAATACATCCCGGGAGCATAAAATGGTTCATCCCTCCAATTTGGTTCTTTTCGTCGATTAAACAAACCGAGATGCAGGAACCGAGTACGGTGCTCAGGATCTCCGGACGGTCGGTGGCATAATACTCCCCTGGGTTCAAGAAATGGATCGGGAGCTTATATTTTTCACTAAAACCGGTTTGCATGAAATTTTCCTAACTTCAGTGACAAGGGACAGATGACCGGTGACAAGAATGATTTATCCTGAGTTACCTCCTCCAGGTATTTTCCCTGTCCCATTTTTGTTGTCATGACGTTTATCAGATCCTCGTCTTGGGGCTCATGGCACTCTTTACTATTCTTCGTGTCTCTGGTCACTTTTATAACTCATCCGATTTTTTGGTAAATAGTTTTTTCCAAAGTTCTAAACATCTCTTCCTTATCAAAAAGAAGTTCACTATGCCCCAAGAAGAGAAGGCCGGTCGGAATTGTCTTTTGAAAGAAGAACTCCAGGATCTTTTCCTGTGAACGGGGCAGGAAATAGATAAGGACATTTCGGCAAAAGATTCCATCAAATGGCCCCCAGGAAAGATCGTTTGGCTTATGGAGATTGAAATATTCAAAGGTAATCAGATCCTTGATAAGAGAACGGGCCTTTATCCAGCCGTCCCATTCTTTGATTCCTTTGAGAAAGTATTTTTTCAACAGCGGGGGAGGGATAAACGTGGCGGCCTTTTCCGGAAAGAGCCCGGCCTGGGCCTTGTCCAAGGCCCTGGAATCGATGTCGGTGGCCAGGATGCGGGGTTGTATCCAAGGATATTTCTTTTTAAATTCAGACAGGATCATTGCCAGGCTGTAGGCTTCTTCTCCGGTAGCGCAGCCGGCGCTCCAAAAAGATACCCGTCGTGGTGTGTTATCCTTTCTAACCAAAGAAGGAAGATAGGTTTCGGTCAGATATTCAAAGTGATGGGTTTCCCGGAAAAACCGGGTTTCGTTGGTGGTAATCTGGTTGATCAAATGGCCTATTTCCCCATTTTTGGAGTCCGGGTTTTGTAACAGACGAATATACTCTTTAAAACTTGAGAGCCCCAGTTCTTTCAGTCTTGGGGAAAGCCGGGACACCAAAAAGACCTTCTTAAAGTCGGATAGTTGGATGCCTGCTTCACTGGCAATAACCTTTCGTAAAGCCTGAAAATCTGATTCAAGTATTTCCATAGGAGTAATTGGATTCATTCGATACGGTTTCGGGTTTTGTGCTTTCGGATTTCCAGCTTTTTCGCAAATGGTAGAGAATTCCTAAACTGAGATTCTAAATGGTTTTATCCAGGGCCGCTATCTCCTGTTCATCCAGAAGACGGTCGGCATTAAGGAGGATGACCAAGCGGTCATCGATGGAACCGATACCCTGGATGTAGTCGCTTTGTATCGGGGTAGAGAAGGCTGGTGTAGGCTGTATGTTCTCCGAGGGCAGGTCAATGACATCACTGGCCATATCAACAATAAGCCCAACCAGCCTCCCCGCCAATTCCATAATAAAAATAACGGTATGCGAGTCATAACTGCGGGAAGGGAGATCAAATTTTTCACGAGGATCGAAGACCGGAAGGATCACCCCCCTTAAGTTCAAAATGCCTTTAATAAATCCACCCATCCGGGGGACACGGGTCAATGGGTGAAAGGCAATGATCTCCTTGATTTTCAGTAATTCGAGAGCATATTCTTCCTGGTCCAAAAAAAAAGTAATATATTGAATGGTATCAGCCATTATTTTTTTCTTTCCAAAGGTTAGAACTCTTCAAATCCTTCTTCCAGGTCCAGGTCATTAGCGGATAGTGGTTTATCTTCCTGAACACTGGTCTTGATCAGATCATCTTCAAGCCGCCGATGGACAGGTGGTTCGAGCCCTCGTCGATCTTTTGATTTTTGAGGCCCCTCTTTTCTTATTGGAGATGGCACATGAAAATCCGGGATTTTTATTGTAATCTCCTTGGGGAGGATGAATCCTTCTGTGGACAATTGCAATCCCTCAGCACTTTCAGCCAACATTTGACTGGAGTGAGCCAGGTCCCCTACCAGCGTGGCATTTTGCTGGACAATATTTTGAAGCTCAAGTAAAGCCTGGTTGATTTCTTCCGTACCTTTGGATTGTTCCTGGGAAGCCGTAGCTACACGGGAAATGTGCTCGGAAAGCCTCTGGATCAAAGTTTGTATCTTATCCAGGCTGGTATGGGTTTCTCCCACCAGTTTATGAACCGAGGAAACCTTATCCAGGCTGTTATGGATGAGGTCCTGGATTTCTTTGGCCGCTTCCTGGCTCCGTTTTGCCAGACTCCGGACTTCATGGGCCACCACAGCGAATCCACGGCCGTGTTCACCGGCCCTGGCGGCTTCAATAGCGGCATTTAAGGCCAGCAGGTTGGTCTGAAAGGTAATTTCATTGACCAGGGTAAGAATTTCCGATATCTTTTGACTGGACTGGATGACCTGGTCCATGGATGACGAGGTCCTTTGGAGGACTTGATTTCCCTCTTGAGCCAGACCGACGGCTTCCTTGGCCATCTGGTCGGCCCGCTTGGTGTTATTGGCTGTTTGAAGAATAGAAGCGGACATTTCTTCCATAGTGGCGCTGATTTCTTCCATAGTCCCGGCCTGCTGCTGGGTCCGCAGGGAAAGGTCCTGATTCCCTCCGGATATCTGGGAGGCCAATTGGGCCACACCCAGGGCCGCGCCCTTGGTCTGGGCTATCAATTTTCCCATATTATCAAAGGTCTCATTGGTTTTGACCGAGAGTTGATCCATAATATCTTCTTTAGCCTCAAGCGGGGCCTGGCTGGAAAGGTCTCCTGAGGCTGCTTTTTGCAATACCCCGGTGAGCTTCTCGACCCGTTCTTCCAAATACTTGCGATCTTCCTCCTTTTTTTTGGCCGCTTCTTTCAAAAGATTTTCGGTCTGCACCTGCTCGGAAATATCTCGAAAAATTTCCAGGGCACCCAGGAGGTTTCCCTTTGAATCTTTCAGGGGAGAGGTAGAGCACATTATCGTCATGGCTCTCCCTTTTTTAGGTTGGATGTATTGTATGTCAGCCGTGTTAAATTTGCCGGTTTGAAGCGTTTTTTTCAGGATACAACCATCCTGGCACTTGTTGGAATTAAAAACGTCCCAACACTTCATCTTTCCTTCCACCTCAGCCGGAGAAAGACCGGAGGTTGTGCAGGCCGATTTATTAAGAAAGGTGACGGTCATATCATGATCGACGAAAAACAGAGGGACGGGAATGACGCCCTTCAGGATATTGGCGTATTCCATCTGGTCCTTGTGGTTTTGAACCATGGTCCTGAGGTTGTCGGCCAATCGCCCGAGGGAATCCTCTCCCAAGTCCGGGATCTCCAGGTCTAACTTCCCCTGGGCAATTTCCCGGGTCAGCTTATTTAATGCTCGGATCCTTTGGGTAATTAATTTATAAAGGGAAAAATATAGAATGATAATGATGGCCACCCCCCCGAAGATGCCCATATAAAAAATCTGTTGAATGGAGGATTGGAAATAATTGAAAAAAAACATCAAAGCCCCCCCGAGCAAACCGAAGGTAATTACCAAGATGGCCAGGATTTTAAACCGAAGGCTTTTTCTGATTTCTTTAAGATTCGGCAGGCTCATAAAATACCCCCCTTTTGATTTTAGATTTCAGATTTTGAATTGCGGAATTCTCTTGATATCAGGGAAAAAACAACCTTGGTTAAAGTTTATCCTGCATTCGGCATCTTGTATCCGCAATTTGGTTCAGGTCGGGGAATCTTCAAAAATCATCCGGTCCAGACCGTAAATATCCAGGATCAGGCAAACCTTCCCATCTCCAAGGATCGCTCCGCCGGAGACCCCGGGGATAGAACGAAAATGGGTCTCCAGACCTTTTATGACCACTTGCCTGGTTTCCAGGATTTGGTCGGCTATCAGGGCGAATCTTCTCTTGTAGCTGTCCAGGATCAGGGCAATCTTATGGCCGTTAGTCCTGTTGCCGGGAACCCCTAATACGGTTTCCAGGCGAACCGCCGGTATATAACGTTCTTCAAAACGGATCATTTCCTGCCGGGCCTCAACGGTTTTAATATCCTGGTCCTGAATCGCCTTGACAGTCAGGACTGAAGCCACGGGTACCAGATAAGATTCCCCCCCGACATCAATCCGGAGACCCTCCATGACCGCCAGGGTTAAAGGGACACTCAACGAGAAAGTCGTTCCCTGGCCGGGAGAAGAAGAAATGTCGATCAGACCGCCTAAACGAGAAATTTGGTCCCGGACCACGTCTAAACCCACTCCCCGGCCGGAGAGATCGGAAATGTTTTGAGCAGTAGAAAAACCAGGAAGCAGGATTAAACGTTGCAAGTCGTCCGGTGCAGGTCTGGTTCCTGAAGGGATGAGCTGGTTTTCCACCGCCTTCCGGTAAATGGCTTCCTGATCCAAGCCCCGGCCGTCGTCGGCAATCTGGATAAAAATTTTCCCTTCTCGCTGAAAGGCCTTGATGGATAGGAGTCCCTGAGGTTCCTTTCCCTTTTTCAGCCTTTCCTTCGGTGTCTCTATTCCATGATCGATGGCATTCCGAATACAATGTTTCAGCGGGTCGGTGATCTGCTCGATCAGGTCCTTATCCAGTTCGGTCTCCGTCCCCTGAATCTCGATCCTAAGTTCCTTCCCTTCTTCGAAGGCCAAGTCCCGGGCCATCCGTTGAAGTCTCTGAAAAGTCCCTTCCAGGGGGAACATTCGGACCCGCATGACCTGTTCCCGAATTTCTCTTAAATTCTGTTCCACCCGGTCCATCTCTTCCAGTAAGACTCTGGAAGATTTAGACCCACCCTCTTCCAATTCGTGGGAAACCCTGGAAAGATTGACCGACAAATCTTCAACAAAATTGGCCAGATTATCCAATTTTTGGGTTTCCACCCTGATGGTGGATTTCCTTAGCAGGGTGCGGCTTTTTTCCTGTTCGGTCATGAGTAAGGAGAGGGTTTTTGCCGCCACTTTCCCTTTTTCTACAAGGACCTGCCCGATTTTTTTTTGATCCTGCAATGCTTCCCGAATGTCTTCCGAGTTAATGGCCCCTTCTTCAAGAAGTATGTCCCCGATCCGTTTGTCAGCCAGGGTAGGATCGATCCCTTCTGGAAATTCCCGGGTGGAATCCAATATTTCCACTGAATGATCTTCTTTGATAAAACAAAAAACTTCCTCGATGGAAGCCTGAGGTTCCTGGGTTCGAAGCAGGATTTTCCAGGTCAAATAAAGGGAAAAGGGATTGATTTCTGCAATCTTAGGAACCCGCGAGTAATCGGCTTTCACCTGGACGACCTCTCCCAGGTCCTGGAGTTCTCGCAGGAGCATCAAAGGATCCTGACCGGAAAAAAAAAGGTCTTCTTTAAAGGAAAGCTGGATTTTATAAATATGGTCTTGCTTTTCTGCCAAAGGGGAAATTGCCGGCAAGACAGGGGCGGCTTCCTCGGTTCCCTGAATACCCATGAAACGGGCCAGTTGTTCTTTTTGGGCCGCCAGTTCAGGCGGAGAGATCGCTTCTTCCCCCCGGGAGGCCTTTTCGACCATGATTCGCAGCAATCCCTGACCGGTCAAAAGGTGGGAGATGAGGGACCGGGATGGTTGAAGCCGGCCGCTGCGCAAACGATCAAGGAGATTCTCCAGAAGGTGGGCATACTCCGAGATGGCGTCAAAGCCGACCATGGCCGCACTGCTTTTCATGGTATGGACGGCCCGAAATACCTCCTGGACCTGGGCAGGATCTTCGGGTGACTCTTCAAGGGCCAGAAGGCTTTTCTCGATCCGCTGGAGAAGATCTTCCGCTTCTATGAAATAAATCTCTAAGAGTTCGTTACTTTCCAAGTCATCATACCCTGATAAATTTTTTTACCACCCAAAGGAGTTGCTCGGGACGAAATGGTTTATTCAGCCAGCCGGCGGCACCCGCTTCTTTGGCCTGATCCTTTAAACTTCTTTCCGTTTCCGTACTTAAGACCAAGATAGGGACAAATCGAAAGGAAGTGGCCTTGACTTCCCGGATGAAACCAATGCCGTCCATAACCGGCATATTGATATCGGTGATGATCAATCCAATGGATTTCCCTTCCTCCTTTAGCTTGGTAAGGGTGTCCAGACCTTCCTGGCCGTTTTCCGATTGAATCGTTTGATAGCCGGCATTTTCCAGACAAAAGCTTAGCGAGGTCCGAAGGGTTGGGGAATCATCGACAATCAGGATAGGTCGGTTCATGAAAAACTATCCTCCTAATTTAAGAAAAGTGTTCAAACCCAAAAGGTCACCCGTTTCGATGACAGCCAAAGGGACATCCTGAAAAACAAGAGAGCGCTTTTTAAGGGATTTTTTTAAGGAAACCAAAAGTTGAAAGGCGGCGGTGTCCAGGTATTCCAATCTGCTACAGGATAGGATCACATCTCCCTGATCCAGCAGAGCTGTCTGGAGCTGTTCATGAAGCCTTTCCAGGTTGTCGAGAGTCATTTCCCCTTCAAGGGTGATTAGGGAAGGCATGTTGATTCGATTTTTTAAGACCTGTTTCCTTTTTCGGATCAAAATCTTAGTTCCAAGGGTTAATACCCATATTTCAGATACAATCGTTACAGGACCTTTTGCAACTGATATGCCTTCGACCGTTATCGTTTCTTTTCTTTTTACCATCAAAACCCATTGAAAAGCAATCGAAAACATAAAATTTGCCCCAAACTTAGATTTGGAGATTATATAAATCTCTTTGGTTAAGTTTTGATAGTAAAAATTGCAATTTGTCCTTATGGGGTGTATACTTCTTTTTAATTGGACGAGAATAAAGTAGGCTGTATTATTTACTAAGAATTGCCTTCAAATTTGCTTCCTGGAGGGTTTTATGAATTGCCGATCGACCGAAGATGTGCTCCGTCTGGTTAAGGACAAAAATATCAGTTTTATCCAGTTCTGGTTCACCGATATCCTGGGATTGTTAAAAAGCTTTGCCGTAACCCCTTCGGAATTGGAGGAAGGCATGACCGAGGGCATGGGATTTGACGGCTCTTCCATTGAAGGATTCGCCCGGATCGAAGAGTCCGATATGATCGCCAAGCCGGACCCGGCCACCTTTCAGATGATTCCCTGGAGATCAGGAGAACAACCAGTAGCCCGTATGTTCTGCGACATCCTCCAACCGGATGGAACCCCTTATCCCGGTGATCCTCGGTATGCTTTTAAAAGGCTGTTGGCCAAGGCCAGGGAGAAAGGATATACTTTTTATATCGGCCCGGAGCTGGAATATTTTTACTTTCAGGATAGTAAGGAAACCAATTTTTTGGACCTTGGCGGATACTTCGACTCCCGTCCACTCGATTTGGGTGGAGACCTGAGAAGGGAGACCATTTTCGCCCTGCAGTCCATGAGTATCAAAGTCGAATACAGCCACCATGAGGTGGCCCCCAGCCAGCATGAAATCGACCTGCGTTATGCCGAGGGGTTGTCCATGGCCGATATGACTATGACCTATCGTCTGGTCGTCAAAGAGATTGCCCGATCCAAAGGGGTCTATGCCACCTTTATGCCCAAACCGATCTTCGGACAAAACGGCAGCGGCATGCATACCCACCAGTCCCTGTTTTTAGGCGAAAAAAACGCCTTTTTTGAACCTGGAGATCCTTTCCATCTCTCCCCGATTGCCAAGTGTTATATCGCCGGGCTCATGCGTCATGCCCGGGAAATGACGGCCATCAACAATCAATGGGTGAATTCCTATAAACGATTGGTCCCCGGGTACGAGGCCCCGGTCTATGTCTCCTGGGCCAGAAGAAACCGTTCCACCATGATTCGGGTGCCCATGTATAAACCCGGAAAAGAAAAGGCCACCCGCATTGAATTCCGCTCCCCCGATCCGGCCTGCAACCCGTACCTTTGTTTTGCCGTACAATTGGCCGCCGGACTGGCCGGTATCGAAGGAAACTACCCCCTACCCGATCCGGTGGAAGAAGATATTTTTGAAATGACCCCTGGAGAACGGGAGGCCCGAGGAATCAATTCCCTCCCGGGAAACCTTTATGCGGCCGTCGAAGAGCTTAAGAAAAGCACCCTGGTTCGAGAAGCCCTGGGAGATCATATTTTTTATAAATTCATCGCCAATAAAGAGATTGAATGGGACCACTACCGGACCCATGTCAGCCGGTATGAATTGGATAAATATTTGCCGATTTTGTAAGGGATAGTCTCTTTGGTATTAATCCCTCATGCCCAAGGGGTCTCCAAGAAACATAAAAAGTAATCGGGCGATTCAGATCCCCTTAATAAAAACTTCCAGAGCCTAATTTACAAAATTGTTAACTTCTGAATATATTTAATTACAATTTTGGTAAATATTTCCTCACCACGAATCTTTTTCAGCTCAACTAATCAATGGTTGGAAATTTTATTTTTACTAATTTTTAATAAAATTAAACAAGTTACAATATTTTTCTATGGAAATTCCCTCGAAATTCCTGTATACAGTCAATTTGGTAATCTTTTTGCAATTCATAATCTTCGGGTAGTTGTCGAGCAGACCAGTCCGGAACTTTCAGAATCATCAGCCCCTTGGGTGGTAAACCTCTTGTATCTGAAAATCCCATCTATGGACTTCCGTCGCCCAATATTGGGGACAGGATTGGTCTGATGGATTGTTTTGAAATTATTTTTTGCAAGAATCCAAAGATTAAATTTCAAGGTTGGAATATTTGCTTTCAGCTTTCAGCCTTGAGCTGTCAGCTATAGAAGGACGGGTATGAATAAAGAAAATCTGGAGTTAAATGTGGCCATTTTTTTTTGCCAGCAATTGGACCCGGATCAGGACAGCAATCGACGGGTCATCGAAAAAGAATTAGGCCCCGGTATCAAATTTTTCCCTTTGCCCTGCAGCGGGCGGATAGAACCGCTCCACTTCCTGCATGCCTTTGAGTCAGGAGCGGATCTGGTCTATTTGATCACCTGTCCTGTAAAGAGTTGCCGTTATCAACAAGGAAATGTAAGGGCCGGTAAAAGGATTGCCTTTGCCCAAAACTTGATCCGGGAAATCGGCCTGGACCCGGAACGATTGATTCTAATAAACATTGACCCTCCTTTGCCAAAAAGAATTGATCTGTTGACCCGGGAATTATTGGAGGGAGCCCCCGTTAAGGGACATTCCCTGTTGAGCCGGTTGTAAGAGAAAAGGATTCAAGGATTCTGGGGTTCAAGGGCCCAAGTGAAAAGGTAAAAACCATTGGATTTAGGAATCTTCAAATCCGAATCATATACATATAATGGAGGAAGCCCAAACAGAAAGAGATGTTAATTGAATAAAAAAATGGAGAATAGAGACCAATGATTACTGCCGAAAGAAAACCTCTGGATGAAATCATTGCCATGATTTTGCCTTTTAAGAAAGTGCTGGTGGTGGGGTGCGCAAGCTGTGTCGGCGAATGTGCTGCGGGAGGAGAAAAGGAGGTCGGACTTCTCGGATCGGCCCTACGGATGGACGCCCGGATGACCACCAAGGAGTTGGAAACCAGGGAAATGACCCTGGAGCGTCAATGTGTGTATGAATTTATCGATCGACTGACCGGGTTGATCGATCAATACGATGCCGTCCTTTCCTTGGCCTGCGGGGCCGGGGTCCAGGCCGTGGCTGAAGTTTTTCCCAATATTCCCATCCTGCCGGCCCTGAACACCTCCTTCCTGGGACAAACCAAAGAAGCCGGACTCTGGCTGGAAAACTGCCGGGGCTGCGGTGATTGCCGTCTCCATCTTTTTGCCGATATCTGTCCGGTCACCCGCTGTGCCAAACAGATCTTTAACGGACCTTGCGGCGGGTCTCAGGACGGCAAGTGTGAAGTCAATCCGGAGACTCCTTGTGCCTGGCATCTGATCGTCACCCGACTGGAGGACAGGAATCAACTGGATCTTCTGGAGGAGGTTTATGCCCCGGCTGACTGGTCAAAAAAAGAAGGGGCCGGACCTCGAAAAATCGTCAGGGAGGATCAACAGAATTGAAAATTGAAAGCCAACTTAAAAACGTATTAGCCGCCGGCCGATTTGCCGTCACCGCCGAATGCGGCCCTCCCAAAGGGGCCGATCCCGAAGCCGTAATTAAAAAAGGCCGGATACTTAAGGGTTATGTGGATAGTGTTAATGTCACCGACAACCAGACCGGAGTCGTTCGTCTCTCCAGCCTGGCGGCCTGCGTCCTCCTGCTTCAGGAAGGACTCGATCCGGTGCTCCAGATGGTGGTCAGGGACCGGAACCGCATTGCTCTCCAATCCGACCTCCTGGGGGCCTCGACCCTGGGGATCCGGAATGTCCTTTGTTTGAGCGGCGATCATCAATCCTTCGGCAATCAGACTCAGGCCATCGGAGTCTTTGATCTGGATTCGATCCAATTAATACAGACGGTCCGCCGGATGCGGGATGAGGGTCAAATCATCGGCGGCGAGGCCGTCAGCCCTCCCCCCTATCTTTTTATCGGCGCAGCCGCAAACCCATTTGCAGACCCCTTTTTTTACCGGGTGATCCGGCTGGCCAAGAAAGTCAAGGCCGGCACTGAATTTATTCAAACCCAGTGCATTTATAATCTGGATCGGTTTAAAGAATGGATGAGTCAGGTGCGGGACCGAGGCCTCCATGAAAAGGTTTATATTTTGGGGGGGATTACGCCTTTAAAATCAGCTAAAATGGCTGAGTACATTAAAAACCAAGTGGCCGGGATGGACATCCCAGAACCCTTGATCCGGCGCATGAAATCGGTTCCGGCTAAAGGACAAAGAAAGGAAGGGATTAAAATCAGCATCGAGACCATCCAGGCCCTTAAAGAAATGGAAGGCGTCCATGGTGTTCATATCATGGCCATAGAATGGGAAGAGGCCGTTCCCCAAGTCGTGGAACAGGCCGGGCTGATGCCGAGACCCACGGTTTAAAAAAACGATCCAAGGTGTAAGGTATAAGGCTGTTATCTTGGGACCTTAAACCTCGCCCCTTGCACCTCATACCGATTTTTTATAGAGGAATTCATGCCAGTCAAATATCATATTCATACCGCCCCGGTGCCCAATCGTTTTCCCACAGTGATACGGTCCGGGGTCATTGCTTGGGAAGAGGGCTGTCTTAAATGCCCTAAATGCGTCAAACGGGAATGTGTTTACGGGGTTTATGATAAACGGGGACTCGATTCTCGCTTGATGTCCGATTCTTTGGACAGTTTGTGCAAAGACTGTTTTCGATGTGTCCAGAATTGTCCCAACCGGCTAATCCATAAGGCCTTAAACCCCGACTATAAAAATCTCGGAGACCATTACTGGACCCCAGAGATCATCTCCAAACTCTGGTTTCAGGCCGAGACCGGCCGTATCCCGGTTTCCGGTGCCGGGTATGGGGGGCCTTTTTCCGGATCGGGATTTGACGCCATGTGGACCGATATGTCCGAAATCGTTCGACCCACCCGGGATGGGATTCTTGGACGGGAGTATATCAGCACCCAGGTCGATCTGGGACGAAAACACCAGGCCCTTGAGTTTGATACCCTGGGAAACCTTTTATCTCCGCCCTATCCTTCCGTTGAAATCCCTATACCGATCATCTTTGACATACTGCCCTGGTCTCCCCCACGGGACCGCATCAATCATACCTTGCTCCGGGCGGCAAAGAAGATCAATACCTTTTCCATTATTACCCAGGAGGATTGGCACCCGAGTCTGCAACGCTATTTGAATCACATCATGCTCTATCTGACCGGGGATCCCGAAGGGTTCGATAAAGAAATCCTTAAAAAGCTCCGCCTGATAGAAATCCCAGATGGACTCAAGGTTCTGGAAATACAGAAATGGCTAAAAGGGATAAACCCTGAGGCCGTTATCGCTGTCCGAATTCCCTTGAATCCTCAGGCCAAGGACCGGGCCTTGGAACTAACTCAATCTGGATTGGAAATCCTTCACTTTATGGCCGATGAATTCGGCCGCGACCAGGGAGAAGCCCCCTTATTTATCAAAGATCGAATCAAGGAGGTCCATTTACATCTGGTTAAAAACGGGTTCCGGGATCAGATTACCCTTTTAGCCGGGGGCGGTGTGGCCATGGCCGAAGACCTGGCCAAGCTGATTATTTGCGGAGCCGATGCCGTTACCGTGGATATCCCCCTCCTGGTGGCTTTGGAGTGCCGTGTTTGCCGGAGGTGTGCCGAAGGCATTCCCTGCCCGGTGAATATCGCCCAGATCTACCCGCCGCGGGGGCAGGCCCGGATCCGGAACCTGATTGCCGGCTGGTACAACCAGCTTTTGGAAGTCATGGGGGCTATGGGCATCCGGGAAGCCCGGCGCCTTAGGGGTGAAATGGGCCGGGCCATGTTTTTTGAAGACCTGGAAAGGGAGATTTTTCTCCCTTTGCATAAAAGGAATTAACCTATGTCCGACGGCTTCGTAAAAAAGCCTAGAGGCGGTGTTGCGCTACATCCTTCGTCAATGCAGCGTACTTCAATGTTCGCCTCTTTCCTCAGGACTTGCGCGCCTTGTCTCTGGACTTTTTACTGTGCCGTCCCAGTTGATGGCCTTTTACGAGGGTATCATGTTTGACGTTTCTCAATTTATTCCTCCTGAGGTGAAACCGGCACCAACGCGTTTTCGCCATGGTTTAAGCAAGTTCCGTATCGTCATCGGTAAGAATTGTGACAATTGTGGCCTTTGTCTGAACCTTTGCCCTTTTGGGGTTTATCAGCCGGGGGCCAAACGACCCAAGGCCGGAAAGGATTTCCTTTGCCTGGGACCGGCCTGCCAAAAGAATGAATTTTATTGTATTGCCCGCTGTCCCAAGGATGCCATCACCATGAATCCCAATCCCTCTTTCGAGGTCCTGGGCGACAGGAGATGGACGGCCGATCTACTGGCCAGTACCTGGTATATGGCCGAAACCGGAGAAATCCCGTATCAGGGGCTCAATTACAAGACCGGGGATTCGGGGGGTGGTTTTGATAAACTCCGGCTGGTCTTCCCTCCCAACAAGGCCTTAGACTGCCCGGATGAAGATATTTGCCTGTCCCTGGATCTTAACCGTACCGGAGACGAACGGCCCTCCATCTCCCTGCCGATCCCCTTCTACCTGGGAGGGATGTCCTTCGGTTCGGTGAGTATCAACGCCATCCTCTCCCGGGTCCGGGCGGCAGCGGCCTGGGGGACCTTTTGCTGTACAGGGGAAGGAGGATATCCGGACGATCTTAAACCGTACGACGATCACATTATTACCCAGGTGGCCACCGGTCTGTTCGGGGTGCGAGAAGAGACCATCCAGCGGGTGCGCATCGTGGAATTTAAATATGCCCAGGGGGCCAAACCCGGATTGGGCGGACATCTCCTGGGCGACAAAGTCACCACGGAGGTAGCCCGCATGCGGGAGGCGGTGGTGGGAAGTTCTCTGTTTTCTCCCTTCCCCTTTCATAGTGTCTATTCCGTGGAAGACCACAAAAAACATATCGACTGGATCAAAGCGACCAATCCACGGGCTTTGGTTTCCGTAAAGGTCTCCACCCCGAATGATGTGGATATGGTGGCCGTGGGGAGCTATTTTGCCGGGGCCCATATCCTTCAGTTGGACGGCAGCTACGGTGGCACTGGGGCGGCCCCGGATATCGCCAAAAAGAATATTGCCATGCCCCTGGAGTATGCCGTCCCCAAAGTTCATAAATTTCTTAAGGAAGAGGGTATCCGGGATAACCTAACCCTGATCGCCAGCGGCGGGATACGGACCGGCTATGATGTGGCCAAGATCATTGCCCTGGGTGCCAATGGGGTTTGCCTGGGCACCGCCGATATGGTGGCCCTGGAATGCCTGCGCTGTCATAACTGCGAATCCGGAAGGGGATGTGCCCGGGGGATCGCCACCACCGATCCGGAACTGACCCAGTTGATCACCCAGGATTGGGGGACCCAGCGGATCATCAATGTTTATGCGGCCTGGATGAAACAATTGAGATTCATCCTTAAAAGATTAGGCATTACCCATATCCGGGATCTGGTCGGCCGCTGGGATTGCCTGGCCCATCTGGATTATATAAAGGCCGAAGAGATTGAAGGGGAGTTGGAGTGAACTACTGAATACTGGATGGTGGATACTTGATTGTCTTTATCCAGAATCGAGTATCGCTTTTTGTTTTTATTCAGCATCAAGAAATCCTTTATAGGCTTTATCATTAGCGAGTATGAAATTGAAAAATAGGTTGAATATGAATCAAAAACATATTGCCCAAGCCATTATCGATTCTCGTGCCCGTCTTGTAGAGAAAACCAAAGGACTTCCCGTTCTCCCTCTACGCACCGAGGCCGAGGAAGGGGGCTGCGGGGTTACCGGATTTGCCTGTAATATCCCGGTGGGGGGCCGCCACATTTTCGAACCTTCGGTCCAGATGCACAACCGCGGAAATGGGAAAGGGGGCGGCATCGCCGCCGTCGGGCTCGAAGCCGGGAAATTAGGGGTTGATCAAAACACCTTGGAATCCCATTTTCTGCTCCAGATTGCCTTGTTGGATCCAACGGTATTAAAGGAGTTGGAAGATCGTTTCGTCCGTCCTTTTTTTAAGATCCCTCATGAAGATTTTGTTCCGACGGTCGATGATTTTCGGGATATCCCCGGGTTGGACATTGAGCCTCCTCAGGTTAAACGTTATTTCGTCCAGGTCCAACCCGATGTCCTCGCCAAATTTCAACTTGAAAAAAATTTGGGAAAATTGTCCCTTGAAAAAGCGGCCGAAGAATTTGTTTATCAAAACACCTTCCGGTTAAACGAAACCTATTATAGTTCATTGGGAGAGAAAAAAGCCTTTGTCCTGTCTCATGGCCGCAACATGATGATCCTGAAGATTGTCGGTTATGCTGAGAAGGTAGCCCAGTATTATCAGTTGGATGATTTTAAGGCCCATATCTGGATTGCCCATCAGCGCTATCCCACCAAGGGCCGGGTCTGGCATCCGGGCGGAGCCCACCCATTTATCGGTCTGGATGAGGCCCTGGTCCATAACGGGGATTTTGCCAATTATTATTCGGTCAGTGAATATCTTTATCAACGAAATGTAGTCCCTCTGTTTTTAACGGATACGGAGGTCTCGGTCCAGGTCTTTGATCTCTTGAACCGGGTCTACGGCTATCCCCTGGAATACATCATTGAATCTCTGGCCCCGACAACGGAAATGGATTTTGACAAGCTGTCTGTGGAAAAACAAAGGATTTACCGCCAGATCCAGACTACCCAGATCCATGGCTCCCCGGACGGGCCTTGGTTTTTCATCATTGCCCGCAATCTCACCGGGGAAAAAACCTATCAATTAATCGGCATCACCGATACGGCCATGCTCAGGCCCCAAGTTTTCGCCCTGCAAAAAGGAGAAGTGGAGATCGGGCTGATCTGCTCGGAAAAACAGGCTATCGATGCCACCTTGCAGTCTTTGGCCAGGGAAGATCCCCGGTTCGGCACGATTGCCGACCGCTATTGGAATGCCCGGGGCGGCAGTTATACCGATGGGGGGGCCTTTATTTTTTCAGTCAAAGAATCGGACTCCGGGAATTGGAACCTGACCTGTCAGGATAAATTCGGCCGACCTATCGATATCCCGGCCGACCGGACCCCCCTTGATTTTAGCCTCGAACTTAAGACTTTTCCTTTAAAAGCAACGACGGCCCAAAAGATAAGGAAAGGATTGGAATCCGGGAAGATTATCTCTTTATATTCTTCTTTATTGGGTTCCATAGAAAAATGGGACTACGCTCAGCTTAACAATTTTTTAGATCATCTGATAGCGCTGGCTAAAGAAGAAAAGCTGATGGAAGGCGTGGTGGAGACATTGACTCTGCTGTTGGATCGAAGGTATCCCACAGGGACGAAGCGCCGCCGATCCGTTCTGCAAATGGTCACCCGGTCGCTTGAAAAAATATTTAACGGGATTCCATCTTTAACCCAGGAGAAAGGAACCCCTTTTCTCCGGATCGATTATGCCCATCGTCTAATGCTTCGTGCCCCGGAAGCCGGAGAAAAAACCCTGGTGGTCGATGGAGAGCAGTTCCCCCCCGAAGGGGAAGACTGTGATTCCCGCCTGGTGGTCAAGGCTTATGAACTGGGCTGGAAACGGTTTATCGGCTATGGATATCGGGGGCAACGGTTTCTGGGCTGCGGTCTGGGACCGGACACCAAAGGGGTCCGAATAGACGCCTATGGGAGCAGCGGCGATTATCTGGCTTCGGGGATCGACGGATTGGAAATCGTGGTCCATGGCAATGCCCAGGACCAATTGGGGCAGATCCTTAAAAGCGGCAAACTGGTGGTCCATGGCGATGTGGGCCAGACCTTTCTTTACGGGGCCAAAGGCGGGGAGGTTTATGTGCTGGGCAATGCCGCCGGACGGCCCTTGATCAATGCCGTGGGCCGGCCTAAAGTGGTTATCAACGGCACAGCCCTGGATTTTCTGGCCGAATCCTTCATGGCCGGAGACCCGCATAACGGGGGAGGATTTGTCATTGTCAACGGCTTGGCCGTTGACAACCAGGGTAATATTATTCCGCAGGAAACGCCTTATCCCGGAGCGAATCTCTTTTCTCTGGCCTCCGGCGGGGCCATTTATATTCGGGACCCTCATCAAAAAATAGTGGCCGAACAGCTTAACGGCGGGGAAATCGTCCCCTTCTCCGAGAAGGATTGGCAACTGATCCTGCCTTATCTTAAGGAGAACGAACGCCTCTTCGGCATTTCCATCGAGGATCACCTGTTGACCGTCGATGGTCAAAAATTCCCGCCTTCTCAGGTCTTTCGCACAGTCCAACCGGCTAAACAGACAGTCTTGGCCGGTGGACTGGATGAGTGGGAATAAGATAATGAAACTGCTTTAAAGTCTAACCAAAATATTTGAAATTTTGGAACTTGGAGCCAGAGTTCAACTTGTTTAAGGATCGCTTCGCTTAAGGAGTACTTCGTTTGAGGGAAGAGGCAACTGCCTTTGGCCTCAAGTTCGTCGAAGACGAACGATCCTCAAGTGAAACGCTCCTCAAGCATAGCCTTCCGCGCATCGCAGAAAATCAAGACCAGCTTATTAAATTGTGGGATATAAATGAGGGTGTAAGAATCTATCCCTCCTTATCGCTGTCTGTGAGTAACTAAATTTAAAACCTTTTCCAACAACCCCAATCTCAGGTAAGTTTGGTGCTGGAATTGACCGAGGTAAGCCTCTTTTTCCTGATTCAATTCGTAACAGGTCGTATTTTCAATATCGATCAGCAATCCCGGCAGCCCGGCCTCTTTAAAGGCCTCCTGCCTTTTAAGCTGAAATGCATCACAGCAGCAGCCGATATAAGCCCGGGTCCCGTTTCTTTTTTCTTGTTCCAGGGTCTCCACCAGATGCTCGTAATTCTGAATAGTCATGACCTTTAGACCCTTGGATTCGGCCAGGGCAAAGGCCTCACCGATCATACACAGCCCGCACTGGACACAGCCGTTTTTATATCGATATTCACACTCTGGTAATTTCGAGCAATAGGGCAGTAAGAGCAAATCACATTGCTCCAGGATTTCATTTAGTGTGCCGTTAAAGGCGGTCATCCAATCGGCTTCCGAAAAGGTGAAACCGAGATGAGCATAATCTATTTTATCCAAAGCCAGTTGAATCGCCCGATAAAAATCTTCGGAACTCAACCCCAACAGTTCCACCCAGTTCTTTTTAAAAAAAGCATCCACTCGTTGATGCAATTCTCTTGTCGGGGTATTTTTTAAATCCGTCTCCAGATCATAAATCGCCCTCTGGGGATGGATAAAAAAATCCCCGGTGATCAGGATGTCTTTGATCCGTTCTTTTTTTAAATCAACCCTAACAGCGATTCGGATTAATCCTCCGTCTTCCTTATGGATGGAATGAAGTACCTCCTGAGGCCGAAAAGGGATCCTGGTACCCTGAATCCATTCGGACGATTGCATCTTGGACAATTTTTGTCGGAATAAGGCCTCCTCTTCTTTGGTGATCCGGCCCTGTTTAAACTGGAACCCCAGGCCGGTGCTTAAACCTTTTTCCAGGGCCTTTTTAACTTTTTCCAGGGGAGGGATTTCTCCCAACTGTTCTTTTAAACTGGTCACCCGCTCCCGGGCCGAGGTTAATTCCCTATGGCTCAACTTTTCAATGGGAATACGCAGGGCTTTAATCAGGTGTTCGAGGTTGAAATCAATCAACAAGGTTCCTTGAAAAAGAAAAACATCCGCTTCAAAAGCTGCTCCTGTCCCGGAGATCTTTCGACCCTGAATTTCAATATCATTCCGGGGCCGAAAGCCGGCATCAAGCCCTAAAATTTGCAATCCTCTGGCTGCAGCCCGGCAGATCGCTGCGGTGATCTCCTCCATGGTCAGGCAGGTGGGAATGGATTTTCTGGAGGCGATCAGCTCCCAACCCAGTTGACCTTCATCGAAAAAAACGGCACCACCTCCGGTGATCCGGCGGTTGATTTCGATCCCTTCCTGCCGACAGTATTCGATTCGGATTTCTTCAGCGACGGTCTGGTGAAAACCAACCAGGGCTACGGGAGGCGAAAATCTCAAATAACGTAGCGTATCCGGAATGATCCCCTCGGCCCGGGCTTTCAACAAAACCTCATCCCAGGCCATGTTTTCCGCCCCGCTTAAGAATCCGGTATCGATAATGCGTATCATTGAGGATCATCTCCCAAAGAGTGGGCGATGATAGAAGGATACAAGGGGTCAAGGATTCGAGGATTCAAGTGAACTTCCAATATATCATAAAAATTGATTGTTCTTCAAATCGAATGGGAGAATTATATTTTATTTGATAAGAGCGCAACAATCCGTATGGAAGTCAATCGCTATTCCCCTGTCTTCGGCTAATTGAACGGCCAGATCGCTGGGATAGGCGATCCCGTCCAGCCCGGTTTCGACAGCCAAACAATCGGTTTTACGTCGGTGGAGGCCCAGGGGACGTTCACAACCCAGAACGACCGGTGTTTGAGGAAAAAGGGTGCGGGCTATGATAAACAGGTCTCCCATAGCCTCCGGGGGAGGGGGAGGGGTTTTGGCCATCGCCGTTTTGGGGATGGGTCGAAATCCAACCAGGACCAGGGTCCTTATCGGATAACCGGCAATCAGCTTCAACGCCTCGGGTTCTCCCCGGATTTGCCCGAAATGGAGCCCCATGACCACATGGGGGGCCGTGGGGATGGCCCGGTCCGTGAGTAGTTTAAGGGATCGTTCGTAGTCCCCGATCGTGGCATCCAGATGATAAATCTCCCGGATGGTCCGGTTATCTCCAATGATATCCACCAGGGCCATATCAATTTGGGCCTCGGCCAGAGCATCAGCCACGTTTGGAGAAACTAAGCCGGTATGGACCAACACCCTCAGTCCCAGTTCGGAACGAATCTCTTTAATGATCTTGATATAATTCAACAAGGGGACCCTTCCCTCCTGATCTGCCCCACCGCTGATCAGGATACTTTGACCGCCTTTTTCTGCCACCCGCCCTGCCGCTTCCTTTAAGGCCGGAGGAGTTTCAGCGGCCGGCATGTTTTTTAGGATGACCCCTCCGCAATGTTTACAGTTCAACCTACAATCGGTGCCGGTCACGGATACGGCCGCAGTACCGCAGGTGTTTGGTTGGGCGAAAGGTTGAGCCCCCACCTTTTTCAAAGAAGGGAAGAAAAATGAGATTTTTTTTTCAGGCGTGCTCATAGGATTATCGTATCTTCACAATCGTGATGTGATCGTTATAGAATAACCGGTAATTAATTTCCATAAAAATTACCAGTCTCAAAATATCCTGTTGCCCTTCATCGCATTTTCTTTTATGATCATCTCCATTTTAAAGCCAGACATCACCATGAAACGTCTTATGTTTGACGTTAACCCCCATCGATTTTTGAAGATGCCGCCGAAGATGAAAGGACATCCCAAATGAAGATCAAAAACGGCCAGGACTATCTGCGTAGTTTAAGAAAAATAAACCCGGTGGTTTACTATAAAGGGAAAAAGATAAAGGATGTGACCCGTCATCCGGCTACGGCCCCTCATGCCCGGGCCGCGGCTATGACCTATGCCCTGGTTAACGACCCGGAATACCAAGATCTGGCCACGGCTGTCTCCCATTTGACCGGCAAGACCATCAGCCGGTTTACTCATGTCCACCAGGGCATGGAGGACCTGATCAAAAAAGTGAAACTGTTACGAGTGTTGGGTCAGAAGACCGGGTCCTGTTTTCAGCGCTGTGTGGGTTTAGACGGGATCAATGCCGTCTATTCGGTTGCCTATGAAATCGATCAAAAATACGGCACAGATTATTTTGAACGCTTTAAGAAGTGGCTGACTTATATTCAAGAGGAAAATTTGATGGTGGTCGGGGCCATGACCGATCCCAAAGGGGACCGCTCCAAGGGGCCTGCCGAACAGTCCGACCCGGACCAATATGTGCATGTTGTGGAGCGTCGGGAAGACGGCCTGGTTATCCGGGGGGCCAAGCTGCACATGACCGGAGGGGTCAATTCCCACGAGATCCTGATCATGCCCACAACGGCCATGGACCCCACAGCCAAAGACTACGCCCTGGTCTGTGCCGTTCCGGTTAATACCCCAGGGGTTACCATGATTTTCGGACGCCAGGCCAACGACAACCGTAAGGACAACAAAGAACGAATCGATGCCGGGAACCCGGTTTTCGGGGGGGTCGGCGGAGAGGCGGTCATTGCCTTCGAAAATGTCTTTGTCCCCTGGGAGCGGGTATTTATGAACGGTGAGACGGAGTTTACCGGCAACTTGGTCTATCGTTTCGCTGCCCATCACCGGGCCAACTACGGCGGCTGTAAAACAGGCTTAATCGATGTCTTAACCGGGGCTGTGACTTATCTGGCCCAGATTCAGGGCACGGCCAAGGCCTCCCATGTGCGGGACAAGGTGACTGAAATGATCCATCTGGGTGAAACCCTTTACAGCTCAGCCATTGCCTGTGCGGCTGAAGGCTGGCCCACTCCGTCCGGGGCTTATATGGTGGATACCATGCTGGCCAATGTGGGCAAACATAATGCAACCCGTTTTCATTTCGAGGTCGCCCGTCTGGCCTCCGACCTGGCCGGAGGATTTCTGGCCACCTTACCCAGTGAATACGACCTGAAGAGTGAAGACGTCGGTCATTTGGTGAAAAAATATTTCTCCGGGGTGGCCAATTTTCCCACCGAAGATCGCATCAAGATCGGCCGGTTGATCGAGTCTATGACCGGCGGCACGGCCTTGGTGGAATCCATGCATGGGGCCGGTTCTCCTCAAGCCCAGAGGGTGATGATTTTTAGGGAAGGGGATCTGAATAAAAAGGTGAAACTGGCCAAGGCTCTGGCCGGCATACCGCCCACCAGGGTTAAATAAGGGCCTTTCTTGTCAAGGGTTTCAAAATAATTTAGACAATATTTTCTGGTCAAGATTTGGAGAGTCCTCCAAACTTATTTTCGGCAAGACTTTCTTTTTACTGCAATACTACAATGAGACCCTTAATCGCTAAGCGCAAACCGGACATTGGGGGTTTGGTTCAATCCGGATTTCGGAAAAACGCATCTCCAGACCGTTATAAATCAGAAGCCGGCCGGTAAGCAGACTCCCAAAGCCGACCAGATATTTAATGGCCTCATTGGCCTCGATCAAGCCGATGATACCGGGTGTGGTCCCTAAGACCGGGAATTTTTGAGGCGGCGGAGCTTGCGGGAAGAGGCATTTCAAACAGGGGGTTTGTCCGGGAAGAATCACGGTAGTCATCCCCATCATGCCCAGGATACCCCCATAAATAAAGGGGATCCCCTGACGTAATATCTGTTGATTGATCAAATACCGGGTCGGAAAATTATCCAGGCCGTCCAGGATCAGGTTACACCCAGCCGTCAACTCGGGTAAGGTTCCCTCGTTAATCTCGTCTTTTCGGATCTCCAAATCAATCTCAGGGTTTAATTTGACCAATTTTTCCTTCGCCGATTCCACTTTGAGTCGGTCAATATCCGGTGACCAGTGGAGGATTTGACGGTTTAAATTACTAAGGTCCACCTGATCCTTGTCCACAATCCGTAAGGCCCCCACCCCGGCGGCGGTCAAATAATAGGCGGCCGCCGAACCCAGACCACCGGCCCCGGCAATCATGACCCGACTTTTTTTTAATTTTTCCTGCCCCTCTCGGCCAAAATGGTTCATCATCATTTGCCGGTCATAGCGAAGGATTTCCTTTTCATTCAGCATACGGAACCTCCTTTTGTTTTTCCTCAAGTCTATCCAAAGATATTTGAAATTCCTGAATTCAGAACCCAGGAGCCAGAATTAAGAAGGGGAACCAATCACCATAAAGATAAACCAAACCGTTTTATTTTGGATTCTGACTCCTGACTTCTGGATTCTTGGTCGCACAACAGGACTCAATTAGTAAAAAGGTTAGAGATAAATTCTTTGATCATAGTGTGTAAGAATTTATAATCTACCACAGGAACAAATTCGGTCAATCTTTTTAACGCCTTCGGTCTAAAGGACTTATTCTGGGGTCCCGTTAAACGGCGATCAGTAAGAACAGCTTAACCTATTATAATATATTTATTTTTTAAAATTAGTCCAGTTTAATTCCCTTGGGGGAAAAAATTGTTTGACCTTTGGGAAAAAATAATCTAAGCTCCCGTTCTAATTTGAAGGTTCAAGACCTTCAATCCAAACCTGGATAATCCCAAAAACTTGTAACTGATTGGTTTTTGGCAATAAATTATCTATCGAATAAGGAGGAAGAAGCAATGTTTCAAGTTACGGTTGACGCCGACAAGTGCACGGGAGATTCCAATTGCGTGGATACCTGCCCGACTAGCGTTTTCGAACTTCAGGACAATAAGGCCGTGCCCGTCAATATGGACGAATGCCTGGGCTGCGAAAGCTGTGTTGAAGTTTGTGAAACCGGGGCTATCACAGTAAAAGAAATATAGTCTTTCCGGTTGGTTTTTCATTTGGAACAGGCCAGGGGATTTCCCGGCCTGTTCTTTTTTTTATGGATCTTTCTTCTCTGACACCATCCCAAAAACAAGCGGTCAGACATCGAGGAAGCCCCTTAGTCGTTTTGGCCGGACCAGGCACGGGGAAGACCAGAACCCTGACCTATCGTATTGCCCACCTGATAGCAACGCAGGTCGCCGGACCTGATCAAATACTGGCCGTCACCTTTACCCATAAAGCCGCCCAGGAGATGCGCTCCCGGGTAGAACAACTCTGCCGTTTGATGGCCAATCCTTCCCCTCCCTGGATTTCCACTTTCCATGGTTTTTGTTTCCGCTTCCTCCATGAGAATCTCCCCACCCATTTTCAATTGCTATCCGAAAATGAAGCCTTCCATTTACTTAAAGAAACAACCCGGGAACAATTCACCGACTTCCCGATCCAGTCTTTAAAGGAGTTGGCCCGGCACATCTCTTGGGCCAAGAACGCCCTGATCTCTTCTGAATTTTCGGAAACATTACCCCGTTGGGATGTTTATCCAAAGTGGTCTTTATGCTATCGGGCTTATCAGGAACAACTTACCCTTCGCCGAATTTGGGATTTTGATGAACTCCTTGTTCAAACCATTATTCTCTTGGAAAGAAATCCTGACCTCAGGACAGGCCTTCAGGCCCGATTCCCTTATGTGTTCATTGATGAATTTCAGGATATCAATCCTTCTCAATACCGGCTCTTTCAACTCTTAACCCGAAAGGAAGGGGAGTGGATGGTCATCGGCGATCCCAATCAGGCCATCTATGGTTTCCGGGGGGCCAGTGCCGAATTTTTTCCCCGTCTCCACCGGGACTACCCCTCTTTGACGGAAATTACCTTGGACGAAACCTTTCGGCTGAACCAGACCGTAATGAATGCCTCATCACAGGTCATGAGGAACTCGGCCCGGAGCTTGATCTCTAACCTTAAAGGGGAACCCACTTTGCCGGTGGTTGGCCTATCTTCTGCCGAAGAAGAAGGGGAATATATTACCAGGATTATTGAAGAAGAAATGGGGGGCTTGAGCCTTTCATCAAAAGGGACGGATTCTTTTTCCCGGTTAGAACAAAACCATTCAAAAAGTTTTGCCGATTTTGCCGTCCTTTACCGACTTCATATCGAGGGGGAGCTGCTGGCCAAGGCCTTTTCCAAGAAGGGGATCCCCTTTAAAAAGATTCAGGAAGTGCACTGGGTGGAAAGGCCGGAAATTCGAGCCTGTTTGACTTTGCTCAACTCTTTACCATGCCTGGGTTTTTCCCCGGCATCGGCGGTAGAAAAGGTCATTTCTGATGGAGACCTCGAAGTTCACCTGACATCAACCGAAGGGGCTGAAGCCCTGAAAAAACTTCGTCTTTGGGCGGCTACATTTAGAGGCTCTTTGGGAGAATTTATAGAGGCCCTTTCCATTCAAACCGGCTTGGATACTTATGAACCGGATCAGGAAACCGTTAAGCTTTTAACCCTTCATGCCGCCAAAGGGCTTGAATTTCCCATAGTCATCATTGCCGGGTGTGAGGCTAACCTTCTCCCGCTCTCTTTACTTAAGGAATCGGATCCGGAAGAAGAAAGGCGTCTTTTTTATGTGGGCTTGACCCGGGCCAAAGAAAAGGTGATTTTAACCTGGGCCAAAAAGCGAACCCTGTTCGGACAAAAACTGATCCAGTCTCCGTCACCGTTTCTTGAAAATATTGAAGCGCTTCTGAAAAACCAGATTATTATTGAAGGGGCGAAACAACCTTTACGGCCCAGAAAAAAACAGCTGACCCTGTTCGGGAAATAAGGGATTTTTTATTTTAACTTAACACGCACCAAGGGAGCATGAACATCCTCTTCGACAAACCCCGAATGCTAAAGGCCGACCGGCATTTTTCTGTTTATGGATCGTCCTATCTTGACAAGAATCTATAAGATGATTATTTATTAAACCAACGAAACTCGAATCGTAATGACGAGTAAAAATATCAAAAAAGGGGGTGTTCCTATGTTTGAACTTGTTCCATGGGAAAGAACAAAGACCTTGTCCAAATTAAGAAAAGAAATGGATGATTTGTGGGGCCGTTTTTTCGGGGACGCCGGGTTTCCGATCTTCTCAGAAGCGGCCTGGGCACCGGCTCTGGATGTCAAGGAGACAAAAGAAAACATAGTGGTCACCGCTGAAATCCCGGGTTTAAATGCCAAAGAGGTTGAAGTAACCATCAGCGGTGATTTGCTGACCATTAAAGGGGAAAAGAAACAGGAAAAGGAAGAAAAGGACGAGTCCTATCACCTAATCGAACGACGTTACGGCTCTTTTTCCCGGAGTATACGGCTGACCACCGATGTGGATCCCAAAAATATCAAGGCCTCTCATAAAGAGGGGATACTGACCATTATCCTGCCTAAAAGCGAGAAGGCCAAAGAGAAACAGGTCAAGATTAATATAGAATAAGATCTGAAAACTCTTAAAGAAGAAAAGGCCGTGTCTTCCGACACGGCCTTTTTCTTTTTTAGACATCAGAAACCCCTATCTTGATAAATTTCTTGACAGTTTGGCCGATTAGGTTACATAATCCGCAGTAACCTAACTTGACAAACCTCCTTCTTTCAGGAGTGTGGTCCCGTCGAAAGTCCAGAATAAAGATCTGACCTTTTTTCAAACTTTAATGTAGTTAAGTTGAAGTGTGGTTTTGATTTAATTAATCTAAAAAAGGAGGAGAGACATGAAAGCAGAGGAAATTTGGAATCGTTTCCAGAAGCACATGGGATATACGGATGAGGAGATGCGACTCTTTCGTTCCGATCCCAAAAAGGTCAAGATGGTCACCGAAACCCCCGAGTTCGTCAAATGTCGGGTTATTGCCGAAGTGATCGAGTCTCAAGGATGCCATGCTCGGCATAAAGTGGGAGACCGATTCGTTATGACCGCAGGCGGCCAGCTAATCGCCGATGAGTGTCCGAAGCGGATGTGTATGTTCGCTCTGGGACCTGTGTCCCATCAGCTTCCAGTCATATATGAGCGTCTGGTCTCAAAATCTGATCCACAGTTTACTAACTTCAACATCGTCCAGTGCACGGATGTCGGCCTGGACAAGGGGGGTTGGGGTAAGGTTCTTATGAAGATTTATGTGGAAAAGCCGAAATGAAAATTTGAAATAATTAGAGTCAGCTTTCCCTGATACGCTATTGGGAATTGTTTTCTTAGAATATTGTTGTTAATGACGTAGGCAGGCCGAAGGAAGGGTCATGAGAAAATTAATACAGCGGAGGGAAAGAGCGAAGCCGTTTGACCTTAAGGATAATCGGGATAAGGAGATTCGGTTGTCGGACTTCAAAGGGAAGAAGGTACTTCTTTCCTTTCATCCCCTGGCCTGGACCAGCGTCTGCGCTGAACAAATGAAGGCACTGGAAGCCAACAAGGAGAAGTTTGACCTTCTCAACACCGTTGCCCTTGGCCTCAGCATAGACACCGTGCCTTCTAAAAATGCCTGGGCCAAAACACTCGGCATTCAACAGACCCCGCTGCTGTGCGACTTCTGGCCCCACGGCAAAGTCGCCAAGGCCTATGGCCTGTTCCGGGAGGCGAATGGTTTTTCCGAGAGGGCCAATATCATCCTTGACGAAAAACATCAGGTCATTTTCGTTAAGGTGTATCCCATAGCCCAATTACCCGATATTGAGGAAATATTTAGTACTTTAGGGGGTCTGGTCTAATCTGTTAGATATTCCAGATTATTTTCTATAGCTACCATCCCATTATTTTAGCTATGATGGTCTTCATGATCTCATTGGTACCGGCGAAGATGGACATGACCCGGGTGTCCCGCCAGGCCCGGGCAATGGGGTACTCCTCGCAGTAACCTTAGTCCCCGTGAAGATGGAGACACTGGTCGGCCGCGCTCTGAGCTATGTCGGTAATCCAGTACTTGGCCATGGAAACTTCCGCGATGATGTTTTCCCCCTCCAGATGATCGGTAATCAGTTTGTCCATAAAAGTTCGGCCCAGTTTGATTTCCGTGGCCATCTCCTCAATTTTGAATTGATTGGATTGGAATTTGGAAACAGGTTTCCCGAAGGCCGTGCTGTAAGGAACAACGACATCGCTATGCAGGGGAACGGCCGGCCCGGTATGATTGATCAGGGCCAGCTCTTCCATTATGATCACCGAATAAAGAAAGTCAGCGGCCGGTCCGCCGTATTCTTTAGGCACACCCATGCATAAAAACCTCTGTTTCCCCATTTTCAGCCAGATGTCCTTGGGAACAATTCCGGCTTTTTCCCATTCCTCCACCTAAGGGGTGACCTCTTTTTTGAGAAACTTTCGCACGGCCTCTCGAAAGATCCAGTGCTCGTCGGTATAATTTAAGATATCCATTGGGTAATCCTTAAGTTGGTCATTTATTAAAAAGGAAAAAAGCCTATCTAAAGTCAAGGCCAAACAGGATACTCGCCAGCTGAATCCTATCCCTTCACCCGCTCAACATTCATTCCCAAATCGGTGTAAACTTGGTTTCCATGTTTTGGAACTTATCTTTACAATGATATTGAAGTTAAAAGGATTTTTGAGAATCAGGCCTTGGTTTAATAGTAGTCCAATTGTCGATTAGAGACCGTAATAAAAAGATAAAATGGATAATCAGGGAAAAGTCCCCCAAACAAACCATTGATCCAACATTTGTGGAAAAGCCCCTTTTAGGGCTGGTCTCGATTTTGCGAATAGACGGGTATAGGGTTTGACTTGGAGAGTGAAAAGGAGACAAATGTTATTATGGATTATTCCAACCTCGAAGAAAAACGAGTTCTGGTAGTGGATGAAAATCAGGAAATTTTCGATTCAATAAAGGAAGAAACCCAAAAGATTGGTCTGAATTGTCGATTCGATAAAGCCGCCTCCTTTTCTCTTGCTGTCGATTTGATTTTCTCCGGGGGGTATGATGTGGTGATCCTTTATTTTCCGGGAATTCGAGGTCCATATCTTTCGAACTTGGCCTTCATGCGGGGAATACCCGTTGTTTTAATTGCCTCTTTGACTCTATTTCCCCTGGAAGTCCACCACTTGATCGAAAAAGGCATTAAGGAGATCATTCCCAAAGATAAATTAAGGGAGATTGGCCCGATTCTTGGAAAATTATTATCTTAAAAGAACCGAACCCGTCACTTAATGGAATAGAGGAAACATTTCATTAATTAATAAATTGGAGAACCAGGGAGATGAAAAAAAGAAATGGATTTTCTTTATTGGAACTCATGGTGGCCCTCGGTATTTTGTGTTTCGGAGTGCTGTCCCTCACCAGTTTGTCGGTCGGAGTAATGAAGGCCAATAAGTACAGCCAAAATAAGACAGCGGCCCTTCAGTTAGCTCAGGAGAAGATGGAGTCGATGAAGAGCCTTTCTTTTTCCGAATTACAGGGGGAGGTAGAATCCGGCTTAACGATTGGTACGGTAGGAACCCTATTCCAACGGGAAACCATCGTTCAAAAAGATTCTTCTTTGGCGGAAATAACGGTTAGAGTGTTTTGGCCCAGTGCTTCGAAACCGGCCCATTTCCATTCCACGGTACTTTCTACCCAGATTGCCGGCTGAAAGCGAATTTAACGAAAAAAACATAAAAACCCCCCTGCTCCCCCCTTGGTAGATATGATTAAGCCTGCTTGTGTGTTTACACACACATTTAGGGGAGATTAAAATGAATTTTCGTTTTAAATTGACATAGTTCCATAAATGATGGAGAATACTGTTTATTCTTCAAAACCCATTCGTTCTCAGGAGGGAGCGAGTTTTTTATGTCAAGACCAACCGGGTCCAAATCAGGGGAATCCGGAGTTCTGAAATCATCCAGAATCCCTTCCGGAAAAAAAGGTTCGGGATACCGGCAGGCCATTCAGAAATTACAGCGATCCGAGGAACTGTTAAAGGTTTCAGAGCGGAAGTACCGCTCTCTGGTGGAAAGTATTCCTGATATCATTTTCGCCCTTGATATGGACGGGAGCATAACCTATATAGGGCCACGATGGAAAAAGATCTTGGGACATGATGAATCGGAGGTCCTGGGAAAATATTTTATTGATTTTTCTTCCCCGAACGAACATGCCTTTTTGATTCAGGTTTTTAAGGAAGTTCGAAATGAGAAAAAGAGTGTAGAAAATATCCATTGGCAATATCTTCGAAAAGATGGACAAATTCGATATTTTTCCGGGAGTGCCGCCCCCATTTTGAACGAGCAGGGAAAGGTCGTGGGGGCCATGGGGATTGCCCGGGACATTACCGAGCATAAAAAGCTTGAAGAACAGCTCCTCCAGGCTCAAAAGATGGAATCCATCGGGAATCTGGCCGGGGGCATTGCCCATGATTTTAATAATCTTCTTGGCGGAATATTAGGCTATGCCTCTTTTGCCAAGAAAAAAATGAAGGTCGGGGACCCCCTGTTTCATTCACTGGCCTGCATAGAACGATCGGCAGGGCAGGCGGCTGAATTAACTAAACAACTCCTTGGATTCGCCCGGCGTGGAAAGTATCAGGTTAAGCCGATTAACTGCAATGTCCTCATTCAAGATCTGATCCAATTTTTAAAACGGACCATTGATAAGCGGATTATCCTGGATGTGGAACTGGATCCCCATTTGGATTTGATTGAGGGAGACGAGACTCAGCTTCAACAATCCCTGATCAATATCTGTTTGAATGCCAGGGATGCCATGCCATCCGGAGGAACCTTGAAAATTGTTACCGGTAACCAAACCTTGTCAAAGGGCATCGCTTTTAAACAGCGCGGATGGAAAGAAGGGGATTTTGTAAAGATAACCCTTTCGGATACCGGCGGTGGAATGAACCAGGAGATTCAATCCCAGATTTTTGAACCCTTTTTTACCACCAAAGAACCGGGAAGAGGGACAGGGTTAGGACTTTCCATGGTGTATGGGATTATTCAAAATCATGGTGGATATATTGATTTGAAAAGTGAACCCGGTCAAGGGGCCTCTTTTGAACTTTTTTTGCCGGCCGTTCCGGAGGTGATAATCGAGGAGTTCTCCCCCCTTCCTCCGGAACCCTTCAATACAAAGGGTTCCGAAACCATTCTTATCGTCGATGATGAAGAGGTTATTCGACAATTAGGGGCTGACATCCTCGAGGATGAAGGTTATAGGATTATTTTAGCCTCACGGGGAGAGGAGGCCATTCAAATTTACCAAGATCACCGGGATGATATCGCCTTGGTGGTCTTGGATTGGGTCATGCCCGGGCTGGGAGGGAAGGAAACCTTCTTTAAATTGAGGGATATCAATCCGAAAATAAAAGTATTGTTATCTTCGGGTTATAGTACTAATAAAGAGGTAGGAGAAATCCTCAAGGAAGGGGTAGAGGGATTCGTTCAAAAGCCCTATCGGGATGAAGAGTTGATCAAGAAGGTCAGAGAAATACTGGATGCCTAATACAGATACAGAATACAAGAGGCAAGATACGACCGCGGAGATTCTTGGAAAAATTGAGCATCCCATAACCTACTTTCCCTAAGGGAATCCTGTCAAAGAAAAAAGAAAAAGAAAATTGGGAGGAACAAGAGAACGTAATGAAGCTAAAAATGAAATGGTTGATTCTGATCCTGGCCGGTTTGATGATAGGAACTGTCACCAATCCTTCCACGAGTTATTCTAAAGAGGTCGAAAAGGTTCGTCCGGCCAAAGAGTTTTACTTAAAAGACTTACAATCCAAAAAAGTGAGTCTGTCTGATTTTCGAGGGAAAGTGGTCCTGCTGAATTTTTTTGCCACCTGGTGCCCACCCTGCCGCCAAGAGATCCCGGAATTGACCAAGATTTATCAGCAGAATAAGAAGAGGGGACTGGTGATTCTGGGGATTTCCTTGGATACGGATGGAGTTCCTTTTATCCTGAATAGTTTTGTCAAAAGGATGAAAATTCCTTACCCCATCCTGATCGGAACCGGAGAAGTGGCGGAAGATTATCAGGTTTTTGGTATTCCGACCACCTTCCTGATCGATAAGGAAGGGAAAATTGTTAAGCGGTTTGAGGGAGTTGTATCACCAATCCATTTTGAAAATGCCTTAAAAAATATTCTGGAAACAAAATCCTGATGGCGTTGGGAATAAGAAATTCACCACAGACGCAGAGGGCCTAAAGGAGAGATATAATTATTTGCGGTGAAAAAATATTTCCCTTTCGGCTGTACAGCGCCGGGTGGATCGGTTACCAAATAATTATTCCGACTGGTTCGGATTAGGCAGGAAGCTTTCGATTTTTTTTTTCACCCCAAGCGGGTCTTCGACCCCAAACCACCAAAGGTCCGGTTGGCCTGCAAGCCGGGAACGAAATTGTAAATGTCCGATACCAAGAAGGCGGTGGACAACTCCTCTCCTTACTTCCAGACCGGCAATTCCCTCAAAAGGAAGGGAATTTTTTTTAGTATGACCCCAAAGGCCTGATTCACGAAGAGCTTCGTGTTTGGTTATACGGTAATAAGTGGCTTTTCGTCGGTAAAAAATAAAAAACACTAAAATAATTGAGACAGCCAATCCGAAAGGCCGGTTTATTCCCGCATCGGGATTGAGGGTGGGTCCAATTCCAAAAATGAGGATGGCGGCGTAAAAGACGAAATAGCTCCTCCAGGAAGGCCGGACGGTCAAAAAGTCTTCCTGCAGAGAGGGAGTTGTTTTTTGTTCCATATCATGGTCTCCAGTGGTAACGACTCAGGGGATTCAGGCTGAAGTCTGAAGGTTGAAATTTATAATACTTCTCCTTAGACACTAATCAGCCAGTTAGATCTTTTCGGTTTCGATGAGTCTTGGTCTTGTCTGATTTATTACTAAAAGCCTTCCACCTTCAGTCTATTCACCTTTAATTATTTTGCCTTTCATAAATCTCCACCTCGTGGATCGACCAATAATACACGTTGTCTTTTCCGGTATTATTAATTTGAAGATAACGCATCGACGTGGATGGAAAGGTTAAATCCAGATCCTTTCCGCCCTTTAAGAGGGTTTCCCCGGTCCAATGGAGGGAAACCGGACTTATGATTGAGTCCAATAAGGTCCAGGTTTGCCCATCAGCTGAATAACGGATTGAATATCCTCGAGGGAAATCATTGATCGATTCCCCTACTAAAAAACGAATTCGGGCGACCTTTTCCATGCGCCCTAAATCGATTCGAAAGTAAGCTCCGGGGACTTGCGGCCTATCTGTGGTCCAGCGGGTGGACATCTTCCCGTCCGCGGCCAGTGAAGCTTTTTGGGGATTATAATTAGTCTGAAAACGCCAATTCTTAGGTGAGAGAGGTCGAAATCGATCGGATGACGGGGGAAAGGAATAAACGACCTGGCCGCTTATTTCCTGTTCTTGATAAGGCTGCTTAAAATTATTTATTAAAAAATGGGTCAAGGCAGTTGAATTGTCTTTCTCGACCACAAAGACCGGACTGGAAAGAGTCTGGACTTGTCCATCCTTCCCTTCTTGGAGAACCAAAGACTTTTGTTTTTCCCGCCAGTCCAGGGGTAACTGGGATTGGATCCAGGGGGTGGTAAAAATATTGGAGATGTTAAAACGGTTTAAATAAGAAATCAATTGGGTCACATCCCAAGGTGCCGGTTGGGATGTGGGCTGCGCCTGAGCCTGGAAGATAAAGCATTCGGCCACGGACCAATAATAAGTTGGATCGCTCCCGAGTTGGGTCAGCCTTAAAAAACGGCCGGACCGGGAAGAAAAGGTGATATCGACCCGACCAATCCCGGGACGATAAAAGGGGTGGGGACCGGACCAGAACAGGTCCCCCCATAACCCGGTGGCTTCACGAATTGTTTGCCATTTTCGGCCATCGAGAGAGATTTCCAGCTGAATCCTCCGCGGTAGATCTTCCGTTTTTCCGGACAAGAGGGTGATCCGACCCAGATTGGGAACAACTTGGCCCAAATCGATTTGGAGATTGACCCCGGGTTTCTGCGGGGCCTGGGAAGACCAGCGGGTATTCAGATCCCGATCAAAAATGTTTATCCTTTCTATGGGATTGGAATCGGCCGCCGCTGTAAATGGGGTCGGATCCAGTTCAATAAACCGGAAGGAGGGGGGGGAGAAGGTATGATAAATACTATATCCGAAGACCTGGCTTTTCTGAAAGGTGCCCCCGATATTTTTTAAAGTGGATTCAAAATCCTTATTATCTCCCTGGAAAAGAAAAGCAGCTCTCGGGTCCCGATCAACCAAATCGGTATGAGGGGGATAATGATCATACATAGGTTGAGCGAAGATGATCTCCTCCTTGGAGTCAAATTTTAATTGTTCCGATATCCAATAGTCATGGCAGTACACCCGCCTAATATTTTTTTCTTTTAAGAATTTAAATAAATCTTGCTCCTTTTTTCTGGCCTCGTGGAATTGTTTGACTTGGTTATTATTGAAAAGGGGAACCCTGGTAACCGTGCCATAAATATTGGAAAAAAGGGTTAAGATTATAAAAAGAAATGCCCAGGCTCCATAAAAGGATTGTAATTTTTTGGTAAAAACAGCATACAGGATTGGCAACACTGAAAATAACGGCAGCAAATAACGGCTGGTATGGGCCGAGGCAAATCCGCTGAAGGAAAAGATCAGCGGATAGAGCAAAAGAAAAAGCAGAAGCAGAACTCGACCATTGTCCGGTTCTATTTTTAGTCTGAATAAACGAATAAAGCCCTTTCTTCCAGAAATGAGCAGGAATACAAAGGAACCCAGGTAAATGAGATACAGAACCGGTGAGAAATAAGGTATAGTAAATCTCGCGGTTTCGTTGTTTCTCAATCCCAAGGCCTCTGGAAAACGAAAGAGGAAAAAATCCTTTAAAGAGGTCAAAACCGGTTCTGAGCCCCCGGATGTGTTCATTAGATAATGCCAGGTAACCAGGGGATGGACGCTATTATGAATCCAGAGGGGCAATCCGCCCAGTATCAGGCCCAGTAACAGGAAAAGGATGGTCCGACGGCCCCAGAACCATTGGTCTTTGATGAAAAGAAGAAGGAAGATAGGCGGCAGGTAAAAAATGATTAAGAAATGGGTCCAAATCCCCAGGCCGCACAGAAAACCCAACAATAAAAAATTCCGGCTTTGTGATTCATCACGATAAACTATTTTTTGGCTGATAATAAAAAGAAGGACTCCGATGATCGGTATTTCAATATAGGCACTCCTGGCCAGGACCGAGTGGAAAAACAAGTAATAAGAAGGAACGGCTGTAAACAAGGCCGCCAGGAGGGCTGTTTTTTTATCGGCGATAGTCCAGGCCAAAAAATAAATCAAGATGATGAAAAAGAGCGATTCCAGACCGATGGCCGAATTGAGCATGAAACGGGATGGACCCAATAAAAAAAAGACGGTGGAAACCAAATAGGCCTCAATACTTCCACAATAATCCTGACCGTAAAAAAAGAAAGGGAATTCTCCCTGGAGAATATGACGGGCCATCAATCCGTTAACAGCCTGATCTGAATCCATATAGGGCGTTACCAGGAAGAGGAGGCGAAGTATTCCCCCCACCAACAGAATTAAAGCCATTAATAAAACGAGGCCTCTTGTATTTTTGAACATTTTTATTAGCCCTTGTCGGTTTACTTTTTCTTCATTTCAAGGATAAGAGGGGCTTTCTTGTTTGCGTCCACTCGAATTCCGGTCCTAATTTCTTGGTACCCGGGGGTATTTGCCCTGACTTCATAGTGACCGGGTGGGAGATTCAGGCGGGAGAGGTTGTAAAATCCCCGGCTGTCGCTCAAGGCAGTTGCGAGCAGGGTCTCTCCTTGAAAGACCCTCAGATCAACCTTTGTCAGGGGAATTCCCCCTTGTTCATCCATCACCTGCCCACTAACCGCCATGAACGTATTTTGGAGGATGGAAAGATACTTTTCCCCATAGCCCTGGTAAGCATATCCTTGAGTATAATCGGTTTTGGTGGGACTGTGATCCTGGCTGGTGACGTTCGTTTCGCGAGTCGGTTCAATCTGGGTCCCTTCGTTCCATTCATTAAAAGAGGTGATCAAGGTCATAGGCATCTCTCGATCCAAAAAAGGTAAAACCGTTTGTTTAAGGGCTTGAACGAAAAAAGACCCCTCTTCCCCGCCAGGGTCGAATCGACGAGGAATTACCGGATGATTATCTGAAAGACGAACCCCTCGGTCGTTATAACCCGGGATGGTGGAAGGAATAAGCTTGATTTTTTTATCGATTGCCAATTGGTACTCCCGGTAACGCCCCTGAACTTCAGAAAGAAAGGTACTCTGATTCCCATAACCCATTTGTTTTGGCTTTGCCCAATTATACATATTGTAAGCGGTAATTCCATCAAACAATTTGATCCGATTCATTTCTGGATGGGGGGAAGGAGGGAGAGGATTTGGGCGCATGACATACCAGAAGATTTCATCTCCGATAAGAAAAGGATTGAACCCCATCTCTTGGAGGCTTTTTCTTAGTTTACTGATAGCCTCCGGGTAATCTCCAATAAAGGTCCGCGTTAAATAGATGATAACCACCGGACGCTCATTGATTTTCAAATAAGAGGGGTGGGAGAAATAGTTTTTTGCTAAAAACTTGAAGTCAGAGAGCAATTTTTCACTCTTATCAGAGGTAAAAACAATTCGATCCTCTTTCAGTCCAAGGCCGGCCGATTCGTAAAAGATACAGAATTTAATATCATTAATATTTTTTGCCTTAAGGATTTTTTCTCGAATTATCTTGTCCAATTCGGGATGGTCCGGCCACCAACTGATAGCCCAGAAATCAATCCCGTATTGAGAGGACCAGGCGATATGCTGTTCAATGGTTTTCAGATCCGAGGAATCATACTGTCCCAGGGCCGGTAATTGCTGGGGAAGCAATCGGCCGTTGATATATCCTTCCCGCCAGTTCCCCGGATACCAGAGGTAATAGTAGGTACCGATTAGGTATTTTTTTGCCCATCGAGGTTCGGAGAAATTGGCGTCTTGGGAGGAGGAACACCCGGCAGTTATTAGATAGAGACATGAGAGAAAGATCATTAAATGTCTAAAAATAATTTTAACCATACTTGAAATTAACTATTTTTCGCGGCTTGTTATTTAGAACATGATGTTTGGATTTTGCAGGACCGGGTTACAATCCCGCCCCAAAAAGGTCTCGAATCCTTGATCCTTTGAATCTTGATTTTTAGCTACAACAGCTTCATCGACAATAAGGACAGCAAAAAGATAACAGGAATCAGGAACATAGGAAACAGATTAAGCTTTCTTCCATATTTTGTAAAGATCAAAAGATTAAAAACCAATAAACCTAATGTGACTCGGGCATAGGACCAGGGTTCGACCCAGATCAAATGATTCAATAAGGCGGTCATCAGGGCATATCCCAGGAAGGACAGGGTAAGGGGACTGTAATATTTAAAGATGTCAAAAAGGGCCGCGATGATAAGGACGGAGATCAAAAATAAAAATAAGAGTTCGGAAATTATTTCATAGGAGAGGCTCCCTTGGCTCAGAGAATAAAATTTTTCCGTGATTCCCATGAAAGGGGGTCCGAAATTTTGGGTTCCCCCCAGAAAAGAAAAGGTCTGAAAATGAGCATAAAGATAGAGTTGCCAAACGAAATAAGCCACGGGAGGTAAGAGCATATAAAGGGATTTTCGAAAATCCTTTTTTCCGAAAAAGTAAAAAAGGAAAGCCAGACTAACCAGTAAGGTGGTCTCTTGGGTGAGACCGGCCAAGGTAAGGAAAAGGGTCTGCTGGAAGGTTTTTCCTTTAAGATAAAAAAAGACGGCCATGACCATAAAAGTGATAGCCAACGGTTCCGGCAGGCTGCGCAAAAGGCAAAGTAAAAATCCCCAGAGGCCGGCATAGAACAGACTGTACCATGGGCTACGGCCAAAATGTTGGAGTATCATAATAAGAAACCAGGTCCCCAATAAGATTGCGATGAGATTCACTGCCATCATCATCCAGGGAATCAAGGTCGGTTGACCAAAGGACAGCAGCCAGGCGGACAGGGGATAAATAATGCGTTGATAACGATAGGCCGGGAAATCTATATGGTCATAGGATTGTCCCAGGATGAATGGATCATGAGCGATATAATAGTAGTATTGGCCGTCATACCCGACACTGTCTTTCTGAATGAGGGTTTCGGCTGTCCAAATTTGAGGGGCCTTAAAATAATCCCCTATGACCATAAAGCCGGTAATATTCTTATTAAACTTTAAGGAATATAAGAAAAGAATTGACAGGAATCCCAGGGCAACTAAAGGAAGAATAATCAGTCCTTCCCGAATAATTTTTTTTGGGCCAATATTGTGAAATACATTCAAAGCAGATTATCTCCCTATCGGCGGTTCATAAAAGTCTAACGATGCAGAAATTCCAAGATATTGGGACCGGATAATAAGCCCAAACCATAAAAAAATCAAATCAAAGCTACAATCCGGAATCATTACCCGAAAAGTCCCATCGGCTATCCTTTATAACCAATAATGCCGTTTCTTGAATTTTTTAATATAATTATCAAAGTATTCATCGGCCAGTCTCTCAATGCGGGACAATAAAAATCGAATTAAGCGGCCAATTTTGTTTTGCTCCAGGGATTTCCAGGTCCATCGTTCGATCTGTTTCTTTACGTCGGCAATCATAAAAACTTCAGCATGGTTGATGGTCGACTTGAGCTCTTCAAAGTTGATAACCGACCGTCTTTTACTCTCTTCGAATCGCCGTATGATCTCCTGTTGCTGTACCAGGATTTTCCATTTATTAAATAAAGTCGGACTGTTTCTCAAAAGTCGGTTAATTCGGCGCCGGGCTTGGGGTGTATCCAGATGAAAAATATAAAAACTCTTTCTGGCATAATAAAGGTGCTCGTCGAAATATCGATGGATATTTTTTTCCAGGCTTTCACTCCTGACCAGTCCATGATGTTTAAATTGTTCTTGCCACCATTCGGTATGGGCCCAAATCAGATGGCCCTTAACCGGTATGAGCGGTTTCATGGATTCAACAATTAGAAAGTCAAAGGGAGATCTGGCGTTAAATTTTTCCCGGTTTTCTTCAAATTCCAGCGGAAATATCTCCCCAAAGACCTTATCTTCTCCAAAGGCCGGAAAAGAAAAGAAGAACAAGGCGTCTTTTTCCGCCAGGGCGACAAGGGAATCGATATAGTCGTGAAGTTTCCTGGGAAGGAGGTGTTCCCATAAATCAAAAGCGCAAAAGGTGTCAAAGGTGATTTTTTGAGAATCATATTCTTTGCAGACTTCGATGATATCCCCGCAATCCACCTTTCCTTCCAGGGGAGGCCATATTGTTTTGATGACATCCCGGCTGATCTCGATCCCCCGAACTTTGATCTTGGGGACAAGGCCTTCTAAAAACAGGACGTCTCCCCGACCGCAGCCCAACTCCAAAACGGATTTCGGTTTGAAGGATTTTAGGATCGAAACAAGATAGAAGGCGTCAAACTTTATCCTTCCTTCCTGATAATCAATATGATGGTTGAAATAGGATCCGTCATAATAGTTGGAGCTGATAATATTGGTCAGTAAGGTATCAAAGTCCTTTTCTTCTTCAATACGGATAAGATCTACCGGACGGCCGTCGTTGAATGACTTACCATCATTTAAATAGTGGGATTTAATTATGCGCATTGAAAGCTCAAAGTTAACATTTAGCGAGTCTTACTATTATTTTCAATATTGGATTTGTTAGGGAACAATAGCTTATATAACAGAAAAGGGATAAAGAAAAAAAACCAATATTGGGTGATTTTAAAAAAAATATTGGCTGCCCCCAAGAGATAATGAACGGTCCTGCTATAGGGGAAAGAGAAAAATGACAGAGGTTTATGGGTGCCGTCTGGAAGGACCCAAAATACATCAAAGTATGCTTCTCCCATAAGATTTTAAAATTTCAATTCAATGAAATGGCTCCTTTCTTGTAAATAAACAAAATCAATTTTTTCCTGGCGCGAATGAAGGCCCCTATTATCCAGAATCTTTTTTCCATCAATCCAAATCCAGGACCCGTCGTCCGATTCGGTTCCGATCCAGTAAATATCAGGATTCTCAACCTCAATCAGACCCGTCAACTGCAGTTGAAAATGATCGTATACTATGCGGGGGTCAGATTTTCCCGATAAAGGAAATTTCAGATCATTTATATATTTTCGTTCTGTAGAATTCTTGCCGATTATGGTTAACCTGCCCGAGAAATTATTGGAACTATTTTGGGTATATCGATAGCCTATACGATTTATCCCGGAAGCCATCCAGGGGAGTATTTCAGAAAGCGACCAGAAGATAAAGGGGATGGTTATGCCCAGGATAATCGGTGTTTTCTTTTTCCCGAGCAGCTGAATGTTCATGATTGATCACCCAATTTGACTTTTAATATCTCTACATTTTTGCTTCGATAAACAAGTTGATCAACTTTTTTAAGCCTTTCAATGTCTGTTTTCTGTTCTTTCATAAAAGTAATTTCTTCCGGACCCAGGAAAATGTAATAGGCTTGATATTTTTGAAGAAAAATATGTTTTTCCTGGAGATCTGAAGATGAATAAAAATGTTTAATTTCCTCATTAAGGTTTCGGATAAAATTCATGGTTTCATACTTGTTTAGATGATTGAAATGACCCGAAATGACTTTTCGTTCTCCGATCCCTTCAACACAAACCAGAGAATATCTTGAGTCGGGGAGAATGACAAAGGTGCTGTTTCCATCAGTATAGGAGCGAATATATTCGCCGGCTGCATTTTGTTCGACATCAACAGCCCCTTCCCAGCCAGTCTCCAGGCGATGCAGGACTTGAAAATAAAAGGGGGGAATAATGATCGAGAAAACCAGCAGAATAAACAGTATTCGGGACCATCGGGGTATTTTTTTCAACATTCCCAATCCAATAGCGCTCGGTAAAGTTATATAGAGGCTGTTTTGATACAAAAAATGAGCCGTATGATTAACGACTCCTTGTCCGAAAAGGTTTAGAAAGGCAAAGAGGAAGGAAAAGGGCAAAAATCAGGTCCGGGCTTCGGGGGAAAAACAAAAGGCCAGCAAGGCAAAAGGAAGAACGACCCCGTTGACCTTAACATATTCCCTTATAGCTATCAGAATGCTGGCTGAGTCGGTATACCATTGATAAATGGGAATGTCGGGAGTTCCCGGTTTAACGTATAAATAAAAAGTCAAAAAGTAAGGCAAAAAGGTTAGGGCATATAATAACAGCCAGGAGCCATATTTTTTTCTCATCCACTGGAAAAGCACCATAAGGGAAAAACCGGCTAAAAAACTAAAATAAAAAACAGGATGAAAAAAAGGACTGATCGAACAGGCGCCAAGAGAGAACCAAAGATCTTTTTTCCTCCGTTCCTGCTGATAGCGAATTAAAAAAAAGAGGGACGTGAGAGGGGGTATGATGCTCGGCAGGATATACCAACCCCAAAGTAAGGAGTAGCCGGTCAGGGCCTGGGCTTCCTCCCAATGAAGATTAAAAAAATAACCCGGATGCCATCCCAGACCTTGAAATCCTCTCAGGACCCAATCGGATTGTTTTCCAAGGGCTAATAACGCTATAGCCCATAATCCCATCGAACTGTTTTTGGTGGCCTGAAAAAGAATCATATAAACTAGTCCCAAATAAACAAAACTTAAAAGGACCGGCATAAACTCCAAAACTTTCCAGACCGAAACCCCTCCAAGGCTATGAACCAGGGCAAAAAGGAACCAGAACCCCCATGATTGTTTCAACAGCAGGAAGGAGGCCTCCGGATTACTGGGGGGCATGTTTCTGGAAAGTTCCTTGATAATCCCGAAAAGGTAGGCCCAATCCTCCGAGTAGGGACCAAACTTGGTGATGTCCGAATAAATAAAAACCAGACTACAAATAAGGAGAAAAAGGGGGCCAAGGAAAAGGCTATGATTCTTCTCCGGGAACCTGATCGGTTCTCTGTCCCTCAGGGAGTATAGTAAAACCAATAGAAACAAATCGATGGACAAGGTGATAACATAGGGCGTTGCCCTGTGAAAAAGAATGCTCCCCGGCAAGGTGATCAAAGGAGATAGCAAGAAACTCAATCCTATGGAGCCTATGGCGGCGAACAGGGGATTCTTCCAGAGGGTCAACTTGGTTACAAGAAAATAACCGGGCAAAAAACAAATGAGCAGTAAAGAAGCCGCGAATCGAAGGGGCGGGATCAACAGACACAGGTTGACGGATAGAACGAGAATCAAATAAAATTTTCTTGAGTTAACTGGGATGATCATTCAATTTCCCTGATCCGGTGTTCGGATAAGTGCCCATTCTTTAAAACGGTCCTTTTTATTCAAGCCATCCATTTGCCCTATAGACAAGGTGATGCTTAGCTACCTTCCGGTGGTCCCAGTATCTCCAATTCCCCGATCGACCAGTAGTAGCTATTATTATTTTCCCTACAAACGATCTTCAAGTATCGGGCCTCAATAGGCAAAAAAATGTAAGCCGATGAAGTCCCACTGCCAATCAGATGGCTTCCGGTCCAGCGGAAGTGTTGATGAAAACGTCCCTTCTGGTCTATTTTTTGATAATGAAGTCCATCAAGGGAGTAGAACAAATCGAGATCATTGGCGATATCCTGGATATGCGGACCAGGATCAAGGATGAGGGCCGATATCTTTTGGATTTTTTTTAAATCACAATGAATAAACATTCCGGTTTCCCGGGGAGTCAGACTTGTCCACCTCGAATTTCTGTTCTTGTCGATCATGGATAGAGTATCTTTTTGATTATGGCTGGTGGTTAGGGCTGCTTCCCTGATATCAAGTTGTCTGGTAAAGGGCAAGGGATTTATTAAATGATGGAACAGCGTATATTCTCCAAAGGGTTGAACTTGATATTGCCATTGGTTCCGATTTAAAAAAGCTATTACTTCTGCCCGGTCTCTTTGGTGAATACTTAGAGCCTCAATCTGGTCCGGGGAATAACCCGGCCTTACCCTAAGGTCAGGATAAGCGCCATTATACCGGGGAGTGGCTCTGACCTCTCCCTGCGAGTATTTCATGATATTGGGGGAAAAGAACAGATCGGAAACCACACTTTTAATCCCTTGTTTTTTTAAAAAGGCCGTGATGGACTCCCAATCGATCGAGGAAACAGCCTGTTCCCCTGGTCGTGAAGTATATAAGAAAATTTCAGCCAGTTCCCAGGGCATTGGCGAGTGCCCGGTTTGCTTTATCCGAACATAACGGGCCCTCTGCCCGCGAAAGATAAATTGAAAAAAACCTTCCCAAACTTTATAACCCGGATGCGGTCCAGCCCAAAACAAGGTATTCGATATCTCTCTATCGGTCACAACCGTCCATCTTCGATTATCCAAGGAGGTCTCTATCCGGATATGAATGGGATAAGTATCCAACCAAGGGGGAACCAAGTCAACTCGAGCCAGCTCAATTTCTTTCTGTAAATCAAGGGAAATAAATTCATCGCCTTTTTGTACTCCATCGGTTGACCACTTTGTGGCCATGTTTCCATCTAATAAAAAACGAGACCATTGATGGTTGGGATGGGTTGAAATTAGAATTTTATCTCGGTCGATAGGGGTATATACATCTTCAGGGGCCTTAATGTTGTAAAAAAATATATGACCTGGTGATTGAAAAAATGAATAGCGGGTGTTTCCTAATGACCCAAGACCTTGTTTGAAAAGCTCGGCTTCTTTGGGGTCTTGGAAAATAAAGGCCGGATTAAGGCTGCCATCGACTGCCTGGGATCGAAGGGGATAGCGGCTGTCATAAAAATCGCTGAAGATCATTTTTCCTCGGGATATGAAGTTAAGAGGCCCTTCTTCAAAAAAATTAATATAGGCTTCCTTGATCCCCTTTTGCTCCAAGAAAGGGGGAAGACTTTTCCATCGAGTGTAGGACTCTCCAAGGAGGAATTCGTATCGAAAATAAAGCTGGTTTTTAAATCCCAGGAAATTTGTCCCTATATTGATGATGATTAAAAATAGAAATAACAGAAGTCTCAAATTAGGTGATCGCTTTCCGACCCAGGTTAAAACAATATCAAAAATTAAAGCCAGCCCTATGAGCATCGGAATATAATAACGATAGCTGACGTATCCAAAACGGCGGGCTTGAATATAACTATAGGCAAAGAGAGTTAATATAATGACCAGCCAAGCAAAAACCAGAACCAATTCCTCACGGGAAAACCTGCCCTTCCTACGCCTTAAAAATAAGAAGAAACTGAACAGCAGTAGAAAAATGATACAACCCCAGATAGTCAGGGAAATAAATTTAGGGAATATATCGTACCCAAGTAAGGTGTTCATGTTGGTTAGGGATTGTTTCATATCCTTAATAAAAGGGAGTAAAAGCGACCCGTTCAGTTTGGTCTGCCCGAAATTGAAGGTGGCATAACGTAAGGAGATGGTTTTTATCCAGAAGGGAAATCCGCCGGCTAAACATCCCAGAATAGATAACGGAAAGTTGCGGAAAATTCGGAAATCGTTTAACAGGATCATACATCCGCCAGCAATGATATAGGTCAGTGTTCCCGGATGCATCCATAATCCGAATCCGGAAGCCAGTCCCCATAAAAAGAAATTCAATCCATTCCTTCTTGGGGAAGTGATCACCCTGACGGCAAGATAAAAAACCAGGCTTCCACAAAATAAACCCCCCATGTGACCTGATGGGTGGATTGATCGAACACTTAGAACAAGAGGGGAAACAGTCAGCCAGCCCATAAGCGTCAATCCATTGCTGTCCCGGACCATTACCCGAAGTCCTCGCCAGAATAAAACCAGAGCCAGCAAGGTCAAAACCAAAACCGAAATACGCAGGATTAAAGTGCTGGGTGAGAAAATCAGGAAAAAGGGGACCGCAAAAATGGCCTCGAGGGGACCGAAATAGGCCTGTCCGTAAAAGAAAAGGGGGATTCCTTTACCATTGATGATATCCTGTGCCATAATCCCAAATACCGCTTCATCCATATTAAGCACATAATGGTATTTACTGAGATAAGGGACTCTTATGACAAGTCCAATAAAGATGATAAGGATAAGATAAAAAGAGGGTTTTTGGGGAAGATTTATTTTGGGACAAAAATTAAAAATTTTTTTCACAGTTTGAAGCCTCTTTTGCTGCTTTATCTGAAGGCAGGGGGGCAAGTCCAGCTATTCTTCAGAACCTCATCGAAAAACAGCTTTTCCTGATGTAGGCAAGGAAGGCTTTCTCAAAGTATCTGGTCCCATTAACTCTATAAGGATTTTCGGATAAATATCACACTGAAAAAAGAAAGTAAATGTTTCTATTCAGTTAAAACCAATATTGTGTTATTTCCCGGATCCAAGTAATAAATAATTATTCACAACTACTTATTTTTCATTTCTTATTATGGGGAAACGAGAAAGAATTATATTCCTAATCATTATAGGAGTGGCAACCCTTTCCCGGGGCCTGACCCTTTTGTGGTCCCTGTTCTCGGATTGGATGAAACCACTGTGGGTCGCATGAACCTCAGCGATATGGCTGGGGATTCCTCCTTTTTCACTTTATTCTTTTTTTTAATGCATTTCATAAACAAGTTTGATAACCTCTTATAATTTGACATCAATTGACCCCGCCTTTTGTTTTTAAATTAAAAAAAATGTTTATGGACCAGGGATTTAATGTTATTGAAATAAGTGAGCAATCAAAATGAAAAATCAAGTCTCAAAATCGTACACCTACCTGCTTTTCTTAATAATAGTAATAGGTTTAGTTTTCCGTTTATGGGGGATAATGTGGGGTCTGAATTCCACCACTGCCCTTCATCCTGATGAACAGGGAGATTGCACAATAATCTATCAAATGATCCAAGGTGATTTTTCACAGGTGGGTCTGGAAACTTGGTATTTTGTATATAATTATTGCATTGCTATCGTATATGTTGTTATTAATAAAATTGCTTTCTTGTTCGGCATTATCTTCAGTTTTTACAAGATTCAAACTGAAGTTGATCCTGATATGGTCCTCATCGGGAGAATTACTTCGGTTATTTTTAGTACATTAAATATATGGTTACTTTATTTTTTAGGGAAAAGAATATTTCAGAACAGACATATCGGGTTAATGGCCGCAGCCTTGTTTGCTGTAACCCCTCTATCGGTGGCCCAAGCCCATTATCTGGAAATGGATTCTCCTCTGGCGTTTATGGCTACATTAAGTTTCATGTTCTCTTATTTCATCCTCACCCATAAACGTTCCTTATTTTTTGCTCTCGGAGGGCTTTTTTTCGGTTTAACCTTTACCACTAAGCCTAATGGGATATTGACTTGCATTCCTTTCTTCATTTCTTTCTGTTACCTATTCTTTGATGAATCGTTTAAGAAAGTTCGGATATCTTTATTAAAACGAATACTATTATTTATAACGACCTCACTTGCAGGATTTGTCATTGGGGCCCCCGGTCTTTTTGTTAATTTCCCCAGTACGGTAGACAGGATCTTTGGTAAAACCTTGGAAATGGCTAAACAATCCCTTCCCTGGACAGGTTCTTGGATCGAGGGCCCTCAAGGGTCACGATTTGCCTGGGCTATTCAAACGCTGATGGATGGTTTTGGTGGCATACTGATTTTAATTACCATAATCGGGATCACATATCACTTGTTGCGAAAAAACAAAGAAGTTCTGATGATTTGTTCTTTCCCAATCGGTTATTTTTTTCTGGTGGGCTTGTGGGGAAGGCGGTTTGGGGAAAGAGATGTTGTGGTTATGATCCCCTTTTTGGCTTTGATGGCCGCCGCCTTTTTTTATAAATTCCTCCACTACTGGTATTCCTGGCGTTTTAAAAAAACAGTGATGACGATTCTATTTCTCGGTTTGTTGGTATGGCCCACCTGGAAGACTATTGAGATCGATTATTATTATTGGCTGGATGACAACAGAGATTTAGCAGAAAAATGGTTAAACCAAAATCTACCTTCTGAAAGTGTAGTTGCACTGGATGGGTATACCCCATATAGTATCAAATTTTCAAAAATCGATTTTGAGTATCTGAAGCCGATTGAATATTATAAAAATAACTGCGATTTCCTGGTAATTAGTTCCCTGGAGGGAGATAGATATTTCAGTCTCTGGACCCATAGGCCTATCAAACCGGAAGGGGAAAATTTATTATCGCTGCAACGTTACTTTACCTTGATCAAGGAATTTGATTTAAAACACCAAGAGACGGGAATTGAAAAAAACGGCAGCCTCAAGTTTCCCGACTTTCTTGATCCGGCCCTAAGAGTATATTCTACAAAGGCAGGTCCTATAAAACATAAAATATCATTTCCTGCGCTTATTGAAGATGCTGATAGTTCATATAAAGTAGTTTTTTTAAATCATCCTGAATATGAAAAAAGCAGCAGTATTTTTGTGGTAAAACCGTATTCTGAAGCGGTAAGAGTTTTAAGAACAACTAAAAAACTTAAACAAATCCAATTAATAGTATATAGTGAAAATCAGGCTAAAGTTAAAATCAAATGCGGGTCCGCCAAAAAGGAAAGGCAAATGGAATCGGGCCAAATTGAAATTCTTGAAATGGAACCCTCCCCGGCTTTCCCCTTCATTAAAAATATTTACCAACTTAAGGCTTTCTCTCAAAGCAAAGGAAATCTATATGTCAAATGGGTGGCCGATCCAGTGGAAATGGGCTTGAACCGGCTGCGATTCAAACAGCCTAAAAAGGCCGTTCAATTTTTTGAGACCTCCCGACAACAGGACCCTGAAAACCTGGAAAGTCTTGCCCTTTTAGGATCCGCCTGTTTTGCGGACGGCAAGAAGGTCGACGCTTTGAATTATTTCAAGTCTGTTGAAGAAAAGGATCCTTTCTTTTTGTCCAATTATTTTGCTTTGGCAAAAAGTACCTTAACCGGTGAGGCCTGGCTCAAACTTTTCTGCGATTTCACTGGGTTTTATCTGCCGTTGATTCAAATAAAATCAACTCATCATTATGTTTTACCGGATCAATGCACTTATTCGGAAAAGGTAAACAGGATTTCAAAAGAAGGTTTTATCGGCGAATATAATAGAGGAGATGATGGACTCCTTTATTTTAAGTTATGGAGCAGAGACGTTTTTCCTCAAGGCTTTTTTAATGTTCATTTTCGTTTATCGGCGGTATCATCGGCTGCCGGAGTTGGTCCCGCATTACGGGTTGATATTTTAAAACATACTCCCCAAGGCTTTTTTCAAATAGCGGAGAAAGTGATTGACAATAATGAAATTCAAAAGTCCAACGGAGGCCTTCAAAATATCTCTTTTAATATTACCAATGATCCCAGAGTGGGCCAGTTTGAATTCCGGGTTTTTTCTTTCCATAAGGAAGTCCAATTCATCATAAAACAAGTTGATATTTATTTGGACCTCAAAAAAGCAATGGAAGAAAATATGAAGCAAATTCTTTCCGCCATGGCCAGCACTTATCAGGCGCATGCCGATTATAAATCGGCAATAGATTTATTTCAAAAATTATTCAACCTTAGCCCGGACTATAATGATGTTGGTTGGAATTTGGGAAACCTATTAATACAAACCGGGCATCACCGGGACGGCATGGTTTTTTTAAAAAAATATGAAGCGTTAAATCAAAACAACCCATCCAAACTGAAAACCTTATATGACCGTTATCAAAAAATAAATGAACCGGTTGCCGCAGAAGTTGTTAAGAAGAGAATCGACAATCTTCCTTTCCCCCAAACGGCCAGTCGAGCCGTTTTTTCCGGCAAAATTCAATTGATGGGATATTCTCTCGAACAAACAAAGGGCAAAGGGGGCGACATCCTCAAAGGGTCCCTTTTTTGGAAGGGGCTTGAAAAAATGGATCTGGATTATGATGTTTTCCTCCACGTTTTAAAAAACGACCAAATGCTCTTTCAAGGGCATCTTTTAATTCAGGAAGGTGAAAAAACCTTAGATTCCCTTATTCCCGGAGAAATCATTAAGAAAGATTTTCAAATAAAAATTCCGGCCGACATTACCGCCGGTACCTATAAAATATACCTTGGTCTCTGGGATTCCAGGTATTCCGAAAGGCGGTTGAAAATTTCTTATCCGAGCCCCTATTCCTTCAAGGACAAATTTTTGTTGACGACTATTACGATTGATTAGATCAGGTTCTTATTATATTAAAGTACCTAGAGCGTGATTCGGGGAAAGCCGGATCAGGGTTTATTCTATATTCCAGACGTACCCCCGGACCGGATTCCAGACTTGTCGAGGTAACGAAATTGGGAGATTTGAAAAAAGCGCAGACCGATTATTCCATGATGTCGACTAACCGCCCGGTGAGATACCCGGCTGATTTAAATACCCTAAAGAATATTTCAGGAATCCTGTTATGCCTAAGTTAAGCATTGTCATCCCGGTTTTTAATGAAGAAGCGGTTATTGGGGAGGTCTTAAACGAATTGATTTCTGTCGTCCAGGGGAAAGATTGGGAAATTATTGTCGTGGATGATGGTTCTTTGGATAATTCGGCAGCGATCATTTTGCAGTTTAGCGTTAGATTAATCCGGAATCCGGTTAACAAAGGATATGGGGCGTCCTTAAAGTGCGGCATTAAAGAAGCCAAGGCCGATCAGGTATTGATTATGGACGGGGACGGCCAGCATGATCCGTCTGAAATAGAACCTCTCCTACAGTATATGGATAATTATGATCTGGTTGTCGGTTCACGTAATCAGATCATTCACAGCAGTCTGTGGAGAATGCCCGGAAAATGGCTTTTGGGTTTTCTGGCCAATTACTTGACCCGACAAAAGATTCCAGATATTAATTCGGGGTTCCGGGTATATAAAAAGGAGATTATTTTAAAATATTTGTCGATCTGTCCGGACCGTTTCTCCTTTTCCATGACCAGTCTTCTCGCTTTTTTAAGTGATAATTATAACGTAAAATTTATGGACATCAAAATAAGGAAAAGGATCGGTAAGAGCTCGGTGACCGTTAAAACCGGGTTTGAATCTTTGTTGTCGGTTCTCAGAATCATAACGTTGTTTAATCCCTTACGGATATTCATCCCCGTCAGTTTTGTTCTTGCTTCCATAGGAATTTTATTTTATTTGTTTACCTATTTTTTATTGAACAGAGGATCGGTATCCGCATTAATTATTTTTTTAATCGGCATACTCATTTTCTTTTTTGGACTCGTTTCTGATCAAATCGCCAAATTAAGAAGAGAACTCCTAAAATAAAAAAGGTCCAAGAAAGTGTCGGACATGAAAGTACTTCTTATCAATCCTCCGGATTTCCATATGATTAAAACCAATTTCCCCGATGAACTGGAAGGGGAGGAAAAAGCCGGTTACAACCCCCCCTTGGGATTATTATATGTGGCCTCTTATGCTCTGAGTCATACCGATTTTGAGATTGAAGTTTTAGACACTCAGGTGGAGGAATTGACTTATGCGGACATAGAAAAAGAGATCGTTAGAAGAAATCCGGATGTGGTCGGCATTCAGACCATGACGTTCACCTTGATCGACGTGATGATGGTCGCCAGAATTGTTAAAAAGGCTGATCCGAAGACGATCATTGTTTTAGGCGGCCCTCATGTCAACATATACCCGGAAGAGAGTATCGAGCAGGTTGAGATCGACTTTCTTATTTTAGGAGAGGGGGAGGTCCCTTTTACCGAATTATTAAATGGCTTGAATCGGAATGACGATCTTTCCCTTATCAAAGGATTGGTTTTCAAGAAAGATGGAAAGCTCGTTAATACGGGCTCCAGACCTTTGATCGATAATTTAGATGAGTTGCCTCATCCAGCTAGGAGCTTGGTTCCCGTCGAAAAATATTGGTCCGTTCTGGCCCGGAGTAATCCGGTTACGACCATCATGACCAGCCGAGGGTGTCCCTACAAATGTATCTTTTGCGACCGGCCGCACCTGGGCAAGAGTTTTAGGTTTCGTTCCGCCAAAAATGTGGTTGATGAGATGGAAGAATGCATTCAAATGGGGATCGCAGAGTTTATTTTATATGATGACACCTTCACCGTCAATCGTCAAAGGGTATTGGATATCTGTGCGGAAATCGTATCCAGAAAATTAAAAATTTTCTGGGATGTCCGGGCCCGGGTTAATCTGATCGATCTGGAGATGATGGAAAAAATGAAATCCGCCGGCTGCGACCGCATCCATTTCGGGGTGGAATCTGGAAACAATGAGATATTAAAGGTTTTAAAAAAAGGCATTACTCTGAATCAGGTAGAAACTGCTTTTCAAGCCGCCAGGAAAGCCGGCCTGACAACCTTGGCCTATTTCATGTTGGGTAATCCTTTTGAAACCAGGGAGCAGATTTTGGAAACGATCGGATTTAGCAGGAAGATCAGGCCGGATTTTGTTCACATTTCTCTGACCTCCCCTTTCCCGGCTACGGAGTTATACAAATTAGGATTAGAACGAGGAATTATCAAACGAGATTATTGGAAGGAATTTGCCGAAAACCCCAGTGCCGATTTTTTGCCTCCTCTTTGGGAAGAAAATCTAAATCGAGACGAATTGTTTGAAATGCTCCGGTTGGCCTACAAAAAATTTTATTTCAGGCCGACCTATATCTTTCAGCAGATTTTAAAGACCGGATCCTGGAATGAATTTAAACGAAAGGCAAAAGCAGGTTTGAAAATGTTTAAAATTTGACGGCTGGGTTACTTCTTTTAAACTTGTCAAGATCGATGGACTCGTAAAAAGTCGTTAAGGCCGTTACCCCGGCGAAAGCCAGGAACCATCCCGCCAACGGGACTGGATTCCGGTCTTCTCCGGAAAAACTCCAAGAGGAATTTTCTAACTTTTTACGAATTCATCCATATTATTCCATGAGAAAATTTCACTATTTACTCGGGTTGGCCGTCAGTGCCGTTTTTGTCTTTCTGTTCCTCCGAAATATTCACCCTCAGGAACTATTCCAGGCCCTGGCGGAGGCCGACTATTGGTATGTCATTCCCTTGTTTTTTGCCAATGTGCTGGCTCTTTTTTTTCGGTCTTTCCGTTGGAAATATTTGCTTTCTCCGATTAAAAAAATTCCCTTATTAAGTTTGCTTCCCGCCGCTTTTATTGGATTTATGGCCAATATCATTTTACCGGCACGCTTTGGGGAATTGGTCCGTGCCTATATCATCGGCAAAAAAGAAAAGATCAGCAAATCCTCTTCATTTGCCACCATTATCGTCGAACGCCTCTTTGACGGATTTATAGTTATTCTTCTTTTTTCTCTGACCCTACTCTTTTTCCCCTATGTCAAGATGGGCCATGAGGGTCTCAGCTTGAAAGGGATCAGGGTGGGCGGTTATCTTTTTATGTTTTTTTGTAGTAGTCTGCTTTTTTTTCTAATAATACTAAAAATTAAAACCGTATCCATTAATAATATCCTTAAAAAAATCCTCTCGCCTTTGCCCTCTTCGGTTATTGAAAAGATTATAAAAATGATAACCTCTTTTTCTGAAGGACTTTCGATTTTGAACAATTATAAGGAAATCGGGATCGTAATGTTGAGCTCTTTGGTGATATGGAGTATCTATGTCCTGGTGACTTATATTCTATTCTCAGCCTTCAATCTTCAGCTCCCATTGATGGCCGCGGTTTTTATTCAAGCCGTTCTGGCTCTTGGTGTCGCTCTTCCTTCGGCACCGGCCTATGTTGGCACTTTTCATCTGGCCTGTGCTTTAGGTCTTATGGCTCTTGGAATTCCTTCCCAATATGCCCAAAGTTATGCCATTATTCTTTGGTTTATTGATATTTTTCCCGCAATTCTGTTAGGATTGATCTATTTGTGGAGTGAGGGATTGAATCTGAAGAAAATTAAAGTTGAAAGTTCTGCACTGGATTAGCTTGAGCATTTTTCATCAGATCAAAACCATAACCTTTTTTCCTAAGATCCTCGATCACAAAGCCAAAGAGACTGAAACCCTGGTCAACATTCCTTCGATAAAAGAAATTCCAAGCACCCTGCAGTTTATCAGCATGTTCTGTTTGAATAATATCATGCAGATGAAAGACGAATACGATGACCGGCAGCAGCGGTAAAAATGAAAAAAGAAATTTTGTAACTGTTGGTCCCAGCAGGCGGAGATGTCCTAAACCCATAGGAATGCCGGTAAAGGGGAAAACCGAACAAGGAATTTCCCATAAGTTGTACTCGTCCAGGTAATAAGGTCCTTTGGGCATTTTTCTGTTGTTAAAAACCCCGGGCCGGATGGTGGGTATGATACTGGAATCGTATTGAAAGCGGTGTTTTTTAAGACATTCAAAATCTACCTTGGAAATTTTTCCTTGTGGTCCCCGGTAGCCCAAAGGGGGCACTCCCATAAAATCCTTGTAGGCTGATACGGCCTTTTCAATTTCCTCGGAATAATCATTCAAAAGATTGGGATGAGAGTAGGAATGGAGGGCAAACTCTATCGTTTTTATTTCCTCCTGAATTAATTGGAGTTCCCTCCTTTTTTCTTCAAAGAGTCGGCCGGTAATAAATAAGGTTAACGGAACGTTTTGATTATTGATAAAATTTATCAACTTGCGAATATTTTTTTCGTTAATAGTATCAAAGACCGGTCCGATACGTCCTCCGCAGTCATTTTCCAGGTCCATGGTTAGAAAACAAATTTTGGGACCCCCCGGATGTTTATCCATGATCAGATGTTAATCATCCCTGCCGTCCAGGTACCAGATCCGCAAGCGCCCGTTTTCATCCACTTCCGCCGAGGAAGGCAAAACCCAAGAAGGATTCCAGGTCTTTCTTTCCTTATCTAAATATTGACTTTGCAATAAAAGGGAGTTGTGGGTCGGGTCTTTTTGGAGGATTGTATTTTCATAAAAGGTAATTTTGCCGATATCGGTCATGGCGGCAAACATCGGTTTGGCCCGTCCTGAAATATGGCCGCTGTTGACTAAGGCATTGGTCAACCGGAGTCCTTTTTCCACGGAGGTTCTCATATGACTCATGCCCCGCAAGGGGATACAATGAAAAAGATAATGGGCTTCAATACCTAAATCTCTTATGGCATCGTAAAGATCAATGAGCACGGGAAGGTCGTCATTCACCTCTTTCAATAAAACATTTTGGCTGTAGATCACCACGCCCATATTCCGGAAGGTCTTAATAATATCAACGGTTTCCGGGAAAGACAGTTCCACCGGATGATTGATCTGTGTGGCTAATTCAAATCGAACGCCTTCCCGTTTCTGAAAAATTCTATAGACTGTATTGGTGATTCGGCTCGGGGCTTGTTGGGGAAGCCGAGTGGCAATTCGCATGATTTTGATGTTGGGCGCGAATTCAACCAGGGCGTCAACCAGAAAGGCCAGACGATTGGGAATAATTAAGGGGTCTCCCCCGGTAATCAGAACTTCATGAAGGACGGCTTTTCGTTCTTGGGACCCACAAAATTTGGCTACTCCCAAGAGCTCTTCTTCGGACAGCGTGTAAGGCGTTTTATAATTGGCCCGCAGACAATACCGGCAGTGGGCCGCGCAGATCATGGTCGGTTCAATGACCAACCCCCGACGATAAAGGCGTTCGAGACCGGGTATGGGTTTATCGTCAACCACAAAATCCGTATGGGCATCATAATGCCTGTCCCGTTCATCTTGATAGACAATGTTTTCAAGAGGGACTTGCAGATATTGTCTGGCCAAACCGAGATAGTGGGAAGAATTCTCCCCATATTGACTTCGCAGTTCATCCAACTTTCTTTTGATGAAAGGGGATACCAATTCTTTGAAAGGAATGGGTTTGATGGGGGTATTCATAATCTCTCGTTGTTGATTGATCTTTATTTTTTTATCCAATGTGCCGGATTCCCGATGTAAACCCCGGGGGATTGCAGATCATTCACTACTACGCTGCCCATGCCCACCGTTACATTAGAACCTATCGCAATATTGTTCCTTATGGATACGTTGGGCATGATCCAGCAGTTGGAACCAATATGAACATTTTCACTGATGATCGTACCGGCTGTTATCATAGTGTTTTTCTCAATCCGGCATCCGTTTCCAATGTGGACCAAGTCATCGATTTTGACATTATCCTCGATTATGGTATCCTTGAAAGCCGACCGCTCAATGGTGGTATTGGATCCGATCCAAACCGCATCACCGATAATGATCTGTCCGAACTGCGGGAAATGTATCGGTTTGTTATTTTCGTCAAATACAAATCCGTATCCCTCGCTTCCGATTACCGCCCGGTCTTTAATTAAGCAGTTTTTCCCGATTTTAGCCTTGCCGGCGATTACAACGCCGGACAAAATCTCACTCCCGTTGTCAATGACGGCCTGTGAACCGATGAGACAATATTCACCAATGGTCACGTTAGTTCCAATGGAGGCCTGCGGCGATACTATGGCGGTTTTATGGATAACGGGCAGGTTTTGCTCAATAAAAAATTCCCTTAAAACCCGGACAAAAGACAGCTTGGGACGATCGGTTGCAAGGACAGCCCCGTTTTTAACAGGGAATAGGCTGTCGGCAATAATCAGGACCGCCTGATGTTTATCGATTTTAGCCTGCACCTCAGGATTCATGGCTTCAAGGTAGATCATAGCATGATCAGACAGATCATCAATCGTTGCCGGTTTTTTGATGATAAAATCTTCCCCCTTGAAACTGGAATTTAGAAATTGGGCTATCTCTGAAACATAAACTTCCTGTTCTCGTATTTCGTCCATGGTATTTCCTTAAAGGATTCTTTGTAGGCGTTTGGTCTTGTTTTCCGTCCTGGGCAAAGTTCCTTCGGCAATCAGTTCGATTTCCGGGCGAACGGCCAGATGGGCCACAAAGGCCGATTGCAGCTTGGACCTGAAGTCCCTTGGCTCCGACATTTCAGGACGAACCTCCGCACGGACCACAAACCGATCAATGGGGTCGATTTTATTGATCAGTATAACATATTGGCCGTTCAGATAGTCAAGGTTTTCATTGATTATTTTTTGAATGCCTGTGGGAAAGACATTAATACCTTTAATAATTATCATATCATCGTTGCGGCCAATTACTTTAAATCGAAAACTACCCCGCCCGCAGAGACACCGGTCTGTAGAAAGGATTTCAATAAGATCATGGGTTCGATAACGAATAAGCGGCTGGGCCTGCTTGACAAGATTAGTCAAAACCAATTCTCCCACCGCCCCTGAGGTAATAGGGATATCTTTTGCACTGGTCATGTCGATCAAGGTTGGATAGAGGACCCCCTGGCCCATAAAGTGAAGGCCGGCCCGTTCATGACATTCGGCGCCGAACATGCTTAGAACCTCCGCACTTCCATAATTCGCATTCATGGCTTTAAACCCCCAGATTTTTTCAATCTGCCGCCTAAAGTTAGAATCCTGGATTCCGGCTTCTCCTCCAAAAAGGCCGAGTTGCAGGCCCAACTCGATCGGTGCTAGGCCAAAATCCTGGTTAAGCACCTCCTGCAGTTTGGTCAGATAGGACGGTGTGGCGTGCAGGGCCTGGGGACGAATCCGAAGGATGGTTTCAATGAGCAATCTTGAATTTCCCACACCAAAGGGGATTACCGCAGCGCCGAGATGCTCCAAGCTCCCATGGTCGGTATACCCTCCGGCCCACATGCAATAGTTCATGCAATGGATGACCGTATGATGGCGGCGTAAACCGGAGGCATAAAAACAGCGTGCGCCGCATTCATAGGTGTTCATGACGTCTTTTGAGGTAAGAATTAACAATAAGGGTTCACTGGTTGTGCCTGAGGTCCTGTTGATCCTTTGTATCTTTGATTCCCGGACGGGAAGGTTGCTGCCGAAAGGGGGAAATTGTTGTTGATCGGCAAGTAATTCCGATTTGTCGGTAAAGGGGAGAGTCGCATATAAATCCAGAATAGTTCGTTTGTCCGGAATCTTTAAGTCGACCAATTTTTTTCTATAAAAAGGGGAACCTATTTTTGCTCGGTTCAACTGATGAACCAATAACTCCGGAATCATCTCCGAAGTCAATTCTTGATGAGAAAAAAGCTCAATCGGATTCCAAATGATGCCCGAATAAGGTTTTTTCATGATTATTTTCCTTGAGGGGGCCAGTTAAACCGCTCCCGACGTTCCTGCAGCAAGGCTTCAAATTCATCGGCCGGGATGTACGGACGGAGTTTTTCGCTTAAATCGGAAATAGGTTTGGCCGGGTTGCCGGCGGCAAAAGTCATCGGCGGAATATCTCTGGTGACAACCGCTCCATTGCCAACGACGGTATAATTCCCGATGGTTACCCCTGGTTGAATAATCACATGCAGATTACAGTCTACTCCGCGACCGATATGGACGGGCTTGACCGTTCGAGGAAATAGTTGAGCCAGGGGTGTGTTCATGGGGATACTGTGATGGGCGGAAATTGAACAACCACTTCCTATACCGGAATGATCTCCAATGGTAATCTTAGATGGAAACACATAATCAAAATCAATGTTATGACCAAGGTAAACATCTTTACCGATACAAACGCCACGCCAGCGGGTTAAGAGAACTCTTAAACCGACAATCGGACAGAAAAACGTCAGTCTGGCCAGGATGAAGCGGAAAAGGTAGAGAAAACGAAACTGTATCCTATTCCAAAAAGTATTCTTCTTTCCGTAAAATCGGAGAATGTCATCCAGTTCCCTGTTTGGATTAATGCTCATGATGGTAATTCCTTAAGAATGATTCAGTTCTTAGAGAAATAAATATTCCTCGAAGTTCCTTCTCCTGCGCACCATTTCATTTTGATATGGAGGGGAAGGAGGTGGATACTATTTCACTCTCCAAGAGTCCCCTATGATAAGTCTTAACCCCTCCTGATAAACCACAATAAGGTGTCCATTGACATATTTATTCAATTTGGTCAATCAAATATTCCCCCCTTTTAATCACAAGAAGGTTTTTCATGGCGGATCCGGTTTCGGATAAATAGGCCACAGAAAGTAATAATGAGCATCAATAGGCTGAAACAGCTAATGGCCAACCCGTAATAAAATGGGTAGAAATGGAACGAAAATTCTACTTGATGATTTCCCCTGGGCACATATAGGCCTCTGAGGCCGTAATCGGCTTTTAAGATGGGCATGACTCTTTGATCAATCATAGCTTTCCAATAAGGGCTATAAGTATCACTAAGGATTAAAAATTTATCGACCCTGGCCTTTGTGGTAATTTTTATCTTGCCGGAAGAATAATGATTTATTTCAGCTTCCTGGGTTGAAAAACCGGAATCCACCGGTTCAAGATAGTCCGGAGGCAAGTGGTTCAATAAAACATGATCCCGGGGATCCAACTGTTCCAGGTTTTTCAACAATACTTTTTCTTCGGGAATGACTTTGGCCCTGCTGATCATAAAAATTCTTGGAAGGCAAAATTTATTATTATAAATATTCGGGGCGATCCATTGAAACCGTTCTTTTATTATCTCCGGGTATATTGCATCGATCTCCAAATTATTAATTAACATTTTTTTAATTATCAGGCTCCCTTGATCGCCGAGGTATTCAAAGCGGATTTTTGAAATCTCTATCGGGACTGAGAAGGTCGTTTTAAAAATATAAGCATGCCCCTGGTAGCCTTCATGGGAGATCTCCCAGGATTCGGCAACCTGGGCTTTTTGATGAAAACACCGCAAACCGGGGCGGTCAATGGCCCACTCTGCCGTTTCTATGCCGGCTCGAATAGATATTGGTCGGATGGAGCCGTCCTTTTTTTGAAAATGAATCCTGGCGACGGTTTGCCCTTGAGGGATAGAGGTGGAATTCGCTAAGGAAGTATATAAAATCAGACTGGATATTTTTATCGGATAGTTCAGGAAAAATTCCTTATCCTCACCGGTCCCCCCGATCTTGAATTCCTTCGGCCCGGTATTCATTTTTAGCTTGGAACCGATGTAATACCTCACATTTATAAGATCCAGCAGCGCAGGGTTTTTGTTAATGAGAAAATAGATCCCCAGATATTCTTGAGGAACAATCGTCCCAATATAACCCACCCAGTTATCTGCGTCATAATCGGAGATACCTTCCCGGGATAAAGACAACGGAGATAATTGTTTTTCTCGATTGCTGATCCTGAAAGGAGAGGCCCCTTTTTTTATCTCCTTGATGATTGTTTGGGCCTGAGGAGAAATAAGGGCCGGATCGGTTGGTGATCCGCCGCCTTCAATTCGGCCCAAGAAGAGCAAATCGATGCTAATCAAAACAACCATGAAAATTTTTAATAAAAGGGTGGAACGGTTTTGGTTCCTTCGGGAGATCAAACAATAGGAGGCCCCCCAGAGGAATAAAAACCAAAAAAAACCTTTCCGTAATAATCCCCAAGGGCCGGAAGAAAGTTTTGTTGATTCGAGAGAAGGCAAGTAAAAGAACTCTAAATAAGAAAAGATAATAAGGCCTAATCCCAAAAAAAGAAAAAGGAAGCCCTTAAGAGATTCCTTTATTCTGGTCGGTTGTTCACGATTATTTTGATCGAGAAAGAATTGAAATCCGAAGCCGGCCAAAACGGCCAGCGGAAAGATGATCAAGGCATTAAACCGGCTCGGGATACGGAATTGGTTAAGACCGGGAAGGAAATGATAAAGGATTTTATATAAGGGAGTGAGTTCACCCAGAGAGGCGATAAAGGCAAAAAAAGCAACCAATGCAAAAAAAATGACCCTTTTATCTCTCATTTGAAAAATACTCCAGATAGCAAAGAGTAAGGGCAGGACGCCTATGTATCCGTATTGCTCCCCAATATCAAAAGCCGCCCATTGGGTATAATCCGGGATGAGGAAATGAATCAGATTGAAAAGCGGAAAGGGAAGCTGGGCCTTCCATTCGAAAGGAAAAGATGCATGATGGGTATTCAGGCTGGTGAAAACAACAGGAAACAGTTGAATCGCTGAGATTCCCAGGCAAAAGATACCCATGATCATGAAATAAGAGGCGTCCACGGTCATGTTTCTCCAATTTTTTTCTTGTATTCCCAGGTAGACCCTTAAAAGGAAATAAAAGGCTAAAAATAAGATGATAAAATAAAAAAAATTGGCATGACCGGCCAGGAAAGATACAGCCAGAATTAGTCCAGCCACCATAGCCCAGATGGCATTACGGTGATGAAGGGCTTTGTCTAAAAAATAAAGGATTAAAGGAAACCAGATATAGGTTTGTATTACATTTCGATGATAGGCATGTCCAAGCAAAAAACCTCCCAGTATAAAACAAATGGAGCTTGTCAGAGCAGGGAAACGGGAAAGGCCTAATTGGCGGGTATAGATAAAAGTAAATAGACCACCCAACCAAAAATGCAAAGCATGAATTAATGCGAGTCGATAAGGGACAAAATAATCTTGACCCAGAATCCCCATAAGCAAATCTATCGGGTAAAAAACTCCATAATCTGCAGCCAGATAAGGCATTCCGGTGGCAATATGGCTATCCCAAAGGATCAGGATTCCTTTCTTTAAGTTGTGGTAAAAATAGTCCCGCATCGGGGTGACTTCAAGAAAGTCGCCCGCCCAATAGAACTCACCATAGGGATTTAAATAGTCCCAGAACTTAAAAATGACCAAGAGTGCCAGGAAAAGATGAGAAGATAGATCCTTTATCCATTCCTCTTTACTAAATTTGAAATAATTGAAAAAAGTTACGGTCTGCCAATTCATTTTGGCCTTATGAGGGGAGAAAGAGATATTCCCTGAAGAGTCTTTGCGTAAAGAATTATAAAATAAGGACCTGAGGAGATCAAGCAGAAAATGAGGTTTTTGAATGATCTTCAACTTTATCATATGGAGAGAGAAAATTTAAAACTCTTTGATAAGCTTTACGAAAAAATTATTGACCCTTTGATCGTATGGTTTTGGGAAAAATCTGTATTGTGTCAAAAATAAGGGCCCCCTGGCCGGAGACCTTCAGGCGGACATCAACCGAAACTGGTTTTTCGACCTTAATAATATGGCTTAAGGTGAAGGATGGTTTTTTTTCGATCGGAAGGGACCTTTCTTCAATTTTATGGCCAGTGAATCCAATGATGAAATCGGCAATTGCCTTAGTCGAATTTTCAGCATCTCCTTTGAACACGATCTGATAACTGCCTTTTTTTAAAGGAATATTGGTCAACTTGACGACCTCTAAAGGTGTTTTTTCCAAGTTCACTTTTACTCGGTAATGGTGCATCTTTGATTTTAAGGGTTCAGGGGAACCGATAATCACAAAGGGATAGGCGGGTGTTTCTTTAAAATGCACCAGACCAAAGTAGTGCCTGAAGTGAATCGGCAGCCAATCACAATAATCCCAGATTCTTTCATTACGGTAATAGTCCACATCGGGAAAGACATTCCATTGCCCCTGTTCATGTATGAAAAAAAAACCGGGGAGGGTGATAGCTATAGAGATGAAAGTAAGTGTCCAACCGACCAGTCGTGTCCAAGGCTTTTTGAATTCGACGAACCAATAAATACTGAAAAAAACGAGGATGGGGACCACTTCACTGGCAAAGCGCGGGGCCACACAATAGCCCCCATGCCAATGCCCATATTTGGCATGGACCAGAAAAAAGAGCACAGCGGCCAGGCCGAAGGAAATGGCTATAACCGAACGTTTGACCCATAATATTCCCCCTCCTATAATCCCCAAGATCAGAAAGGGAGAAAAGACCAGAAGCCCTCGGTTGGGGGAAAAAAGGGAACCCATTACTCCTTCGAGTAGTGGGGTAGCAAAATCATTTCCGGATGCCTGATATCCGTAACCCCCCAGGAGGGAATGATAAAGTCCCAGGTTGACCCACAGGGTTAAACTAATTCCTGGAAGGGACCATAAAAAAAAACGTAAAATCATTTTGGGCTGGAGGAGGGCAACAGAGGCCAAACCTGCCAGATAGAATAACACCGTTTGGGTACGCATAACGGGAAGGAATGCCAGTGGTAAGGCTGCCAATGGAAAAAACCGAGGATCTCCTTGTTGACCTCTAACCAGAAAAAAGATACCCACGCAGATAAGAAGAACCGCCGGGCCGTGCTGCCATAAAGCGGCGGCAGATATTGTAATCTGAGTTGTGCCGAAAGCAAACCCTGATGCCAAAAGTAGGCTTAGCCATCGTTTCCGACTTACTAGATAAATCAATTGAAACATGATTGCGGCCGACAGGGCGGTCACCCAGACAGCTGTAACTTTCTGGTTCCAACCTATAGCACTAAACATCGGGGTCGGGGTTAATAAATAATTAATTAAAGTCGTAGGTATACCCAAAAAGGCCGGGCCAATTGGAAAAACTGGGGCAAAATAATCGCCTACCTGAATTAGGCCCCAACTCCCGTGCTGGATGACATACTCTTTTGAGAAAGAAAAGCCTTCCCCTTGAATTATTCGCCATGGAAGCAGGCTATTATAGGTAGTGTCCCCACCCCAAATGGAATAACCATTGGCAAGGTAAATAATCAAACATGGTAAAAAGATGAGCAAAATTGATGATCGAAATAAATGCTTGTTTGGGGAAAACCAATCTTTTCTTTTCCAATAAAGCAAAAAGGCCAGAAAAAGATAAGCCATCCCGGCATATTCAGCAGTAATGATAAATTGAGGTTGGTAAATCAATCCTAAAACAAATAGATTCAAAGGAAGCCCTACGCCCAAGGTCGTTCCGATCAGGATACCAAAATTCACTACAATTAAAGAAACTATCATAGGCACGAAAAGTTTTTCTTGAAAGAGCCGACTGGTCAGGGCCAACAACAGGTAACCGGGAAGACAGGTGATTAATAATGTTTCCCAGGAAAGTAAAAGGTGTCTACTTCCCAGGAGTAGTGCTCCGGCTAAAATCATTATGATCCAGGGGAAAAATATGGGTACCCATAGCTGCCATTGATTTAGGCGTCGAACACCCCGATACCAAAAAAGGATCAATCCCGGTATAGGTAAAAAGGAGACGATCAAAGTTAAGAGTATCGAAGTCCGCACAGGGAGTGGCGGAACCGGATAGGGGGTAAGAAGAATTGCCAGACGTGGAGTGCCTGTATTTATGGCTGAATAATTACGTAGGCTGTATTTTTGGATAACCAGGGCTTGATTGGTGGGGTTGAATATGGTCACTCCGGGGGGAGGACTTGTATTGGTTTGGAGCCGGAATATGGTTTTTTCTTTATTGTACCGGATCGGCCTTTCTCCGGTTTTCTTGGGTTGGACTTCCGCCCTAAGATCTCCAAGACCATGAATCGATTCATGTCTGAGAATGAGATCAAACCGGGTCCACCACCCCGGTATCAGAGAAGTATCCAGATGTATCGACTTGCCTGTGAGCATTACTTGGCCTGGGCCGTCTATATTCCTGGCCATATCCATAGGCCCCGTGAAGAACAAAGATAAAGGAACCATGGCTGAAATCGTCAGCAAACACCAGAACAGGAATTTTTTCTCCATATCAGAATGTTAAGTCATTTAGGATAGGTAGCAGTCAGGATTTAAAGGTGGAAAGAGTATAAAATAAAGAGGGAACAAAGGGCAAGGAGAAAGAACGGTTGGAAAAATTAGATAAATAGGGAAAACGCTGCCCGAAGGAATCCTTTCTGCAGACCTTTCTCGTTAGAATAGAACAGAAGATCGTATTGTATTAACCTACACCTAAGAGAACCTAAAATAAAATCATCCAGAGAAATTTTTTGTTCATAGCGGTCTATTAATCTAATATCCTAAAATTAAGAAATTAAGAACGGTTGGTCAGATTGCTATTGAATAATTTTTGTGGTGATAGAAGTCTTTTTGACCCTTAAAAGGGGATCAGGAAGGGGCTGAGGAACCGGTAATAAGTTGTTTTGTTTGACCCATAGGCAACAGGTGGGTGCCATTCCAATAAAAAGACCCGAAACGTCCTTCTCCTTTGATCTTCCCCGGCCCTGAAACTTTTATTCCATAGCAAAGGATATGATCTCGAAAGTTTTTAACTGAATAAGTAACATGGATTGTATCCAAGGCTCGGATAAAAGAAGGTTGGTTTTCTCTGGCGACCACAAAGGCCGGTCTAAGGGAAAAATCCACAACTTTTTTTAACCGATTTAAATAAGGAAAGGCACCATTATATCCTCCCAGGCCTGAATCCTCTCCAAAGGTGAGGTCATAGTCTTCCTGAAGGCATTTTATCGTGCCTTGTGTGTGATGGGTGATTTGGGCGGATAGTCCAAAGTCGGCGTAGACATATTCTATTTTTTCTTTCGATAAGAATGAAATCAGTTCTTCCGCGGAGACGGGTTTTGATTCAGGCCGCTCGTGGGTTTGATAAACGAATATTTCCCCGAGGGACCAGGCCTGAGGGGCCGGACCAGTCAGAGTGACCCTGATAAATCGGGCCTCCTGGGGACAGAAATTGATTTCTATCCGACCATCTTTTAATTTCCAGAAGGGACGTCCCCCGGACCAAAACAGATAGGTCCAATTGTTTTTAACAGAGGCGACTTTCTTCCAATCCCCCTCCTTGGCGGATATTTCTATCCGATAAAAGGCCGGAAAATCCCTTTCCTTCCCTTTGCCGCACCCAAAGACAACCCGTTTTATTTGGTAAACCCTGCCCAGATCGATTTGATAAAACATCCCTGATTGTTGCGGGGCGGATGATGTCCAAAAGGAGGATATATTGCGGTCAAAAGCCAGACCTTTCGAGTCCGGGCTACTATTGCTTTTCCCTTTCCAGCCATCAGGCAGAATTTCCAGACCATCCGATACCGGGGGGTGAAAATCGTAATAAAGGACATAGCCTTTTATTTTTTCCTGTGACGAAAAAACTTCTTTTTTATACGAGCCCCCGGCGGCCTTAAACATTTCTTCAAAGCTTTGGCGGTATTTCCCTTCCAGGACGAAGAACGGGTTGAGAAGGGCATCGGCCCTTAAGGTGTAGAGGGGGTATCGCTCTTTAAAGGGTTGGCAGAAGACCGGATACTCATTGGCATTAAACGTCAGCTTGGCGGCACTCCAATATTCCGGTGTATACACATAAGATATATTTTTTTTTCTTATAAAATCAACAAGGGTTTGTTCAATCGCCAGTTGTTTCCGGTGTTGGACCGAGAAGTTTTGTAAGAAAAGATTCAGGGAAAATTGGTGATAGATATGGATCAAAAAGAGAAGAGCGAACAAACCGAAAAAAATAATTTTCCTGGTTTTTTTGAAGGTGTAACAGACCAGAGCCATAGTGATAGGGATAAGGGAATAAAGGGGCAAGAGATACCTTGAGGCGTTCTGCTCACTAAACCGGGAGCCGATGTAGGTTGAACAAAAAATCAGAAAAAAAAGCAATAGAAGGGTAGATCCCCGGTTTGCCGGAAATTGCCTTCGAAGCCGTTTATGGCCTATGATTAAAAAAAAGAGGCTTAGTCCAAAAAAAGCGGCTGTAATAAAAGCGAGTAAATTTACATCCCCCTTGAGACCGGTTGTAAAAAACTCTATGAACTTATGATAGAATCTTTGGAATCGATAGAAATAATCAGGATTTTCCTGGGATTGGGAAAAAGACAGGAATGGAAATTGATTCAGCCCATTCCAAATCCAGAAGGGGGTACTGCCCAGGAAGAACCCAAAAATTGAGGATAGAAGTTTGCCATTGAAGGCCAATTCCCTTCGGATAAGGAAAAGAAAAGAAAAACCGGCTATGAGATAGACAATACTGATCGGATAGGTCCACCAGGCGATTCCCCAAAGGAGGCCAAAAAAGAACAGAAGTAAAAGAGATATCTCTTTTTTTTGAAGTGCCAGACGGTGACTGATCAGCAGAATAATATTGCCCAGCCAGAGGATTTCAATATATCCCCCATAGGCCAGGGAACGATAGTAACCCATGGGAAAAAGGGGAATTGCGGCCAGGAGCATACTGAGCAGGCCCATCTCCCGGTTAAAAAGCTCTCGAGCAAGCTGATAAATAGAAATGATAAAAAGGATTGAAAATAACCCGGGAATCAGATGAAGACTCCACTGGTTTATTCCAAAAAACAGAAAAGACCAGGAAACCAGAAGGGGCTCAAGAATGCCGCTGTAGGAGTCCCCATAATAAAGCCAGGGGAAGGCTCCGTTTAGGATATGTTTACTCATCAATCCCACGATGGCCTGATCGGAATCAAAAGGAAGAACCGGAATGGTTATTGCAATAAGGAAAATAGCAATTGATAGAATGATTAGAAAATAGAAGGTGTTACGCATTGGCCGGTTCCGGTACTCTTCTAAGCTTGACATCTCTTTGAATTCATAATAGGTTTACCAAAAAAAACCAAGGGCAACAAGAAAATTTTAGAGAAGGATAAAGATTGTCAAAACGTCCCATAGTCCTCTGCCTGGCCTTGTTCCTGATGGCGGGGATCATTTTTACCTGGCCCATGACCCTGGATTTTTTTTCTTCTATCCCCTATACCCTAAGACCGATATCGGGTTTTGAGCGGGTTCCGCTGATGCCCGGCGATCAACTGCAGTCCTACTACTGGTATTGGCTTTTTTCGGACAACCTTTTCGGTAATTCGTCCCTTTTGACTAATCCCTATGAATTTAACGGGCCGGCAGGACCCATGAGCACGGTTTATGCCAATTTCCCTTTTTCAATCCTTTATGTCCTTCTTTTGCCTTTGGGGTCTATCGGGGCTTATAACGGATTAATTCTCCTATCTTTTTTGCTTTGTGGATTGGCTATGTTTCTCCTGGCCCGGACCTGGACCAAAGACCTTTGGGCCTCTTTAATGGCCGGGCTCATTTTTGCAGTTTTTCCCTATCGGGTGAGTCATATCGCCGGGGGCCAACTCACCGGGTATGTGATCTTTTTCCTGCCCCTTTGTCTGTATTTTATAGAACAGACCTTGACAACCGGACGAAAAGTTTACGGCGGTGCGGCCGGATTATGTTTTATTCTCATGTCCTGGATGGATCCCCATACCAGTTTTTTAACGACCCTGACCGTAGGGGCTTATTTGCCGAGTCGCATCCTGCTCATTCAACCCTTTCCTTTGGTTCAAGGACAAGGATGGAAAAGGATATCCTTTTGGACCGGTTTTTTTGGGGCTTTAACCGGTGGTTTGTCGATTTCATTTATGTTTTGGATTCGATTCGGGAATAAAACCGGACTCCCCTTCTGGCACCTTGACCTGCTCCAACCCTTGATTTTAGGGGTCATTTCCACCTTATTAATCTGGCTCTATCTGTCCGCCTTATTTTCAAGATTAACCACCCTTTCCTTTGCCGAAGCCCGTCTTCAGATGGGAAAACTCTTTTTCATTTTCCTGCTTTTGTGGCTTTATGCCTTAAAATCCCGAATCAATGTTCCCCACCTGGGTCTGATCGTAATGCTATTATGTTTGGGTTTGTTTTCCTTCCTCCTGATTGCTCAATGGCTTAAACAAAGGGATCGTCTTCTGATGTTTGACCGAAGAAGGATCTGGACTGTTATCATAGGGGTGGGATCGGGGTTTTTGATCGCTTCGGCTTACCTGCTGTATGTCCGGACTACTGTTTTTTTACCTTCCGTAGCCAGCAAGGGGCGGACCATCGCCGAGATTCGTATGTTTTCTCCGAAAGCAAGCAATTTTCTCTTTTGGCAGGATATCAATTCTGAACGGTTTGTTCTTTTGGGATGGGGATTGGTCATATTGGCTGTCTTTGGACTGATTCCTCTTTTTAGACGCAACCCTAAAAAGCCGGGACATTTGGTTTTGGCCGGCGTCCTGGCCTTTTTGGCCGCCATCCTGACTCTGGGGCCGACTTTGAACGCATTCCCCCTCTATCAATTTCTTTACCAATATTTTCCTTTTTTTAAATACTCCAGGGTGCCTGGTCGATTTTTGATGATAGGGATGATCTTCTTGTGTTTACTGGCCGGAATGGCCGTGACCACCATCCGGGAAGGTTTAGCCTCAAGGGGCTGGATGCGCTTAAGGAAATGGCTTCCCTTAATGATTATTCTTTTAGTATTGGCTGAATATCATACCTGGCAACCCTTAGGGATTTCTATAATGTCCATGGATAATCGGATATACAAGCAGATCGAAAAAAGTTTGTCAGATGGGAAGCGAGTCCTGGAACTTCCTATCTGGCCTGGGGATTCCCATCAATCTTCAGCTTATGAATATACGGTTACTAGAACCCGAAAACCCATGATAAACGGATATGCCCCGGTGGTGGTTCGGGATTATGTTCGGCAAATTTTCTGGCCTCTCTTTCCTATGGATTATGGGGAATTTAAACCGAACCAGGTAGAAAAATTAAAAAAACTCAAAGTTGATTTAATTACTTTTCATGATAATTCTATGGTCTACCCGGAAAAGATCAGTCCCTTTCCTCCGAGGCTGGCCTTGAAGCGGTTGATGGCTTCCCCCTCTCTAAAATTTATTGACCACGATCAGGATATTTTTCTTTTTTCTACCCTTCCCCTTAGAGGGGGGCGGAATGGGGTGGGAGTAAAACCCAAAACAAATCTGGATCTAATTAACGATCTTTCGTCAAAGGAGTCCATCATTACCTCACCGGTATCGACTATTTTTTATACTAATTACCTGCCACAGGAAACCGGAAGATATGTAATGGATCCCTTGGCCTCCGGATATTACTTGCTTATGGATGAAAAGGCTCTGCTTCAGGGGAAAATGGTTCCCCGTCCCGGTGCAAAGGGTAACGTCGCTCTGGCCTCACCCGGTCAGGATCACCCTGGATATCTGGTTCTTGGGCCCAACAGGTATTTGCCTTCCGGGAAATACAGGGCCAGATTTCGAATCAAGGCCGGACCTGCTGATCCCCTGCAAGAAGTGGGGCGACTCGAAATTATCCAGGACCGTGATAAGCTATTAAAACAAAAGGTTTTTCTGGGTCGAGAGGTCAGCCCTTTCGGAACTTGGATCGATGTTCCTTTGGAATTTGAGACTTCCCAGGTGGGAGAAATACGATTCCGGATCTATTTTTCAGGAAAGGTTTCCTTGCATTTTAACTTGGCGATCATCGGCTTTGCCGACCAAAACACAGGACCAGGAGTGATTGAAGCCGAAGAGTTGCTTCGTCAAACCGGCACGGTGGTTCCTGATACTTTGGCCTCAGGTAAAGAGGCGGTATTCGGCAAGGCCGGATTCCATCCACCTGTTTTTCTTTGTCATGGCCCCTATCGGACCTTTAAGCCGGGTTTGTACCGGGCCGGGTTTTTTATCCGCCTGAAAGACCTTTCCCCCATTGGCAAAGAAAAAAATGTTGTCTTATTAGAAGTGGCCACTGATATGGGAAAGAGGATTTTCAGCAAGAGAACGGTTAAGGTCCAGGACCTTAAAACCGATGGTTATGAACCGGTCCGGTTGGATTTTAACGTTCCCTTTCAGTGTGAAGTTGGATATCGGGTAAAATTTTTAGGTCAGACCGATGTATTGGTTGATCGAATAGAAGTGCTTGATTCAGGCGAAGGTCAGAGATAGTCCATGAATACCGACGAACTCAAGGCCTTGGTAAAACAGTATGCGGGAGAACCCCTGCTCCCCTGGGAAGAACATTACCTCGACTATCATTCCGCTCGTTTTCTGGATACCCTGGCGATCTTAGGCTCGGGTCAAGGCCGGAGACTATTGGATGTGGGTGCCTTTCCTGGTCATCTAACGGTCGCGGCTCATCAATTGGGTTTTCAGGTTGACGGGCTTACCGGAAGGACCGAGAGCACACCCAGCCTTCAGATGATCGTTGATCGACTCTCCCGAGCCAATATCCTGATAACCTTGAACGATGTTGAATCCGAATACTTCCCCTTCCCTGATGAATCTTTTGATGTGGTCCTGGCCTCAGAAATCATTGAGCACCTCCACTATAATCCCTTTCGGCTGCTTCGGGAGTCATTCCGGGTACTCAAACCGGGGGGAAGGATCCTGATCACCACCCCCAATCTCAATCGGCTGGAAAATTTAATTAGAATGATAAGCGGACGTACTATTCATTCTGAAATTTCCGGCCGATTCGATGAGAGTTTTAGTTCTATTCTCTCAACCAGGCATATACGAGAATATTCCGCTTCAGATTTGGCCTATATGCTTGAAGGCCAAAACAAAGAGATGTACCGATTCGGGAAAGTACAGGTCCATTATTCCAAATGTCTGGACCCCCCATTCTCCAGGCCTTCACTGGCAGGTCTGATCGACCGGTTTTGGCCGCGATTTCGCTCAACCCTCCTGGTTGAGGCCGCTCGTCTTAGTCATATAAGATTAATTCATCCGGAAGAAGTGGAGCCCATCTCCGGTTTTTATCCTGTTGAAGAGCATGGGTCTGATATGGATGGTATAGCCCGAATGTTGACCACTCCCTTCCGTTGGACACAACCAGAGGCCAGACTCAATTTACCTGCAAGCAAGGCCCGTTACCAGATATTTTACCTGAATATGGTTTATCTGGTCCCGGAAAGTCTTCCTCCGGGGTGGTGGACGATCAGTCTAAAAGGACGACCGATCACCCATTTCAGCCTTCCCCCGGATCGCATGTTTACGACGGTCAGAATTGTTTTTCAGATGAAAGATGCCGAACAGGTAACCTTTCCTGTTGTTTTGTCCGGTCCTGTATGGAAACCGGCAGACCACCCGGTGGCTAATGATTATGAATTTTCAACAAACGACGTTCGGAACTTAGGGGTCGTTGTCGGTTGGGACGGGTTTTTAAGGGAAGATTGCGATGATGATGAAGCCCTTCTCAAAGTGGCCCGGCGGGAAAAACGATACTTGGAGAAATGTGAAAACTTTGATTCCAATATTCACTGGCGGCGGAAACATCATGGTTATGATGATCGTTGGAGCCATCTTCAAGCCCTTTATCTGCATCAAGCTGAATTTGAGCCGTTCCTGCAAATGGGGAAAGAGGACTGGCGTGGACTTGGGCCAGGGTGGTATTTCTTAGAAAAATGGGAAGCTGGACAGGTTCGGTGGACCAGCCGGAGAGCCGAAGTGTATCTTTCAACCAAGCCCAAGAATAGGCAACTTTATGTAAGAGCCTTCAGCGGCGACCCTTTATTGGGCGAACGGGTTTCCGGAACCCTAAAACTGGCCTATAGTCCGGACCGTTTCTCCTTTGTCCCTTTCGGAGAAACCACCTTCGATCTTCCCGCCGGGATTTGGACCGATTTAGTAATGAACTTCCCCCAAAGAGTTCCTTCTTCAGGGTTACTTTGCCTGAATCTACAGGTGGATCAATTACGATCCCCCGCCCATCTCATTCCCGGTTCTACGGATACCCGAGAACTGGGTCTGGCGGTGGCCGGGTTAGCCGTGAGATAGATAATGATCGGGAGTTTCTGATTGACACTTTTGGGGGAATTTATTATTAATTGGAGACCCCTCCGAAAATTTATTATATTAGCGCTATAGATTTCTTAAGTCAGGGAGGCGATTGTGAAACGATATTTGTTTATTATTTTTATCTCTTTGTTTCTTATTCCTCCGGCGTTAAGTTATGGAGAGACAACCCCGAATAAAACATCCAAGGTTGAGATAGCCCAAAGTGAAGTCGCAGGGACTAAAGGTGCAAAGAGCGAAGAAAGAATATGGAAGGTCGGCTTGGGACTCCGTTCGACCTATTTCCAGATGCAGCACAATCGGGGAGAAATATTCGGAAACATTACTTTATTGGATGAGGAACAAAAATTTATTCCCTACAAACCTGTGGTTCAGGTCAATTTTTCTAAATACTTGGCCGTTGAACTAAGTTATGATCAATTTAAAGCCGCTGCTCTGAATAGGGCCTTTGATATTTACCCTGAACATGACAGACGCTGGACCGATGGATTCGTGGAATGGACTCCCCTGATGTTGGCTTTCCAATTACGTTGGCCCCATTTTCATAAATCGGTTGTCCCTTATGTTTTGTGGGGTGTCAGTTACACCAAAACTTCCTGGAAACGGAACGACTGGTATTATTATGGATTTCCAAGTCTGGAGGTTTATAACAACTGGACCGGTCAAGGAAATAAGCCCGAAGATTATCCAAATGACGGATACCGCCGTATTTTTGCCACAGAGGACCACTGTGTTGGGGCTTTGTGGGGTATTGGAGTGGACTATTTCTTTTTAAAAAATTGGGCGCTTAATTTGGATGTCCGCTATCATTTGGCCAAAGTGGATTTTAGTTATACCCTTGCCTTTGATGACGGTCGGGCTGTGGTTGGCCGGGACGGTGGCACTTTTGTCCTGGATTCTTGGATCCTCGGCCTGGGAATAAAATATTACTTTTAACCGGATAAATTTAGGCGAGCTTCAATTTGCCGAATGCTTAACGGTATTTTCGTTCTAAGCTCTCAAACCCGCCTGGTGTGGGCATCAACGAATCATGAAAATCCCCCCGGCCCCCTTTAAAAAAAGAGGATTGAGAAGGATTTAAAATCTATTTTCGTACTAAAGATGCCATTCTCTGAAAAGCCCTGATAAAAAACCATAAAAAGGTTCGTATCGGATAATTACGATGATGTCATATCTGGCTGTGGGATTTCGATACAACAACACCACCAACGGTTTTCGAGGTTACCGCCGTCAGTTTTTGCTCAATCCTGCGTTTCAACCCTTTCGGGATATCTTTAGCGGTTATGAATTGCTGGCCTATCTGTCGATTCGAGCCCCGCGTACCGGACAGCGAGTGAAAGAGATCCCGGTTAAAGGATGATATCCGGATCATGGTCAAATACCTACCAAGATAAGCCATGTTTAGGGGAAATCGGATCTTTCCTTGGTGCTAAAAAAGATTCTCCATGGGAAGTTTAATCCTTAACAGCTCTTCGATTTTAAGCCCGTGAACTCGGTAATAAAATCAGCGGTTGCCCCTGGGGCATGAAAAAGGATTCAAATAGGTGAAAAGTCAATGGGTCCGGGAGAATAGGTTAAAATTTCCCCCATCTTTTAATACTTCTTGTTTATTGCCTGATTTTCTCTTTGATTTTCGATTTCTATCCTGCTACCAGCGGGATCGAGCTCTATTTCCGTCCCTTATTGAGACGGTTCAAATTTAATTTTTAGGACCAGACCAGGGGAAACGGTCCTTGGATATGGGTGGTTTCCCAGAGGTGAAAGAACGAAATAACACTTCGGCCATTATTTGATGGGTTTTGATGTTGGGATGGGCGTCAAAAGGACTGGACCAGGTTTTCATATTTTTCAAGTTGGGAAGTAAATCAACGACCTCTATCCTATAGTCTACAGGCAACTGGACAGAATCAAACCGCAGGTTTCCTTGACCTAAATAATCGACTTGAAATCGCACCCGTTCATTTAAGGGCTTATCCTTGAAAAAGGATAGGGTAATATCAGACCAATCCCCATTTTTTTTAAAATTTTCTTTTATCGGTTTTTTTTCGGTAAGTAAGTGATCCCCGGCCATTACCTTTATTTTTATCATTGGCTTTTTATCGTGCGGACTTCTTCTAAGTCGAAATAGGACTTGATGCGGCCCTTTTTCCAGGTAGACCAGCGGCGTGGAAAGGATATTTCCCGCAGGGGTTTTTCCCTCAGTAGCAGAAAGAGCCTTTCCCAGATATGAGGTAACGTCAGGGACTTCTTCCCCTTTACCTGTCGAGACCCAAATAGCCGGAAAGGTTAACCGATTAGGGGAGGAAATCTTCTTCATCCGATCATTGATTGGTTTAAAAGGGTATTGTCCCTTGTAGGTGAGAAAAGGGTAAAGCATAAGGATTCTTTTTTTAGAATAACACTTGGCTAACGTCGCCCAATCGTGGAACGCCAAGCGGAATAAAAACCATCCCGGCGTCTTTTCGGAATATTCTTCCAATATATATTGGATGTAGGTGGGGTTCAAAGGAGGTAAGATAGCATCCAGCTTCTTATCCAGAAACCAATAAAGGTAAGAGTGTCTAATTAAAAACCGGTGAGTGAAAAAACTCTCCCAGAAACGCAACCTATATCCATGTGTGTTTTCGGGCCTGTTTTGCTTGTTTATTTCGAGATCGTTAATATACCATTGATAGATGATCATGTCCGGTTGTAGTAATGGTCCCACCTTAGCCAGGACATCCCGATGTTTATCGATTTCCCATCCTGCTTCGGCCTGGGTCTCCATATCATATCGGATGCCTTTTTGATTGAGAAGTTGCCAGAGCCGGAAAGGATAGAGGTCTTTCCAATCCCTAACCCCGACTCCCCAAGTAAGAGAATCTCCTTGGATCAATATCCTGGTGAGACCTGAACCTAAAGGTTTTTTAAATACCGGCGCTCGTTTCCCTTCCTTGGATATCAGAAATTCGAAGGCCTTATTCCCCGGGCCCCGGAAGTTTTCCTTCCGCCGTCCCAATAAACAATCCTAATAAAAAGCTCTCCCGTGATCAAAGATAATAACAATGAGAAAAAAATCAAGACAGTCCATCGACGAAAAAACACAACTGTCCAGATTAGCAAAAGCCCCAGGGACCCCAGAAGACAAAAGCTTTTCCCCCAGGAAACAATATCTAACCAGGTCTCGATGTTTCCAAGTTCCAGATAGGACAATTCATCTGTACTCATGAAGCTATAGCTGGCCTGGCCTGGCTCTGCTACTTCAATCCTGAGCCATCCCTGGTTAAGGATATTGTCGAGTCGTAATTCCAAAAAATGAGGCCCGGGGGTCAACCATTGCGTAGTTTCACCAACATTTTGGGCGTTGATGCCGAATAAGGTGATGATCGGGCGGTTGTCTATCAACATTTTTCCATTATCGTCGCAGGTTAATCTTATATGGTAAAAACCTTCCTTGGGAACTTGCCAGACTGCGTAGGCTGTCAGAGAGGAGTCCGGTTTGTCCAAAAACAGAAAGGTATTTTCAACTCGATTGGGGGTAGAAGACTCTACCCGCACTTGGTGCTTATCCGGTCGGACGTGGGGAAGGATGACTACACGCCAGACCAGGGGCCAGAAAGCCAAGTAGAAGAGGAATAAAAGCAGGGCTCCCCCTAAAAGAAAATAGAGGGAGAAGGTTCTTTTTTGAACCATCCTTCCTGGGGCAACCTGTGGATCTTGACCTATCACCTTCGTTCCATTTTTCTTTTTTTGGGAAAAAATTTTTTAAAACTAAGGTATAGATGAAAGGGGGCAATTGAACTCTCCCCCAAGAGAATCAGGACCAGGATGATGGGAAGTAACAAGAATTTCTTGCGAGCCGAGAAAAACATCCAGAGGTTGACTATCGAAATAATTTTCCTTGATCCTTGCTTGAACACAAAACAGATGGAATCCGCACTGAATGTCAACCTGAAACCGTAGGGGGTAGACAGGAAATACGAGACGGGAAGGTCTCCCGAGCCCTAAGTTAAAGTAAATGCACTAAACTAAAGAAAAGGAGCAACGCCTGGCCTAACCACAGTCTTTTAAGCTCATTTATTTTCTTCTTATTTTCGCCCATTCGTCGAGTACATCCCCTAACGTGACCCGATTGTTAACGGAAGCTAACCTACTCTGGATCGCATATCCAAGTCTTGCCCCGCATCGGTCAGGTTCATCATTTGTAACGATAAGCGCCGTGGTTTGAGGGGCCTTTTGCATTATGCTAAGGATCGCACTAATGTATCGGTCCCACCAGGCGTAAATTTGATCCTGGTTTTCAAAAAACCAAACGAGTTCCTCCATGTCAAAATGTGACGAAAATACCCCGGCATAGGTGGAGGCCAAGGCAAACATCTGCGCTGCCCAATAGCCGGAAGCAATGGAACGGGTAAACTGACCCGGGATCAGTGGCATATCGGCTATGATGAGCTGTGTCGGCCCAGCTTTGCAATAACCCTCCAACCAGGTTATGTAAGAGGTATTGAGTTTATCGCCAATGAAAATATCTTTCTCCATTAAATTGATGGTGGCCTGGCCGTGCGCAGGCTGGTCTTGGGCTGTGGTTCCGGAACTGGAACCGGAACCGGATTTGGTCGAAGTAATTTTTCCCAGCAAATCGCAACCAATTATAAACAGGAAGAGAAGTGGCAGAGAAAGTACAAGTTGACTTATCTTTTTCTTGGTCATAGGCCCTCCGAAAATATTTTTACTATACTTGGATGAACTCGTAAAAAGTCGTCACCCCGGTGAATCCCGTTGTCCAGAACCATTTAACTTCACTGGATTCCGGCTTTCGCCGGAATGACCCAAAAAGGTTTTATTGAATTTTTACGAGCCATCATAATTTGCTCTGTCAGGCGTCATTTTAAGTAGGAACCTTAATAAAATTATTGTCATTTATTATCATCAATAAAAAAATAAAAAACATTAAAGGGTAAAAGAATAATGCAATCTAATAGGTATAATTGAAAAAATCAATTAAATTATTCAAAATAATGTTAATAGACTCATAAGAAGTCGTCGAAAGCCCAGTTACGTCATTCCCGTGAAAACGGAAATCCAGACCTTTTACGAATTCATCAATGTTGATGGACTGTTAAAAAGTCATCAAATAGGCCAAAAGTAACGAGCTACAGAGGCAAGGCACGCATAACGTGAACAGGGAGGGGTACATTAGAAGCACACTGCAATGACGAAAGGTGAAGGGCAATCCCGCGAAAACCCGGGAAAGATGGACTGTTACGAAGCTGTCATTAACGAAGTTTACGTAACATGGCACTGGCACGATTCCATTCGGAATAATCGGCAGCTCCGTAGTGTGCAATCATGGTGAATCCGTTTTTCATCTTTTTATACCTGTCGAGTAAATTTATTATAAGGCTTCCCTTCTTGCCTGCCGCCAACTATAAAAATCCGACGGCTTTTAGTATAAATTTTATTTTTAGTCAAGAAATAACTAAAAAAACAAAAAAATCTTGACCAATAAATCCTTAAATGTTAGATAATGCCCTACCCAAGTGAGGGAACTATTTTGACAGGGTAAATAAGCAAGTCCAAAAAAGAAAAATTAAGAAATTTGCATTGGATGGTGGCTGATGGCTGATATTTTAACTGATGAAGAGATCAGGGCGATTAAAGAAAAAAATGTGGGAATGTATTCCAAGCATCCTTGGCCGGTGAACCGCCGAACCGCCGAAGAAATGGGTTGGCGGTTAAAGGTATTGGGGATTCATCCCCGGGAATTTGAAGGAAAAAGGACCCTGGAATGCGGCTGCGGAACCGGCAATTATGTCATCTGGTACGCCGTGGAGGGAAAGGTCTCTGAAGCCGTGGGAGTTGACCTTTCGGACGGCTCTCTGGCTGTGGCCAATCGACTTAAAGAAGAAGGTAAGGTGGAGAATGCCACCTTCAAAAAAATGGATGTCTTAAAACTGGATTTCCCGGATAACTACTTTGATTATGCCTATTCCTATGGTGTCTTCATGATTACCGGCGATACCGAAGGGGCCTTCAGGGAAATGGTTCGGGTGACCAAACCGGGTGGAACCGTAACCATCAGCATCTACAATACCTTCGGCCGCTGGCCGGTGACCATCCGCCAGAAGATTCTTAATAAATTGGCCCCTAATGATCCCGATAAACGGGTGAAGCTGGGTATGAAATATTTCCCCGGCCCTTTTAAAAAACTGGATAAACGATATTACGGTCTGAATACCGAACAGTTGGCCTATGATACCTTTGGTATTCCTTATGAGGAGGTTCACAGCGCAGGAGAAGTCCTTGGCTGGTTAAAAAGGGCCAATGTAAAATACAAAGGTGCTTTCGCCCCCTTGCGGGTCCGGGATTATTTTTACGCTTTTTCTCTGGATGAATACAAAGATTTCCGGAGCACTTTCACTGGTTATCCGGCCACGCAAAAGGTCAGTGATTTACTTTATAAAATTTCCGGAGGCAGAAAGTCTCAGGAATATATAACCCAATTTCCATCTCCCGGTCCGATTTCAAGGGGTTTCTGCCAACTCATGTGGCTTTTAATCGGAGGCAGCCGGTTTTCCTGTTTCACCATTTCCGGCGTTAAGCAGTAGATTTTTTTTTCGGATCCCCCAGCGATAAATCAGATAACCCAATGCTCCGGCCCCCAGGCTGTAATCCACAACCTGGGTCAATACGTGCATGGTCAATGCTAAGGAAATCCCCTGGGCCGGTTGAATCCCCAAACCGGCCAATGTTCCCCCCAGAATGCCCTCATAGAAACCGATCCCGGCCAGACCGCTTATGGGTAAACTGGCGGCAATCTCCGAACCGACTAACCCAAAGAGGATAATGAGAAAGGGTAAATCCATTTTTCGATTTAAAAGGGCTTCTACAACCGCCAAGAGCATCAGATAAAGAAGGGTGTATTTGATTACTCGAATGACAAGGGAAAGCCCGAGAAGGGGCAAAAAGGTCCTCGATTTTTTTACCTGATAAAATGACCGGCTGATCGCCTCCAATTGAAAGATTATGGTCTTTTTCCAAGGGACCTTTGCCGGGGTCGAGGCTTTCCCCCACTTTTGCAACCCCTGAGAAGCTTTTCTGACTATAGGTTCTAAAAAAAACAATACCAGAAGACCGATAACCAGGATCAAACCGGACAAGACCCAGAGCCAGGGATAAAAATGCGAGGTTGATAAACTGTCCCACAAAACAACCAGCCCCAATAAAGGACCAAGGCTTAGTAAGTCATAAATAAAAGCATAGGTAAAAGACGTCAGACAATGGGACAACTCCACCCCGACAACCCGATTTAAAAGGACCGGGTAGGAAAGACCTCCGATCCGGGCCGGGAGCAGGTCCACCAGCATATTTCGGGAAGCGGTGACTAAGGCCAGGGACCCGAATGGCACCCGGGTTTGCCGGGAAGAGGCCTTTATTAAAATCCGGTAGCGCCAGGTTCTGAGGAAAAATCCCGCCCCATAGAGACTTAGGTAAATCCAGCCATAGACGGGATTAAACCGGGTGATCAGGTGCTTCCAGGACAAGCCGGTGGGTTGAGAAAAGACATAATAAATAAGAAGACCGGAGGCAAGAAAAGAAAAAAAAAGGAAAAATATTTTCTTTCTCATTATTCTTTCGGGGACAGGTGTTTGACGACTCGAGCCGGTGTTCCCACGGCGATACTGTTCGAGGGGATGGGACTGTTCACCAGGCTGGCGTTCCCGACAACCGAGTGATTGCCTATATGGCAGTCCTGAAAAACAGTGACCTTGGCAGCGATCCAACAGTCTTCCCCGATTTTCAAGGGAAGTGAGCGACCCGGTTCCATATGGGGGGAATTGACGTCATGTTCTCCCCCGCTCATGAGCAGGCAAAAGGGACCGATAAAAGTCCTGGCTCCGATCTTTAGAAGGTTAGTGGAGGATAGGACGCATTGATAGCCGATATTGGCCTCATCTTCCAGAATAATATCGCCATTTTTGGTCTGGATGATAGTGTTTTGACCTATAAAAATCTTATTGCCGATCCGGATCCCTGAGTTAGTCGTTCCCTTGGCATCCAAAAAGACATCATCATCAAAAATGACATGATCCCCTATCGTTATTTTGTGGGGAGAGCGGATGTTCATGTCCCGCCCAAAGATGACTTTTTTACCTACTTTTTTGAAAAGAAAGGGGAAAAAGAGGTATCGTAAGGCCAGGCCCAACGCCCCGGGGATCCAGCCAAAGAGGGTCACGATCAGTTCATATTTAAAAAGGGCCCACCAGCCCTGATCGCCGACTACAAACTGCTTATATTTTCTTATCAATCCCCCTTCTTCTTCAAACAGGGACTTGACTCTTACTTCGTCTAAAAGTTGTCGTTCTCGTAAATCCATTGGTTTTGATTACAATCCTTTGAGTAGTTTTCTCAATGGCCGGCGAAGGTGACTCATGAAGTTTAATAAGGGTTCGCCGTATTTGGAATACAGGACCCAGTAGCCAAAGGCCTTGATCTTGGAAAAAGGCCAGAAGACCTTGAAGGTAAACCAGCGCATTGCCTTTTCGATTTCCTTGGGTTGAAATTGGGGCATTCTTAACAGACTTCTTTTGAAGATGGTATCCTCATCTCCCAGAGAGGCCGATTCTTCTTTAAAATAACCTTTTTCCAGACATAAATCATACAAATCGGTGCCGGGCATGGGATAAAAAATAGTAACACCGACCACATCAGGTTTAATTTGTTGGTTGATTTTAATAGTGGCCTGGTGCAATTCCAACGTTTCGCCGGGGAGGCCAACCATGTTGAGGGTCTTCACCTGGAGTCCCACCTCTTTGGCAATCTGCGAAACTTCCAGAATTTGTTTGTTGGTCATGTTTCTTCTCAAAACGGTATGCCGAAAAGTTTGGTCCCCGTGTTCCACCCCGAATCCGACCCGGGTCCCTCCGGCTTCTTTCAATTTGGTCAGTTTGTCCCGGTCCAGGATTTCCACCCGGCCGGAAAACATGAACGGAAGGCCGATCTCCTTTTTATAGCGGTCGGCAAACTCATGAACCAGGTCCCGATCGATCCAGCAGATGTCGTCATCAAACAGGATCTCGTTGAAGCGGTACCTTTTTTGAAGCATTTTGATCTCTTCAATGATATGATCGGCACTGCGAAATCGGACATAGCCCCCTTCCTGCAATTTTCTGATACGGTGGTTCGAACAAAAGGTGCAGTTAAAGGGACAACCCCGGCCGGCCATAATCCGGATCTGGGAAAGCCCCCAGTTGTCGATAACCTTTTGATGGTCGCTCAACTCCCGGTCCACAAAAGGAAGGCTGTCCAGATCCTGAATGAAAGGACGGGTGGGATTTTGGATCAGGCGGCCATCTCCCATTACCCAAAGATTTTTTATTTGGGTATAATCTTTTCCCTGTTCCAATGCCTGGGCCAGTTCGAACATGGGATATTCCCCTTCCCCGAGACAGATGGCATTCAACCGCGGGGTCTGGTCCAGACATTGGGGGAAAATAGTCGGGTGGGGTCCTCCCAGGATGATAAACGGGACCGGATCGGACACGGCCTGTACCATTTTTTGGATGAATTGAAACTGAGGAGCCGTGGTATAAATACCGATTAATTGGGGACGGATGCGTTTAAGGTCTTCCTGCCATTTTTCAAGATAGTCCTTTTCCGGATAATAGCCGAAATGGATATCGGAAAACCCCTTTTGTTTAAGATATGCGGAAATAGACATCAACCCATGAGCGGCCCCCAAGGCGCCGAATTTTTGATTGATTTCAGTTAAAACCAATAAGATTCTCATTAAATCTCCTATAGATCACCAGTAAAACGAAAAAAACATCCGTTTTTTGTTCGAGCTGATCATCGTAACTGAGTATATAAACTAAATTTGATATTTTATAACATACAGCGGTTATGGAGACAAGGTTAAACGCAAGGTAATAAATGAGGATCAATTTTGGAAGGGCAGGTCATGACAGAAGCAGGTTTGATGAGGGGGAAAGACAATCATAGGAAGAAGAAAATAGTATGGTGGACCTTGACTTTGTCCGCCATTTTTCTGGCGGGTGTCTACTTCACGCTTTTCGGAATTCGATCTGTTTACCGTCATTTCGGTTTTTATTTCCTGAAACCCACGGAAACCCATTGGCCGGCCGGATCCAGGGAATCCATCCGTGCCCTCATCGGACCCATGAAGGGAAAAGTGGTCTGGGGTTCCAGCCGAACCGGTTCCCATCGGATCTTTTTGATGACTCTGCCCGAACTGACTATTTACCAATTAACCTCACACACCCATGTCGATTATCACCCCCGGTTCAGTCCGGAAGGGAACCGGATAGTTTTTGCCCGATCCCAAAAAAAATGGGTTTCGGAACGAGATCAAATTCCCTGGGATGTCTATCAGTATGATTTGGAGACCGGAAAAGAAAAACTGGCCGCTCGAAACGGCAATTTCCCCCTGTGGCTGCCTGATGGCCAAAGGATACTGTTTCTGAGGGATCATCAAGTCATAATAAAAGATTTGGTTTCCCAAAAAGAAAAAATTATTTTAGATGGACGGCTTCCTCCTTTCGAAGGCGAACCTTCCAATCCTGAATTGTCCCCTGGGAATCCTGATCTTTTGGCCGTAACCCTTCGTGGGAAACACCATGGGGTTTTCCTGGTGGACCTTCCCAAATGGTCCAAGACATTATTAGGAAAGAATGCTTGTGAAATAACCTGGCGGCCGGGGAGTTCCGAATTGATCTGGGTGGAAGGGGAAGGCAGGGGTGGAACCCTTCTGATAGCCTCACCTATTCAAAAAGTAAAAAGACGGATTTTCATGGATCTTCCTTTTTCTTTCAGCCATGAATACTTTCCCCGGTTTTCCCGGGATGGGCACTGGCTGATATGGGGGGCATCCGAAGGGGAGCACGAACACGATCTGGCCGATTATGAAGTTTTCCTCTGGAAAATCGGAACCCGGTGGGGGGACACGGTCCGTCTGACCTTCAACAAGGCCAATGACCGATTTCCGGATATTTATTTTGAAAAAGTTCGGTAAGTGTCTGATTCTCGATACCTGATAATGGCACCTGGATTCTGGATGCTGGATTTTTATCCAGCTTCCAGAATCTTTCGGCCAGAGGCAGATGATCTCGCGTTTTAATAAATTTTGCGATATTTTCTCAGAATGGTATTTTAAGAATCTATTGCTTGGTCAAAGTGATATCAAAACGTACATAGGAATCGATATTCGTATCCAGATCGCGTTGATGGATATCCATGAGCCCGCTGATCGTTCTTTTCTTCGATTCTGGTACAAAATCCATGGAGAATTTCATTTCCGAACCTGGAATACTACAGAAGAGGAGATTATTGCCTTTCACATAGCCGTCAGGCCACATCCAGAACTGGGCACCGTAGAAATCCTGGGGACCGGGGCAACGATCGGTATCCATGCCGACAAGTCTTACATTGTTGTTAAAAGTAAAGGTTCCGGTCAAGTTCAGGGGGTATGTTTGGCTATCGGCACTCCACCGCCAGGTTCCTTCCAAGTCGGTTTCGGTATACGTTTGAGGAACGGTTCCGCCATTGCCAGTTCCATTCGAATTACTTCCGCCTCCGCTGCCGGAATTGGTAGAACAGGAGGTGATCAATCCCAGCACCAAAATGAATAGGCCATAAATTTTTAAAATTTTCATGCAAATTGCTATAAAATTCCTCCCCCTTTGTCAAGATAAAATTACCCTTAAAAGCCTTTTAAGATTTTTCGCAGGATCTTTCGAAATTTTTTGGAAACATTCAAAAAGAATTCCCCATGCTGGGAATAGATCAATTTATAGCCTATGGCCTTGATCAGGGAGTGTTTTAAATAGACTTGAAAACCAAACCAGCGAAAACAGCGGGCGATTTCTTTTTTGGAAAAGCCCGGCAATTCCAGAAGGGACTCCCGGCGGGAGACATAATTTTCCGGAAGGGACTCCTGGGGGTTCAGGTAATTTTTCTCCCGGCAATAATCATAAAGCTCAGTCCCCGGATAAGGGTAAAAGATGGAAATACTGACCACATCGGGGTTGATTTCCCGGTTTATCTTGACGGTTTCCCAATATTTTTTCTTGGTTTCCTCCGGCAACCCAACCATATTCAGGGTCTTGACCTGTAGGCCGACGGACTTAGCCAGGCGGGTGGCCTCAATGATTTGCCGGTTGGACATCTTTCTTTTCATAATCGTTCGCCGTAGATCTTCATGACCCGATTCCAATCCGAAGTCGACCCTCCGGCCCCCGGCCTCCTTAAGCATGGTCAGGATGTCTTTGTGACAGGCTTCCACACGGCCGCAAAAAACAAAGGGTTTGCCCACTTCTTGAGGGTATCGGGAACAGAACTCGGAAACGATTTCCCGGTTCATCATAAAGATATCGTCATCGAAAAAGATTTCTTCGAAGTGATATCTGTTTTTTACGGCGGTTATCTCTCCCAGGATATGGTCGGCGCTCCGAAAGCGGACATACCGGCCCGGCTGGGTCTTGCTGGTTCTCTTATTGGAACAATAGGTGCAACTGAAAGGGCAGCCCCGGGAGGCCATGATCCTCAGTTGAGAAAAACCGTATTTATCGATGGCCTCCTGGGTATTGAACAATTCCCGGTCTTCAAAGGGCAGTTCATCCAACTCTGCGATAAAAGGCCTGGTTTCATTACGGATGATATTCCCATTCTTTCGCACCCACAGATTTTTAATGGTTGTATAATCCCTGTCCGTTTCCAGGGCCTGAACCAGATCCAGCAAAGCATATTCGCCTTCCCCGATGCAAATGGCATCCAGACGGGGTATACTTTCCAGACAAAGGGGATAGCAGGTGGGATGAGGACCGCCACAGAGGGTGAACACCGATGTGGGGACCTTTTCTATCAGGGTTTTTACAAAATGAAACTGTTCAGCCGTGGAGTAAAAACCGATGAGGTCAGGCTGAAAACGCCGGAGATCTTCTTTCCATTTTTGCAGGTCTAAAGATTCGGCAAAATAAGAAAAACCGATTTCAGCCCGGGTGTTTTGCTTCAGTATCGACGAAAGCGAAGCCAGACCGTGCTGGGAACGAAGTGCCCCGAATTTCTGGTTCAGTTCGGTAAAAACAAATATTATTTTCATGGGTTCTTCCTTTTTGTCCGGACCATCGAGGGCCAAAAGTCATACTTGGCTTAGGGTTCAAACTATAAAAACCCATCGATTAAATCAATATAAATATCGGCCATGCTCTAAATCTTAAACGGGGATTTATTTTAAAAGAAATCCTGGTCCGAAATATCTATTTGAATTTCAATGAGTTTTTTGCTAAAATGCAAATATTAAGTTTTTGGGAAGGTTTATATATTAGGAGGATGCGTGCAGCCCATACATTGTTTGGTAACAGGCGGCACCGGGTTTACCGGCAGTCATTTGGTTCGACGGCTCCTTGAACGGGGTCATGATGTTTCCGTGGTTGATAATTCCAAGGGTCTTTTCTGGGATGAACTGGAAAATCTCGGAGCGAGAATAACTCTGGGGAGTATCACCGACAAAGCTTTAATGGACCGGATGGTAACCGGAAACGACGTTGTTTTTCATGTGGCGGCGGCTTTTCGCGGGGTGGATCTGCCGCATAAGGTCTATTGGGAAGTCAATGTAGAGGGGACTCGAAATCTGCTGGAGGCCTCTCTAAAACAGGGAATCCGGCGTTTTATCTATTGCAGCACCGAAGGGGTTCACGGCCATATCAAGCATCCCCCGGCCGACGAAAATGCCCCGATAGCCCCTAAGGATTATTACCAATATACCAAATGGGAAGGGGAAAAAGTGGTTCAGGAATATATCCAAAAAGGGCTGCCCTCGGTGATTCTCCGGCCTACGGCTATTTATGGGCCGGGTGATCCGGAACGTTTCCTCATGATTTACCGGCGGGTCAAAAGCGGGGTCTTTCCCATGTTCGGGTCCGGGCGGATTACCTATCACCCTTTGTATATCGATAATTTGAACGATGCCTTTGAGGCGGCCATGGAAAAGGATGAGGCCCTGGGCCAAACCTATCTGGTCGCCGATGAAGACTCAATCGCCATTGAAGATCTGGTCAAGGCCGTGGCCAAGGTCATAAAGCGGCAAGTCAGGATACCCCATTTCCCTTTCTGGCCCCTTTATGTGGCCTCTTTTCTCTGTGAGGCGGTTTGCAAACCTCTGGGGATTACCCCTCCGATTTTTCGCCGGCGGGCGGATTGGTATCGCCAAAACCGGGCTTTTTCCATCGAAAAAGCCAGAAAGGAATTGGGTTTCAATCCCAGGATCGGATTGATGGAGGGGCTCACCCGAACCTATACCTGGTACCAGGAGCATGGGTACTTATAAAGATTTTAAACGGCTATATCGGATTGGACAGGCTTTCCGAAGAGGGGAATCCTGTTTGAAATATTTTCCTTCGAGAATCTGGATCGAATTAACCGACCACTGTAACTTGAAGTGCCCGCTATGCCCCAATCAGAATATCCCCAAAGAAAAAAAAGGGTTTATTTCCACAGCCCTTTTTAAAGAAATTGTAGATCAAATCAAGGGTGAAGTTCATGATCTCTATCTTTTCCACCGGGGAGAGCCTTTGCTTCATCCCCAGTTGATCGAGCTGATTCATTATGCTCAAAGTCGGGGACTGCCTTGCCGGATCCACACCAACGGCACGATGCTTTCGGACTCCCTTTCCAAACAAATATTAACCTCCGGATTAGAGGTCCTGTCTTTTTCTTTTGACGACTCTGAGGCGGCCCACTACGAAAAAAACCGTTTTCCTGCCAAGTTTGAACAGACCCTTGGAAATATTAAACATTTTTTACAGTTGAAAAAAGAAGGCCAATATCGGAAACCGGTCACGGTCTTACAGACCATGGGGATCAAAAATAAACATTCAACGCCCGCATGGAAACAATTTATTTCCTCTCTGAAATCTTTGGAATTGAACCGGGTGGTCTTTCGCCGACCCCACAATTGGGGCGGAGCAATCTCCTTTCCATCGGAGTCCCTTCTTGAACCAAATAGGCCACTTTTCGCTTGTACTTTCCCCTGGTATGCCTTAGTAGTATATTGGGATGGAACGGTGGGGCCCTGTCCCCAGGATTTTTTTGCGCGGATGATTGTGGGGGATCTTCAAAAAAATACCATCGTTGAAATCTGGAACAATCCCGAGATGCAAGGATTGCGGGAAAAAATCAGGAATCGGGAATACCATTTACTGGAGATCTGTCGGCAATGTGATCGCCCGCGGAGAAAGGCCTTTGCCGGTGTACCCAGGGAATATTTCAAGAACTTCCTGAAAGAAAATCTTTGGGGGAATTAATACTAACTAAAGATATTTGAAATTGGGAGGGTCATAGGGGGTCTTGTTTTTAAAGTTGTCCAAAAGGCGATTCATCGCCCCATCCCGGCCCAAAAGTAAAGTTTATTGGAAACAGGCCGGGAGGCCCCCCGGTCACCCAAGCCTGTTTCGAGAAATGGTGAAGGCCTGCTCTCGGACTTATGTTCGAATTTTGGCCCGGTAAAGAAGCTCATGGCGTACCAGTGGACAACATCAAAAAACAAGACCCCCTATGACCATTGCACCAAAAAGTTAGAGATGAATTCTCAGTGTTAAGTGTAAGAATCTAAAACAATGGAAGCCGTTCAAGAACGTCCTTTAAAAGTATTAATGATTGCTCCCACCCCTTTTTTCGCCGACCGGGGATGTCATATGCGCATTCTGGGGGAGATCCGGGCTCTGCAAAATCTGGGATACGACATCATTCTTTGCACCTATCACATCGGCCGGGATATCCCGGGAATCAAAACCGAGCGGATCGTGCGGATCCCCTGGTACAATAAATTAGAAGCCGGCTCTTCCTGGCACAAATTCTATATTGATGCCCTCCTCTTTTTCAAAAGCCTGCGGGTTTTCTGGCGGGAAAAACCCGATTTGATCCATGGACATCTTCACGAGGGAGCTATCCTGGGTCACTTTGTCCGGAAATTCAGCTTCCGCAAGGTTCCATTGGTCTTTGACGCCCAGGGCAGTCTGACCAGGGAATTGGTCACCTATTCTTTTTTTAAGGAAGGTTCTCTGCTTCAAAGGGTTTTCGGAGCCATAGAGCGGTGGATTTCGAAAATGCCCGATTACACTGTGGGAAGCAACGTTTCGGTTTCCCATTTCATGGTGACGGAGATGGGCTTGCCTAAATCGAAGGTCGAGACGGTTATTGACGGGGTCCATACCGATTTCTTTCAACACACAGGCCAAGAGGTCGATTTGCGAAAAAGGCTGGGGATTCCTCCAGAGACCCCGGTGGTTCTCTATACCGGGGCTTTGCTGAAATCCAAAGGCATTGATTACCTGTGGCATGCTGTTCCTTATGTGTTGGGAAAAAGGCCGGATTGTCTGTTTGTCATCGTCGGCTATCCGGTGGAGGAATCCAAGACCATGATCGAATCCCTGGGCGTAGGGGATAAATGCATCTTTGTAGGCCAGGTGGATTATTTTCTGCTGCCCCAATACCTTTATTTGGCTTCTCTGGCCGTGGACCCCAAGCTGGATGAAGCCGGGGAGGCCAGCGGAAAGATCATTAACTATATGGGGGCGGGTTTACCGATCATTTGTTTTGAAGGGCCGAATAACCGAAGGTTCTTAGGAGAATCGGGGGTGTTCGCCCGATCCGGAGATCCGCTGGATTTGGCTGAAAAGATTGTGGAAGTTTTGAATGATCCTGTTCAGGCAAAAAAAATCGGGTTGAACAACCAAAAAAGGGTTGAAGAAGTCTTCTCCTGGAATGCCAATATCAAGACCTATGACCGGGTTTTTCGTTCAGCCCTTGAAGAAAAACGGATGAAAAGGGCCCGGTAATCCTTTAACCCCAAGAACACGCCTTTCTTCCTTGTCTCCAGAGAAAAAATCAAGTACCATGCCTCAATTTAATATTTTGCAGGACTCAGGTGGGAGAACGGTATTTTGCAGCGGGCGCTGCGAAATATAAAAATGGATTTCGCCGAACGACGAAGGGTATTTTTTATTAACGGCTGAGGAATCAAACCATGTGCGGGATATTAGGATTTAACTGGCCGGACCGCTCCCTTGGAGAACGGTTATGCCAAATATTGAAACACCGCGGCCCGGATCAGGAAGGGATTTTCACCGAACAGGGGATAACCCTCGGATTTCGCCGGCTGTCCATCATTGACCTTTCAGAACAGGGCAGCCAGCCTATGCCCAATGAGGATGGGACCATTCAACTGGTTTTTAACGGGGAAATTTATAATTTTTTAGAACTTCGCCGGGAGTTGGAAGAGAAAGGGCACCGTTTCCGAAGCCGGGCTGATTCCGAGGTCATTGTCCATGCCTATGAGGAATGGGCCGAAGGGTGCCTCGACCGACTTCAAGGCATGTTTGCCATCGGCCTTTGGGACCAAAGCCGGCAAAAACTCCTTATCGCCCGGGACCGTTTGGGGATCAAACCCCTTTATTATTTTTTCCAGAAAGGGCGACTGGCCTTTGCTTCGGAGATGAAGACCCTCTTGGAAATCCCGGATTTGCCCCGCGTGGTCGATCTTCAGGCCCTGTATTATTATCTGGGTTATGAATTTGTCCCCAGTCCTCTGACCATGTTTGCGGGGATTCAAAAACTCCGGCCGGGTCATTATCTTCAGTTATCCGGAAATGATCTGATTCAAAAACCTTATTGGGATCTCAACCGGCCCGGCACTTCTCTAACCCAGGAAGAGGCGGTTGTTGAAATGCGCCGGCTTCTTCAGGAAACCGTTCAAAAGCATCTGATCAGTGACGTTCCCTTGGGAGTGTTTCTTTCCGGGGGGTTGGACTCCAGCACCCTGGTGGCCTTGATGCGCCGTTTGGGGGTCAATCCTTTGCGTACCTTTTCCATCGGTTATCCGGATCCCTCTTTCAGTGAACTGCCCTATGCCGAACTGGTGGCCAAGCAGTTTGAAACCGAACATACGGTGTTGATGATCCCTGAAGTGACCCTGAACGATCTGGAAGAGGCGGTCTGGCATCTCGACGAGCCCATGACCGATCTTTCGGCCCTGCCTCTTTATCTGGTTTGCCGGGAGGCTAAAAAACATGTGACCGTCTGCCTTTCCGGAGAGGGGGGGGATGAAATATTTGCCGGTTATGACCGCTTCAAGGCCAGCAAGGCCGATCAAATTTACCGACTCCTGCCAGCGTTGATCCGGGAGAAAATGATCTACCCGATCATCGAGGCCCTTCCGGATCAGCCCCAAAAAAAGGGACTTATCAATATCGTCAAACGGTTTGTGGAGGGCTCTCATCTACCTCTGGAAGGCGGTCACCTGAGGTGGCAGTATTTTTCTTCGTCTATGCAGGATGACTGTTTATTTAATGATCGTTTTAAAGGGCAGGTTGATATGAACCCCTTTGCGCCGATAAAGGCCCTTAAATCCGGCTGGGCCGGGGTGGATCGCCTGGACCAGGAGATTTATGTGGATCTGCGCTTTATCATGCCGGACTCGGTCCTGATGAAGGTGGACAAGATGAGTATGGCCCACGCCCTGGAAATCCGGGTACCCTTTCTAGACCACCGTTTTGTGGAATTTACGGCCACCCTGCCCGGCGACTGGAAACTTAAAGGCTTCCGCACCAAGGCCATTTTTCGTCAGGCCTTGAGCGGCTTACTCCCCGATCAGATCGTTTGGCGGGGAAAACAAGGCTACAGTCTGCCTATAAAAAACTGGCTCCGTGAGGGGCTCAAAGTACCTTTAATCACGGTGCTGAAGGAGTCACCGGTCATCAAAGAATTTATGAAAGGCTCTTATATTCAGGAGCTTATCGACCAGCATATGGCCCGGACCCATAATCACAATCATATCCTCTGGGCCTTGTTGAATCTGGGACTTTGGCATCAGAAATTTTTTATTTGACCGGCTGATGAAAAACGTCCATCTACTGTGTTGCCCTCATCCCTCGTCATTTCGACGTACTTCTATGTACGCCTACTTGCCGACGAATTTCGGGCGCCTTGCATCTGAATGTTTTTGATCAGCCGGTTGAAACATTTAATCCATTATCCCATTAGGTTTTGATGAAGAAATCCAATTTAAAATCCTACTTCTGGAAGCTCCTGGTCAGTCTTCTGCTTATTTTATTCCTGCTTCGTTTTGTCAACCAGAGGGAAATGGCCGAGCTTCTAAAAAACATCCGCTGGCCTTACCTGATCGGTTATTTTGCCCTTAATGTTTTCGATCGTCTGGTCATGGCCTATAAATGGAAAATTCTTCTGGATGCCAAAGCAGTTCCCTGCTCCTGGGAAAAACTCATCGTGGTTTATTTTAAAGGGACCTTTTTAGGTAATTTATTACCTACTTCCCTAGGGGGAGACGCCATCCGTGCCTATGAACTTTCCAGGAACACCAACACGGGGATTGATGTGGTCTCGTCCATAATCATGGAAAGATTTCTCGGGTTTCTTTCTTCGGCTGTAATGGCCTTGATGGTCATTCCCTGGTTGTTCTTTTTTGTCCCTGATTTTCCCAGGTTCCTTTTATGGCTCCTGCTGATCTTTCTTTCCAACGGTGTGTTGTTCCTTGTCTTCCTTATGCGCGAAGGCGGTCCGCCGGGCTTAACCAACCTTCTGTCCAAGCTTCCCTGGGCTGGTAAGATCTCACGAATTACCTCTTCCTTTGTCCTTTATCGTAATCACCCAAGAGACCTCGGAAGGTTTTTTATGTGGTCCTTCGGGGAGCAACTGTTGCCCATCCTGACCATTTACTTTTTAGTCCTGACTTTGGGTCTTCCCGTGCCCTTTTATTATTTGGTTCCCATAATCCCCATCGCCCAATTTTTTGCCCGGATACCCGTTTCCTTGAGTGGTTTCGGGATCCAGGAAGGGTTGTTCATTACCTTATTTTCTTTTTTGGGAATTTCCACCACGGTGGCTTTTACCCTCGGATTGGCATCCAATTTAGGGAACATCTTTGTTGGGCTTCCAGGGGCCTATTTCTATCTCAGAGAGCCATCCTCCTCAAAAGTCCGATCATCTGACCCAGGGGGGGAATGAGCCATGGCCTCTCCTTTTGGACATGCCTTGGTCGGCCTGGGACTATTTAATTTTTTTTATCCCCGGCGGGTTGTTTCTCGAAAGAAAACCGGTTTGCTCTATGGATTGGTAATCCTGGGGGCTTGTTCCCCTGACCTGGATTTTCTCCCCGGGTTGTTTTCGGGGAGTCCCGGCCGGTTTCATCACGGACCTTTTCACAGCCTGGGGATGGCCGTTGCTCTCTCTTTGATCGTTGGTTTCTTGATAGCCTTTTTCGGAAAGACTCATTCTTTTGCCAAGACGACCAGCTTCGTTTTTGTCCTGATTTTTTCCCACCTCGCTTTGGATTTTTTTTCTGAGGATTTTAAACCCCCATTTGGTTTTCCTTTGTTTTGGCCTTTTTCGTACACCTATTTTCTTTCCCCTTGGGGGATTCTCCCCTATGTGGAGAGAAATTTTTCAAACCCGGCCATCTGGAGCCAGATACTAAAAGTGTTCCTGGTCGAAAGTCTTTTATTCCTCCCTTTTTTCTTTTATTCTTTAAAGAGGAAGGCCTGTCGAAAGAAAAACGAATAGAAGTTGTTTGAGGAACTTTTCCTAATAATAAGGAAAATGGAAATAAATAACAATTTTCTTGACAAGTCTCCCAATTCATGGTTTTTAGGGAAAATTAAAATATTCTATCTTTCGTTATAAAAACCGCAAAAAAAATTGCTAAGACTGTTAACACGGCCTTGTCATGTAAATTCAAATCTCCAGATGGGGTCGAGAAATAGTTGATCATTTTGGATTTCGGCTTTCGCCAGCACGACTTAAATGAGTTATTACGAATTTTTTGCGAAGCAGGAAATTCCGCTCTGGCGGGACTCACCACTTAGTCGAAGTTAATTCAGCAGGTTACATAAATCCTGAGGCAGGACCAGGGGTTAATTGCCCTCGACCTGACCTGCGACTTTTTACGAAGCCGTCAAACCTATCAAATCAAAAAAGGGGGTCATCTTTTTTGGGGCAAGACGCGGAATCTCTGGATATCAATCAGTCACCCTTGCTTGAAGTCAGGGAACTCTCACGCAATTTTGGCGGACTCCAGGCCATTTTTGAGATTTCTTTTAAGGTTTCTCCAGGCCAAATTGTCGGCTTGATTGGTCCGAATGGGGCCGGTAAGACCACTCTGTTTGCCCTGCTCAGTGGTTTTCTCTCTCCTTCAGGAGGTGAAATTCAATTTTTAAATTCCTCCATTGGTGGTATGCGTCCCGACCGGATATGCCATCTGGGAATGGCCCGCACCTTTCAAGTGGTTCGTCCCTTCCCGGAAATGACTGTTTTTGAAAACGTAAAGGTTGCCGCTATTTTCGGCAAACACTCCAAACGGCCTCCATCAGTAGTGGATCAAGAAGTACAAGAGATTCTGGAAAGCACCGGGCTTTTTTCTAAGGCCGGTCGATTAGCCAGCTCTCTAAGCCTGCCGGAACGAAAACGTTTGGAAGTAGCCCGAACCTTGGCCACCAAACCCAAACTCCTCCTCCTGGATGAAGTTCTGGCAGGGCTTAACCCGCGCGAGGTTGAAGAAGCCATTCCCTTGATTCGTTCTTTAAACAATCAAATGAAGATCAGCATTCTCATGATCGAACACAATCTGAGGGCCATTATGGGGATTTGCGATCGCCTTTTGGTCATCAATTTTGGGCAACTGATTTTTGATGGCCTGCCGACTGAGGCAGTGGAAAATCCGGAAGTGATTCAGGCCTATCTGGGAGAGAAGGAAGATGCTTAGAGTCGAAGGTCTCTCGGTGAGCTATGGAGATGCCCGTGTTTTGGAAGGGATTTCATTCCAGGTAAAACCGGGAGCGATGACCTGCATTCTGGGACCCAATGGTGCCGGGAAGACCACATTGTTGCGTTCCATCACCGGGATTATTCCTTCGGTTGTCGGAAAGGTGTGGTTCTTGGACCAGGAAATCCAGGGAAAGAAAACCCACCAGATTGTGGAGCTCGGGATGACCATGATTCCCGAAGGCCGTCGTCTGTGGGCACCGCTATCCATCCAGGAAAACCTGGAACTGGGAGCTTACCGGATCTCGGATCAAAGAATTGTAAAAGAACGTTTGTCTTGGGTTTATGACTTGTTCCCCCATTTGGCCGAACGAAAGGGACAACTTTGCGGAACCCTTTCCGGGGGAGAACAACAAATGGTATCTATTGGCCGTGGTTTAATGGCTTCCCCCAAGTTGATGATGATGGATGAACCTTCCCTGGGACTGGCCCCGTTGATTGTTAGGGAGGTGTTTGAAGCCATCAAAAAGATTGTCCTGGCCGGAACAACCGTACTTCTAATCGAACAGAACACGAAAGTAGCCCTTTCGGCGGCCCAATATGGTTATGTCCTGGAAAGAGGGGCCATTGTCATGGAAGGGGAAGCTGCTGCTTTGCAGGAAGATGTTCACATAAAACAGGCCTATTTAGGTCTTTAAAAGAAAGGGGACAAACATGGGATCAAGAATGATAAAAAAGTGCTGGTGTGTGGGATTACTTTTAGTATTCGGTCTGGGGACTGCCTGGGCCGCCCCGGCGATTAAGATTGGTACCCATGCTCCGCAGTCTGGGAGTTTGGCCAAACACGGAATCGAACAGATCAAAGGGATTCGCTTGGCGGCCGAGGATTTTGAAAAAAAAGCCAAGATCAAAGTGGATATGATTGTCTACGATGACGAGAGCAATCCTCAAAAAGCCGTTTCGGCTGTTGAAAAATTGGCCGGTGTGGATAAGGTCAATGCCATTGTCGGGGGTTATGGATCCAATCTGGTCGGACCGGCCTCGGAGGCTTCGGAACGGTACGACACCCCCTATTTAACTATGGGGGCTGTAGATACCAAGCTGACGGCCAAAAAATTTAAAAACTTCTTTCGCCTCAATAATATGCCCGGCTATGTCATGGCCCAGGCAGGGGCCATCAAGGACATTTTTGCAGCCAAAAAAGTGGGAGTGATTTATAGCAGTCTGGCCGCAACCACGGAAATTGCTACTACGCTAAAAGGCCTCTTACAAAAAGGAGGGATAGCAGTCCCGGTGTTCGAAAAATTTGAAAAAGGCACCACCAATTACAAACCGATTCTATTGAAGATCAAAGATGCCGGTTGTGATGTCCTGGTCGTGGAAGGTTATTTCGAGGATTATGTGGGAACGATTAAGGATGCCAAGATCCTTAACCTGCCGGTTAAGGCCTATGTGGGGGCCTGGGGCATCGGCACCCCGGAATTTGTCCGGGAGTTGGGAAATATGAGCGAATATATTTATGGAACCTCGATCTGGGAAAGGGGGACCGCCCCTCAAAAGGCCAAAAAAGAAGAGGCCGAGATAGTGGCTAATTATAAAAGCAAATATCAGGAAGACCCTTCCTATATTGCCATGCTGGGCTACCTTACCGGAAAATATATGCTCGAGGCCATCGTTCAAGGAGGAGGAACGGCAGGAACGTACAGTCCTGAAAAAACCAGGAATGCCCTTCGAGCTCTTGATACAATGAGCCCCATAGGACGGGTAGCCTTTGACGAAAAAGGGGACCCTCGTTTTTTTACTTGCGTCTTGTTTCAAACCCAGCAAGGGGAACAAGTCGTCATTTATCCCCTAGACCGGGCCAAGGGGGTTGCACGTTATCCAGGCGTGCCCTGGGGGGGAAAATAGTCTCAGGCCTATCTTTTGGATTTAATATAACCCTTTTTCTTACTGAAAGCTCAAAGCTTAAAGGAAAGGCAACCGCTTTGAGCTTTCAGCAAGGAGTTACCGTTTAGGAAAATATTGTGATCTCCTATAACACCATCATCCAGTCCATACTCTCCGGCCTCTTGGAGGGGGGGAATTACGCCCTTTACAGTTTAGGCCTGGCCTTTGTCTTTGGGATCATGCAAATCATCAATATGGCCCATGGAGAGTTTCTGGTCTTGGGCGGTTATATTGCTTATTGGTTGTTGGTTAAATGGGGTGTTAACCCTCTCATGGCCTTACCGGTTGCTGCCCTTTTGGCCGGTGGGACTTCTTTCCTGAGTTATCGAATTTTTATCGAACGGATTCGTACCACGGTGGAATTAAATACCTTGATCCTGACTTTCGGTATCGGGATCTTTCTTTCCAACCTATATCTTCAGCTCTGGTCAGCCGATCTTCGTAGTATCAGTGTCCATTGGATGGAAGACCCCGTACATCTTGGTGGAATTTACATCAGTTTGGGCGAAATAGTAACCTTCGTCATATCCTTTGCCGCCGTTTTTTTTCTCCATCTGTTTCTGCGCCGGACAAAAACAGGGAAAGCGATTCGGATTACGGCCATCGATAGGGATGCTGCGGCCTTGTCGGGGATTAATGTGGAACGGGTCGATCTCTTGGCTTTTAGTATTGGCGGGGCTTTGGCCGGGTTGGGCGGTCCCTTGCTGGGCATGTTGTCTTTCGTCAGTCCTAATACCGGCCTCCATATTACGGTTAAGGCCTTTATTCTGACTGTTTTAGCCGGAGTGGGTTCTATTCCAGGGTTAATTGTGGCCGGAATGATGCTGGGTGTGGGGGAGGCCTTAACGGTAACCTTTGTCAGCTCATCCTTTCGGGAGTTATTCGGCTTCACCCTTTTTTTGGTTATCCTGCTGGCTAGACCTTCCGGTTTATTTGGAAAGAGAGGTTAAATGAAACTGGGCAATTTTTTCCAAATAACTGAAAAAACAGCAGCGTTCCTGACCTTTGGTTTTGTGCTGATCCTGCCTGTCGTCCTTTCCTTCAATCCTTATTATCTGAGTATTTTTATTATCGCCCTTATATTGGGAGCCGTTTCTTTATCTTGGAATTTATTAGCCGGGGTTTGTGGCCAGGTTTCTTTTGGTCATGCGGCTTTTTTCGGCATTGGGGCCTATGGGTCCTCCTTGCTGGTGCTCAAGGCCGGGTGGAACCCTTTCGGGGCCATGATCATCGCCGCCTTCTTTGGGGTTATGGGGGCTATCATCATCGGTACTCCGGCCTTTCGACTCCGCGGCCCATATTTCGCCTTATCGATTCTGGGTTTTGCGGAAGTGGTCAAGTTGCTGACCTTAAACCTAACTTGGCTGACTGACGGTTCTCAGGGCCTGTTTAATATTCCCGCCTTGCCGGCTATTAGAATCGGAAGTATGACCCTGGATTTTTTTGTCTCCCGAACAACCAATTACTATCTGGCGGCCTTTTTGATGTTGGCCATTTATCTGGTGATTTATTTTCTGCGTCATTCAAATACCGGCCTGGCCATGTCGGCCGTACATGGGGATGAAGAAACCGCCGCCGGGATCGGGGTTCCCGTATTCCGGACCAAACTATTAACCCTGATGGTTTCCGCCTTTTGTACAGCCTTGATGGGGGCTTTTTATGCCCACTATGTCCACTTTCTAAGTCCCGACTCAGCCTTCGACGGCTCGTGGTCGGTCATGCCTATCGTCGCTTCTCTCTTCGGGGGGATGGGCACATTGATCGGACCCAGCATTGGAGCCTTGCTGATTACCGGGTTGGATGAATTCATTTTTAAACAATTTTTTGAAACCGGACATAAACTTTTTTTCGGAATTCTTTTGGCTGTGGTCATTGTTTGGACACCGAAAGGATTATTCGGCAAATCGATCCGAAAAAAGTAAGCAATGAAGAATGAGAGACTTGTTTTTATTCATCCGGAAAAAATGTTTTTGGAAAAGTGCTATCAGTGAACCGCTTTCAGCATTCGGCAAAAACGACCCAAAATAACCGCTTAAACTGAATACGATAGGCTAACGGCCGTCCGCTCTATAAAAAACCCGCCAAATAAACCTTGACTTTTGGCTGTAAACCCTCTAATTTGCAGAATTATTAAGTAACTTAACAATACTATTAGAGAAATAGGAAAGTAATTTGGACCTCTCGGTAATTATTCCTTTTTTTAATGAAGCCCGAAATATTTCGGTTGTTTTCGCTGAACTGGTCCAAACCCTCCAAGACTCGAAATTATCGTGGGAAATTTTAGCCATCGATGACGGGAGCAGTGACGAAACCTTTTCTCTCTTAAAGGAAGAAGCTAAACAGCGCAATCATATCAAAGTGGTGCGCCTTAGAAAAAATTTTGGGCAGACGGCGGCCCTTTCGGCCGGTTTTGATTCGGCCGAGGGGGAGGTTATCATTACCATGGACGGTGATCTTCAAAACGACCCCAAGGATATCCCCGCCCTGGTCGCCAAGATAAAAGAAGGATACGATATTGTCAGCGGATGGCGGGAAAAACGGAAGGATCCTTTTTTTTCCAGGCGTCTTCCTTCCCTAATAGCCAACAAGATGATCTCCTGGGTCACCGGTGTCAAGCTTCATGATTATGGATGTACGTTAAAGGCTTTTAAAAAGGAGGTCGCCAAACACATCCGATTGTATGGCGAGATGCATCGTTTTATCCCGGCCATTGCCAGTTGGATGGGGGTGACCATTGCCGAGATACCGGTTAACCACCGGGCCCGTAAATTCGGTCGTTCCAAGTACGGGATTTCCAGGACCATCCGAGTCCTGTTGGATCTGATAACCGTTAAGTTTTTATTGACCTATTCCACCCGACCCATCCATGTTTTTGGGCTTTGGGGGATCTTGTCGGGTCTGGCTGGCTTAGGATTGGCCTGTTATTTAACCGTGCAACGGTTATTTTTCGCCATACCTTTAGCAAACCGCCCGATCCTTCTCTTGGCCGTTCTTTTAATTTTTATCGGGATTCAGTTTATCAGCATGGGTCTTTTGGGGGAACTTCAGGTCCGAACCTATCACGAATCTCAAGGGAAACCGATTTATTACATCAAAGAGATCGTTGAACCCGAGAAAGAGACCCCATAATAAATACATACCCCTTTGGGGTGTCACCAGTATGAAAAAGGATTCAAGGGATCAGAGATTCAAGGCCTGCGGGCCTGCAGGAGGTTCAAGGTTCAAGGTAAATCCGCAAACCTTGTGCTTTAGGGGATTCCTGCTGGTCGTAATGTTGTTGGTATTTTTTTCTTTAGCCCTGAGTTGCAAAAAAAAAGAAAAGGCTCCGTCAGTTCCTCCTGTGGCTGAAAAAAAAGCCATGGAACCAGCTCCGGCCCTGGTTGGTGAACAAAAAGCTCTTGGAACCCCGGCTCAAACCAAAGGCCCTACCTTTCATTCTATCCTGACCAAAGATCTGAACCGACTGATTCCAATCGCTTCTTTTTCAAGAAACGATCGAATCTATTTATATACCGTTTGGACGGGTCTTCAAGGGGCCCATGAAATAAAGGTCCTATGGATTAGGCCGGATAAAAAGATTCAGGAAACCGTCCGAATCAAGGAAAAAATTTCATCTAAAATCCCGAACTATATATCCTGGGCCTATTTGTCTTTTACCAAAGGTCTTCTGAATATTTCTCCCTTTGAAAGAAATTTTATCGGTCCATGGAAGGCCCAGCTGTTTTTGGATGGAAAATTCTTAGCGGAATATGACTTTACGGTTTTTTAACGGAGGAGAAAAAGGGGATCGATATATTATTTTAGGCCTATATATGAGTAGTTAAACTAACAACACATAAGCGATGAGGAAAAAAATCGTGGCACCGACTACATCAATACTGGTTGCGATGAAAGGGCCGGAGGCCACGGCCGGGTCGATCTTGAATTTGGCGGCAATCAAAGGGAGGAAGGTACCCAACACCGAGGCCAGGATCATGTTGACACACATAGCGATCCCGGCCACCACCCCCACATAACCTTCCCGGGTGAATACAATACCGGCCAGTGCCAGTAGAATACCATAGGTAACCCCCAGCAGCAGGCCGACTCTTGATTCCCTGAAAATTTCCCTCCAGATCGACTTGCTATCCACCCGCCCGGTTGCCAGACCACGAACGATGATCGATAGACTCTGAGTTCCAACGTTTCCCCCCATACCATTAACGACGGGGATAAAAGTGGCCAGGATGGCAAATACGGCGATCCGGTTGCTGAATCCTGAACTGAAGGCCCCAATGACATTCATGGCAATGATTCCCCCGATCCAAGAGGCAAATAACCAGGGTAGGCGTGCTTTGGCGTTTTTCCAGACAGAGGAGTAGTAGTTGATTTCCTCCCCTGAGGTGCCGGCCATTTTGAGCATATCCTCAGCGGCTTCTTCCCGGATTACGTCGATCACATCATCTACGGTGATGATTCCGACCAGGAGGTTGCTGTGGTCAACTACCGGGATTGCCAGGAGATTGTAACGGGAGACCATGCGGGCCACCTCCTCCTGATCGGTGGTCACGTTTACCTTTACAACATCCTGGGTCATAATTTTTTCCAGCGGCGTATAATCCGGTGCGGTGACGAGTTGGCGCAGGGAGAGCACACCGGAAAGGCGGCCTTCTTCATCGGTCACGTATAGGTAAAAGACCATCTCTTTTTCTGCAGCCTTACGAACTTCCTGGATTGCATTCTGAGCGCTCAGGGTTTTGGGGAGAACCAGAAAATCTGTGGTCATAATCCGGCCGGCTGTGCCTTCCGGATAAGCCAGCAGTTCGGATACATCTTCGGTGTGTTCGGCTGAAAGGAGTCCCAGGATTTCCTGGCGGCGTTCTTCAGGCAGGTCGGCCAGGAGATCGGCCGTGTCGTCATCGGCCATGACGGAGAGGATTTCAACCAGACGGTTGACTTCCAGTTCCTGAAGAAAACCGCTACGAAATACTGGTTCCAATTCCGATAGGACATTGGCCGCTATTTCTTTTTCAGGCAGGTGTTCGAAGACGTTACGGGCGGAACGTTCGTTAAGCAGGGTCAAAAGATGGGCAATATCGGCCGGATGTGTTTTCTTGAGGACCTTGTTTAGATGCAAATAGGCATTGCGGCGCAGCAGCCGTTCGATAGTTTCCTGTAGCAGTTGGTATCCCCGTTCGTTCATATCTGTCCGACTTACCCTGAGAGGGAATGAATTGATTTAATCCTTCAATTTTACTACAAGTTAAATTATGCGAGTCTGGGAGGCTCGGGTCCATAAGCTTTCGGTCGTTAAAGTTAACAACTTTGTCTTCCAAATAAAAATGGAAGGATTGTCAAACTAAAAAACAGATGCTTAAAAAGAACTTGTTTTGGATGGCCGAGTATAAAATAGGGCGGAAATAAGAGTCAAGGAAAAAATAGGTGGATGCGGGGGAGTAACCTGGGGGTTGGTGAATGTGAATGAAGGAGATTAGATGAATTGGAGTCGAATTTAAAGGGAAGAGGTTGATAAATGGACGACCTGTCCCGAAAGAAATATTAAAAGTTAAAAAGTCAACTGAAAGTTCAATTTTTATCCTCCTTTTATGGGAAAAATGACAGAAATAACTTGACTTAATAGGGAACGGACTATAATGATTATTTGATGAGAAAAGCAATAAAAGGAACAAGAAATTAAACTTACCTTCCCGGGTGCAGCGCGCTTCACGAATTATGAAAATGAATCCTTTTTCATACATCATTTGCCCAATGGGCATGGGTAGTTAATCATTATTTATTGGGGGAACAATGAAAGGAACCTGTAAAGTCAAATATTTAGGGCTATTCGTTTTGGTGATGGCTTTTTTCTTTTTGGTGGATAACCCCAAGGAGGGTATCAATGCCGCCGATATGGAGAAGACCTTCCCTAAGATCAAGATCTTTAGTGAGGCCCTGAATGAAATTCAGAAAAAATATGTGGAAGAGAAAGACTCCAAAGATCTAATCTATGGGGCCATCCGGGGGATGATGAATACCCTGGATCCTCATTCCACTTTTCTCTCCCCCGAAGAATTCAAGGAATTGGAAATCGAAACCTCAGGAATATTCAGCGGGATCGGGATCGAAATCACCTTAAAGGATGGGATGTTAACCGTAGTCTCTCCAATCGAAGGAACCCCAGCCGATAAAGCCGGACTGCTCCCTGGAGATAAAATCCTGCAAATTGGTGAAAAAAACACCAAAAACATGACGTTGAACGATGCCGTCCGATTGATCCGGGGTCAGAAAGGGACTAAGGTCATCTTACTTATTCTCCATGAAGGGATCAAGGAACCTCAAAAATATACCATCGTCCGTGAAGTCATCCCGCTCAAAAGCGTCAAATCAAAGATGCTCGAAGAAGGCTACGGCTACGTCCGGATCAGCACCTTTCAAGAAAAAACCAGTGAAGACTTTCAGGTTGCCCTAAAAAAATTAGAGTCAACCGGCAAAAATGGTTTGAAAGGACTGGTTATTGACCTTCGAAATGATCCGGGCGGATTATTGAATGAAGCGGTCAAAGTCGCCGATGAATTTTTAGAATCGGGTCTGATTGTCTCTATCCAGGGACGGACCAAGGAACAGAATCATAAATTCAACGCTCATTCCAACAAGATTCCTCGTAGCTATCCATTGGTGGTCCTGGTCAATGAGGGGAGTGCCAGCGCCTCGGAAATCGTGGCCGGGGCCCTGCAGGATCAAAAAAGGGCAATTATATTAGGCACCCCCACTTTTGGGAAAGGATCGGTCCAGACCATTATCCCCCTGGAGGACAACTCCGGTATTAAATTAACTACTGCCCGCTATTTCACCCCCAGTGGCCGTTCCATCCAGGCCAAAGGGATAACACCCGACATCCTCATTAAAGGTAAAGTCTTGAGAAAAGGTGACTCCCCGGAACGGGAACCTAAAGCTCTTCGTGAGAAAGATCTGGAACGGCACATGGAAGACGAAGAAAAGGGGAAAGAACCGGGTCCTGAATCCCAGTCGATTAACGGGAAACAGTTTGCCGAAGAACGTGGAGATGATCCTCAATTGGCCAGCGCCCTACAGCTATTAAAAAGCTGGAGTGTCTTCTCCCAGGTCTTCAAAAACACAAACCCATAAGGTTTCTGGTGTCCGGACGGAGATCCTCGCAGTATCCTACCCCAGAAAAAAAAGGGGGCTGTGGGGTGGTTATTTGGATATGGGTGGTGGGGTTGGCTCTGGCCTTCGGGGCAGTCTATATCGGGTGGTCCTGGAAACCGGAAAAAAGAAAGCCGACTCCGAAGCCTCCTCTTTATGAAGAAAAAAATCATCAAGAAATAAGTCCCCCCATTAAACCGGAACGCTTCACCAGGCGTATTCATCCGGAGACCAATGGTCTTCCTAGGGTTGCCATTGTGATCGATGATCTGGGTTACCAAAAGCAGTTGACCTTGGATTTCATTGAGTTAGAGTTTCCACTGACCTTATCTTTTTTGCCCCAGGCCCCCTTTTCCAAGGAAATGGTCCAACAGGCCTTTCAAAAGGGAAAAGAAACCCTGCTCCACCTGCCTATGGAACCCAATGGTTTTCCACAAATCAATCCCGGACCAAAGACCCTTTTGACCCATATGTCAGATGAAGAAATTCTGAATATTTTAAAAAATGACCTTGATGCCTTCCCCCAGGTGTCCGGGGTTAATAATCACATGGGGTCCCGTTTTACCGAGGACCGGGATAAAATAGCCCTTGTGTTAAGGATGATCAAGGAAAGAAAGCTGTTTTTTCTTGACAGTAGGACTACCCCCCAAACCGTCATCCTTTTTGTGGCGTCCCAATTGGGGGTTAAGGCTGTTCAACGGGATATTTTCATAGACAACAACTTAAATGAAGAGGCCATTATACTGCAATTGGAGCGACTGATTCGTTTAGCTCAAGAACGGGGCTTTGCCGTGGCCTGCGGTCATCCCTATCCTCAGACCTTGCGGGCTATAAAGGCAAAAATTCCTGAGTTGCAAGATAAGGTTCGCCTGGTCCCTGTTTCACAATTGTTTTAAAAATCCTTATGCCCAAGGGCACCAAGCGGCCTGAAAAAGGATTCAAGTGAAAGGCGTTGAAGTTAAAAATCTTAAACCCTATTTTCGAACAAAGGGAGGGGTAAAACTTTGGGCAATGAACTCAAGTTGGTCATCATAGGGGGATCAGCAGCCGGTCCGACAGCGGCCAGTACGGCTCGAAGAAAAGACCCGAAGGCCGGTATCACTCTGTTGGAAAAGGGGGAGTTTATCTCCTATGGGGCCTGAGACCTTCCCTATTACATCGGGGATGTAATCAAGGATCATAATAAGTTAATCGCCAGGACCCCGGAAGAATTCCAGGAGAAGCAGGGGATAGCAATCAAGCTTAAGCACCAGGTCCTAGCTATAGATCCCGAAAAAAACCGGGTGCGGGTCTTCTCTTCGGATACAGGGGGAAAATTTTTTCTTCCTTATGATAGACTTATTCTGGCCACCGGGGCCCGTTCTCGAAAGCTTGGTATCCCGGGAGAAGAGGCCCGGAACATCTTCACTTTAAAAGAGATGTCGGACGGCCTAAGGATTCGAAATTTTATAGACCGATATAATCCTCGAAAAGCGGTGATTGTCGGGGCCGGTAATATTTCCCTGGAAGTAGCCGAGGCCTTGCGGGATAGAGGGATCGAGACCACCCTCCTCTATCGGGGCAAATTTCCTTACAGCGGGTTGGAACCGGAGTTGGGGCCGATTATTGTCAAGGAATTGGAAGACCGCGGGGTGCGTTATTTGGGTGAAGTTCAACCCCGGTTTTTCGAAACGGACGGGCAAAAAGCCCAACAATTAGTGACCGATCAAGGGGTTTTTTCTGCCGATCTTTTTTTCGTCGGGGTTGGAGTAATCCCAAACTCCGAGATAGCCCGTGAAGCAGGGATTATCGTTGGAAAATCCGGAGGGATTCAGGTCAACTCCCTGATGCAGACCAGTGAGCCCAATATCTGGGCCGCCGGCGATTGCTGTGAGAAACTTCACCGGGTGACCGGACAACCAACCCTGGTCCCTTTGGGAGATGTGGCCAATAAGGAGGGGAGGGTGGCCGGCGAAAACGCCATGGGAGGCCATTCTGAATTTCATGGGATCGTTGGGGCAGCCTGTGTGAAGATTTTCGGCCTGGAAATCGGTATGGCCGGGATTAATGAGGCTCAGGCCAAAAAAATGGGTTTCCCGGTAATAACTCAGATTGTGGAAGGCACCTCCCGGGCGGGGGTTTATCCGGGGGCCAGTCCGACTCTATTGAAGATCGTGGCCGATCAATCATCAGGCCGACTTCTTGGCGGCAATTGGATCGGAAGGGATGGAGAAGCCCGCAAGATCAACGTCCTGGCTGTTGCCCTTCATCAGGGGATGACCCTGGAGGCCATTTCCAGGTTAGACCTGGCCTATGCCCCTCCTTTCAGTCCGGTTTGGGATCCCTTGTTGATTGCGGCCAATCTGCTTAAAAGAAAAACAGGCAACAGGCAATAGGCAAGAGAAGAAAAGAAACGGATTGGGAAAATCTTAAAACCTTAGAGTCCAATGCCCATGGCCAATAACCTGCTTTAAACCCTTTTTCTCTTTACTTTATCTTGGATGGCGAGTATTATTCCTAATTAATTGCTAATCAAAAGAACACAAGATGGTCTCGTACCAAGTTCCCAACAAGGTCATTACTTGTCCACCTCTGCGGAATCCTCACATTAGCAGACTGAAGCACTTTTTGCGAATTCATTAAATTAGAAGGGTGAAAGACCGCAATGAAATCAAAAGTCCCCCAGCGCATTATTTTGATAGAACCCCGTTCTCCGGCCGAGCATGTATTCAGCCGGGCCAGGATTCCCCGCCTCGGCACTATCCTCCTGGGTACCATGCTCAGGGACCAGGGTTATGAGGCCAGGATCATAGTCGAAGAGACCTCCGGATCGGTGACCGAAGACGATTTACGCTGGGCCGATATGGTTGGTATTTCTTCGATCACCAGTACCATTCCCCGGGCCTTTCACTTGGGGGATCGGGCTAAAGAACTTGGGAAAAGGGTTGTTTTCGGCGGTCCCCATGTAACCTTTTTGCCGGAAGAAGCCCTGCCTCATGGTGAATTCGTGGTTCGAGGGGAAGGAGAAGAAACCCTGATCGAATTAATAAATGCTCTTCGTGGGCAAAGTTCTGTGGAAAGGATTACCGGTTTGTCCTATTGGGAAGACGGCCGGCCAAAGCATAATCCCGACCGCCCCTTAATTGAGAATCTGAATATTCTGCCTATTCCGGATTTTTCCTTGATTAAAGGCTGGAATCCCCGGCAAGCGGTGGTCCCGGTGGCCACTTCCAGAGGCTGTCCTTTTGCCTGTAAATTCTGTTCAGTGGTTACTATGTTCGGCCGGGGGTATCGATTCCGGTCCAATGATCTGATCATGGAAGAGGTCCGGTCCAATGCCGGCCAGGCCGCCCATCTTTTTTTCTGTGATGATAACTTTGCCGCCAATCCCAACAGGGCCAAAGATCTTCTCAGGCGCATGAAAGAAGAAAAATTTCACACCGAGTGGAGCACACAGGTTCGAGCCGAATCGGCCTTTGATACGGAATTCCTGGAACTTTTAAAGGAAACCAACTGCTGGGGGGTTTATATCGGTTTTGAAAGCGCCAGTGATCAGGTCCTGAAGGCCTATCGAAAAAAGCAGGATCAGGCGGCCATGAGCCGGGCCATAACGGCCTTCCATCGCCATGGGATTCATATCCACGGGATGTTTATGGTCGGAGCCGACGAGGACACCCCGGAAACCATTCGGGAGACGATTCGTTTTTCCATTAAAAACCGGGTGGACTCCGCCCAGTTTATGATGCTGACCCCTCTTCCCGGGACGGAAACCTTTGCATCCCTGGAGAAGGAAAACCGCCTTCTGACCCGGAACTGGGAACTTTATGACGGATCTCATGTAGTCCACCGGCCCCGTCTGATGACCGAAGAAGAATTGCAGAAAGCCGCATACCAGGCCCTTCTCTCTTTTTATTCCTGGAGGGCTATTTTAAAACGATTGATCAAACTGGATATATATTATGGGTACCTTCGGTATTACGGAAGAAGGCTGCTTAAAAGGGCCAAGGACCGAATGGACAATCATCGACGATGGCTGTCGGAAAATTTTCTGGACCAGGTACAGAAACAATTCGGCCCTGTCTGGCAATTCCGGGGTGTTCGAAAGGTGGCCCTTATCCCAGGAAATGCCACTGAAGCTTATCAAAAGTTTATCGCCAGCTTTCTGACCCGCCTGGGGGTTGAGGTCATCCAGGGTAATGACCGCCCGGAGTTTTTACAGCCTTTAAAGGAGAAGGTGGACTTGGTGGTTGTGCCTTTTCTTAATTATCTTCAGGAGGAAAAGAAACGTCTTTCCCCGGCCTGGGAACAGCTTATCAATGGGATCAAGGAAAAACTTCCGGAAGGCATTACCCCCATCAAACTGCCCATTGATCTCAAAGGAGAATCTCTGTATCGTTCCTGCGTGCGCTTCGGCCTGTTATTTTCCACTAACACGAATAAAATCCGCCGGGCCTATCGCAAGGCATATCAACAAGTTAGCGATCTTTTGAAGCCGGAGATGATTCGTCTTTAACACGAAATATAGATTTATAATTTGGTAAGAATTCCTTTAATTCCTTATTCACCACCGAATCACCAGACACATCGTCCCGGACCACACTCAATAAACCGCTTCGATTCTTCCATCAGGCTCCCTTCAACACATTGCCGGAAGATCCCTTTCCCCAACTTTTTTAAGTGGACTCGCAGTTAATGGAAGCTCCCTGCACCAAGACTTCGGTGAGCTCAGTCGAGTCGGTGCAGTCCCGCCATAGCGGGATTCCATGTAAGGAAAATGTCTATTATTGTAGTTCGCTCGCTGACCCACGCAGTCACGCCGTTGGCGTGGCGGGGAATATGCTTGCTGTCCATGTTCAGGACTTGAACAACCGGTTCTCACGACCGACCCCATTGCCAAAAGGACGGAATTGAACAACCGAAATGTCCATTGTATTTGAACCCAAATTTTATTAAAATTATTTCCTATAAGAAAGCTTAACCCTTGGGGGAACCCGGATTATAACAGGACAGCAGAAACAGACATTGGTGATCAAAAAACGGTTGGCGTAACCACCCATTCCTTGCCAACGAACCAGAGGTGAAAGAATGAAGTGTACGTTTTACAAGCTTGGTTTGATCGATTATGAGGAGGCCTACGATCTCCAGAAGCGGTTCTGGGCAGAGAAGACGGCCGGGAAGGAGGATGACATCTTGCTTCTGCTGGAACATAAGCCCACCTTGACCTTGGGTAAATCAGGAAAACTGAAAAATCTTCTCATAGAGAGGGATGAACTGGCAGATAAAAAGATTCCCCTCTATTTTACCGATCGGGGGGGGGACATTACCTATCATGGTCCGGGCCAGCTCGTTGCTTATCCGATAGTCGATCTGCGAAAACGGGGTAAAGATATCCATCGGTATATCAATGATCTTCAGGAGGCGGTCATTGGAACACTGGCCGACTTTTCCATTGTCGGAGAAAAAGATCAGAAACATGTCGGGGTCTGGGTGGGCAAAGACAAAGTATGCGCTATTGGAGTGGCTGTCCACCAATGGATCACCATGCACGGTCTGGCCCTTAATGTCGATCCTGATCTTAATTCTTTTTCCCTTATTACTCCCTGCGGTATTGTGGGAAGGGGAGTGACTTCCATGGCCAAGCTCGGGGAGAGTGCTCCCTCCATGGAGGAAGTTACTATTCGTTTTATCGCCCACTTTTCCCGGGTCTTTTCGTTGCCCTTGGAGCCAGGGTCCGTCGATCAATTGAGGTTGTGACCGTGAAAGAAAGACTCCCGATCTGGTTCAAAAAGAGAATCCCCGATTCCAAAATCATGACTGAGATGGAAGGTTTGATCGGGAATCTGCATCTCCACACGATCTGCGAAAGCGCCATCTGTCCCAATCAGGGTGATTGTTTCTCCAAAAGAACGGCTACCTTCCTCATCCTGGGCGATGTCTGTACGAGAAACTGCACTTTCTGTGCGGTGAAGAAGGGTTTCCCTCTTCCTGTGGATGAGGATGAGCCGGCACACCTGGCCGAGGCGGCAGCCCACATGGGTCTCAGGTATGTGGTCATTACCTCGGTCACCAGGGACGACTTACCGGACGGCGGGGCTGCACATTTTGCCAAAGTCGTGACCCGGTTGAAGAAGGAGAAAAAGGCCGCCAACGTGGAGGTGCTTATTCCGGACTTTCAAGGCTCCCTAGAAGCCTTGAGGATGGTGGTGGATGCCCGCCCCGAGGTGATCAATCACAATATGGAAACGGTCCGCCGACTTTACCCTGAAGTAAGGCCTATGGCCGATTATCAGCGCTCCTTAGGGCTTTTCCGGAAAATAAAAGAACTGGATTCGCGGATCATCACCAAATCGGGGTTCATGGTCGGTCTGGGGGAGACCAAAGAGGAGCTCTTAGAAGCCATGAAAGATTTGAGGCAGGCCGGTTGCGATCTCCTGACCATCGGCCAATACCTCCAGCCTTCACCTCAACACCGTCCGCTGTTCCAGTATATCCGTCCGGATGAATTTGAGGAATACGCCTGCCTGGGAAGGGAGATGGGATTCATCGCTGTGTCCTCGGCTCCCCTGGTCAGAAGCTCTTTCAATGCCTCGGAACTTTATGACAGGTCTCGCCGCAAGCAAGGAGGGATTCCAAAACTTTAAAAATTGTTGGTTAGTCCTTATGAAATAGACCAACGTGGGACTGGCTGCAAATCATGGCCTGGCTGATAGCGTTTCCTGTATGATCATGGTGAAATTGACGGAACAACCTTTTTTCCCGTCGGCTCTGTCCGGCGTAAAGAATTGCTTTACGGCCTTCTTTCGGTGAATTGAACAAAAGTCTTACGAATAAACTCAGTAAGAGGTCGGCCAGTTGTGTAACAAATGCCGACCGATACCCCCTGTGAGACGATTGTAGTGCAGATTCAGCATCCCTATGAGGAATTCGCGGGTTTCCGCAGGGTGGATGATATCGGTGAGACCGAAGATTCCCGCCCCATCCCAGGGTTCCGTATCCTTACCCATCTGACCGAGAAGCTCCTCGTACCTTTCCGGATCATCTCCCTTCTTGATGTTAAAGACCACATTGATCCCCGGTTCAAGACCCATAAAACTGATTTGAGCCGTGGGCCAGGCGACAAAAACGCTGGAATATTTTCCGGCCCCCATATTTAGATAGGCTTGACCATAGGTCTTGCCGATGATCACCGTCAAGATAGGCACGGTGACCAGGGACAGGGCATTCATCCAGTTGATGATTTTTCCGGTTACCTTTTTGTGCTCACCGTCTTTTCCGATCATAAAACCGGGGGTATCCACCAGCATGAGGATCGGAATATTATAAGAATCACACAGGACCAAAAAACTGGTAATTTTATCGCAACAATCGGCTGTGAGCGCCCCGGCACCGTAATAGGGGTTATTGGCGATAACTCCGATGGAGTTGCCGTCCAGTCTGGCCAAGGCCGTTATGCAAGGGCGGGCATAGAACGGTTTCAATTCGAGAAATTCACCGCCGTCGACAATCACCCGTATTATTTTTTTCATATTATAGGTTTTCGAACTTTGTTCCGGGAGAAGCTCCAAAATATGGTGCATATCTTTTCCCGAACCTTCAGGGACATCGACTTTGGGAGGGAGCTGCAGAGCATTCGAGGGCAGGTAGCTTAGAAACTGTTTGGTTATATCCATACATTTTTCTTCCGTGTCACCGACGGCATCGACTAATCCGGTGATTTCCGCATGGACTCTCCAACCGCCCAGCTCTTCCGGGGGCGTATTCTCACCGGTGGCAATCTGGGTGACCTTCGGACTGGAAACGGCCAAAATCGCACCCTTTTGCATCACACTGATATCCGACATAGCCGTGTACCAGCTTGAACTGCCATAACAGGGTCCTAAAAGCACGGAAACCCAGGGGGCTTCCCGAAGTCTCCGATATTGAGCCGGGTTTTGACCGCCATGCCCCATGCCCAAGGCTCCCATGGAGTCCGGCATTCGGGATCCGGCTGATTCCCCCAAAAAAACCAGAGGCAGACCTTTCTCACAACTGATATTTTTTGCATAGTCGATTTTTTTCATGTTCGTATTAGCGCTGGAAGCCCCCATAACCGTCATATCGTTGGCCACCGTCAGAACCGGTCGTCCGCGGACCAGACCTGTACCGGTAATCTTCCCGTCGGTAGGAGTTTGCTCAAAGGTTCCCGGCCATTCCGAGTGGGTAAAAAGCCCCAGTTCCTGAAAGGATCCTGGATCAAAAAAGTATTCGATTCTCTCCCGAACGTTAAGCTTACCGGCGGCCTTGCGGGCTTCAAGTTTTTTTGCTCCGCCCATACCCAATTGGTGTTTTTTCTTCTTCTCGAAAAGTTCTATTTTTTCAACATGGCTCATTGGAAGTACGATTCCTTTCCCTATTTCGGAAATAACTCTGGATGAGAAAGATCCCGACTTGTTTGTTTTCCGTCATGCCGGACTTGATCCAGCATCCAGGGTCTTTGTTGATTAGGAAATAACCTGGATTCCGGCTTTCGAGGCTGTGTCACAATTCCATTTTTGTCATTCCGTGCAAGCGAAGCGCGACACGGAATCCAGTATTTTCATTAAGTTCTGGGTGCCGGCTTTCGCCGGCATGACTGCCTTGATGGCGTTGTCTGTCATTACGACACAGTCTCTTCGCAGGAATGAAGACCTAACTCCGGGTAAACATAATTTTCATGATTTGTTGTGTCACGCCCCTCGGGGGGAATGAAAGTTTATTTTTTAACCGCTCCAATTTCCTCCAGGATCGGTTTTTGAATTTCGGCATCCTGATCCATAAACTTAATCGCCCCTTCCCCGGTGTACTCCGGATAGCCGACACTTCCAGTGGCTGTACAAAAATCCTGCCAGGCCTTCAAGCCCACGACTTTGGCATGAGCATCAAGCAGTTTTTTGTAAATGTCCGACGGCAGACCCTTGGGAGCCAGAATCGCCGCCCAACCGGATACGACCATATTATATCCCTGCTCTTTCATTGTCGGTAAATCGGGAAAGGCCGCTACCCGTTTTTCCGAAGTCACGCCCAGCATGCGTATATTTCCGGCCTTTATTTGACCCTGAAGGGGACGGTAGGCTGCAAATCCCAAATCGGCATGGGCTCCTCCCAGTTGAGTAGCAATAAAACTGGACCCGCCTGGATTGCTGATCAAATTAAACTTGGCCCCGGTCAACCGTTCAAAATATCTGGCGTGAATCCAAAAGACCGCTCCTTTGGATGTGGTGGACAGACGAAGTTTCTCCGGATTGCCCTTAGCATACTCGACCAGTTCCTTGGTGGATTGGAAAGGACTTTTGGAGGGTACGGCTAAAACAGATCCGGTGAGCAAAGGAATCCCGATTACATCAAAGTCGTGATGGGTTTTGGGTAGATGCCCCATAATTTTAAGCACATTTACTGAACAGCTCATTCCCAGGGTGTATCCGTCCGCTTTGGCATCCAGGAGTTCCCTTAAAGCCAAGGCACTGGCAGCTCCGGGTTTATTGACGATCATAAAAGGTTGCCCCAGTTCTTTCTCCATGTGTTTAAAAAAAGTCCGACCGATCAAATCCGTCGCACTGCCGGCTTCATAGCCAATGATCAATTTAATCGGTTTTTCAGGGTAAGCCTCAACCCCGGTTAGCAACAGACCAAAGCAAAAAACAGTCAGGGTCATAACCAAAATACTTTTTTTCATTTTTGAAACCTCCTTTAATTTTTTTAATTTAACTACACTTTTAAACCGTGAACTATTCCTTGATGCCGTTCCTAAAAACCTTTTTACCCGCCAATCGAATAAAAAAAACATAAACAGGGATGAGGGCCAGTATGACTAAGGTAATTGGTCTGGTTAAGAGGAGAGAGAAGTCTCCGTTCAACCACTGGGTGGTCACGCGTAGGTTATCTTCAAGTATATTCCCGAGAACCATTCCGAGCACTAGGGGAACCAAGGGAAAACCAAAACGGGTCAGGATAAACCCGACTATGCCGGCTCCGATCATCACCCAGACATCAAATAGAGCCATTCGAGTCATATATGATCCGAATAAGCAAAGGACTCCAATGATGGGTATCAATACCCTAGGCCGGAGTGTAGCCACCCGTGCAAAGAGACCCACGAGCGGTAGATTTAATATTAAAAGAAGAAAATTCCCAAGATACATGGCGGCGATAAATCCCCAAAAGATATCCGGATTGTCTTGTATAAATAACGGACCGGGTGTCACATTGTGCATTTCCAGACCAGCCAGAAGTAGTGCCGCCACAGGGGCAAAAGGGATACCCAGACAGAGAAGAGGTACAAGGGCAAGGATCACGGCCGAGTTGTTGGCCGACTCCGGTCCGGCCACGCCTTCAATCGCTCCTTTGCCGAATTCAGCCTTTCTTGGCGATATGCTTTTTTCCACACTATAAGAAGTGAAGGAGGCAAGGACTGCAGGGGTCCCAGGTAACATTCCGAAAAGGGAGCCGATAAAGGAACCGCGAAGGATCGGCATGATGGATCGACGGGTTTCTTCTCGATTCGGGTAGAGTTCTCTAAAACGAACAGATTTCATGGGGGAAGGGACATACGGGTTCAAAGCCAGTCGAATGATCTCTGCAATCCCAAACAAGCCTACAGCTACAGGGACAAAATTGATTCCATACATCATGTTCGGGATTCCCATGGTAAACCGTTGTATGCCTGCAATTCGATCTATACCGATAGTGCTAAGAAAGGCCCCAAAGGCGATCATCATAGCACCCTTCAAAGGGTTATCGCCGCTGAGAGTCGAAAGGGCCACAAAGGCCAATAGCATTATGGCCAGGTACTCCGGGGGGCCGAAAGAGAGAGCCGCGGCGGCCAGGGGGGGAGCAAACAGCTGTAAAATGACAATTCCGATGGTCCCGGCAACAAAGGATCCGATGGCCGAAACGGCCAGAGCGGCTCCGGCCCGGCCTTTGCGGGTCATCTGGTACCCGTCAATAGTGGTAATCACCGACGAGGCTTCACCAGGAATATTTACCAGAATCGAGGTTGTTGATCCTCCATATTGTGCGCCATACCAGACCCCAGCCAGCAAGATGAGTCCAGCGAGAGGACCAAAGCGGATACTGATTGGTAACATGATAGCCATGGCCTCTATTGGGCCGAGTCCGGGCAATACCCCGACCATTGTGCCTAATATTACTCCGATCAGACACATCATTAAGTTAGCTGGATCAAGAGCGATTTGAAACCCTTGGAGGAGATGTTCTAATCCAGACATGGAAACCTCTTCTAAAATTTTATAAATAAAAGGTTTTTTTCTAAGAAGCCCTTAAAAAGAGAATCCGGACGGCAGATCCAATTGAAATAAGACTCCAAAAATAAGCCAGATGCAGAATGTAATGGAAACACTGAGAATGATCGGCCGCCTCCAGTCTTTGTATCCAACCACCTTGGCCAAGCCCAGCGAAATTAATAAAGTGGAAAGGATGTATCCAACAATCCCCACTAACAAAGGCCAGAGGGCAAAATTTAGGAGAATTCCTCCGGATCTTAGCCATCCTTTTCGGTCTATTTTTTCAGACTCCCCAGAAGGATCGATCTTTTCTCTTTTAATCAAGACTGATATAGCCAGAGCGATACCGGTAATCAGGACACAAAGGTTGGCGGCCAAGGGGAGGAGACCAGGGCCAAGGTCCCCCTTTTCACCAAGGCCAAGCTTTAGCGAAGGGGAAAGCATCGCTGCTGCAAAAGAACAAAAAATACCATAGATGATCAACTCTGTTTTTGATATACTTTTTATTTTTTCCATCAGAGGTTATCGTCCTTGTATTTTTTTAATAATTGTTTTGTGCTGAAAATTCGTCTTTGCTACACCTTTCGTTCACGATCCTGCCAATACGGTTCTTTGAGTACTTTACGAAGAATTTTCCCATAGGCGTTTTTGGGAAGATCTGGTACAAATTCGACACTTCTTGGTTTTTTATAACTGGCCAGCCGCTTTTTACAGATCTGGATGACCTCTTCTTCGGAAACTGAAGCCCCCGGTTTGGCCACGACAAAGGCCTTGACGGATTCACCCCAGATCTCATCAGGGACACCGACCACCGCCGCTTCAGCCACTTGAGAATGGGTCATTATGGCGTCCTCTACCTCTCGTGGGTAAATATTGAACCCGCCGCTGATGATCATATCGTGTTTGCGATCCATGATATAGATGAACCCATCCTGGTCGATAGTCCCCATATCCCCGGTATGAAACCAGCCTCCCCGAAAGGCCTCGGCCGTGGCTTCGGGGTTTTTCCAATATTCTTTCATCAATTGGTTGGTTTGAATAAGGATCTCCCCGGTCTCGCCGGGCTTGATTTCAAAGCCTTCTTCGTTAGCGATTTTTACCGCTACTCCCAGGGCCGGTTTGCCGGCCGAGGCCAGGCGCCGACATTCCTTTTCGGTTCCATCGATGATATGATCTTCCGGTCCTAAATAGGTGACCGGCTGCGGGGATTCGGTCAAGCCATAGTTCTGCCGGAATATCTTTCCAAATATCTTGATGGCCTCCTTTAGTTTCTCAGGGGACATGGGTGCCGTACCATACCAGATACGTTTGATACTGCTAAGGTCGTAGCTTATCAATTTGGGATGTATGAGGATAAGATTCAGCATGGTCGGAATAAGCAGCACAGCGGTGACCTTTTCTTTCTCAATTGTTTGAAGCACCAGGTCGATGTCGAATTTGTCAAGAATAACGTTGGTGGCCCCACGGATGCTGTAGCTGCTCATCATAAGCCCGGCGGCATGGGTTAAGGGACCGATGTTCAAATTGACATCGGTCGGCAGTATCGGCTGATCCAGATTCAGCAAGGTGTTGATTAGACGGTTATAGGTGATTCGATAAGTGGTGACGGCGCCTTTCGGTTTTCCAGTCGTCCCGGAGGTGTACTGGATACGATCGATGTCGTCCTCATCGATTTCTATATCGGGCGGTGTTTCGGGTTGGTTCACCACGAGGTCTTCATATTTTATTCCTCGGTTGCGGGTATTACCTACAATAATGAGTTGTTTAAGACGAGGCACGGAGGGTAAAATCGGATCAATAATCGGGAACAGGTCCGCACCAACTATGAGGGCGTCGGTATCCGAATCATTCAATATGTAGGCATGCTCCTGGGAGTTCTGTCTGGCGTTTAAAGGGACGATGGCCAGACCAGCCATGGGTATTCCAAATAAACTCTCCACCAGTTCGACACAATTATTCAGCAGGATGGCCACCTTCTGCCCTTTTTCCAATCCGATAGACAGAAGGGCATGGCCGAGTTTGTTTGTTCTGGCATTGAGTTCACGGAAGGTCAAGCGCTGATCCTGAAAAATAATGGCAGTTCGATCCGGATATCGGCTGAGGGCAAAAGTCTGCAACAACCCTGGATTCATAACTAAAAGTCTCCTTTTTCTTCAACTCCGCATGGTTCTAAAAACAGGGCCAAGCTGCCGGGGAAGTATTTCATAGGCCTGTTCCACCCAATCGCATAATATCGGACGTGTGTCACGGGGATCGATAATATCCTGAACCCCGAATCGCTCTGCAGTTCGAAAGGGCGATTCGAATTTCCGGTAATGATCCATAAGCTCTTCCAAGCGGGCTTCCGGGTTTTCTGCGGCTTGTATCTCTTTCCAATAGGCCGCCTGCACACCCCCTTCGATCGGAATAGAACCCCAAAAACCGGAGGGCCAGGCATAACGCAGATTGAGATCCCTCTGGCGCCCATAACCCGAACCGGCCACACCAAAGGCTTTCCTGACCAGAATGGCCACCCAGGGGACCTGGGTTTGCTCGATGGCTTGGAGGGCCCGAACGGCTTTGCGGATGGTTCCCTGTTTCTCCGAGGCCAGACCGATCATCACTCCGGGCTGATCCACAAAATTAACGATGGGTAGGTGGAAACTGTCGCACAAGTCCACAAAACGAATGAGTTTTTCGGCTGCCTGGGCCGTCAGTGCGCCGCCTAAATAATTGGGGTCGCTGGCCATGACACCCACCGGGAATCCGCTCAATCTCCCTAACATGGAAATAACCGATTGACCTTGATGACGGCCGATTTCGAATAAAGAATCCTGATCAAAGATCATTTTAAGGATCTTGCGGGCAATGTAGCTTTTGCGTCGATTATTGGGCACTGCCGACAGGAGTTCTTCTTCTTTTCGGTTGGGATCATCGGTTGGGTTTTGCCTGGGGGGAACCTGAAAGGCATTCTGGGGCATATAAGAAAGAAAGGTGCGGATTTGGTCAAAGGCATCGGCCTCACTTTCTGCTTCGTTGTCCACCACACCGCTTCCCCGGGTATGGATTTTGTAACCGCCGAGGTCTTCCTTGGTTAACTGCTCACCGGTAGCAGGGGTGACCACAAAAGGGCCGGCGGCAAAGAGTTGGCTGCTTTCTTTAACCATGACTGAAAAATGGGCAGCCACCACTCGGAAGGCTCCAAGTCCGGCCACCGACCCCAGCGCTGCGGCCACCACCGGAATGAGTCCCAATAAGTTTCTGGAATCGTTAGTGGGGTATCCGGGCAATTTGGTCGCCCCAGCTTTTTCTAATAATTTAACACTGCCTCCGGCCGTATCAACCAGGCGTACTATGGGGATTTGCATCTCCATAGCCAGCCGTTCCGCCCATATCCATTTCTCCGAAACCGTCGCCTCCGAGGAGCCTCCTCGGATGGTGAAATCCTCACCGGAAACCACCACCCGCCGCTCGTTGATTCGACCGGTTCCGATAACAATGTTGGCCGGTGTAAAGTCAACAAGGTTTCCCTGAGCGTCGTATTTGGCCGCACCGGTGAGTGCGCCAATCTCCCGAAAACTACCGCTGTCAAGCACCTGGGCGATTCGTTCCCTGACCGTCAGCTTTCCCGCCTTATGGTGACGGGCAACGCTTTCCGGTCCCCCCATTTGTTTGGCCATCTCCCTGCGGCGGGTGATTTCTTTTACTTCCTCTTCCCAACTCATTACATCCCTCCGTTGTTCTCAACCGGAAATTAGAAACGTTTGGTTCGAATGGAATAAGGCAGTTTGTCCCGATAACGGCTTATAATATACTCAATAGGTTGATGCTCCCTGTCGACATACACCGTTCTGACCACAATCACGGCAGAGCCTTTTTTTAATTGCAGGTGTTTGGCTGCTTCGGAATCGGCACGTTCCAAAGAAATATTGGAAGTTCCCTCCATCACCTGGATACCAGCCAGTTTCTCAAACTGCGGAATGAAAGGATTTTCATTCAGACGCTCCAGGGGGATCCGTGAACCGAACCGGTATGGTAAATAGTAGATCACGCTGGAAAGTGGTTGATTCTGGAACCAGCGCACGCCTTTAATCTGAAACACGAATTTATCTTGGGGGTTTTTAAGATTTTTCTTTATTTCTTCAGTGTTTGCCACCATGCCGAATTCTTGGATCTTAAATGACATCTTTGAACCAATATAGAAGATGTCATTGAGGTTATCAACGGTGGGGAGCTGAGTCTTCCAGGTATCTTTACTATTGACATAGCAACCTGAACCCCTAATGCTTTGAATAAAGCCTTCGTTGGTCAGAGTTGATTTGGCATTCCTGATAGTGGGTCGGCTGACTTGGTATTTTTGGGTTAACTCGTGTTCTGCAGGAAGCCGGCTACCCGACGGCCAGGTTCCATCTATGATATTGTTTCGAATCAGTTGGGCAACCTGATAATAGAGAGGCAGGGGGAGGTCGGAAGGATTTCCAAATGAATCAATTTGTTTTGGCTGAGTCATATCCTGTTTTTATTTTTAATTAAATTTGTAACATACTTATTACAAATATTATATATATTTGTCAAGATATTTTACAAATTAAAAAACATCGGTCTACCCGCATGCTTCATTCCCAGGGTTTTGGCAGGTATCTATTTCTTTCAGATTTTTTTATCCTGCTACATATACTCGTCTTCGGTGATAATTCCTTCGCCGTCGGCATCCCGATATCTGTAAATTTTCTCCATCTGCCATGGCGGTTTCTTCGTCCTTGACACCCATCGATGACCCTGTTAAATTTTTACACCTCGGAATTGAAGCTCCCTGCACCAAGGTTCAGGGAATCTTCCATGCAAGGTAAATGTTTGTTGTTGAAGTTCGCTCGCTAACCCAGGCAGTCGCGCCAAGGGCGTGACGGGGAATGCGCTCGCTGTCCATGTCATCAGAAAGGAGATAGATCTTTGGGGATAACCTTTAAAAAACGGATTCAGACAACGAAGATTTTGAATCCGGCCGATAGTTTTAAGGAGACGATTCTGACCGTAGAAACGCGATGGGATCCTCTGATCAAAAGGACCGTGAGGGTCCTTGATCTTCCTATAATAAAATTTCCTCCGTGGGCTATGGAAGACATGCTGGAGAAAGGCGGAAGTGGGGTTTGCCCCTTTTGCCCCCAGGCTTTGGAGAAGGTCACCCCGCAATTCACCGTTGATTTTATTCCTGGGGGGAGACTGCGTTTGGGAGAGGTCTGTATATTCCCGAACAGGATCCCTTTTGACCGGCATTGTGCCGTAGTCGTTTTCACCAAACAGCATTATGTTCCTCTGATCGATTTTTCAGAAGAAATCCTTTTCAACGCTTTTTCCGCCGCTTGTGTCTTCCTGCGCCGGGTCGTTGAGAAGGATCCCGCCGTACGGTTTTTTTCCATCAATTGGAATTATCTCCCCATGTCCGGCGGGAGCATTATCCATCCTCACCTGCAAATCCTGGCCGGGGAGTTCCCCACGGATTATCAAGGTGCCGTAATTCAGGGGTGCAGGCGCTATCAAAAACGTTGGGGCCAGGTCTATTGGGATGACTTGATTGAAACGGAGAGGAACTTTGGAGAGCGGTATATCGCTGCCCTTGGGCAGACGGTCTGGCTGGCCAGTTATGCCCCGTTAGGGGTTACGGATATTATGAGTGTTTTCAGGGGCAGGACATCGCTCCTGGATCTCCCGGATCAGGATCTCAGAGACTTCGTCCAAGGGTTGGTCCGGGTTTTCGGATATTTCCAGGAATTCAACCACAACAGTTTCAACCTTGGCCTTTATTCAGGTGACCTTAAGGGAGATGATTCTTTTTGGGTGAACGCCAGGATGGTGACCAGGAGGTTGTTACCCCCGGTTGGGGCAAGCGACGTCAGTTATTTTGAAAAGATTCATAGAGAGTCTCTTGACTATAGAACACCTGAGCGCCTCTGTGAAGAGGTTAGGGGATTTTTCTGAAGTCTTTCATAATTATCCGAATAAATTTTTACTTTAATTTGCCCGGAGTCAAATAGGCCAACAATTCACCGAAATTGTTTACGGTGATGGGTTTTCCTTCCGGTTTTCCGAAACCCCATGAAGCATAGATGAAAGCAACATTGGCCAGTTTTGCCGCCATCTCGTCACCGGCCGTGTCTCCAATATACACCGGATCGTTTAAGGAATGATGGTCTTTGAGGTTTAAAAGCATTTCATGTTTGGGCAAACCCGAAAGGCCATGACAATCAAACCCGGAAAGCCATGGCCGCAGCCTTGAAAAATCAAGAAACAGGTTGAGGTACCAATCTTGACAGTTACTTAACAGGAATATTTTGTACTCACCGGCCAGTTGCCTGATGCCTGCCAAGACGCCGTCAAAAAATTTCCCTCCTTCACACCGGACCACCTCGGTTTCACAGTCGTTGAGCGTGTCCAGCAATTTCGGGATCTTTTCTCTGATTCCCGGCAGGAGGATATCAATACATTGCTCGTACGGTTGGCCGGCCACTCTCTCGACCTGTTCAGGACTGATTATTCGGTTAGTCCCCAATTGCGCCAGGCCGAGATTCCAACCTTTGGCGCTGGCCGGAGAGGCATTCCAGAGGGTCCCATCGATGTCGAAAATAAGAGCGTCAAAATCGAAATTTGGCCTCAACATTGGGTAGTTATAATTTAAACTTCCCTTTAAAGTATGTGTCCCTTACGTCTTTGGCTTTGGTCTTTCCCCACGAGTCCACCCCCATTTTTTTAATCAAACACAGATTAAAAACTTTTGTATTGTGCGGGCGCTGCGAGGCCATATCGGCATAGGGATGGAGATGATCGCAGGGGAAGTCGGAGCAGTCACCACAAAAATCAAGATCCTTCTTTTCAATACATCGATAGACATTACAGGGTTCGGTCATGTTCAGAAAGGCAATGGTTCCTTTTTCCGCACGGCATCCCTGGCAAACCGCTTTTTCCGAAGGAATCCCCATATTCTGAGCAATCTTCGTCCGCAGGTCCTGGTTGTCTTTGGCCAGGTACATCGGACAATTAAAACAGTCAATCCCACAGGGTGCGGTTATTTGCAGGTAATCCATAGCTCCTCCTTATTTCTATTCAGTCATCACTTCATCCGGCAGTTCGTCTATGTCTCCAGGAGTGATGGGAAAGTGTTCGATCAACAGCCGGCCGATCCCTTCTATCGCTTGGCAGAGGGCCTCACAGGGCCGGCCTTCTTTAATACCCAGAGAGACATCCTGGGCAAACCGGTTCAGGGTTTCCTGGTTCATCTTTTCATAAATGCCTTCATCGGCCAAAACCCAAACCTTGTGTTCCAGCAAAGAAAGGAAAATCAGGACGCCGGTATGGAATCTCGTTTTATAAAGCCCTTTTTCATAAAAGGCCTGAATGGCCCTCTGCCGAACGGTTTCTTCTTTTCTGCGCGGTCCGATAAAAACCAGTTTCAGCCGGGGGAATTTGGCCCCAATCCACCAAAAAGGAAAAAAGAGGCCGAAGCTTAAAGGGATGTAAGCATGAAGGGATTCATGAAAGAATAAAACCGAGATTACCAGGGAAAGGAGGCTTCCGAAGATGACTCCCCCCAGGATCTCTGCTTCCCGATATTGATCGCTTTGGTCCACCACCATCACCGCAATCTCTCCGTCGGTCCGGGATTCCACCGAATGAGTCGTGGTCTTGATCTGTTCCCCTTCTTCATGGGTGAAAAATGTGGCCGCTTTCATAGTTTCAACCGAATTTATCAACTTTTTTCTCCAAACTCCAAACCCTTGACTCAAAACTTGACATTCTTCGCTTTCCCTTTGTTTTCAATCTGCACTCTGAAATCTCCAATCCGAAATCAAAATCACCAGCTCCCTGAGGATCCGCCCCCGCCGAAACTTCCGCCTCCGCCGCTGAAACCTCCACCGAATCCCCCACCGCCGCCGGATGGGAAAAATCCGCCACCAGACCAGAATCCGCCTCCCTTCCCCACCCCTGAAGCGGAAAAAAGGGACGGCAGAAACATGCCTATTCCCAACCCGGCAAGGGCGGCAAGGATCAAACCAACAATCCCTAAAGGAAAAAGACCCAAATCAATCAAGGTCGGCAACCCAACGGCCCCGGCAATACCTCCAAAAATACGGGAAATGCTTCCAATAAATAACAGGGCTACAAACCCGGCGATAAGAAAAGTGAAGAATGATGGGACCCCATTATTTTTTTTTGCGGTTTGCCCTTCATCGGCCTTGAATTCCCCCCGGGTGGCATCGATCAGGGCGGAAATCCCGGCCTGAAACCCGCCGTCAAAATCCCCTCTTTTGAATCGGGGGGTTATGACCAGGTCAATAATCCTTCCAGCCAATAAATCCGTCAACCGGCCTTCCAGGCCGCGGCCGACCTCGATCCGTATCTTGCGTTCCTGTTTGGCAACGACAACGATGATCCCGTTGTCCTTGTTTTTTTGTCCGATCTTCCAGGTTTCCCCAACCCGGATGCTGAAGGCTTCGATGGGTTCTCCTTCCAGACTGGGAACGGTCAGAATGACCAATTGGGTGGAATCGGATTGTTCAAAAGCTTTTAATTCTTCCTCCAGGCGATCTCTGTGCGCCGGAGAAATCATCCCGGCATTATCATTTACATAACCCCGGAGGGAGGGCACCTCCAGGGCTCGGACTACAGAAGTGAGGCTGAAAAGAAGCAATGAGAAGATAAAAAAGATTTTTTTCATCGGGCACACATTAATCCAAAAAATGGGTCCAAGTCTGCTATTTTTCCTTGGGTCTTGTGCCTCAAGGCTTCTATCACTTGAATCCTTGGCCCCTCGAATCCTTGAATCCATTGATTTTAAAATTTAACCTGCGGTGCCTTTTCCGACCCGGCTTCGGCCTTAAAAGGCTCTTTAAGTTTTAAGCCTAATAAAAATTTATTGGTCAGGTTATTGGGAAAAACCCGGATGGAACCGTTAAAGACCTCAACAGTCTTATTGTATCGGGTCCGAGCCACATTGATCCGGTTTTCCGTACCTTCCAATTGGTGCTGCAGGTCCTGAAAATTCTGGTTGGCCTTCAGATCCGGATATCGTTCCACGACCACCATCAACCTGGACAGGGCACTGCTCATAGCTCCCTGGGCAGCCTGGAATTGACTGAAGGCATTCGGATCTTCCAACAGGTTCTTGTTCATTTGAATCGAACCTACTTTGGCCCTGGCCTCGGTAACGGCCGTCAAGGTCTCTTTTTCGTGCTTGGCATAGGCTTTAACCACTTCGACCAGGTTGGGGATCAGGTCGTTTCTGCGTTGATAAGCCGCCTCCACGTCCCCCCAGGCGGCTTTGACCGCTTCTTCATTGGTCTGGATGGTGTTATAACCGCACCCGGTCATCGTCAGCATTAAAACCAGGATCATCAAACTGAAATTAATAGGTCTTCTCATCACAACCTCCCGTCATATTCTAAAAAACATTCATTTAGGCCGAGTAAAAAGGGATTGAAGGTTTAAATAGGGAATCCTTTGTGTTTATTGGCCTTTCGCTCGAAAAGGACTTACTTTTTATAATATCATTTCCAAAAGGTAAAGCCAACACTTTTATGGCGGCCTGTTTGTCTTTTTATATACTCATTCCGATTAGGCACTTTTTTTGCATCTAATTATTCATTGAGAGGTCAAGCCAATAATCGTCATTAACTGTTTGGGAGAAAGAAATGAGTCAGGATATCCTAAAAATTCCCATTTTGATCTTAGGATGCGGCAATATGCTTTTTGGCGATGACGGGTTTGGCCCTGCCGTTATTGAACACCTGGAAGCCCATCATTCAGTTCCAGAGACTGTTTTAGCTCGGGATATGGGAACGAGTATTAAAGACTTTCTTTTTGATCTAATAATCTCCCCTGTTAAGCCGAAGCGAATTTTTATTTTGGATACCATTTGTCAATCTCATCGAAAGGCCGGGGAGCTTTTCGAAATCAATCTGGACCAATTGCCGGAAGGAAAAACGAGCGACAGGCCCTTTCATCAGTTCCCTTCCATCAATCAATTGCATGAACTCGGGAGCTTGACTGGTGTGGATATTCGGATACTCGTGGTGCAGGCCAAGGAAATCCCGGACATCGTTCGCCCGGGCCTCTCCTCTGAGGTGAAAGAGGCAATTCCTAAGGCCTGTGATTGGCTGATAAAAGAGATTGGAACGGAAATAATTTAATTTTACCCTTGGAGTCGATATGATATACAGTACCATATAAAAGAAATACCAAAAATAAATACGAACCATTTAAGGATTCAAACCTGTGAAACTAAAAGAAGTGGTGGAAGTCGTGCAAGGGACCGTGTTGACTCGCGGGTCTGATTTAGACCTGGAAGTAAAATATTGCGGAGCCATGGACTTGATGAGCGACGCCCTGGCTTACCTACCCCCCGGATGCATGCTCCTTACCGGGTTGAAAACCATTCAAACCATTAGGACCGCGGAAATGGCTTATGTTACGGCTATCCTTTTCGTGCGAGGCAAAATGCCCGACTCGGAGACTATCCAGTTGGCTGAAGAACTGGGCATTCCTCTGATCAGGACGAATTTTGGGATGTTTGAATCCTGTGGACGTCTTTATCAAGGAGGCATGTCCTCTGTACCTTTAACACGGCGGTATCCTTGATCAGCTGCGGGGAACATTTTTTTATAACCTTAGACTGAAGGCTCAAAGCGATGGGGGGCAGGCAAGAGGCGATAGAAAATAGGCTGAAGGCTGAAGGAAGTCAAAGTTTGAAAAAAAAGTTTTGCCCATAGTCTGTCTCCTATCACTTTTTTTGAATTCTTAAAATACAACAAGGAATCTGACCCTTGGAATTTACCAAAAAGCAGGAACTTATTTATAATTTGCCCATCGAACATGTAATGCGAAAGAACGTGATAACCGTTACCCCGGATACGACCATCAGGCAATTGAAGGAAATTCTAAGGATTAATCGGATATCCGGCGTACCCGTGCTGGACGGTGGTCATCTGGTCGGGGTCGCCTCCATTGAGGACCTGATTAAAGCCTTGGAAGTCGGAGAGCTTGATGTGCCTGTCGGACAAAGAATGACCAGGCAGTTGATTACGGTTTTGGAACACGCCTCCATAATCGAAGCCGTAAAAAAATTTTCACAATTCCATATCGGCCGGCTCTTGGTGGTTAATGAGAAGGGAACCTTAACCGGTATTTTGACCGGAAGTGATATCACCAGAGGATTGTTGGAGGCCATCAACCTGAATGATCATGCTAAAGAACTCAAACGAAATCCCCAAATTATTTTTAGAGAAGACATTGTTTCCGATCAGACCAGTCTGATTCTGAGATACCACATCAAAGAGAAGGATTTTAAGAGTGGGGGAAGTGCCTCCAGCAAGATCAAAAGGGCCATGGAGCAACTGGGGATATCGCCCCAAATACTGCGCCGAGTGGCCATTTGTGCCTATGAGGCCGAAATGAATCTGATCATTCATACCAATGCCGGCGGTGAGTTGATTGTGGAAATTGAACCTGAATTGATTCGGATGACAATAACTGATCGCGGTCCTGGCATCCCCGATGTGGAACAGGCCATGTCTCCTGGATTTTCAACGGCCCCCACCTGGATTCAAGAGCTGGGTTTCGGAGCGGGAATGGGATTGGCCAATATAAAAAAGTGCGCCGATTCCTTTACCATTCAATCGAATCTTGGTACCGGAACCCAGCTGGATATCGTAATTCAACTTTGACGGGCTCCCCGGTCCGGGCAAGCCGGAACCAGACAAGGTCATGAGCAAAGAAAATCCGAACAACAAAAGTTGATGCCAGATCCCAGATGCCGGATACCCCCCCAAAGCCCAGACTTTTCACTCCGGCAGCAGGTGTCTGGGATTCGTGAGACCTGCCAGTTTTTTTTACAACTTGTAAAAAAATATCGACTCCAAGCTTTATAAACCGACCCATTTTTTTCCTCAAATTTTCCCCCAACCGGCTTAAACTTAATAAATACAGGGTGAAGGGATTCGTTCGGTCTGAAAACGGTTTAGGACCATCCCTTCTTCTTTCTGGCACAGACCTTGCTATTTTAATGATCGGAAAGACCAGAAAGGAGGGACCTATCCAAGACGATCATGATTGACCTACAAACTGTCATTGAACAATTGAACTTGGAGACAATCGCTTCGATTGAACGGCAGAATCGTCCGGTTGTGGGCGGATATGCATCGGACCTCCTTAGTTGTGCCATGCGGGGAGCAAAAAAGGACTTCCTCTGGGTTACCCTTCAGTCTCATGTTAATGTGGTTGCGGTAGCCAGTCTGTTAAATCTGGCCGGTGTCATCATAACTGAAGGAAACCGGCCTTCCCCAGAAACCATCGCCCAGGCTGAAAAAGAAAAGGTGATCTTAATGCTTACTCCCAAAAATACCTTTTCCATTGTCGGGCAATTGATAGCTCTGGGGATCAGCGGTGAATAAGGACCAGGATAGCTCCCCGCATTTTTCGGATCGGTTGAAGCTTTTTAAGGCCGATTTGCACATCCATACCGTGCTTTCAGGATGTGCGGAAATAGAGATGATTCCTTCCTTAATCCTGTGGCAGGCGGAAAGGAAAGGATTAAATCTCATTGCCATTACCGATCATAATGCCTGGCATAATGCGGAAGCGGTCATGGAGGCGGCGGTGGGCACCAATATACATGTTTTGCCGGGGATGGAATTGCAGTCCAAAGAGGAAGTCCACCTTCTTTGTCTGTTTGATACCGTTGAACCCTGTAAGGAGTGGCAAGAAAAGGTTTTTCAAAAACTGCCTCCCTTGGCCAACAAAGAGGACTTGTTCGGACCCCAATATGTGGTCAATGCCGCCGGGGAATGGCTTTGGACTGAAGAGCGCTTATTGGCTCAATCGGCGGATATGGCCCTGGAAGAAATTGTAGGCCAGGTTTCCTCTCTCGGAGGGATGGTTATCCCTGCCCATGTGGACCGGCCTTCTTACAGCTTATTATCCAACCTTGGTCTGATCCCTGCGGATATGGCCGTCCCAGCGTTGGAGGTCACCCCGTATTTTAACTGGCGCAAGGGTTTTCTGGAGTGGCCTCAATTGAAAGATTGGTGTCTCATCGTCAATGGGGATGCCCATCGACTGAACGAGATTCAAAACCGAACCCAGTTCAAAATGGCTCAACCGGAGATCAAAGAGATGGCCCTGGCTTTCAAAGGACAAGAGGGACGGCAGGTTGTAGTGGAGTGGCCTGATCAATGATCGGCAGGGACTATTAAAAACAGGAGGAAAAAAATGACCCAATCGGAAACCATTGAATTAGAACCTCTCAATAAAATTATTGATGAATTTAACGGGAGAACAGGGACCTTAATCCCGATGTTACAGAAAGCCCAAGACCTTTACGGTTATCTTCCACCTGAAGCACTTAACCGGATATCGGAAAAGACGGGCATCCCTTTAAGTCAGATCTATGGCGTCGCCACCTTTTATTCTCAATTTTATCTGACCCGTCGGGGGAAAACCATTATCCGACAATGTGACGGTACCGCCTGCCATGTCCGTGGAGCAGGGAAGATCACTGACACGATTCAGAATGAATTGGGTATTCATGCCGGGGAAACCACCCCTGACTACAAATACACGTTCGAGGTCGTTTACTGTTTAGGCGCCTGCGGGTTGGCACCGGTGGCGGTAGTGGACAACAAGGTTGTGGGCCGTTTAGTCCCTGAAAAAATGGCCCAGATTCTAAAGGAGACCTGAGACCCTTGATGGAACTTTCTTTACATCTGCTGGACATGGTTCAAAATTCCATTGAAGCCGGTTCGTCCAAGATCGAAATAACCATTCATGAGGACTTGAAAGCGGACGTATTGGTCATTGAAATCAGTGATAATGGGAGGGGAATGTCCGAAGAGCAGATTGCTAGGGTTCTGGATCCTTTTTACACTACCCGGAAAACCCGCCATGTCGGTTTAGGGATTCCTTTGTTGTTGGAAGCCTGCCGCCGTTGTGATGGGAATCTGGAAATCCGTTCCAAGCCTGGAAAGGGGACAACGATTCAAGCCACCTTTCGCCATAGCCATATCGATCGAGCCCCCCTGGGGAATATACCCTCGGTCCTTATGACCGTGCTTTTTGCTGATAATAATATCGATTGGCTCTATATCCACAGGGTCAATCAGGAGGAATTCCGTCTGGAATCCTCGGAAATCAGAAAAGAATTAGTGGACGTACCCATCACGCACCCCAAAGTGCGGAAGTGGCTTCTCGATTTTTTGATTAAAGGAGAAAACGGCTTGTTTTCTAAGGCCGCATCGGTAAGGGCGTCGGCCTAAAAAGGAATACGTGTTCGGCGGAGGAAAGAGGAGGGGAATCAATGACAAAATTAAAAAGCATTGAAGAACTTAAAAAGATCCGTGAAGAGGCCAAGAAAGATCTTTTATCCCGTGTTCAGACCGGGACCCGGATTATTATCGGCATGGGAACTTGTGGTATTGCGGCCGGAGCCAGGGAGGTTATGCAGGCCGTTTTGAGTGAACTGGATATGCGAAAAATTGAAGCCCATGTGGAAACGGTGGGTTGTGTCGGAATGTGTGCCAAGGAACCCCTGGTTGATATAGAACAGGCCGGCAAATCCAGGGTTCGCTACGGGAATATCACTCGGGAAAAGGTGCCTCGTTTAATTGAGGAACACCTTATCCGAGGTCAGATGGTTCAGGAATGGGCGGTCAGTCGAATGGAAGCACAAAAAACCTGATCGAATTTGAAATTGGAAACCAATAACATCAAGCATTTTGTAGGAGGCAGACATGGCTGAACCTTTTTATCGGGCTAACGTTCTGGTGTGCGGCGGGACGGGGTGTACGGCCTCGGATTCGGAAGAGGTCATCTCCGGATTAGTCAAAGAAATTGCCCGCCGTGGATTGGAGAAGGAGGTCCGTGTTGTACCGACCGGATGTCGCGGCTTTTGTGCTATGGGACCGATCATGGTCATCTACCCTGAAGGGATTTTTTATTGCCAGGTCCAGCCCAGGGACGTCCAGACCATTGTGGAAGAAACCCTGGTCAAAGGAAGGGTGGTCGGCCGTTTAACCTATAAAACCCCTGAGACCTACAAGGAACTTCCCCGGTATCAGGATATCCCTTTTTACAGTAAACAAGTCCGGATTACCCTGCGGAACTGTGGAATCATCGATCCGGAGAAGATAGACGAATACATTGTTCAAGGCGGATATGAGGCTTTGTCCAAGGCTTTATTCGATATGACCCAGGAAGAAGTCATCCAAGAGGTCAAACGTTCCGGATTAAGAGGGCGAGGAGGGGCAGGGTTTTCCACCGGTACTAAATGGGAATTTACCTTCAGGGCCCCGGGAGAGGTCAAGTATGTGGTTTGTAATGCCGATGAAGGGGACCCGGGGGCCTTCATGGATCGGTCCCTGCTGGAAGGCGACCCCCACAGTTTGATCGAAGGCATGACCATCTGCGGGTATGCCATTGGAGCCAGCGAAGGATACATCTATTGCCGGGCTGAATATCCGTTGGCCATTAAACGACTCAATGTGGCCATTGCCCAGGCGGAAGAGTATGGCCTCCTGGGAGATAATATTCTAAACACTGATTTTTCATTCCATCTGCACATCAAGGAAGGGGCCGGTGCCTTTGTCTGCGGTGAAGAAACGGCCCTGCTGGCCTCCATTGAAGGCCGCCGAGGTGAACCGCGGCCCCGTCCCCCCTTTCCGGCCGCTTCCGGCCTTTGGGGGAAGCCGACCAACCTGAACAATGTAAAAAGTTATGCCAATGTTCCCCAAATCATTGTTAACGGGTCCAATTGGTTTAATAACATCGGGACCAGGCGAAGCCCGGGAACAGCTATTTTTGCTTTGACCGGCAAGGTGAACAACACGGGTCTGGTTGAGGTTCCTATGGGGATTACTCTGGGTGAGATCATTTTCGATATAGGCGGGGGGATTCTCAAGGACAAGCGCTTCAAGGCTGTCCAGACCGGAGGCCCACTAGGAGGTTGTATCCCTCCGCAGCACCTGAACGTAGAGGTGGATTTCGATTCGTTACAGGAAGTGGGTGCGGTGATGGGGTCCGGCGGTATGATTGTGGTGGATGAAGATACCTGTATGGTGGAATTTTCTAAGTTCTTTTTAAAATTTGCCCAGGCCGAATCCTGCGGCAAATGTATTCCCTGCCGGGTCGGCGGGAAACGGATGCTGGAAATCCTGACCCGTATCAGTGAGGGGAATGGAAGGTTGGAAGATCTGGATACTATCAAGACCATAGCCAAAGGGATGGAAACGGGATCTCTATGCGCTTTGGGCCAGTTGACACCCGGACCGGTCATGTCGGCCTTGAAGTATTTTGAAGCCGAATTCTTAACCCATATCCTGGACGGCGAGTGTCCGGCCGGATCCTGTCAGAGTCTGGTACGGGCCCGTTGTACCAATGCCTGTCCGGCCCAGGTGGATGTCCCCTCGTTTATTTCCCTGATTGCCCAGGGGCATTTCGCCGAAGGGCTGGAGGTGCATCGGGAAAAGAACCCCTTCGCCTTGATCTGCGGCCGGGTTTGTCCTGCCTTTTGTGAGCAGAAATGCCGAAGGGGTGATATTGACGAACCGGTGGCCATCCGCCACGCCAAACGGCTCATGGCCGACCATGAGATCGAAAAACCCTGGACCCCGGCCAAAATCGAAGGTCCAAAAAAGGAGAAAGTGGCTGTCATCGGCGCCGGTCCGGCCGGTTTGACTGCTGCCCTTAGATTGGCTCAACGGGGCTATCCGGTGACCGTCTTTGATAAGCTGCCGGTGGCCGGGGGTATGATGGCGGTAGGGATTCCGGAATATCGTTTGCCGCGAAATATCCTAAATATGGAAATCGAAGCCATCAAGCGGGCCGGGGTGGAAATCAAACTGGGACAAGAAATGGGAAAAGATTTCACCATGGACGGATTATTGGACCGGGATGGCTATAAAGCAGCGATCTTGGCCATCGGAGCCCATAAGGGACGTCGTTTGGGTATTCCCGGCGAAGATCTGCCCGGGGTCTATCAAGGGGTCGAATTCCTGAAAAATGTGGCCTTAGGCAAACCCCCCGAGGTCAGAGGAAAGAGCGTGGCCGTTGTAGGTGGTGGGGCCGTGGCTATCGATGCGGCCCGAACCGCCCTGCGACTGGGGGCCAAACGGGTCCATATTCTTTATCGACGCACCCGGCAGGATATGCCGGCCTGGAAAGAGGAGATCGAAGAGGCCTTCCGCGAAGGCATTCAATTCCACTTCCTGACCAATCCGGTGGGCATCTTGGGGCCCGATCAGGTGACCGGCGTGGAATGCCATTTGCAACGCCTAGGCGAGTTTGATGCCGGGGGACGCCGGCGCCCCATTCCGATTGAGGCTACGGAATTTGAAGTCCCCGAATTCATTTTGGATGCCGACCTTTTCATCGCCGCCATTGGACAGGCTTCGGATTTGGAAGGTCTCCAGAACGATAATAAGATTGAAGTGAAACCGGATACCACCCTTGCCGTAGGGGCCAATTTGATGACTACACGGGAGGGTGTTTTTGCCGCCGGGGACGTGACTTTAGGACCGGCTACGGTTATCGAGGCCGTAGATCAGGGAAACAAAGTGGCCATAACCGTAGATGCCTATCTCAAAGGGCAACCCCTGGAAAGGGTCAGGTTTGTTCCCTCTGATCGAGAAATCCCGCAACTTTATTCCATGGAGGAGTATGCCGAGGCCAAGCGTCCGGTGGTCCGACGCCTTTCCAAAGAGAAAAGTGTTCAATGCTTTGAAGAGGTGGAAGCCGGTTTCGATGAACATACGGCTCGTGAGGAGTGCAAACGTTGTCTGCGATGTGATTTGGAATGGTTAAAGTCGATGGGTCTTCAGGCTCCGACCCAGGAGAGAAAAGTGCAATCCGCATGAGGAACAGATCTGATAGTTTTTTCGGATCTCGAAGAAGGAGGTTTATCTAATGGATAAGGTAGTGAATATAAGAATCAACGGGCGTCACATTCGGGCCAGGGCCGGACAGACTGTCATGGAGGCGGCTAAGGGGGTCGGGATTGATATACCCAGCCTGTGCCATCACCCGGCCGTCACACCCATCGGGGCCTGCCGTATCTGTGTGGTTGAAATCGAGAGACAACGAGGTCTTCAACCGGCCTGTACCTTTCCGGTTACTGAGGGGATGAGGGTGGAAACCGAATCACCCAAAGTGGTTGAGGAACGGAGATTCATTCTCGGATTACTTTTCTCGGAAGGAAACCACTATTGTCCCTTTTGTGAATCGAGCGGGGACTGCGAATTACAGGCCCTGGCCTATCGATACGGTTTGGATCATTGGATTTATCAAAATCCAGGCGAAGCCAGGCCGGTGGACGGCACCCGGGAGCATTTTATCATGGATCATAACCGTTGCATACTCTGTCGTCGCTGCATACGGGTCTGCAGTGAGTTGGCGGCCAATAACACCCTGGGTGTTAAATACCGTGGGGCCAAAACCGTGATTTGTGCCGATGGAGGGGTTCCCTTCGGGGAATCCACTTGCATCAGTTGCGGAACTTGTCTGCAGATTTGTCCCACCGGGGCCTTAATCGACCGAAAGAGCGCTTATGCCGGACGTGAATCCCAGGTGGAGAGGACCAAAAGTGTCTGCATGTTCTGCAGCGTGGGCTGTGGTTCGGAGATCATTACCCGCGCCGGCAGGGTGTTGCGGGTGGAAGGGGAATGGGAGGAACATAATAACGGTGTGCTTTGCCTCAAAGGCCGTTTCGAGCTTTTCAAGGAAACGCGCAAACGTATTGAAACCCCGCTTATTCGGAAAGACAGTCGAATGCAGCAGGTCTCCTGGGAAGAGGCTTTGGATACTTTGGCGCAGGCTTTCAAAAAAAGTCCCAGTAAAAAAATCGGGGCCTGGACGACTTGCCGGACCCTTAACCTGACCCTAAGCGAGTTTGTAGCCGTATTCCTGGGAAAGATCGGTGCCAATGTGGGTGTTCTGGAGTTGACCCTGGCCAGATTTAAACTACCCTTGGGAGGCTCTTTAAATGATTTACTTTCCGCCGATACCATTTTGGTCACCGGGGCCGATCCACTCTCCGATCATCCGGTTATCGGTTATCATATAAAACGGGCTTGTATGAATGGGGCTCGATTGGTCCTTGTTTCCGACAACAACAATGAGATGAGACGTTTTGCTCATAAAACTTTTTCCTTGAATGAAATGGGTAAGGCCGTCAAATTTTGTCAGAACAGTGCCTCGCCGGTTGTGTTGTATGGGGAGGAAACGCCGCCGGAGCAAGCGGAAAAATTAGCCGCCTTACAAAGGAAGGCGCATTTCATTCCCTTGTTTCCGGAAAGCAACGGATTTCATGCCAAGGCCTTGGGCCTCCGGGCCAATTTTGCACCCAGCCAGATGGAAGCAGTCTACCTTCTCCTGGAAGATACCTCGTTATCGGACGAGAAAATCAAGCAGGCCCGGGAGGCAAAATTTCTGGCGGTCCATGCCAGCTATCACAGCCCGATCACCGAGGTGGCTGATATCGTCTTTCCGGCCTTACTTTGGTATGAGCATGAAGGGTCGCTGTATAACCTGGAAGGTAAAAAAGTGGCCGTTAGGAAGGCCGTATCGCTACCGGAAGGTTTGATTCCTGAAAATGAAGTATTAACCCAATTGGCCGCCCGAATGTAGGAATGGGAGGAGAAAGATCTATGGCGAAGATAAAAATTGCAACAGATTGGTTGGCCGCTTGCGCCGGATGCCATATGTCCTTATTGGATTTGGACGAGAGGCTGGTCCAGCTTTTGGATAAAATTGAAATTACCTCAAGCCCGATTACCGACTTGAAATACCCGCCGAGAGAGGGCGTTACGGTCGGAATTTTAACCGGCACGGTCAACAACACGGCCCATCTCGAAGTGGCCAGGGTCATGCGGGAGCGCTGTCAGATCCTGGTCTCCTTGGGTGATTGCTCGGTTCTTGGGGGTGTCCCTTTAATGAGGAACCAAGTCAAGATGGAAGATGCCCTGCGCAGGGCCTATGTGGAGACCGAGAGCACCGTGGATGGACTTATCCCCCGGTCGGAGGAACTGGCCCAACCGATTTTTGCCCGCCCTTTGGATCAGGTGGTCAAGGTGGATGTGTATCTGCCCGGCTGTCCGCCGTCGGCTGATGCCATCCATTTTGTAATCGGTGAATTGTTGGAAGGTCGTATCCCGGTCTTAAAGGACCAAGTATTGAAGTATGACTGAAGAAGAAGGAATCAGTACCTGAAATAAGCCGGTAAAGCAGAGGAGAAGATATAATGCAGAAGATCACGATAGAACCTGTAACCAGGATAGAGGGTCACGCCAAAGTCACCATCAACATGGGTGCCAAAGGGAAAGTGGATAACGCCTTTATGCATGTCAATGAATTTCGGGGTTTTGAAAAATTTACCGAAGGGCGGCCCTTTTTTGAAATGCTTCAAATAACGCCACGGATTTGTGGTATTTGTCCGGTCAGCCATCATCTGGCCTCGGCCAAGGCCTGTGACCGGATCGTCGGGGTGACCCCTCCACGAACAGCCCAGCTCCTTCGAGAATTGATGCATATGGGGCAGTATATTCAATCGCACTCCATGCATTTCTTTGAATTGGCCGGTCCGGATATGCTGCTGGGGTTCGATGCCGACCCGGCCATTCGAAATGTAGTAGGGGTCATCCAGGCTAACCCCGAATTGGCCTTGAAAGCAGTCCAGTCCAGGGCTTTCGGCCAGGACATTATCCGCAAATTGGGCGGGAAACGCGTTCACCCCATTCATTCGATTCCCGGGGGGGTTAATGCCCCTCTTTCCTCTGAAGATTGTGACGATCTATTGAGCCGGATTGATGAGGTTATGGAGACGATTAAGATCGCCATAACCGTGGCCAAAGGCTGGTTTGAGTCCAATCGCGAGCTGGTGGATAAATATGCGGTTTTTCCTTCAGGCTATATGGGGATGGTGGACGAACAGGGGGGATTGCAGTTGTATGACGGCCGGATACGTTTGACGGACAAAAACGGGAAAACGCTGGAGGAATTCGATCCCCAAAATTATCTGGAGGTTATTGCCGAGCATGTGGAAGACTGGTCCTATTTGAAATTCCCTTATTACCGCAAGATGGGCTATCCTGCGGGTACCTACCGGGTGGGGCCCTTGGGCCGGTTGAATGTGGCTGAAAAAATCAATACCCCTTCGGCCAATGAGGAATTTGGCAATTTCAAGGCCCTGGGTGGGGGTAAACCGGTAGAGGGCACCTTATGGTATCACTATGCCCGCTTGATTGAAGACCTTTATGCTATAGAACGGGCCAAAGAAATCCTCATGGACCCGGATGTGCTCTCCACCGATTTGGTCACCGACTCTAAAAGTTTCGTTGGTGAGGGGGTGGGGTGTTTGGAGGCCCCCCGGGGAACCCTGTTCCATCATTATAAAACCGACCAGAACGGCATGTTGACTAAAGTCAATCTGATTGTCGCTACCGGGCATAACAATTGGGCTATCAATAAATCCGTGGAAATGGTGGCCAAGTCCTTTGTGGATGGGAAGAAATTGACCGAGGGCATGCTGAACCGTGTGGAGGCGGCCATCCGAGCCTATGATCCTTGTTTCTCCTGCTCAACCCATGCCATTGGGGCCATGCCGATGATTATCGAGCTAAGGGAGGAGGATGGTACTCTGATCGATCGAGTCGAACGTTAAACCCCTCCCTCACATCTCTGTCCTCTCTCCAAACCTGGAGAGGGGGCAGAGGAAAACAGCCTGACTTTTCGGGAAAAGACCGCAGAAGGTCCTGAAGGGTTTGCCCGTCTTTTCGTATCCCTCCCTTGGCGGGAGATTTTTTTTAATGAAGATACACGAGATCATCAAGAATCAGGGGAAGAGCATTTCCTTTGAATTCTTCCCTCCGAAGGATTTGGACGGAGAAAACAGATTAGTCCCCGTAATCAAAAGACTCGAGACCCTCGGGCCCGATTTTGTGTCGGTGACCTATGGGGCCGGGGGAAGCACCGGGAAGAATACCGTCAGCCTGGTCGAGCGTATCCAAGAGGGGACTTCGCTTACCCCCATGCCCCACCTCACCTGTATCGGCCAGAGCTATGGGGATTTGAAAACCATCCTTGATCATTACAAACACCTGGGCATTGAAAATGTGCTTGCCCTCCGAGGGGATTTGCCGCAAGGGACCAGCGATGCCGATTTTCCTGAGGACTGTTTGACCTGTGCCAAAGACCTGGTTGACCTGACGGCAACTTACCAGGCCTTCTCGATAGGCGTCGCCTGTTATCCCGAAGGTCATATTGAGGCGCCAAGTCTGGAAAAGGACCTGTTATTCACCAAAAGAAAGATTGACAGCGGGGCTCATTTCGCTATTACCCAGATGTTCTTCGAGAATCGTTTTTACTATGATTTTCTGAACCGGGCGGAGAAGATCGGCATCCATATACCTATTATCCCCGGTATCATGCCTATACTCGATATCAAGAGAACCGGGGAATTCTGCCGGAGGTGCGGCACGACCATCCCAAATTCACTGGTCGCCCGGATGGAAAAGGCTTCTCCGGAGGACGCCGGACTTATCGGCCGGGAATTTGCCATTGAGCAATGCGCTGACCTGATCAGGCAGGGTGTCCGCTGTTTTCATTTTTATACCATGAATCAGGCTGAAACGGTCATCGACATCTTAGGCAGCCTGTCATTGGGTCGGCAATAACTCCTTTAAAGGGAAAGGGGGTCATTTGAAATTGAAAGCCTCCTCCAATATTTTCGAGGTCTTTTATCGCACCTTCCGAGACATCAGCCGGTCCGTCCACTCCAGCACAAAGGTCGATGAAGTTTTGTCCCTGGTGGTAAGGGAGTCTACCGAGAGCCTTCAGGCCAGGGGTGCACTCATCCGCATCCTCAATCTTGAATCTCATAAGATGGACCTTTTTGCCGCTCACGGTCTCAGCGAGCGGTATCTTTCCAAAGGACATGTCTCCAGCGAAACCATTATCACCGATCTCTGTAAACTAAATAAAGTGATTCTGATCCGCGACATTGATAAGAATCCCCGTATTCAGTACCCCCGCGAGTTTTTGGAGGAAGGGTTTCGGATGGCCCTGGATATCCCCTTGATACTGAACGAAGATGTGATCGGGATCATCCGGGTTTTTTTCGACCAGCCCCGGGACTTTTCGGAAGAAGAGCTCGATTTCATGGCGGCTGTTGCCGAACAAAGCGCCCTGGCCCTTGATAAGGCCCGGTTTATCGAGGCCCAGGAGTTACGGTATAACCATCTGGTTATACAAACGGAGAAGCTTACCGCCCTGGGCCGGATGGCCGCCGGAATCGCCCATGAGATCAACAATCCCATGGGCGGGATCCTGGTCTACACCACCATGCTTATGGATCAAGTCCCCGAGGAAGGCCCTGTTCGAGAGGGTCTGGATGTTATTGCCCAGGAGACCCTCCGGTGCAAAAGGATCATTCAGGAACTTCTGGACTTCTCCAGGGAACGGCCGCCGCTGAAGAAAATGGCCGATCTAAACTCGGTGATGGAAAAGGCTTTGAGGATCCTGGAAAACGAATTTCGACTCCGTCGCATTCAGTTGGAGAAGAACCTGTCCTCCGATCTCCCCCCGGTCTTTTTAGATGTCAATCAGATCCAGCAGGTCTTCATGAATCTCCTGATTAATGCCCTTGAGGCCACCCGTGAAAAGGGAAAGGTCAAGGTTTCCACCCGGCCCGGCCCCGGGGGCGAAACCGTTATAGCCGAGATTACGGATAACGGCAGCGGAATACCCTCTGAAAACCTGGCCAGGATATTTGAGCCCTTCTTTTCCACCAAGGAGAAAGGAACGGGTTTGGGATTATCCGTCAGCTTCGGGATCATCCAAAATCATCAAGGACAGATCGACGTATCCAGCCTGCCTGGAAGGGGGACGCACTTTTCCATCACCCTGCCGGTCCGGGCCAGAGAAGCAGACATCCCCTCGGAGGACCCAACCGATGCCGGCGCTTAATATCCTGGTCATCGACGACGAACGTTCCATTCGTGAAGGATGCCGCTTGTCCCTCAGCAACAAAGGGCACTTGGTCGAGACCTGCCCCAATGGCCGGGCAGGCCTCGAGGCCATTCTGCAGGGTACTTATGATATCGTTTTGCTGGACTTGAGACTGCCGGATATGGACGGTATGGAGATCCTCAGGAAGGCTTGCCGGGAATGCCCGTCCCTTTGTGTTATTATCGTCACCGGATTCTCCACCGTAAAGGGGGCCGTAGAGGCCATGAAGACCGGGGCCTTCGATTATCTCTCCAAACCCTTTTCCGAAAATGATCTTTTACTGGCCGTGGAAAGGGCACTGGAGAAAAAACGATTGATTGAGGAGAACCTTTCTCTTCGAAAGGAGGTCCTGGATCGGTTCGGTTTTCAAAACATCATCGGGGAGAATCCCCAGATCCTGGAAATCTATCAGCAGGTCCAAAAAGTGGCCCCTTTGGACAGTGCCGTGATCCTCTATGGAGAAAGCGGAACCGGGAAAGAGCTGTTCGCCAGGGCCATCTATGTCAACAGCCAGCGGGCCGGTCGGCCTTTTGTAGCTGCCGATTTCAGCGCACTCAGTCCCGGAATCCTGGAGAGCGAGCTCTTCGGCCATGTTAAGGGGGCCTTTACCGGGGCCCTGGAGAACAAGGCCGGGCTCTTTGAAATGGCCCAGGGCGGGACCCTTTTTCTGGATGAGATCTCCAATCTGCCTCCGGATGTTCAGGGGAAACTGCTTCGGGTTCTGGAGGCGCAGGAATACAAACCCGTCGGCGGAAGCCGGATCAAAAAGAGTGATGCCCGGATTATATCGGCCACCAACCAGGATCTTAAGGCCCTGGTGGAGGAAGGCCGTTTCAGAGAAGATCTCTATTACCGGCTGAACGTCTTTCCGATCTTCATTCCCCCTCTGCGGGAACGAAAGGACGATATCCCCCGGCTGGCTTATTTCTTTTTAAAGCTTTTCTGCCGAAAGACGGGAAAGAACGTTGAAGGATTCAGTGATGAGGCCCTGGAGGCCCTGATCCAATATGATTGGCCGGGGAATGTTCGTGAGCTCAAAAACATCGTTGAACGCCTGGTCATCCTGGCCGAAGGAAAAACCCTGGAGAATGTGGCTTCTCTTTATTCGACACGGCTTCGGGGAGGGACCAAGGGCGATCGGGTCCCTGAAACCACCGGGGAGCTGAGGGACTTCAAACAGCACCTCCTTAAGGAAACCTACGAGGTGGTTGAAAAGATGTTCCTCATTAAGGCCCTTGAGGCCTGCCAGGGGAATATCACCCAGGCGGCCCAGAGGGTCGGTATGCAAAGGCCCTATTTCCATACTCTCATAAAGAGATATGGCCTGAAAGCCAAGGGTTCAAAAACGACCCCTTGATTATACAGGACCGGAACAATCCTGTAAGGGCAGCCTTACTCAATCGAACTATAAGATATTTATCATAAAATTTCTGTCCCCTCCTTTTATACTGTACGGCCGTTCTTACATTTCCCTTCCAGTCCAATCATGGCCTTCTTCCTGACTTAAAAAAATTTCAAATAATTATAGCTTGTTATGTAAACGAGACTTTTCTTCGATGATATGCGTTTTTTGGAATGTCTTTTGCTTATATTAATTATGAAGCGTTAATAAACTAACCTTGTTAAAAATTATTTTATTGATTTATATAAGAAAGGAGAAAAACCATGAGAGGAAATATGGATGTTTATATGGAAAATAAAGGAGCGGTTCCTCCGCCCAATATTTTACTGGTGGATGATGAAATGACCCTCGGTAGGGGACTGGAGAAGATCCTGAGGAAAGAGGGGTATACCGTCGACTACGCCACCACGGGTCAGGGGGCCTTGGATTATTTCGGCCAGAAACCCTATGACCTGCTGGTAGCCGATCTGCGGCTCCCGGATATAGACGGCATGGAAGTGGTCAAGAAGGCTAAAGGAGAAAATCCGGAACTCCCGGTGATCATCATCACCGGGTACGGCAGTGTCCCTTCGGCTGTCGGGGCCATGAAACTTGGGGTCTCGGACTATCTTTCCAAACCCTTTACCAAGAACGAATTCGTGGATTCAGTCCAGGGTGCCTTGAAAGAAAGATACGGTCCAATGCTCAAAGAGACCCCGGCGAAAAGGGAAATGCCCACCCTCCCGAATCGGGCGGCAATGGATAAAGCCTTCAGGCAGGATGTGTTGAGGGGTTTCGAGACCCTGGGAAACGGTCCGATTCCCATGGAGGCCAAGAATGCCATGGTCGGCGGGGACTTTCAGTGGATTAATGAAAACCTCGATCATCTGAGCGAAAAGCAATTCCGCTCGATATTGTCTCTGATGGAGACGGAAGCCACGGTGATTGAGAAGCGGGAGGTGGCCCAGGCCCTGGAGCGGATAGCGGAAGACCGGGCTTTCTGGGGCGATTTGATGCAGCAGGGGTCCTTTGCCCTGGGAGATTACCGGATCTCCAGCGAGGCCAAAGCGGCTATTGTCTCCGGAGACCTGCTTTGGATTAAAGAGCATGTGGGAGAGCTGAGCGAGAAGCAGCTGCGTTGGATCCTGTCCCGGTTGGAGATGGAGAGCTGGTAAGTAACCCTCATGAGGTCTTCTGTCAAGCTCTCAGTGGTGCACTTTGAACTGGAATCTGCCTCCCTTATTCGAGAATAGAAAGGCCTTTGAATTTTGATCGATTTCAAAGGCCTTTCAAATTCAGGATCAGGCGAAACGAATTATTTCAACTTGGCCAGTTCAGCGGCCACATCCTTCATGCGTTCCGGAATTTCAATCTGTTGGGGGCATTTGTCCAGACATTCACCGCATTCCGTGCAGAATTCCGCCGCCTCTTCATTGGGAACCAGGCGTTTGTGGTAAAGCTGGATAAAACCATCCTTGAAATTTTGCTGCGACCCGTAAATCCGGATGTAGTTCAGCAGCAGCAGATTGGTGGGAATATCCACCTTACTGGAACAGGGCATGCAGTAGCCGCAACCGGTGCAGTATAGATCTTCAAGACCTTTGATCTGGCCCAGCATGGCGTTAATATCTTCCATTTCGATCTGAGATAAAGGCCCGTCATGATCGGCAATCCTTACGTTTTCCTCGACCATTTCCATGGTGTTCATACCGGACAGAGCCACCCCCACATTGGGATTGGCAAAAACAAATCTTAAGCAAAGGTCGGCCAGGCTTCTCCCTTCCCGGGGTTTGAGTTGACTTAAGAAGGTGATTCTGCCTCCGCCCACCGGCCCCATGATGGTAACCCCCATTCCTTTTCCCACAGCCCTGGCGATGGCGGCTTCGTTGTACCGGTGCAGAAGATTATACTGAACCAGCATGGATTCAAATGCGCCCGTACCGATGATTTTCATGATATTGGCAGGGGTGTCGTGGGATGAAAAGCTGATGTGGCGGATCAGCCCTTCTTCTTTGGCCTTTCTCAAATCGTTCATATAGCCTTTGGGCTCGGCCTTATACTGATAAACGTTAAAGTTCAGCCCGTGGATGTGATAGAAGTCAACATAGTCGGTCTTGAGTTTTTTGAGCTGAACATCCAGTCTTTTTCGATATTCCGCAGGCTCTGTATTCATGGGGTTTTTGGTGGAGACATAGAGCTTGCTCCGGTCCCTTCCGGCAATGGCTTCTCCAACAGCCCGCTCGCTGGTTTCATGCAGATAAGCCCAGGCCGTGTCGATATAATTGATGCCGGAATCCAGTCCTTTCTGAATCATGGGAACGCTTTGGTCCAGATCGACCTGCTGGTTTTCCCCTTCACCCTTCATGGGCAGCCGCATGGCCCCAAATCCCAGGATGGAAACATTGGCGCCGGTATTTCCGAATTTTCGGTATTTCATTTTTTTACTCCTTTTCTGGTTTAACTTTTTCCCGGGTTGAAAGGAAAAAGCCGTCCTTCATTCCTTTCGAGAGGCCTGTTCTTTCCTTCTGTTGATCTGGGCTGCCGGAACGATAAGGATATTGCCGAGAATTTTCATGAGCCCCTCCCGGTTTTTAAACAGGTCTCTCAGGTTGAATAAAACCTTTCCGGCCACGGTCTCGTCGTAGAACCAATTGGAAAGTGTCTCGCTGGAAGGGGACTCCTGTCCGGGCTGTGATGTGATGGCTTCAAAATAAAAAGCTTTCAAGTCATCCGTGGCCAAATTAATCGTATAGGGGAGGGCGATATCATTACGCGGATTTTCAAGGGTCTCACCCCTCAGGAAAGAACAGATAAAATCCACCAGGTCATCCACTTTAAGCTTACTCACGCCGACGGTGCTATGGCCGCGTTTTTGGACCGCAAGGTCGTACCACGGCCGCAAAGATACGAATTCTTTCTTGAAGGCCAAACACAATTTCTCGATTTCCGTGAGTTCCCCCTCCGGCTGACGAAAATCCACAGGACAGGCAATTGAGACATCCCCACCTTTTGACCCAGGGGCCTCTTCGGAAAAATCCTCAAGCATGGGACCGCTTTTAGCCTCGAGCAATTTGAGAGCGGCCGGAAGAACACGGTTTTGAAATGATCATTGGGTACACCGAAGGGGCGCCCGAGTTCAAAGGGAACCCATAAGGCTCTGGGTGGCTTGATAACCTCGGTATGAGGACGAATCAGGCTGATCTGGGTTGTGGGTATGCCTTCTTCTTCAAAAAAATGTGCCAGCCCGCCCACGGCGCGCGTGCACAATGGTCAAACCGGAACGAGCACAAGGCCATCGACCTTGTCTATTTTAAGGATTGAAGCCAGGTTTCTGGCTTCCTGTTCCATTTGCATAGGATCGACAGCTCCCATGAAGGAATAATGAAAATCGGCCACACTGCCGATGGTTCCCTCCTTGGCTAACTCATTGAGACGATCGATGGGGAAAACCACATTCCTGTCCTGCTGAAATCCGGAATGGTCGAAATTTGTAGATACATGACTCATCACGAGATCTTCCGCTTTAATGTCACCGGGCAGGATTCGATAATAATCTCCCGGGTCGAAAGTGAAGGGTCTGTCTTCCCGGCGATGCAATCCTGCTGTGGAAATGATAGCCACACGTCTTTTTTCCAATGGTGGGCCATCAACCCAGGGATTGGTATCAAAGGTGGGGCACTTAAGCTCTTCGATATATTTTCTTTCCGGTGGGGACATACGATCTAAGCGGGCCATCCGACTAACTCCTTTTCGATTTATTGCCTTAATGAGAATAACTATACCTTATTTGTTTAAGGATAAATAACTTTTGTGATTAGGGGGACAAGAATAAGGGGGAGTTCTCTCCAAAATAATCCCCTCAATGACCATTTCAAAATTTCAAATAGGTTTGGGTAGAACTTCCAAATAAAAAACCGTTGACCCTGTTCCAATTAGCCTGGTTCTATTGATATCGGATTACAATCCCGCCAAACACGCTGGTCCCTTCAATAACCAAATAATTCTGGTTTTCATCGAAATTTTTGCTTTGATAGGTGGAGGTACCAAAGGCACCGGAAATATTCTCCGGCAATTGTATCCCGCCAAAAACAGCATCGGCTTTAATACGCACCGGGATCGTTTCACTTAAAATGACTTCTGCTCCGCCAAAGACGGCACTGATCTTTATTCGGGTAACTTTTTCTTTGAGTTCAATACCTCGCAAATCAACCACTGCCTTCCCGAATACGGCATTATACTCTTTTGAATCTCTGGGAAGGCCCCGGTAAGTCCTTTCTTGAAATATGACATTTCCGGAATTGCCCTGAAAGGTGGGGAAAGAAATCCAGCTGCCAAAGATGATTTTCAAACCAAGATAAATGAGAATTAACCCGAAAAGAACCTTAAATGTCGGAATGTGGGTATGGAAAATTACATTCACAATGATTCCCAAACCTAAGAGAATAATCAAAATTCCGACGAAAAGTCCTATTCCCATTTTCATAACCTCCTCCTTAATTTTAAATAAAGGGATTCTTTTAATTGGCAAGAGTATAAAATATGCTTAATCAGGGATCAAGGAGAAAAAATGAAAACCCAACGCCGGCTAAACTCATATATAATTTCTTAGACAGAGATGTATGAAACAGGCCCAATTCGCTTGCAGTCCACACAACAGATATATTCTCAATTAAATTATTTAAGAGCGTCCCCTTTCCCGAAGTCAGTACGGATGGAAAGGATTGCCCCACTCTTATTCCAGGCATCGATGTGATTTCAGTTCGTTAATTTGCGGGCAATCCTCTTAGCAAAGGACAACAGGGCGGCTTGGGATTCCAGGGACTTGTCAGAGATGGTAAGGTCTGCATACACAGGGCCTTTACAGAACTGGAGCGAATAGGCTCCAATCAATTTGGGCAACCCCCTTCCTTCATTTCCCAGGATGTGCAGAGGCAATGGGGACTCGGCATAGCTATCGTGATACAGGCGCCTGGCCTCCGCAGCGATGGCGGTTTGATGGAGCACGATATTTATCCGGATAGTATTCTTTTTGTTGATATAGTCCTGAAATACGGATTCCACAACCCCACGTTCAATATAGAAAGGTGCTCCGCCGTTGATCTGCTTGGCGAGATCTGCGAATCCTCTGGCCAGGAAGGGCTGCCCTTCTCGCTTCCAGCCGGCAATCTCATTATCCTTGGGCAACGCGGATACCAGGATGGGTTTTTCAGAGCCGCTACCTTGTGAATCGGTTTCAAACAGGGCAATCAATCCACATAGCAGGAGAAACGTCAGGGCCGACGAAAGCATTTTCTTCATGAGACACTCCCTCTACAAAAATCCGGTCGCCAATTCTGTGAAGTTACTTTTGCGCAAGCCCTAAGGAGACCTCTCTAAGGTCGATCTGATCCGGGTTATTGGTCCCTAGTCCCATTTCCGCTGCGCTCTGGATATACTTGGTGTAGGGAAAAAGGGAAGAAAGCCCTCTCTTGGACCGCTCCCTTTCAACCACCATGAGTCCCAGATAGTCCACGGCCACGGGATCGGTCCCCATAATCAACTGATTATGGATGAATTGAGGAGGCCCGAACGGCCCTCCTTCGAATTTAGCCAACAGGGCGTCATAAATACACAATTTAGTTTTGCCTCGGATGAGGGGATGACTGTACAGCTCGGGTATTTGGGGATTACAGTTGTTGACATGCACCTCCTTAATCCCTTTAGTCCCTTTTGTGAAGGACTGATCAAAAAGAGGAATGGCGCCATAATAATTTTTCATACATCCGGTCAGCCCGCAATGACCGGAGCCCGCCTTGAGAATGGGTACGTTTATCAAGTAATCGCACCTCTGTGAAATGATGCTGGTCAAGGGAAATTCTATATGGACGGACGGCATCGGCACAACCGCCTTGGTGTCATAACCAATGCCTTCAAGGTTGGTTGATAGGTATCTGACCCCTTTCTTGCTCCTGTTGATCCCAAAGCCGCAACTAATCAACCCTTCTCTCCACATTTTGTCGCTTCTATCCCAGACAATGATATTGTTCTCTGCGACACCGATTCTCACCAGGCTATTGACAATGGCATCGACTAATTCTTTGTGGGTGAAAAACGCCTTATCGCTTGCATTGATCTTGATCCCGATCACGTCGGAAGATTTGAGGTCGGGAAACACGGTCAGCCAACATTCCTCGATGTTTGATTTACCCACAAAGGTCTTCATCCCTGCATCAAGCATTCCCCGGACCACATCCCCATTAATGTTGCCTTCACCATGCACTGCCCGAGTGTCGGTGACAACGGCCGCAACGCTCCTCAAGGGGCTTTTGATCGATTCCATGGGAACGGACCCCGGCGAAGGCTCAGGATCAACGCCAATGAGCTTTTCGATCATGTAGTTCAAAAGCCTGTCGCAGGAAGTCAGCACGGTTGAGGAGACCGTGCCCAGGGCCGCCAATTTCAGAAAATCTCGTCGATCAATACCTTTATGATGGTTCTTCATGACCAAGGCACTCCTTTTTGATAAGAAGTTGCTTTTGGGTGGGTAGAGTATAAAATGAGCAAAAGACAGGGTCAAGGAGAAAAAAGGACGGAAAACAAGGGGAAATAGAGCACCTTCAAACGGCAATGGGGGGAAGAGGCGAAAGATTAACCTTTAAATGGTCGAAAAAGACGACAAGGAAAGCCCATCCCCTGAAATTTAAAAAGACTTTTCCATTTCGGGTCTGATATTATCTCAAACAGCCGAGGGATCTGCGGAATCCCCGAAATCCTGATCAACGGCTTCCTCATAGAAAGGAAGCTGGGAATCTGAATAATCTATTTGATAAGAATTTCCTTTTGGCTGGAAAGAGTATTAGGAACGGAAAAGGCACGGTCAAGAGGAAAAACAAGAAGGAAGGCAAGGGGAAGAAAGCTGAAAATCCTATTTGATGATTTCCGGTGGAAAAGTAAGAAAAGCAGGATCCGTTTCAGAACCCTGCCTTTCTTAGTGCCTTTCTTAGTGCTCAATGAAATGTAAAATGAAATAGTAGGGACGCTCTAAAATTTAGTTATAGAGACGGATGCAGCAAAATGTTCAAATGCGGCAACAGGACGACGCCAGCAATCTGCCCTATCTGAAATACACCGCAGGGGTAAAGACGTTGCAAACCTCGAGGCCGTTCAAACACGACCATGTTCTGCAAAAAAAAAATTGCACTTTCTTGCAACGGGCAACCTTTTCCTCTTGACAGTGGCCTTTTATTGGGTAACCCCTTCACTCAATTTGACCCCTTTTTCCCCTTGTCCATTTCATGTGTCCCCGGAATCTCAGGTTGTTGTACCTGACGGATAGCGGTCGCAATGTCAAAAAAGATTGGAAAAAGAGAGGAAAAGAAAAAACGGGAAGGACCCGTAACATGTCCTTCCCGTAAACTGTTTAGTCGACCAGGGTTATGTCTCCACTTCGATTGATTCCGGTGTTTTGGTAAAAAACTTTCCCATAATGACGATCAAAGCCAGAATAACTCCTACAATGTTGGTCGTCATGCCCGGCATCAACAGAAGCACCCCTGCCGCAATGCACAACAGTCTTCTGATGCCGTGCAACAGGCCGACGATCACAAGGTACCCTTCTACGCCCGAGGATAATAGGGCAACGCCGAGAAATCCGGTGCCCACGACGTTAATTATCTCGGTAGTGGAGCCATGGAGCACAAAGGCGGGGTTGAAAACAAAAAAGAACGGCAAGACAAACAAGATGATGCCCATTCGACACGCCTGGAATCCGGTCTTCATCGGAGACGCTCCCGCAAGCGACGCCGCCGCATAAGCGGCGATGGCCACCGGCGGGGTGATAAACGACAGCATTCCGCAGTACATCAAAAACAGATGAACGCCCACAATATACAGCCCCAACTGCTCAAGGGCCGGGGCCAGAAGGACCGCGAGCAGCAGATAACAGGCGGTTATGGTCAGCCCCATACCGAGAATGAAGCTGGCGATGGCGCCGAAGGCCACGAGCAGATACAGATTCCCCCGCGCCAGCTCGATGAGGCTCGACGACAGGGTCTGAGCCATTCCGGTCAAGAGCAGCGATCCGATCAGCAGACCAATGGCGGCCAAAATACCGGCGATCTCGGATATCACGCGGGATGTCTTTTCCAGAAAATCGACAAACGTGCGCCAATTGAATCGGGTCTCCTTTCGAATCTGTGAAAGCATCAAAAGGGCCACCGAGGCTATAAACGGCGCCTGGGCCTCAAGCCGCTTAAAAAAGAGAAAATATATTAAAATGACAAACGCAAACATATAAAACCATCCTTTATTAAGCGCCTGCCAGAAAGACGGGAGCTCATCCCGGGGCAATCCTTTTAGGCCGGTTTTGGCGGCGTAACCGTCCACCTGCACAAACAGACCGAAATAGTAGAGCAGGGAAGGGATGATGGCCGCCAACACCACATGGGAATACGGTATCTCCAAAATCGAGGCCATGACAAAGGCGGCGGCCCCCATGATGGGCGGCATCAGCACCCCGCCGGTGGATGCGCAGGTTTCGATGGCCCCTGCGTAATGATTGGGGTAACCCGCGCGTTTCATGGCCGGAATGGTGAAAGATCCGGTTGTGATGACATTGGTGATCACGCTGCCGCTGATGGAACCGACCATGGCACTGCTGATAACGGCGACCTTCGCGGTTCCGCCCCTTACCGTTCCTAAAAGTGCAAGGGATGTGTCGAGGAAAAATTTGGCCGCGCCCGTTGCGGTGAGCGCCACGCCGAAAAACAAGAATCCGGCAAACAGCGTTCCCAGAACCCGGGTGGGGAGCCCGATCATCCCTTCCGGTCCCATGGCGTGATAACCGACGGTGCGATAGAAACCGAAGCTTTTGGCAAAGAAAAGACTCGGCATGTTCTCGGCGAATAGAGGGTAGAGGGAAAACGCCAAAACCAGGACAAATAGGACCCATCCGACACTTCTTCGGACCGATTCAAGCACCAGCGCCCAAAAAATGATCCCAAAATAGTATGCCAAGGTCGGCGGGGAAACCTCCCAGCTTTCGTACATGATGTCCATACCATGGAGAAAATAATAAAACGGCGCTATAAAACATACAGCGGCCAGCGCATAGTCATACCATGGCACCTTCTGCTTTGCCCTGGCATTCGCCGGAAAATACAAAAAGACCGGCGGTAGAAATAGGGCCAGAATCAGGTGAAGATATGCGGTCTGGATCACAAATTCTCCCCAGAGGGTAACGCCGATGGAAAACAGGTAGATAATGGTCACCAAAACTCCGGCAAAGACGAACAAGATGCCGATCCAACGGGCAAATGGAGACATTTCCCGGTACCGGCTGATCTCCGGGTTTTCGAGCGCAGGCCTGTTATTGGAATTTTCCATTGCTGACCTCTGCCCTTACTTTGTGGCTTTCCATGCTTTGATTCGTTCTTCTTCCTCTTTCAGCATCTGGACCTGAAAGGCCTCATGCTCGGCCTTCCACAACCCCTTTTCCTTGGCATATTTGATAAAACCGGGATGAAACGGAATATAAACCGGCTTTTCCAGATCCAGGGAGGCCTCTATAGTCCATTGCTCGGATTCGGGCTTTTTGACATTCTTGTACAAATCCCGGCCTTCCACCATAACCTTTACGATGGTGTATATCTGATCTTCCGGCGTCGTGTCGTATGCGGACATGGTGTAGGGGTAATACGCCAGCCACTTGGGGCCGCCTTCTCCCAGGCCGCCGGTGGTCGTCCAGATGGGCGAAGCCATGAACGAGGCGAATTTTCTCATCCGGTCCCACGCCGCTTTGTCGTCTTTGCTCATGGGCATGTATCGCAGCCCGTAAGGATTGGATTCCCACTCTTTGGATATGGGGCTCGAAGGACACAGATGACAGGCGTCCGCGCCTCCGGCCATAACGGTCTTGATGCCGTGCATATACCCGCCGGCCGGCACCGCTACCACATCTTTCATGCTCAAACCGCCGTAGGCGAGAAAACCGGGCGTGGACAATTTTCCAACGCCGGCGCCGACGGCCACCCGTTTTCCCTTAAGGTCGGCCCAGGTCTTGATCCCGGAGTTGGCTTTTACCCCTATCCCGTGTTGGATGACATTTCCGCCAAACACATATCGGAGCCGCTGGGGACCCCACATTTTACCGGAAAAATCCTCCAGGCCATTACTGGCTTGGTAAGTGGTCGAGGCGGTGACAATCGTTGCCTGGGCTTCGCCATTCCTTACGGGCAGAAGTCTTGCCATGTCTGCATCAGCCGGGGTGGGGCGACAACGGATGCCGGTTTTCTTTTCGATAGTGTCGCTGAACGCTGTCGCCAGAATGGTTCCACTCGACCCGATGGGGTAGCATGTGATGGTCATAACCTTGGGCAGTTCAGCCCTTGACGCAGCAGAAAGAACCATCATAATTGAAAAAATGAATAAAAAAGCAGTTCCTATTCCGATCAAAGTCTTTAGCTGTTTTTTCATTTTTCGTACCTCCTCTGATAATGGATAATTTATTAAAACCAGACCATGTTCAATGAACCAGGAAGGACCTGTGTCGGTCCCACAAACCACGCCGTATAGCGACCTTAGATGAAATCAAACAGGTCGTCATATGGCCTAATAAATCACCTCCTTTCACTGGATGAATGAGTTTTAAAATCAAAAAATGAACCATCGTTACGCCTCGTGAAAGAAGCGCCAACTTAAGTGCCCCACACGGGCTATAATCGGGCCGATAGAAAAAGGGGTCTAAAAAAGGGGGCAAGTCTGCTCTTGACTCTTTCTCCAATTTTATTCACCTAAATATATTTTAAAAAAGACTAAATTCTTGACGGTTCGAAAAATTGAATGACTGCTCTGCTATCACTTCAGCCAGCCTGCCAGCCGGGGGGGCTTACTTCGACAAGTAAGGAAATGCAACCTTCACAAAGATAAGTAGCTAAAAGGAGTTAAGAAAAAAGCGTTCAGCGTTCGTTATTCGACGAAAAAACTTCCATTTAAAAGTTCAAAACTGAAGACACACAGATAATATAAAAATAATAAAGGGGAGAAGTCAAGAGCTTTTTGCTGGAGACTCTATGCTTATTTTCTTCCCCTGGCGACCGGACTCGAACATGGCCACAGAAATCTCCGCGTTCCGCAGGCCATCCATCCCTGTGGCCATGGGCTCTCGATTCTCTCTAATACATCGGTTAAAATCCTCGATCTCGTCCTTATACAGATCCGTCTTCTGGAATTCGAACCTGGTCGTGATTTTGTCACTTTTCATAAGCAGCTCTCCCCCACCTCCACCCCACCACTGGCTCGTAGTGTCTATGGCGAAGAGCGAGGCCTGGGAGCCATGCACTTCCAAATGACTGGTTCCCTGGGGGATATTCATACTAAAGTGAATGGTTCCATAGGCCTGATTGGTGAACCTTAAGACGGCCGCCACCGTGTCTTCAAAGGGTCGATCCGGAGGTTGTTCGCCAATAAAGGCGCTGACTTCTTCCACTTCACACCCCAGGATAAAGCGTAAGAGATCTAAACGGTGCACTCCCACCATATACATGACGCCCCCCCCGGAGAGCTCCGGATCATAATACCAGCCCGGTACCCACGTGGCCAGGATTTCTACTTGAGCACTGGCGAAAACCAGCCGGCCAAGTTCTCCTGAAGCCACCATTTCACGCATTTTGATGTGAGCCGGGTGCTGACGGAATTGCAGGCCGATCCCCAGCTTGACACCATGGGCCTTACAGCTCTCTATCATGGAGCGGCATTCTTTTGGTGTAGGGGCCATGGGTTTTTCACAAAATACGTGCTTTTTCGACTCGGCAACTCTGATCGTCTGCCGGGCATGAAGACCATTGGGACTGGCGATGTAGACGACCTCTATCTTTGGATCTTGCAGCATCTCATCCAGCGAATCATAAGTCTTTGCAATGCCATATTTTTCCACAAAGGTATCAGCCCTGGCACGGTCTCTACTAAGCACCGCAATCAATTCAGTATCTTTAGCCGCCTTGATAGCCTTGGCCATCTGCCTGTGGACCCTCCCTGTGCCGATCATTGCCCATCCGATGGTCATGGTATCCTCCTTTTCAAGGAATAAACGAAATTGAAGCTCCCTGCACCAAATGCGCGGGAATGCTTCCGCACCATGGTGCAGTCCCGCTAAAAGCGGGATTCCATGCAAGGTAGATGTCTATTTTTGAAGTTCGCGCGCTAACCTTTAAGTCAGGCCTTTGGCCTGACCGGAATGCGCTCGCTGTTCAAATTCAACCTTTCATAGATTAAGAGGAAAAGGGGGGAAGTCAAGGGTTTTTTGCTGGAGGCAAAAAAGTCCGGAGTGGGGAGTTCGGGCTCCGGCCCAGAAAGGCCTAAGACCCCGCTTCCAGGCCGGAGAGAAGGGAGTTCGAAATTAAGGAGTATTCGCCTTAGTTATTAATGAAGTCGGGTTGAGGAAAGGAAATTGACTTTTTCGGTCTATGTGTTTATGCTTCCAGACTATTATGGCGGCCCGATCGTTAAGAATAGGGATTATTTACGGGGGGATCAGCGAACAGAAGGCGGGAATGGATCATTACCTCCATCAGGTCCTTCCGGCCATGAAACAACAGGCCCCGGAGCATCGCTATATACTGATCGATCACCGCCGGGGGCAAACGCCCTTTAAAAAACAGTTTGAACAACTCATCCTCGATCTTCCCCGGCCCCCGGTCCGGGTCAGCCGTTGGAATCTTCAGGTTGTTCCGAAGTTTTTATCTCAATTTGATCTGGTGTTTTCTCCCGGGCTTTACGGTCCGGTTCGAATCCCCAAAGGGGTGGCTTCGGTCATGGTCGTGCATGATTTGACCCGATACTTTTTCCCCCATTTTTTCGCTTTCAATACTGTGCAAAAAATCCTAGACCGTCTGGTTTACCCGGCCATGTTGCGGCGATATGGTCATCTTATTGCCGTTTCCCAATCCACCCGGCAGGATCTGATGACACTCTTTAAGGTTCCAGAGGAAAAGATCACCGTGGTTTATCATGGGGCCGAGGAAGCTTTTCAATCCATGAACCCCCAAGAGGCGGAAAAATCCCTTTGGCCGGCCCATAACATTAGAAGGCCCTTTATTCTGTTTCTGGGGACCCTGGAACCGCGAAAGAACATCCCGATTTTGCTTAAAGCCTTTGCCGGAATAATGGATCAAATCCCCCATGACCTGATCCTGGTCGGGCAAAAGGGCTGGAAATGGGAACCCATTTTTAAGGAAATGGAAAGTCCCAAGCTTAAAGAGCGAGTCCGATGGGTTGGCTATATATCAGACCCGGAAAGGGTCTTTTTTTACAACGCCGCAGATTTTCTGGTCTATCCGAGCTGGTATGAAGGGTTCGGGATGCCCTTGCTGGAGGCCATGCAGTGTGGGTGCCCGGTGATCACCTCCCGGTTGAGTTCCATGCCGGAAGTTGTGGGTGATGCAGCCTTATTGATTGACCCGAATCGTTTCGAAGACCTGCAGGGAGCCATGCTTCGCCTGGTGCGTGAGCCCGGGTTGAGGGAAAAATTGAGGATGGCCGGATTTGAGCAGGCCAAGAAATTTTCCTGGGAAACTTCGGCAAAAATTACTTTAGAGGTGTTTGAGAAAATAACGGAAATGCAAGACCGAAGACCGAAGACTGAAGACTGAAGGAGCGGACATTATCGATTTACTTATAACCTTGAACCTTGAACCTTGGACCATTAGGTTATGAAAGTTGCTTTTATCGGAGACCGCTTGGGCCTGGCCACCGGCGGTAATTGGTACATCGCCCGGGTGGCTGAAGAATTGTCCGCTTTGGGGGCGGAGGTAACCCTGATCACCCTGGTTCCTCCTAAGGATATTCCCTGGGCTTCCAATCTCCGCCTCATTGCCAAGCCCGTTGATTTTTCCTTTGGCCAAAGGCCCCAGGGAAATCAACTGAAAGCTTTTATGAAGTCCAGATGGGCCGCAGTATCGGAACTTAAGCAACTGGTTCAGGAGCCTTATGATATTCTTTATTCCGTGGGCGGACCTTCCAATATCGTCAACCATCTCTGTCGAAAAGGTCCTTTTGCCCCGCGGGTTTCCGTAGCGGCCCTTTTCCATTTATTCAGACAGGTCCCCTACCATCAATTTCTGATTCATCCCGATACTTATCGAAAACCCTTCCAGACCCTTTATCATTCCATAGGGGACCATTTGGCCAAACGCTTTTATGTGATCACCGTCTCGGAATTCTGGCAACAGAAGTTGATTGCCAGGGGATTTCCCCAAAATAAGGTTAAGGTTATTCCCGTCGGAGCCGATCGGGCAGATTGGCCGCAACTTTCCCCGGAAGAAGCCAAAGAAGAATTGGGTCTCTCCGGCCGCTTGGTCATCTACACCAGCCCGTTGCGGTTGAATAAAGGGATTATGAATGTCCTGAAGGCCGTTAATCTAATAAAAAATAAATTCCCCTCCCTGTTGGTCCTGGCCACGGGTGTTACCGACCACCAGACCCAGCACCAGGTCCAGCAATACGTTCAAGCCCATGAATTGGAAAATCATTTCCGATATGACGGGCTGGTTTCCAGGGACCGACTTCCCTTTTATTATGCGGCTTCCGATATCGTGGTTTTGGCATCTTTGGAGGAAGAAGGCTGGGGGATCACCTTGCTGGAAGGGATGATGGCCGGTAGGCCGGTAATCTGCAGTCCCTTAGGAGCCATGCCGGAGTTAGTTAAAGATAAAGGGATTATCCTGAAAGAGAATACCCCGCACCACTTGGCCCAGGCCTTGGAACAACTGATGGAGGACCAGGAATTGCGAGACCGCCTGGGAAAAGCCGGACCGCCTTATGCCGCCCAATTAACTTTTCAAGCCGCCGCCCGGGCGCACCTGAAATTATTTGAAGAATTGCTTGACCGGTCTTAATTGAAGTTATCCAGCCCCGGGAATCCTTTGGTCATTCGACGTTTTTTCCTCCAGTTTCATTATTAAGGTGATCTGGCGAAAGGTGGTGTTTTTTTAAAAGAACACAAAAATTAGATCGTTGCATACCTACCCTCCAGGCCGCCTGGGTGATATTGCCCTTGGAGTTCCTGAGGGCGTTGAGAAGAAAGGCCTTTTCGACGGGACCTATGACCTGCTCTAAAAAATGCTTCTTGACGGCTTTTAATTCTTGCAACGTTTCGGGGATGGGGTTTCCCTTCCAGGGCTGCTTAAACTCCAGATGATCCAAAAGATAGAGTGAGTCCAGCGTGCTGTCCTCGGTCATAATGACCAGACGCTCAATGACGTTTTTCAGTTGCCGTACATTGCCCGGCCATTCGTAATGAATCAAAGCTTCCAGGACTTCATCAGAGAATCCCTCGATCCGTTTCCCGGTCTTTCGGGAAAACAGTTTTAGGAAGTAGTAAGCAAGCTCGGGGATATCCCCTTTTCTTTCCCGAAGGGGGGGAATATCAATGGGAAATACGTTCAAACGGTAATAGAGATCCTCTCTGAACTTTCCCTCTTCCACCATTTTTTTGAGGTCCCGGTTGGTGGCGGCAATAATTCGGATGTCGGTTTTTTTAAAACGGCTTGTCCCTACCGGTTTAAATTCACCACTCTCCAGAACCCGCAACAGTTTGGCTTGAATTTCGAGATCCAGATTGGTCACATCATCCATAAAAAGAGTCCCGCCGTTGGCCACTTCAAAGAGGCCTTCCTTGTCGCGAATGGCTCCGGTAAAAGCCCCTTTAACATGACCGAAAAGTTCGCTTTCCAGAAGGTTGGGTGAAAGGGCACTGCAGTCCACAGGTATGATTTGCCGGAAAGCCCTTCGACTATGGGTATGAATAGCTCCGGCAAATAGTTCTTTTCCGGTTCCACTCTCTCCGTAAAGAAGCACGGTGCTCTCGGTAGGAGCCACCTTTTCGATTTGCTTGAAGACCCGAATGATTTTCGGATCTTCCCCGACAATGTTTTCAAAACTGAACCGATTGAAAAGTTCTTTCCGAAGGGATAAATTCTCCTCCACCAGGCGTTTTTTCTCCACGGCATTCTTGGCCGCCATCATCAGCTGGTCATCGGTAAAAGGTTTGGTCAGATAATCAAAGGCCCCCAATTTCATGGCTTCTACTGCGTTTTGAATAGTTGAATGGCCTGTCATGACCACTACTTGAAGGGTCGGCTTGGTCGCATGGATGATTTTGAGAATCTCCATACCATCCAGGTCAGGCAGCCTTATGTCTAAGAGAATCAAATCGTAGCCATCTTCCCGGATTTCATCCAGCCCGGCTTTGCCCGTCGTTCGAAAATTCACCTGATGATCTTTGTCGGAGAGCACAAGACTGCAGGCTTTGCAAATCACAACCTCATCATCAATCACTAAAATTTTAACCGGTGCCATCTTAATCCATTGAACGTCCCTCAGGAGGACTGGTTGAAAACCATCGGCCTCAGCCGAAGAGAGTCGCTTTCTCTTAATAGTTCTTAAGAGAAAGTGTGCCGAAAACAGGGAACTCTACTACAAACTGGGCACCTTGCCCGGGTTCACTGATGACATAAAGATCCCCCCTGTGTTTTTGTATGATGGCAAAGGTAACCCACAGTCCCAGACCGGTTCCCTTGGCCTTAGTTGAGAAAAAGGGCTCAAAGATCTTAGGCTTATGTTCTACGGGGATTCCGCATCCGCTGTCGGATACCTCTACCTTGATGCGCTTTCGGTCCGTGGTCAGGTGGCTTGTAATCGTAATGGTTCCTTTTCCGTCTATGGCCTGAATGGCGTTAAGCAATAAATTAATGAAAACCTGTTGAATCTGGTTCTCGTCCAGGAAGATGTTCGGCACTTGCTTGGAAAGATGTTTGTCTAATTGTATGCGCCGGAGTTTGAACTCATTATCCAGGATATGGAGAACCTTTTCAATTACGTGGTTCACATTGGCCAAGACCATCTTGGGTTCACTTTCACGAGAAAATTCCAAAAGGTCCTGGATGATGGTCTTACATCTTAACGCTTCTTGTATGATAATCTCCAATCCTTCTTTAATCGGTCCTTTCTTGGGGGATTTTTTGAGGATATTGGTACTATACAGCAGGATGCCGGCCAAGGGATTGTTGATCTCGTGAGCAACGCCGGCAGCCATTCGGCCCAAGGCCGATAATTTTTCGGTCTGCAGGACCAGTTGGTCATATCGGGACTGCTGCATTTCCATAAGTTGGGCTTTTTGGATGACGGCCGCACCCCGCTCGGCGATGAGGATGAGATAATTGAGCTCTTCCCCGGAAAATTCCCTCGGTTCATCAAAAAAGATACGCAGGATGCCAACAATATCACTCCCGAGGTAAATCGGCAAATCGAGAATCATCCGAATGCCTTCTGCCCAGGCCTCTTTCGGGTATTGAACCCGGGGGTCATTTAAAATATCACGGATGATAATGGCTTTATTCTGCCGGCATAAATCAGTAATGACTATATGACTTGAGACAGGTCCCTTGGAAAGATAATGATCCCCTAAACCGTAGGCAGCCCCTAACTCCATTTCCTGGGTTTCCAGGTTAAAGATTCGGATCAGGGCTCCTTTTGAGTTAAGCAATTCGGTAGATTTCTTGACCACCGTATGCAATACATGCTTCACTTGGGCATTGGAATTTAAAGAGGCGCTGATATAGCGAAGGACGTTGTAACAGCTCTCAAAGTCTATGCCCTGGCCCATGGAACACCCTCTTTCCCCTCTTGATTGTATATTTCATTATACACCCATAACTTAATAAAAAAATTCTTAAAATGATCTCTAAAGGTTTAAGCCCCTATAAAATTTTATACGATTTTACACACCAAAATCCCTCAAATGGTTAGCCCTATGAATTATAATATACTGAAAAAACACATAAAATATTCAAAAAGGTCCATTGCCACGATTTGGTATTCCTCTTGCAACATTATTCATTTAAAGCAAAAAGAGGGCCAGAATAACCTGAAAAATACTAACTTTTTCGAATTAATGGCGGCTTACATTCGCAGGCCGAACCTACTCTTTTCTGAAATCGAGGGCCTGGAAAAAGTCCTGGAGTTCAAAACAGTCGGCGATAATTGAGGGAAAATGGATTGGACTTGGAGATTTGAAGTGGAAATGCTGAAATAAACAATTTTTTCATTTTAAAAAGCCTGGCGCTTTCACCCGGGCATAAGACCTAAGAAAGGATAGGTTCTATGGATCAGGTCACTGTTCAAGATACCCTGAAAATAGAAGATCGAATAACGGAAATCCTCGAGGGTTTTAGTATCAAATCGGATGGACTCATTCCTATGCTTCAGGCTGTCCAGCGGGTTTGGGGTTTTCTGCCTGAACCGGCTTTTCCCGCAATAGCCCGTTTGATGAAAATATCGACGGCCGAGATCATTGGTACCGCCACTTTTTATTCCCAGTTCCGATTCCAACCGACGGGGAAATATCTTATCCGAGTCTGTTGTGGAACCTCCTGTCACGTCCATGGATCCGATCGGGTTTTAGAGGACGTTCAAAATCAACTGGTAGTGACTCCGGGACAGACCACCAAGGACAAGTTGTTTACTCTTGAAACGGTTGTTTGTTTCGGCTCCTGTGCTATGTCACCGATCATGGTGATTGAAGATTCCGTATTCGGACGTATGAATCGGTTCAAAGTACAAAAGCTTCTTACTACCATCAGGATGAAGGAGAAAGGAGGAATTTCCTAAACCGAAAGGGGACATGAAATCAATGGAGCAATACATAGGCCCCTGATGGAATGATTCCGACAGAGGACTAAGGCAAGATTCAGATAGGATAAGTTTTCAGATTTAATCCTGAATAAAAAGGATTTTAAAAGTGATAAAAAATATTTCCACTATCTGCAGCTTTTGTAATACGGGTTGTGGGATGTTCGTCCGCCTGAATGGAGAAGAAGCGGTCGGTATTCTCCCCAACACCCGGCATCCCGTCAATGAGGGACGTCTTTGCAAACGAGGGTGGAACCGATATCAAAATTTAAGAAGCGAAAACCGACTTTCTCATCCTCTGGTCCGAAAGGGATCAAAGTTGGAAGAGGTGGGTTGGGATGAAGCCCTCCAGATAAGCAAAGAAAAGATCTCTTATATTTTAAGTCGCTATGGTCCTCAAGCTATCGGGGTTGTTGGGTCCCCCTGGTTGACCAATGAAGATAATTATCGGGTCTCTCTCTTTTGCCGTCAGGTGCTCAAAAGCAATAACCTGGACGGAAGTTACCGATTCAGTGGGGCAGCGGCCTTAACCGCCTTAAACGAAACCTGGTCCGGCGCCCTGGGGTCTTTGGCTTCTATACAATCTTTACGAGAAAGCCCGGCCATTTTAGTACTCGGTCGAGAGAGTCTGCGAGATTTCTCACCGGTAGGTGCCCGAATGATTCAGGCCTATCAGCAAGGGTCCAAACTCATCCTGGCTGATCCCGTCTGTTTAAGGGCAGAACATTTTTATAATACCTTTTTACCTTTTCCGGAAGAACAACTTGCTCAGATTTTGAAAGAAAAAAAGGACGTCGCTGAACAAATTCCCCGGCTCCTTGCCCAGCCAGGATCAGCTATCGTATTTATAGCCGATCAAATAAAAACGGCCTCCAGTCTGCTGAGCCTCCTCAGTTTTATGTCTCAAGACCAGGCCGACCCTCATCCGATCCCCATGATGATCCCTCTGAGCCGTTCCCCTAATTTTCGGGGGGCTTGGGACATGGGCATAAGACCCAATAACGGAGGATTAACCCTTCTGGAGATGTTGGATCTTTCCAACGTAATCAAGGGTCTTCTTGTTTTTGGGGATGACCTGCTCACCCATCTTCCGTCATTCTCCCTGATGGAAAAACTGAAAAAACTTGATTTTTTATTGGTGGCTGATCGTTTCCTCACCGATACGGTACAGATCGCTCATGGCGCCTTTCCTATCCCCCTTCTTGCCGAAAGCACAGGGACCTTGACCAATTGCGAAGGCCGGGTCCAAAAACTTCGTCCTGTTTTAAACACGGGAGGAGAAAGTCGTCCACTCTCCTATCTGCTCAGTTCATTGACACGAAAGTTGGGGAGTTCCCTGCCTGCTCACTCGGATAAAGAAATGAGAAAAGAAATCAGCCTGGTCATCCCTCAATACCAAAATATCCATTCCGAATCAGAATTGGATTCACCTCAGGGAATAGTCCTGTCCACTCTAAAGCACCCGGTCATACCGTCGATTCCATTTGAAACACGGGAAGGCCCTCAAGCACCGGGAAAATATCACCTGTTCATTCCCAATACCCTATATGCCTGGAGCCGAAACCAAATGATATTGGAATCTCCTTTGTTACGGATCGAATACCCGGAAGATCGAATGGCCCTGAGAATGAATCGCCAGGACGTCAGGGAACTCAGGATTCGTCCCGGAGAAAAAATCAAGGTTTGCTCCGACCATGGAGAGGCTCAACTGGCCGTGGAAATAGATGAAAGTCTTCCTTCAAGAACCCTGGTGTTGCCCATGCATTTTTCCACGGTGATAGAAAACCTGGCTGGAAAAAGGAAATTCGATCATATAGCTAATTATTCCTATTGCCCAGATCTCGAGGTAACTTTGAAAAAGGTTTGAGATGGAAAAATACAGTCTTCGGAAAGCCGATCTGAATCGCTGGATTGATTCAATGATCGACCGTTGTCAGGTGTTTGTCCCTTCCCGAATCGAGGAGGAAATATTTTTTTCCCCCGTGGATGAGGCCCCTGAAATGGACCTGCTGGGGGGAACTGCGGTCCTTCCTTATCTCCCTCCCAAAGATATTGTTTTCCCCCAGTCGGAAATCTTGTTTTCCTACTCCGGCAAAGGGGAGGAAACGAAGGTGGAAGTACCGGAGGGGCCCAAGAGGGGTTTGGTGATCTTAGGCATAAGATCCTGTGATACCCAGGGTATTTTTTGGTTGGACCAGTTTTTTCAAGAAAATTTCAATGATTTTTATTACTCCCGGAGGAGAAACAAGGTAACCCTGGTCACCATTGCCTGCAATCAACCGGCAAAAAATTGTTTTTGTATCTGTTGTCAGGGTGGCCCTTTCCTTGGGTCTGAAAGCCAGAATTTTGATATCCAACTCATTTCTTTCCAGGATGGTTATTTGGTGGAATGTAACAGTACCCAGGGAAAAGAACTAATCGATATGAGGCCTGATATCTTTTTCCCCCCGGAGGCCGGCATGGAAGAAATCCGGTTTCATCTGGAAGAAGAATCCCAAAAGAAGTTTTTACCGGCACCTACCTCATACATGAGCACGGCTATCCGCAGGATAACTTCTAACGGAATTCCTCCCGAACTTTGGACGGAACTGGGAGAGCGGTGTTTTGATGATGGGGGTTGCAGCTTTGTCTGTCCCTGCTGCAGTTGTTTTGGGGTCGGTTACTTGGCCAATGACGGGAAAGGATACCATTACCGTTATTGGGATTCTTGCGGGTATGCCGGCTTTACCAGGGAGGTTTCCGGACACAATCCCCGGGAAGAGAAAGGGGAGCGGTTCAAAAGGAGATTTTTTCATAAATTGAGTTATCAATACCTGAAAAAGGATGGAAGAATCGGCTGTGTGGGCTGTGGACGGTGCATCACCGCCTGTCCGGGAGAAGTCACTATGCCCCTGGTGGTCGAAAGAATTCGGAAGGCCCAGGAGGCAAAGTATTTTAAATAAAAGTAACATCCTAAAGAAGGGTAAGAAGATTTACTTATGGATAATAATTATCTTCCCCGTTTTGTTCGCATTGTCGGTATTCAAACGGAGACCTACGATACCAAGAGTTTTGAGCTGGAATTTGTAGAGTCCTCGGCCAAAGAGGGTTTCCGATTCAGACCCGGACAATTTATTGAAGCCGCGGTCTTGGGAGTGGGGGAAGCCCCTTTTGGCCTGGCCTCCAATCCGAATCACCCGTTAACCTTCCGGATTACGGTTCGTGCGGTAGGTTCCGTAACCGAAGCCCTTCACCAGCTCAAGATTGGAGAGTGGGTCGGTATTCGCGGCCCCTTTGGAAACGGGTTTCCTTTCGATGAGGTCAAAGGGAAAAATATTCTCTTTATTGGGGGAGGCATCGGGCTCCCCCCCCTCAGGTCCCTTATTGAGCCTATGCTCGATGCGCGATCGGAGTTCCAGGACATTCAGATTCTTTACGGGGCCCGCACCCCTGCCGATCTCGTTTATAAGGACCGCTTGCTGGAGTGGGAAAAAATGAAAGACTTAAGGTTCATGATGACCGTGGATGTGGGTGATGCAACCTGGGTCGGAGAGGTTGGGGTGGTGACTACCCTGTTCCCCAAGGCTGAAATTAAAGAAGAAAATACGGTGGTTTTTGTCTGCGGCCCTCCCATCATGATCCAGTTTGTCATTCAAGAGCTGATCCATCTGGGTTTCAGCCCCGGAAATATCATCTCCACCTTGGAGCGATATATGAAATGTGGGATCGGGAAATGCGGACATTGTGCCATCGGTCATAAATATATTTGTCTGGATGGACCGGTGTTTTCCTATCAAGAAATGATGAAACTACCGGAGAAAGTAGTCTAAAAAGAGAGGTGGACATCGTGCCGATCTTGAACGCATTGATCCTCACCGTTTTGTCGGGGATAATACTTATTGCCCTGTTCGCCCGGTCCCGCCGGATCTGCGGACTCATTGGGGTTACCACGGTAGGGGTGATTACCGGGATCATTTTTTATGTTGCCTATCGGGTCTTGACTTTGGGGCCTCAGACTCTCCCCGAGCCTCTTTTCTCCATCACCTCTCTGGGGGCCGATTTCTCGGTAAGTGTGGATTATTTGAGCGCCTTCTTTTTACTCCTGATCGGAGGGATCTCTTTTTTAGCCACCCTCTATTCCTATCGCTATATGGAACACTATGCCACCCAGTCACTGGCCCGCTTTTACCATTGTTTAATTTTTTTTGTAGTGGGCATGATCGGGGTGGTTTGCCTGACCGATTGGTTCTTCTTTTTTGTCAGTTGGGAATTCATGACCCTTTCCTCTTACTTTTTAGTGACTTACGAAAAGGAAGATCCTGTTAACCTCAGGGCCGGACTCAAATACTTTATTATGACCCATATCGGGACTGCCGCCATGTTCATCGGGGCGATTATCCTTCAAGTCGAGGTGGGATCATTTTCCTTTTCTCGTCTGGGAGAGGCCATGGGTGGAATGATGGACACCAGTCCGGTTAAGCTCTATATTATTCTGGCCCTATTCCTTTTAGGTTTTGGAACCAAGGCTGGAATGTTTCCGGTTGGAACCTGGCTGCCCGATGCGCATCCAGCCGCCCCCTCCGGGGTATCGGCCATGCTCTCCGGGGTGATGATCAAAATGGGGATCTATGGCATCGTCCGTTTCTTTTTCTTCCTCCTGCCTCTGTCAACCTATTCCTGGGTCTTCGGGATCGTCATCGGGGCCCTCGGGGCCGTCTCCATATTCATGGGGACCATCTCGGCCCTTCTTCAGCATGATTCCAAGCGATTATTGGCTTTTCATTCCATCGGCCAAATTGGGTATATTCTTTTAGGCATCGGAACAGGTTTGGTTTTCCTTAAAACCAACCCATCCCTTTCTATCATCGCTACCTTGGGCGGTATATTTCATTTATTCAACCATGCCCTTTTTAAAGGGCTCCTCTTCTTAAATGCGGGTTCCATCCTTTATAAAACCGGGACCCGGGATTTAAACAACCTCGGTGGGCTTTATTTTGCCATGCCCCTGACGGCCTGGACCACCCTCATGGCCTCCTTCTCGATTGCCGGCATTCCCCCCTTTAATGGTTTTATTAGTAAATGGCTCATTTATCAGGCAACCATCCTGGGAGGAGTTCAAATCCCTGTATTCATTCTTTTCGGAATGGTGGCCGTTTTTATCAGTTCGGTTACCCTGGCCTCCCTTTTAAAATTTTTCAGCTCCGCCTTTGGCGGGGAAATGGACAAAACTCTGGCCAAGAGTCTCCCGCCTGGTGTCGATGTCCCTTTTTCCATGCAACTTCCTCAAATCATCCTGGCCCTTTCCTGTCTTCTTTTCGGTCTCTTTCCCTGGATACCGATTAAAATGATTTATCCTTCGTTAATCGGCTCAGTCTATGGAACCGGTTTTCCGACCCTGACTGACACTTTTGGCAATTCCATCCTGGGTCTGACCCCTCATCTCGCCGGGACCATAATCGGCGCCTGGCTCCCCATTCTTGGTCTATTCCTCTTGACCGGTTGCTTCCTCCTGGCCTACTGGATATCCAGGATCGGAAAACCGGTTAAGCGGGCGGTTCCCCTGTGGACCTGCGGGGAGATCTATGAAACGGAGGAAGTCAGGCTCCGCGCGGAAAATTATTATGTTCCCTTGGTCTCTCATTTCGAAGGATTGGTTTATCCTGAACCGCCTTCGGCAAAAATTAAACGTCCCCATAAAATTTATAAAGGATTGGATTTAGATGAGGTCCTTTACTATCCCTCGGTGGACCTGGTGCTTCGTTTCTTTCAGAAGTTCCGGCATACGCATGTGGGGACTCCGCAGGTTTATTTGCTTTATCAGATGGTCGGAATTTTAATATTGGTGGTGGCCATACTTATCTGGCTTTTTTAATGGGAAGGTGGATCCCTCTAAAGGGGATTTCCCTTAGGCAAAATTTTCAATCTTAATCTTTAAGGATGATAAGGAGAAAGAAATGGCCTTTGAGAATGGCGAAAAATTAATGGTCAATTTAAGGGCAAAATTTCCAACGGAGATCCTCTCCTCGCATGAGCCGGTCCCTAAGAAAGTTTATTTAACCATCCGCCGGGAATCCATTCGACCCCTGGCCGAAACTATTTTCCGCGGCTTGGGGGCTCGTTTTAATACCATCGTCGGCGTGGATCGGCGCCCTACGCATGGAGATTTTCAAACCACTCATATTTTTTCCCTTGATTCGGACCAACTCTTTATCCTGCTCCAGTCTTCCATAAAAGCAGACCAGCCGACGATCGATTCGATTACCTCCATTATTCCTGGGGCGAATTGGGCGGAACGGGAAATTCAAGACCTCCTTGGAATCAAGTTCGAGGGTCATGGGGATCCCCGCCGTTTGGCTCTTCCGGATGACTGGCCGGAAAACCTTCACCCGCTTCGGAAGGATTTTGTCTATAATTTTCGTCCCGAACCGGTCGAGGGGAAAGCTCCAAAGCCCCTTGATCCGCCGGCCAAGGCCACGGTAATCCCCATCGGCCCCTTCTTCCCGGTTTTGGAGGAGCCGGCGGCCTTCCGGGTCTTCGTGGAAGGGGAAACGGTGGTGGGGTGTGATTATCGTGGCTTTTATAACCACCGGGGAATCGAGAAAATTGCCGATTCGGTCCTGACCTATAATCAAATCCCCTTCATCGCCGAGCGGATTTGAGGAATTTGTGGGTATATTCACAGTACGTGTTACTGTGAGGCCGTTGAAGAAGCTGCTGGAATTGATGTTCCTCTCCGGGCTCGGTATATCCGGAGTATCCTTCTGGAGTTGGAACGCATCCAATCCCATCCCCTCTGGCTGGGGATTGGGGGACATGTTTTGGGATTTGACACGGTTCTCATGCAGACCTGGCGAATGAGGGAACCCGTAATGTGGCTCTGTGAGCAGATAACCGGAAACCGGAAAACCTATGGCATGAATCTGATCGGGGGTGTCCGCCGCGATATTACCCCGGAAATGAAACCAAAAATTTTAGAAGTCGTCAATCGCCTGGAGAAAGAATGGTTAAAGCTGATCGAGGCCATCGTCGGAGATACCCCCCTGATGATGCGTCTCAAAGGGGTTGGGGTGCTCAAACAGGAGGATGCCATAAGCTACTGTGTAACCGGACCCACGGCCCGAGGATCGGGAGTCCCCATCGATTCCCGGGTTGACCATCCCTATGCGGCTTATGGTGATCTGGTTCCGAAAAAAAAAGTTCAGGAAGATGGGGATATCCTGGCCCGCACCATCGTTCGACTCGAAGAGACCCTGGATTCTATCCGCCTGGTCCGTCAGGGGATCCAGGAACTTCCGGAGGGCCCGATTATGGCGGATATCCCTGAGGAAATCCCCCCTGGGCTGGAGGGAATCCGGGTAGTCGAAGCCCCGCGTGGAGAATCAATGCATTATGTGCTCACCGGTGAGGATAACCGTCCCTACCGCTGGAAGGTAAGGGCTCCAACCTATATGAATCTCGAATCCATCCCGGTAATGATCCAGGGCCTCGAGCTGGCCGATGTCCCTATCGCCATTGCCAGTTACGATCCCTGCTTCTCCTGTACAGAACGCTTGGAAGTGGTGGATCGTCATAGCGGTAAGATTCGGATTTATACTTATGACGAGCTAATCCAACTAAGTCGGGATAAAAGGGATAGATAAAGATGGTCAAAACCCTCTTGGTAGCCTTGGTCAATTTACTGCTGGTAATCCTGGTTGCCCCCTTTTTTGAGGGTTTCTTAAGGAAACTCAGGGCAATCGTTCAATCCCGAAAGGGTCCTCCTATCAAACAGCCTTTTTGGGATCTTTTAAAATTATTAGGCAAAGAAAACCTTCAGGCGAGCCAAAACCCTCTTTTTTCTCTGGCCCCTATCATTACCTTCGGGAGCGTTTTGGTAGCCGCCCTATTCACCCCTATGGGTACGGCTCCTCCCTTTGGTTTTGCCGGTGACCTGATTGTTCTGGTTTATTTTCTCACCCTGGCCTCGGTGGGGGTCATGCTGGGAGGATCGGTTACGGGAAGTCCTTATGGGGTTATTGGGATGGGCCGGGAGATGATGCTGACCCTGATGGTCGAGATCATTGTTCTGGCCAGTTTGATCGTCGGGGTGATTCATGCCAAATCCTTTGACTTGGGAAGAATCTCGGCCTGGTATCGGGAAGCCGGCCCCAATCTGTCCATGATGGTTGCGGCCATCCCCTTCTTTCTGAGCATTCAGGTTCTAGTCGGCAAAATCCCTTTTGACATTCCGGAGGCGGATCAGGAGATCATGGGAGGTCCTTTTATGGAGGCCCCGGGATCCAAACTGGCCCTTTACAAGTGGAGTTATTTCGCCAAGCAAGTGATCTTGGCCTCGCTCTTTTTGGAAGTTTTTATCCCTTGGCCGAAAACCGGATTTATCCCTCTTGATCTCATGACTCATTTAGTAAAAGTTTTTATGGTCCTTCTACTGGTAGGGCTGATTGATGCGGTCAACCCACGCCTCCGTGTGGATCAGGCTATAAGCTATTTTGTGGGAATTTGGGTGGTCGTAACTCTGGCCATAGCTTTTGCTTTGATCGGAGTTTAAAGAGAGGTGTTCAGATGTTCAAAAGCAAAATAAAGGAAGTCATACTCTGTTTTAAAGCCGGGAGAGTGACCGCCCCCTTTCCTTTAGGTCCGGAGCCGAATCCCCCTCAGGATGGGTATCGGGGCAAGATTGCCGTGGACGTGGAGAAGTGTATCGGGTGCGGTGGATGTGCCAATGTATGTCCACCCCGTTCGATCAAAATCACTGATACCGACCATACCCGCATCCTCGAATATTTCCTGAGTCGTTGTACCTACTGCGGCCGGTGTGCTGAGGTCTGCCCGGAGGGGGCTGTTACCATGACCCGGGAATACCAGTTGGCGACCAATGATTTGAATGACCTTTACATCCGGTCCGAAATTTATATGGGAACCTGCGGCCGATGCGGCCGGTGCTTTAAGCCCAAAACCATTCTCGATAGAATGATGGTGACCGGATTTCAACCAGGGGATTTATCATAAATTGGGCCATAAACCTCAAAAGGTAGAAACGGACAGGAAAAGATGGAACCTTTGGCTAAACTTATCTCCGCTTTGAGTCTTTCGCTGATTATCACTGCCTACCTCATCATCGAGATAAAAAACCTTCGCTACGCGACCTACGTTAATATCCTCCAGGCCCTTCTGATGTGCAGTCTGATTGTGATTTTCGCCGGCCAAAATCCCGGACTCTATTCCTGGGCCTTAACCGTCTTTATTACCAAAGTGATTATTATCCCCTTTCTGCTTTTGCGAACCATCCGCCGGACCGGGGCCCTGGAAGTTCCTCCCGTGATCGGATATTTTGGATCCATCATCTTCATTACCTTGATCGTGGTTATTTTATACCGCGTTACTCACCGTTACGTTGATTTCATCGCCCCCACCCCCCTGGCCACCCAGGAGCCTTTTCGGACCAATCTGGCGGTAAGTCTGGCTCTTTTTATCATGGGCCTGTATTGCATCCTGGTCCGGCGAGATGCCATCAAAACCGTTCTAGGGCTTATTATTTTGCAAAACGGGGTTCACCTATCACTGGTCAGCCTGGTCCCCCTGCTTGAAGAAACCGGCATTATCGGGATCGTCACCGATGTGGTCATCGCGGTCTATCTCTTGCTCTATATTATCCAGGGGGTTTACCAGAAATTCGGATCCACTGATACATTCAACCTTAAAGGACTTCGATGGTAGGAAATTCAGATTGAGGAATATCAAATATGGACAGGGAGATCCTATATCTTTTACTGGCCCCCACCTTGACCGGGATTTTGATCTTTATTTTTGGGAAAAAGTCCTTTCTTTCGGCTGAAGGGCCGGCTCTTTTAGGGTCGGCTATCACCTTCGGTCTCTCCGGTTGGATTTTCTATTACACCACCCGAGGTAGAATTCTTTCTTTTTTCCATGAAGAATTCAGGGTTGATGCCTTAGGGGGACTGATGGTCGGACTGGTGGGTTTTCTCGGGTTTATAGTCGTTATTTATTCCATCCCTTACATGCGGAAAGAAGTGGCCGAGGGAGTTATCCCATCTAATAAAATACATTCTTACTATGCTTGGTTGATGCTCTTTTTGGCCTCCATGCTCTGGGCCACCACCACCAACGATATTTATCTTCTCTGGGTAATCATCGAAGCCACCACCCTGGCTTCAATAATCCTGGTATCCTTCAACTGGTCCCGGGAGGCCCTGGAGGCGGGTTATAAATACGCCATGCTTCTGACCGTAGGGATTACCTTTGCCCTATTTGGTTGCGTTCTCCTCTATGCCGGATCTTCCCCCCATATTGCCTCAGGACTGTCTCCGCTTAAAATTACCGAAATTGCCAAGGTGGCCGGCAAGATACCCCAGAGCATTGCCCTGCTGGCGGTCATTCTTATGTTGGCCGGTTTTGGAACCAAGGCGGGCATTGTTCCCTTTCACACCTGGTTGCCGGATGCCCATGCCGAAGCCCCTACCCCGGTCAGCGCCCTGCTCTCCGGTATCATGATCAAGGTGGGGCTTTATGCGGTCATTAGAACGGTTCTTATCTTCTATTCTTTTCATTCCATCATCAGCATTCTGGTCCTCATTCTCGGGGTAATGACCATGATTGTGGGCATTGTGATGATGTTCCTCCAGGATGACACCAAACGATTTTTGGCCTTTTGCTCCGTGGTCAGTATGGGATATATATTCATGGGTCTGGGCCTGGGTAATTACTTGGGGATCTACGGGGCCATATTCCATTTGATCAACCATTCCCTGATGAAGGCCCTGGCCTTTTTGTCCCTCGGGGGGATAATTTATTCCACCCGCTACCGGAAGATGAGCGACCTCGGAGGTTTGGGGAAATTAATGCCTGTAACGGCCTTTACCTTTTATATAGCTGCCCTGGCCTTGAGCGGCGTTCCCCTATTCAACGGATTTGTGAGTGAATTTACTATATTTTTGGCTGGAATGAAAGCCGGTCACTTGTGGGCTACCATTATTGCCATAGTGGTGTCCATTCTGACCCTGGCAGCCTTTATCCAGGCGACCGCTCGTATTTTCATGGGGACCCTGCCTGAAAACCTGATAAAGATAAAGATCCGAGAGGTTCCTATCGCCATGTGGGGAGGGGAAATTCTCCTGGCTGTCCTCTGCATCCTGATTGGGATTTATCCCCAGGTGATTTATCCGGTCTTGCATGAGGCTACCAAGGCGGTCTTTGCCATGATGCCCATGCCCTGAAGGGGGTTCTATGTTTAAAAAACTATTGGATAAGGCCTTCCTTAAATCACTCTGGGTGTACCATGCCAATACGGGTGCCTGTAATGGATGCGATATCGAGGTTATCAATGTCTTGACCCCTTATTATGATGCGGAACGTTTTGGAATCAAGCTGGTTGGTTCTCCCCGTCACGCCGATGTACTGCTGGTTTCAGGACCGGTGACCCGGCAGGTTGCCCCGGCTTTACGCAGGCTTTATGAGGCCGTTCCAAGCCCCAAATTGGTATTTGCCATCGGCAGCTGCCCTTCAGGAGGAGGGTTGTGGTTTGACAGTTATGCCACCCTGGGGGGCTTGAACAAGGTCATCCCGGTTGACTTTTACATTCCAGGATGCCCACCCAGGCCCGAGGCGATTCTCTATGGGGTAGCAGTCGCTTTGGGGCTGGCCTCCAAAAAAGTAGCTCCCATTATTTCTTCCCAGGTCCATCCGGAAAAGATTCTGCAAAAAATCGAACAAGGAGAAATGACCCATGTGCAAAAATAGAATCCTTTCTTGTTGGGCAACCGGGTGTTTTATCCTTTTTTTACTTGGGCTGGGAATGAGTTGCAACCAGAACAAACCCTTCCAGGGAGAGGCCAAAATACTCATTGCTCCGGCTCCCTTTTCCCTTTCCATGACGGAAGCCCGGTTTTTATTTTTAACCGATTACTTAACGGAACAAACGGGGTGGAAAATCGAGCCCGTCGGAGCTCCTTCCAATCTCGATGAGTTTCTTAAAACAGTAGAAACGGTAAAAGTGGCTTTTTCCTTTCAAAACCCTTACTTTTATGTATTTTTAGCGGAGAGATACGGGGCCGTCCCCATCTTAAAAACCGTCTCCCTGGATGGCCGGACGGAATACCGGGGAGTGATTATTTGTCAGGGGAAAAGTCCGATCAAATCCCCCGGCGATTTGATCGGCAAAAAAATCCTGGTCTCCAATCGGCAGTCATTGGGAGGATTTTTAGCCCAGTTCATGCTTCTTAAAGACTCCGGACTGGATCCGGAAAAAGATCTGATCTTTCAATTTGGGGATACCCAGGAAAAAATATTGGAAAAAGTCACTTCGGGCAGGGCAGAGGTTGGATTTATCCGTGAAGATGTGCTCCAGGCCATGGTCCGGGCCAAAGGGAGCATGACGGAGGTGAAGGTCATCGCCTCAACCCCTTACCACCCCACTCATTGTTTGGTGAAATACCCCAAGACGGATCCGGTCTTGGTCGAAAAGGTAAAAACCGCCCTGTTGAAATTGAATCCCGAGATCCCGGCCCATCGATTTATTCTCGAACGGTTAAGGATTTCAAGGTTTGATTTAGCTTCCACTGAAGATTACCTGACTTTTTCCAAGCTCCTTGTTCTCCACGGACTTTCCACTACCAGTCCTGGTTTGCCTTCTAAACTGAAGGAGTAGGAAATATCAGGGTGATTAGATATCAAAAATCAAACTTTCTCTCTGGCGGGAGAAAATTGGAGATCAATCCTGGAGCAGACTTGCAATCTTTGAAGGCCTTTCTTCATCCTTCCTATCCGGGCCGGGTGGTCACCCTGGGAATAGGGAATCGTCTCCGGGGAGATGACGGGGCAGGGCCTGAACTGGTTACTCGGCTTAAGGAAAAATGGGAAGAGGATGAAACGCCGGACCAGATAAGGGGTCAACGATTTTTTATAGATGCAGGAGAAAATCCGGAGGATTGGTTCATCAGGGTTCTCGAACTCCATCCGGAAGTCATTATCGTGGTCGATGCCGTGGCCTTGCAGACAGACCCGGGGAGTGTTGCCGTCCTTGAGGCCCAGACATTGCCGGAATCCTTCCTTTTCTCAACCCATCGTTTACCCCTGAGAAGTCTTCTTCAGCTTTGGGGAGAAAATGATTGTAAGACCCTGGTTCTGGCCATCCAGCCGGAAACCCTGAACTTCGGGCAAGGCCTTTCTCCACGGGTAAAAGGGAGTATTAATCAGCTTATCCATTTTCTTTCCCCCTGCTCGTCTTGAAGAATTATCCATACCTATCACCCTTAAATCCGTTGTTTAGCCCAATCTAAAACGATTTAAAAAACCGCCCGGCCTTTCCTGATTGACTTTCTCCTGTTCGTCGTTAATATATAAGACAAACATGATTTTATCAGTATTGTGGGAAAGGGTTCCTACCATGGCCGACGAAACGAAAAAAAATCCATCGGGCCGGGTTCAAAACCGCCGGGTCCATATGGCCAATGAAAGGACCTTTCTGGCCTGGATCAGAACCAGTATCGGTATCATGGCCTTTGGTTTTGTGGTGGAAAAGTTCGCCCTCTTTGTGAGACAGATGGACCAATATTTATCCCGGACCGCAGAGAGAGAACCGTCTCCCCTTTCTTCTATCCCGGCAAGCCCAGGGTACTCTTCCATCATTGGAGTGATTCTTATCGGTCTCGGGGCCATGATGGGATTATTGGCCTTTATCCGTTATAAAAAAGTAGAAAAACAGATTGATGAAGACACCTATCAGCCTTCTTTGATCCTGGATATCTTGCTGACACTTTCCATTGTATCCGTAGGATTTTTCCTGATTATTTATCTGAGTCATGTCTTTTAATTACCGGACCGCTATAGGGGCACAGATATAAAAATGACGAAAATAGGTTTGAGGATTCCAAGAGGGAAACGGTAAGCGGTGCGCGGTTGGGAGTTTTTCCTGGAACCTTAAATAAATAGCGGGCCTTGAACGACTGGAAAAAGATAAGGGGGAACGATTATGTTGGAATCCAAAAAAAAGATGGCCCAGAGTTTTTCCGATTTAAAGGTAGCCCTGGAAAAAGGGAAAGGAGATCCAAAGGAAATTTTTTCCATCTTTGAACAAGGCTGCCGGGAATTTACTCAGGAAACCAAGAAACTTCCTCCTGAAAGGATAAAACCATTTCTTGATTTGGTCCAGCGGATGAGGAAAGAAATAGAGCAGGGGGATAGGGCGGGTCTATTGGAACGGATTGAGGAAATGAAAAGGCTTAAAAAAATCTGTCATGAAGCCTATAAATAAAAAAGGGGGGTTGTTCTTCATCCTTTTAGGTTTTTGGATCTTGGGGGTGCAGGCTCCACCCCTTCAGGCCATGGGAACCAAACAGGGTGAAAATCCTCCAAAAACCCAAATTCAGAAATCCGCTCCTGGGGCTTCCGATAACATTCAAGTGGTTGTGCCTGTCGGAACTCCAGTCAAAGTTCAATTGAATCAATCCATTCGAATCGCAACCCATCGGAGCGGACAGTCTTTTTTCGCCACCCTCAAAGAACCTATTCGGGTTGGGAGCCAGACCTTGGTCTCTGAGGGAATTCCCCTGATCGGGGTAATTTCCCGGTCCGTTGAATCCGGACATTTTGCCGGCAGGGCCTTGATTGAACTCCGACTGGTCCGGATAATGATGCCCGATGAAAAGATTTATCCACTGGAAACCGAACCTTTCCGCAAGACCGGTCGGGCCCATTCATTGCGTAATCTCGGTCTGATCGGCGTTGGAGCTATCGTAGGGGCCGGTTTGGGCAATCTTCTGGGACAAATTCCAGGGGCCTTATTAGGGTTAGGCTTCGGAGGAGGGGTTGGGGCGGTTATGGCCTATGTGACCGGAAAAGAGGATTTATTCATAAAAACCGGATCGGAACTGGTTTTTAAATTGGCGCGCCCACTGCCCCTCTCCTTTCAGGCTCCTTCTTCAATCTCTTCGAAGTAATTAAATAAACTGGAATTACCTTGACATAAGTTCATCAACTATTTAAAAATAATTTAAGGAGGATCGAGCCATATCCCGGTTGGATGAATTAATGACCTTGGCTTTAAGGAAAGCCGAAAAAGCCTATCTTGAAGACGAAGTCCCCATTGGAGCGGTTTTAATTTCTTCTGCGGGGGAGGTTCTTGCCGTAGATCATAATCGGACCAGGCAAAATAATGACCCTACGGCCCATGCCGAGATCTTGGTTTTACGAAAAGCCGCCCGGGTCTTAAATAATTTTCGGCTGCCGGGAACGACGTTGTATGTTACCATTGAACCCTGTCTGATGTGCGCCGGGGCTATAATTCAAGCCCGGGTGGAACGGGTGGTTTTTGGAGCGGCCGATCTCAAGGCCGGTGTTTTGGGTTCTATATATGATGTTTCCAAGGATCAGCGATTGAATCATCGATTTGAAGTGGTGCCGGGGGTCTTGGAAGAGGAGTGCCGGGAGCTGATCCAAAAATTTTTTAGAGTCCATCGCGGCAATGGTGTTTTGTGAACAATCCTTTTAATCCTGGCAAAGAATATTTATTACGGAGAGGTACCGAAGCGGCTGTAACGGGGCCGACTCGAAATCGGCTGTACGCCCAAAAGGTGTACCGTGGGTTCGAATCCCACCCTCTCCGCCATTAACTTATGGATTTTATTATTTACATATGGGCCAAAACCGACCAGGCAACCACTTTTAGGCCATTATAACTAACTGATCTTGTGGTAAATAATTTTTAAAATGGCTCATACCTTTCCTTTAGTGCGTTCTAAGATTAGCCATAATATTTAAAGGATTCATACACTCTAATGAATCTCCCACTTCTGCCAACCGATAATTTGTATAAGTTTATGTCTCTCGCTTTGGTAGTTATTATAATTATTTCAGTAAGTTATCCAATAATACAAATCGAACAACTTCAACATCGGATTGTCTCTCTTAATGGCGACCAGAAGATTCTTAATCGGGAGGTAGAGTTACTAAAAAAGGAAATCAATCTTTTTGAGAAAAATAAAAACAAGACAATGGCCGAGCTTATAGATTTTTATCGTAAAACTAATCAACAACAAATCAAAAATATTGAGCTTATGGTTAAGGTGCAGGATATCGAGCTTACTTCAAAGTATATTTCTCAAAACCGAATCCTTGGGATTATAGGAACAAGCTTGGGTTCGTTTTTAGCATTCTTTGGATTCTCTCTGTGGTACGTACGGATTCAAAAATTACAGGACCTTCTGCTGAAAAGACAAGTCACTTCAGATAAAGAAATCAAAATTTAACTTCTTGCATATACATTCAAAGAAAACTACTTAAAAACATTGTTATACCGTAGGACATCGACCCATAAAAACATCCATATTTTAATATTGCTATTTATGCCTGAGAATGTTAGACATATGTATGTGGGAAAAACAAGATTTGAATGGGATGATGACAAAGACAAAGAAAACCAAGCAAAGCATGGTGTCTCGTTTACAACCGCCCAGCAGGCATTCCTCGATCCCCATCGCGTTATCGCAGAAGACGTTTCTCACAGTTCGGAGGAAGATCGTTATTATTGTATTGGAAGTGTGGGCGACGGCATTATGACAGTTAGATTTACCTACCGGGGCAATGTCATTCGCATCTATGGCGCAGGTTACTGGAGAAAAGGGAGGAATATTTATGAAATCGAAAACAAAATATACTAATGAACCGATGGGGGAACTGAGGGTCGTAAGAGATTTCCTTCCTCCCCCGGATCAATTGATATTGAAAGAAGACCATCTTAAAGTTACCATCTCTTTAAAAAAGTCGAGCATCGATTTTTTCAAGATACAGGCGAAGAAACATAAGACTTCCTATCAGAAAATGATTCGAGAGGTTGTTGATGGATATGCTTCGCATTACGAAAAGACCACATAACAAGAAACTCCACCAGCCGAGGCAATACGGTGCGCCATGCCAGTGACCATATTGTTGAACGGAAGGGGGTACTTTTTCGATTTGCGGTGATAACCAGTTAGAAGATTGACGGCATTGCCGATATTCTCCAGTATTCTTTTACCAATTAACCCTTTTTTATACACCTATCAAGAACACCACTTAATTATATTGTTATGTTTTGGATATCTTTATTACTGTTTGGTTGCTTGGTGATGATAATGCTTCTTGCAGGGCCGTTTTTGTTCGGCCGGCTTTATATGCCCAAGCTCAGCCTTATCATTATTCGGGGTTTAAACAGGACGATGGGGTTCCTTTTAATAAAGGTTGGCCTAAAACTGGATTACAGTTTGGTAAAAGCTGGTAATAAATATTTTCGGAAGGCCTTTGCCGCCACTCCCTATCAAAACCGTCTGCTTTTTCTTCCCCTTTGCCTTCGCCCTCTGGATTGTCCCGCCCATTTAGATACAGACCTTGGTTATGTGTGTCAGGAGATTTGCCCGGACTGCGAGCTTGGACAATTACGCAAAGAGGCTCTTGAGCTTGGCTATAAGGCGGTGTATGTGGTGCCGAGTTCCCGGCTAATACACAAAGAAGGAATTGTTCCCAGTGATCAATTTATGCTGGCTAAAATCAAGGAACACGCTCCCTCTGCGGTATTGGGAGTGGTTTGTCTCTGGTATTTCCGCCACCGTCTGCTTGCCAAATACACCATTGGCCATAGTGGCTATTCCATCGATTCAAGACGTCCTAAATTTGTAGTACAGGGGGTGCTGCTGAAAAATATGAACTGTCGGAATGCTGAAGTGAATTGGAGTCGGGTTCGGGAATACATGTCTTAACCTGTACAAAGATCATATAGAAATAGGAGGGACTATGACTACTGCTGCAGCCTTGGAAGCATCGAAGATTTTGCGGGACGGCAATTTGTTTCAATGGTATGTGATCACCCTCTTTGCCCTGGTGGTCTATGTCTATGCCGTCGAGATCGAGCGAAAAAATTGGAATCTCCTCTTCGCCGGACTGGCCTTCTGGGGAATGGACTGGTTCAACGAGATCTGGAATGGGCTGATCTTTCACTTCAATGCTTATGCCCCGGTTTGGGGTGCCCCGGGGAAGACGGCTTATTTAATCCTGATCGGGCTTAACATTGAAATATGCTTTATGTTCGCCGTGGCCGGGATCAGCTTCGGAAAATTGCTGCCTGCGGACAAAAAACTGCGGATCATGGGTATCCCCAACCGGCTCCTGCTGGCTGTGATCAATTCAGTCTTTTGCGTCTTTGTGGAAGTTCTGCTCAATCGTGTAGGGGCCCTGACCTGGGATTATGCCTGGTGGGGTGCCAAAGCCCCTTGGCTGATTTTCCTGATTGGTTATTTACCCTTTTTTCTGGTCTCTTTTTGGGTCCACGATATGGATTCGGTTCGGAAAAAGGTTTTGACCGTAGGGACTATCCTGGGCGTTGATCTGGCGGCATTGCTCATCTTCGGGGCCTTTCTGCAATGGATTTAAAAAGCCGACATCCTTAATGGATTGACCATTCTTCCGGATAATAAATCTTGACTAACGACCGGGAAGAATGCTAAAAACCATTACCGTTATTGCAAATTAAACCCTCATATCCTTGAGGGTCATCAAACATGAAAATAAGTTTCGACGAATCCCGCTTTGCGGGACTTAACGACGAACGGTATTTCCATACTAAACGGAGAGATGCCCGAGCTGGCTGAAGGGGCACGACTGGAAATCGTGTGTACGCCCAAAAGGTGTACCGAGGGTTCGAATCCCTCTCTCTCCGCCATCTTCTATTTCAATTTCGGATTTTGGATTTCGGATTGCGGAATGGAGTTGTTTGTTCTTTAACGTAATCATTGCACCTTACACCTTAAACCTTTCGCCTTAACCCTGGTTTTTTTATGTCCTATCTCGTCTTAGCCCGCAAATGCCGGCCCCAGGTTTTTGAAGAAGTCCTGGGCCAGGACCATGTAACCCGGACCCTGCAAAACGCCATTAAGTCCGGGCGGGTGGCCCATGCCTACCTGTTCAGCGGCCCGCGGGGAGTGGGCAAGACCACGGTGGCCCGGATACTGGCCAAGGCTCTGAATTGCCAGGAGGGGCCCACCCCGGTTCCCTGCAACCAATGTACTCCCTGCCGGGAAATCACCCAGGGGATCAGTCTGGACGTACAGGAGATCGACGGGGCCTCCAACCGCGGGATTGACGATATCCGGGAGTTGAGAGAAAACATAAAATATTTACCGGCCCAGGGGCGGTATAAAATATATATTATTGATGAAGTCCACATGCTGACCGGTGAGGCCTTTAACGCCCTGCTCAAGACCCTGGAAGAGCCTCCCAAACACGCCCTGTTTATCTTTGCCACCACCGAACTCAACAAGGTCCCCTTGACCATTTATTCCCGCTGCCAGTCTTTTAACTTCCGAAGGGTTTCTCTGGATTCAATCGTCGGGTACCTCAACTCCCTGGCCCAGGCCGAAAAGGTTGCCGTTGAAGAAGGGGCCTTACGTTTAATCGCCCGGCAGTCTGAGGGGAGCGTCCGGGACTCCTTGAGTATTTTGGATCAAATCCTTTCATTTTCCTCGGAAAAAATTACCGAAGTCCAGGTCCAGGAAATCCTCGGTTTTGTTGATCGCCGGATTGTATTTGAGGTCGGCTGGGCCCTATTGGAAAACCAGGTCAAAAGACTTTTGGAACTGATTGGAGAAGTCTATGAATTCGGTTATGACCTGAAACAATTTTTAAAGGACCTGATCGATCATTTTAGGAACCTTCTTTTGATTAGGATGGGGCACGACCAAGCCCCTTTGGTGGATATGCCTTTAGAAGAGATCCCTGAGATCAAAGAAAAGGTCCGGGAGGTTTCCTTGGACTTCCTTCAGGATGGATTACATTTTTTAGTACAATCCGAAACGGAGTTGCGAAGGGCCCCTCAACCCCGTCTGGCCCTGGAGATGATTTTACTGAGGATGGCCCGGCTCCGGGAAATTATTCCCATCGAGGCCATCCTTGAAAAACTGGACCGGATCCAGGAACAGGGTTTGCCTTCCCGGGAAAATTCAATGGTCTTTAAGGAGACGCCTCCAAAAAAAATCCAACCATTGAAAGAGGCCCAACCGGACTATTCCGGTCAACCCCGGACAGAAAAACCGGACGAAAAAGTTCTTGAAAAAAAAACCGCCCCGGAACCTGATTCGGGAAATCCCACCGGTCCTCCCGATTTGAAGGGGACTGAAACGTTTTCCAAGGAAGATCTGCTGGAATTTATTCGTCAGCATCATCTCCCCTTAGCCGCTTATTTGGCCCATGGAGAGGTCAGGTTTGTGGACGAGAATACCCTGGAATGGGATTTTAAAGACAAGGCCTTTCATATGGAACTGCTGGAAGGCAACGGTAATAAAAAGAAATTGGAAATTCTTTGCCAGGACTTCTTTAAACGAAAGCTCAAAGTTCTATTTATCGGCCAAGGAAAAGAAAAATCAAAAGGCCGGCGGGCCGGGGCCCTTGACCAGGACCGGCAAAAAAGGCTCTCCGTCAAGGAAGCCCTGATACAGCCCCAGGTCAAAGACCTGATCGATATTTTTCAAGCAGAGGTGGTTGACATCAAAAGGCCCTCTGAAAATGGATAAACGTTTTGATTTACATATTCATACCCGCCGTTATTCTCGAGGTTGCAGCATCCTGGAACCGAGGGAGATGCCAGCCCATCAAGCCGTAACCCGAACCTAAAACCTCAACTTTTCAACCTTCATACCCGCACGTCTTAACCGTTCACAATCCCTTTCCAAACGCTTGGTGGCCACGGTCCTTAATTCTGCCTGATAGCCTTTTGTATCTTCGTGAGATCCGAATCCGTAGAGTTTTTCAACCCTTGTCCCACCGTCTTTTGTTTTAAAGGTAAATTCCGCCACACACGCATACCCTTTTTTTTCAATTCCATCCTGTTTTAGAGTGAGATCCGGGAACTTGAGGATCAGTTGAACGGAAACCGGCACTCCCGCACGGCAGAGATGGATGAAGTCCTGAAGCCTTAAAGGAGTTCTTTTCTTAGAAATATATTCAGGCAGATTTTTAAAGGAATTTTCAAACGTAAAAAAATCTTCTTTTACGGGAATACCCGCCTTTTTAAGCCTATGATAGTCCATCTTCAATCGGTTGTTGGCAATCAGAAGACATTCCAGGGGATGTTGCACCGAGTCATCGGCAAACAAATAATTTTTTTTGAGTTTAAACGGCTTGCCGTCATCCTTACCGCTGTATTCCACGGATAAAATGATGGCATCAGTAGGTCGGCCTTCTCGTTGTACCCTGAGAACCTCTCCTATGAATTTTGTCCTCAGGGTCACCTTTTTGCCTTTAACGGCATCGTTTATCAATACGGCTAACATATTTACCGGTTGAGATTGGGTGCCTGCCATGATACCTCCTCCTCTTTTCTTTCCTGTCTTGAGACCTCTGAAAAATGCCCCCTTTTGCCCAATCTCTGTGTCAGACTCAAATTCCAATCCTCGAAATATTCAATATATTCCTACGGTTGAAATTTTCGCCTTCCTTGACCTTGACTAAGATTGAACATTTTTCAAAGGGCTCGCCCCCTACCTCTTATCTTCCGACTTCTTACTCCTGGTTAAAAAATACACTTGCAAATGACGAGCCAAGGGAAGAAATGGTCCCACTTAAAATAACCTACTATAAATATTATATAATTTTTTATTAAAAAATACCCATTCCCCCGTCAGGTCCCTCGTCTGTCGAATATTTTTACAAATTGTAAAGATAAAAATCGGAAGGGCTTTGCCGGGGATTCCGTTTTCTTAAATCAATTTTGCTATTGGTTAATCAATTTCTCTCAAACCATATTCGATGCGGCCGGTTACATCCCGGTAGACCGGGAAAAGGGCGGCCCCAAAACTGACTATGGCAGAGGTATCCACTTTCGCATAGCAGGTATGAATCACGGTCCGGAGGAGTCAAAAAATCTGAACGGCCGCGATAAAGCCGATAATAATCAGGCCGGTACAGAGGCTGTGGAGGAGGGTATTTTTAAAATGAACTTGAAAAATTTCACAAGTCAGGAGGCTGATGTCTGATCAGGATGCAGAATCCATGATACAGAATGACGGACACCGGATCTATGATGATTTTATCTTGTGTCTTACATCTGGCATCCTCTATCCTGCATCATGGATCGTGCATCTTGATTCACACTTCGTATGTCAATCGGCTAATAAACCCAATAGTCCATGAATGGCGGCAAAAACGAACAACAGTATTCCGGTCTTCTTATGGACTCCAAAACGTACCTTGATCCAGTGAAGACCTGTGGCCAACTGAAAAAGAAGGAGCAGGAAATTGATGATCCCCAAGATCAATATGAAAGATATGCCTCCAATAACCATACCGCCTCCTTCTGGCTATTCTTTAACCGTTATTTTCCATTTGGCCGGGCCTTTATTGCCGTGTATATTGCAGTTGGCCTCAGCCACCAGTTCAACCGGCTCATTGACCGGGATCTTGACCTCTCGACTAAAAACAGCCTCCTCCGGCCGTTTGTCCCGTGTAAAATCCCAGCGGGAAAATTCTTTCCCGTTGACTTTAAGCGTTACCCAGTTGGTATAATGAAAATAACTGTTAGCGCTATGAGTTATGGTCAGTTTGACCGAAACTTCCGAACCCTTCGCCGCCGTCTCCGGGGCTGAAATGGTAACCGCCGATTTGTCGGCCCAGCCGGTTTGGGCGGCAACAAAAACCGTCAGGAAAAGAAAATAAAAAACCAACCTTCTGGCAATCAAGATTTTCATAATTTCCCCTCCGAAATACGAAAATACCGTTTAACGTTCTACGAAACCCATTTTCATGTTTGATGGTAAATAAAGCGAGTATAAGCGTTAAAAAAATTTTCGAGCCTCGGCCGCCAAATCTTCCGGAGGATTGCGAACGCTACATCATCCTCAGGCCCATTCCACCAAAGCCGAATAAGGCGCTGGAAATTACGCCGATGATAATGAAAACCAGGATGCTGACCACGATCGTGACGAGACAATACCCCACGGCCTTGTCCTTGGGTGTCTCCATTAAAACAGGCAATCCCAAATAGAAAAGATAAAGGCTGTAAAGAGACAGGAGCATGGCAATGGGCGATAGGACCGGGATGATCATCAGGATGCCGGCTATCCAGGAAGGGGTCCAGGAAAAAACAGCCACCTTCATGGCATTAATCTGATTTTTTTGAGAACCGAAACTGGGGGCCAGGGCATCGATAATCAGGGCCACCACATAGAGACCTACCAGGGATAACACATAGGAGACTACGGCATGGCTGATCCCCCATCCGAAGGAGATCCGGTAAGAAAACCTGAACCAGGAATAACCCAGCAAAGACATGCCGATAAAGGAGGCCAGGGGGGGAATAGCGGCCAGTATAACGGCGTAAGAGGTATAGAGCTCTTTGATAGTCACCTGTTCCGTTTTAATTTCAGCCCAGGTTTCCGTTGGTTTCACGATAATGTCTTTTACCCTTTGAACGATGTTCATAGTCGGCCTCCTTATTTTTTATTAGACTGCTCCTCATGTGTTATACTTAAATGACCCATCAAGGTCAAATAGAAAATAAAAACGGCTCTTGCTATGAATTAAAGGATTCTCTATACTTGATAGGAAATTTAGGGTACAAGGATTCATGGGTTCGAACGTTCGAAGGTTTTAATTTCCACGCCTTTCACTCCGCCCTGCGGTCCTGGACCCCTTTTGGCCCCTTGAATCCTTAAATGGATAGAATGTTCCCAGACGCCCGCCCAAACAGGCCTGAGGTTTTAAGATGCGTTTATTGGGTCCCATTTTTTTCACAGGCCTTTTGATCCTCCAGGCACAGGTCCTCTTCTTTAGGGAGTTTCTGGTTTTATTCCATGGCAATGAATTGGCCCTGGGCGGCATGCTGATGGTCTGGCTGGTGGGAACCGGGCTGGGAAGTTTGGCCGGGGGACGGCTCTTTCGTACCGGTCCGGGAAAAAAGTTTTATGGTTTTCTCCCAATAAGCTTGGCCATCCTGCTTCCGGGCTCTATCGGGATTTTGAGATGGACTCCTTCCTGGCTGGGTTATTCCTGGGGAGAAATGATCTCCCTTTCAGGCGGGGCCTTGATAACCATAATAACCCTGTTTCCTTTTTGTTTCATTTCAGGAATCCTCTTCCCCTTCTTTGGGAATTTGGCCAAGCGTTCTTCCTCTTCCTTGCAATCCATCCGGTTTGTCTATTGGGTTGAGGCCCTGGGGGCGGCTGCCGGAGGGAGTTTGGGCCTTTTTTTGATTACCTGGGTCGATGGGATCGAGCTGGCCTTATGGATCGGTTCAGGCCTTGCCGTCTGCTCTTTTTGGATTCTGGGGGTGCATCCGGAAAGGAAAATCAAGGGCAGGAACGCTTTCATTGCCCTCATCCCAGCCCTTATTTTTTTAATCTTAGCCCTGGGTTTCGGAAAGACGTTAAATCAAGTGAGCCGGGCTGTTCAATGGCGGCCCTTTGTCCTTAAAAAGGTCCGGGAAACCCCGTTGGGAAGTGTGGCCCTGGCAGAGAAGGCCGGGCAGCTTAATTTCTTTATGAACGGGGTTTTTCAATTCAGTTCCCCTGATCCGAGAAGAGCCGAGGAGAAAACCCATCTCCCTCTCCTGATACACCCCTACCCCAAAACCATTTTAGTCATTGGAGGGGGTCTGTCCGGGACCTTAAGGGAAATATTGAAACATCCGACGATCCAAAGGATCGATTATGTGGAAATGGATCGCCTTTGGGTCAAAGAGGTGGGTCATTTCCTGCCTGAGATAACCCCGTTCCTTTGGTCAAACCCCAAGGTCCATCTTCTTTTTGGGGACGGCCGGCATATCCTCAGAAAAAGTTTAAAAAAATATGATCTGATTCTGCTCGACCTGCCCGGTCCGGCTACCCTCCAGCTTAACCGCTTTTACAGCCGGGAGTTCTTTCAAATAGCCAGGAATCATTTGATGCCCAAAGGCCTATTGACTTTAATACTCGGCGGGACCGCGGACATGATAGGGATCAGCCAATCTCAAACGCTGAAATGCCTTTACTCTACCCTGCAAAAGACTTTTCCGACAACGGGTATATTCCCCGGCGAGGAAATCTATCTTCTGGGTTTTAGGGATGAAACCGATCCGGGAATTCTCCCGGAGGTAATCATCCGCCGTTTAAAAGACAGGGCCGTTAACCTTCAATATTTAAATGCGATGCACCTAGAAACAACCTTGTCTCCCTGGCGGAGAAATTATTTTGAAACCGTCCTAAACCAAGGTTTTCCTGAAAAGGCCAATCAGGACCTAAGACCGGAAGGTTTTTTTAATCAGACCCTTTTTGAACTGGCCCATCAACATCCCCGGCCGGCCGCTTTCTTTCAGGAAATTAAAGCGATCCCTATGGTTGTTTGGATGGGTATTTTCCTGATCTTGTTGTTCTCTTTTTTGGTTTGGATCCGGCTTTTCTCAAGATTCAGGCCGGGTCTTCCTGTTTTAACGGCCATCGGGATTACCGGGTTTTCCGGTATGGCCTTGGAGATGATAATCTTGTTCCTTTTCCAAATCGCCATGGGTTATCTCTATCTGGAAATAGGGTTGTTGATCGCTTTTTTTATGTTGGGAATGGCCGGAGGGGCCTTGGTTGTGTTTTATATTGAAGAGGGCCTTCCTCCTGCTCGCCTGAGCATCGGGAGCCTTCAGGTTTTATTCTCTGTCTTTTTCCTAATGCTCCTGGGAACGGGCAAATGGATGGGAGGAATACCGGAAGGGATTCTGAAAACCATTTTTTATGGTTTTATGATTTTTTCCGGTGGACTTTGCGGGGCCGTCTATTGCCTTTGTTCCAGAACCTATTTTGCTCTTGGGAAAGGAATCGGCCGAACCGCCGGGCACGTATACGGCCTGGACTTATTGGGGGCCTCTTTGGCTTGTATGACTATCCCCTTTTTCTTACTGCCTGTCTGGGGCCTGGCCTGGACCCTGTTTTTTCTCTTTCTGATCAATTTTTCATCGGCCATCCTGATTGGAAGCTGTTTCTTGACAAAAGGGGAACCCATAAGTTAAAAAGGATACAGGCAGGCTATAGCAAGGGGCTATGGGTCATAGGTTATATGATTTTCCTGATTCTTCATTGCCTTTTGCCTTTTGCCTATTGCCTCGCGCCTATTGCCTGTTTTTCTTTTGAATCCTATTTTTGCAATTAAGGGGAAAAAATGTCTGAGTGGGAAGCGGTTATTGGCTTGGAAATCCATGCTCAGTTGTTGACCGAGAGTAAAATATTTTGCGGGTGTTCAACCCGGTTCGGTGGGGAACCCAATACCCATACCTGCCCGGTGTGTCTGGGTCTGCCCGGTTCTTTGCCGGTCCTCAATAAAAAAGTGGTCGATTATACCCTGCGCATGGCCCTGGCTACCCATTGTGCCATTGCCCTTTACAGCCTTTCGGCCCGAAAAAATTATTTTTATCCCGACCTGCCGAAGGGATACCAGATCTCTCAATTCGAATTGCCCCTGGCCGAAAAAGGGTGGATCGATATTGAAGGTAACGGCCAGGCTAAAAGGATCGGCATAACCCGGATTCATATCGAAGAAGACGCCGGAAAACTCATTCATGACGAAGCTCGCCCGGTCAGTTATGTGGATTTCAACCGGACCGGCGTGCCTTTGATGGAGATCGTCAGCGAGCCGGATCTGCGGACCCCGGAAGAGGCCGGTGAATATCTGAGGCGGTTACGAGAGATATTACGTTACCTGGATATCTGCGACGGGAATATGGAAGAAGGCAGTTTTCGCTGTGATGCCAACATCTCTCTGCGTCCGAAAGGTTCCACCGGACTTGGGACCAAGACCGAGTTGAAAAACATGAACTCTTTTAAACACGTGGAAAAAGCCCTGGAATTTGAAATCAGACGGCAACGGGCCGTCCTGGAAGATAGGGGAGAAGTCATTCAGGAAACCCGGCTCTGGGATGCCGCCCGGGGGGTAACCCTGTCTATGAGAGGCAAGGAAGAGGCCCACGACTACCGCTATTTCCCGGACCCGGACTTGATTCCTCTGGAAATTAACCAGGAATGGATCGCCTCGGTTCGGGAAAGTCTTCCAGAGCTGCCGGAAATCAGAAGACAACGATTTATCAGCCAATATGAACTTCCGGAATACGATGCACAGCTCCTGACCTCTTCCAAGGCCCTGGCCAATTACTTTGAAGAATGCGTTCGCATTCATCCCCAACCCAAAACCGTTAGTAACTGGATCATGGTGGAATTGATCAGGGAACTGAAAAGAGCAGAAAAGGAAATCGAACAATGCCCGGTTTCCGCCCAAGACCTGGCAGCCCTTTTGGACCTGATCCGGGAAGGGGCGATCAGCGGTAAGATGGCCAAAGCGGTTTTTGAAGAGATGTTTGAAACGGGGAAACCTCCCAAAACCATAGTCCGGGACAGGGGCTTGGTCCAGATGACCGATGCCGCTCAGATCCAGGTCGTTATTGAAGAAGTACTGAAAAATAATCCGGATAAGATTGCGGGTTATCAAGAAGGGAAGACCAAACTCTTCGGGTATTTTGTCGGTGAAGTCATGAAAAAGACCCAGGGCAAGGCCAATCCGAAAATCGTTAATGAGATATTACGGCAGAAACTGGACCCATCCGGTTAGTTCGAGAACAGGATTCGAGGATTCAAGGATTTTAACTTCCACACCTTCACCTGAATCCTTGACCCCTTGACCCCCCGAACCCTAAAAGGATTTTTATGATCAAAACCATTGAATGGAAAAACGACCGTGTGATCATGATCGATCAGCGGAAACTGCCTGAAAAGGAAATCTATTTTGTCTGTTCCGACTATCGCCAGGTCATTAAGGCCATAAAAGAAATGGTCATCCGCGGGGCCCCGGCTATCGGTATTGCCGCCGCTATGGGCGCAGCGCTGGGCGCCAAGTCCATAGAAACTCGGAACCTGGATGATTTCAAGGTCCGGTTTAATAAAATCTGTGAAGAGATCGGGCGGGCCAGACCCACGGCCGTCAATCTATCTTGGGCCCTTAAAAGAATGCAGAATCTGGTTGAGAAGAGCTCGATTAAAAAAACAGAAACCCTTAAAAAGACCTTGATTCAAGAGGCCCGGTCCATCCTTTCCGAGGACATCGCCATCAATAAGCGCCTTGGTTTCATAGGGCAAAAGGTGATTAAAGACCGGGCCACGGTCTTGACCCATTGCAACGCCGGGGCCCTGGCCACCGGCGGGTACGGGACCGCCTTGGGTGTCATCCGGGCGGCCAAAGAAGCCGGAAAACAGGTCCAGGTCATTGCCGATGAAACCCGTCCTTTTCTGCAGGGGGCTCGATTGACGGCCTGGGAACTGGTCAGGGATCATATACCGGTGACTCTGATCACCGATAATATGGCCGGGTACCTGATGAAGAAGGGATTGATTGATGTGGTCATTGTCGGGGCCGACCGGATCGCCGCCAATGGGGATACCGCCAATAAAATTGGGACCTATTCAGTGGCCATATCAGCCAAGGAGCACGGCATCCCTTTTTATGTGGCCGCCCCCTGTTCCACCATTGACCATCAGATTAAAACCGGGGAAGACATTCCCATAGAAGAACGAAACGAAAAGGAAGTGACCCATATAGGCGGCAAGAGGATAGCGCCACCGGGAGTCTCGGTCCTCAACCCGGCCTTTGATGTAACCCCCCATTCTTTTATTGCCGGCATTATTACGGAAAAGGGGTTACTGAAAGCCCCTTATCGCCGAAGTATTGCCAAGGTTCGGCAAAAGGGATAAAGTAAAAACGAAAATAGGATTCAAGGATTCCAGGGTTCGAGGGTTTTAATTTCAATGCCTTTCACTCCGCCCTGCGGTCCTTGACCCCTGGGCCTCTTGAATCCTTAGAATAATTTTCATGTTTCTTAGCACCCGCATCAGACGGACATAAGAGAAACTAATACATAAAGAGGTTCCTATGATCTTACCCGGTTCTGAAGTTCAGGAAATGATCAGGGCGATCCGGACGTTTCCCAATTACAAGGTATTGGTTATCGGCGACATCATGATGGATGAATTCCTTTGGGGAGAAGTTTCCCGTATCTCCCCCGAGGCCCCGGTTCCAATTGTCAAGGTGGAGAAAGAGACTTTTTTATTGGGGGGAGCGGCCAATGTGATCAATAATTTATTGGGGCTTAAGGGCCAGGTTTTATTGACCGGGGTCATCGGTCCTGATGGAATGGGACGTAGACTGCTCCGGAAGCTCCAATCCTTGGGGACTACTACCGAGGGAATCGTGGTTGAAGAAGGAAGACCTACCGCCATCAAGACCCGGATCATTGCCCATCACCAGCAGGTTGTGCGGGTTGACCGGGAGAAAGCCACTCCAATTCTACCGGAAACCTTAAAAACCATTTTGAATATCATCAAAAAAAACATTACCCAGATTCAGGGGATCATCGTCTCCGACTATGGGAAAGGGGTGATTTCTCAGGAACTGATGACCGGATTAAAAAAGATCATAGGGAAAAATCCCATCCCTATTTTAGTGGATCCAAAACCTGATAACATCCGCTGGTATGATCGGGTTACTATGATTACCCCCAACCATCTCGAAGCCGAATCGGCTGTGGGAAAAAAGATCGATTCTCCGGAAGATCTCCTTTGGGCGGGAACGCTCCTTTTGAAAAGGATAAAATGTGAATCGGTTTTGATTACCCGGGGACAAGAAGGCATGACCCTTTTTTTAAAGAATAAAAAAATAGAACATATTCCCACTGTAGCCCAAAAGGTATTTGATGTAACCGGGGCCGGGGATACGGTAATCGCCACTTTAATCCTTTCTCTGGTTTCGGGCATGCATATGATTCAGGCCTGTAAAACGGCCAATTTTGCCGCCGGCCTTGTCGTGGGAGAGGTGGGGACCGCAGCCGTTCGGGCCGACGAACTGGTAAAGGTCTTGATGGAGGCGGTAAAAAAATAAAAACCGTTCCATGTTCAAAGCTGAAAGTTCAAAAGTAAGAACATAATCAAAAAATGCTTTTCCTTTCAGCCTTGAGCTTTCTGCAAAAAGGACAACCTCGGATATTGAATGGTTTCTCTGATCGTAAAACTCACTAAGGAATGATTGATGGCCAATTATTTAATTACCGGCGGGGCCGGTTTTATTGGGTCCCATTTAGCAGAGACCCTTTTGAAAGCAGGGCACCGGGTGCGGATCCTGGATAACTTTTCAACCGGTCGAAGGGAAAATATTAAAGTCATCCAAATGATCGCCCCGCAGAATCTGGAAATTATCGAGGGGGATATTCGTAACCGGAAGGCCTGTGATCAAGCGGTCTCCGGTATGGATTTTGTTTTCCATGAAGCGGCCCAGGTCTCCGTCCCGAAATCCGTAAACGACCCCGAAACGACTCAGGAGATCAATATCGGGGGGACCTTGAATATTTTATCGGCTGGTAAAAGGGCCGGCATCAAACGACTGGTTCTGGCCAGCTCCACGGCTATTTACGGAGACAGTCCGAATGAAAAGGATTCTTTGAAACCCAAAAAAGAACCTTTAACCCCCAACCCTCTTTCTCCTTATGCCCTGAGCAAACTGGTCGGAGAGTATTACTGCCGTCTCTTTTCAAAGGTATATGACCTGCCGGCCGTTGCCTTACGATATTTCAATGTCTTCGGACCGAGACAGGATCCCAATTCGGAATATGCTGCGGTAATCCCCAAGTTTATTGAGCGCCTCCTCCAAGACACCCCTCCGGTTATCTATGGGGATGGAAAACAATCCAGGGATTTCGTCTATGTGGGTGATGTGGTGCAAGCCAATCTTAAGGCCTGTCTCCAAACCGGGATTGAAGGGGAGGTATTTAATATAGCCTCAGGACGTTCGTACACCCTTTTGCAGTTGTTGGAGCACTTAAAAAAAATCCTCCGATCCGACCAAGGGCCGGTTTTTGAGCCGGCCAGACTAGGCGACATCCGGCACTCGAAAGCGGACATTCGAAAGGCCCGAAAACTCTTGGGCTTTCAACCGGAGACTGGATTTCGTCAAGGATTAAAAACAACGATTAAAATGATGAAAAAAACAAAGGGCGTTAGATAGGGAGTGAGGAGTGAGGGATTTGGATGACAACGCATTTTTAATCTGGTATTAAGGAAAGACGAACTTAAAGCCAGCGGGAGGAGGTACGTCCAGAGTGAACATTTGCGTTATCGGTGTCGGCTATGTGGGACTGGTTACCGGGGCCTGTTTTGCCGAATTCGGGATCCGGGTCATCTGTGTGGACAATGACCAGGAAAAGATTAGTCGTCTCAAACAGGGAAAGATCCCCATATACGAGCCTGGCCTGGAAGAAATGGTTAATAAAAACGTAAAAGAAAACCGGCTTTCTTTTACCGATAATCTGGAAGAGGGGGTCAAGCATTCCCTGGTCATTCTTATCGCTGTAGGGACCCCTCCTGATCCGCAGGGGAAAGCGGATTTGCGGTATGTCAAAGAAGTGGCCCAGGCCATCGGCCGCACCATGGACGGTTATAAACTGGTAGTGACCAAGAGTACCGTCCCGGTGGGAACCGGGAAAATCATTCATGATATAATCCGTAAGCATCAAAAAGAAAAATTTTCCTTTGATATCGTTTCCAATCCTGAATTTCTCAGGGAAGGGTCGGCCATTGAAGATTTTTTGAGACCCAACCGGGTGGTGATCGGGACCGCCAGTGATCAAGCCGTGGCCATCATGAAAGACCTTTACTCCCCCTTGTACCTGATCGAAACCCCTTTTGTCATCACCACGGTGGAAACGGCCGAGATGATTAAATATGCCTCCAATGCCTTCCTGGCCACCAAGATATCTTTCATCAATGAAATGGCCAATCTTTGCGACAAAGTGGGGGCCGATGTGCACCTCGTGGCCAAGGGGATGGGGTTGGATCAACGGATCGGTTCGAAATTTTTGCATCCCGGCCCCGGATTCGGCGGTTCCTGTTTTCCCAAAGACACCGCTGCTCTGGCTCAACTGGCTGACTCCCTGGGCTACGATTTTGAAATCGTCAAGTCGGTGATTCGGGTCAATCATCGCCAAAAGAAAAGGATGGTCGAAAAGATCCTTAATGCCGTCGGCCCGGTCAAGGGGAAAACCCTGGGGTTTTTGGGTATCACTTTTAAGCCCAATACCAGCGACATTCGGGAGGCCCCGGCCCTGTTCATCATCAAAAAACTGGAATCTCTGGGGGCAAAAATCAAAGCCTTTGATCCGGCCGGTATGGAAGAAGGGCGCAAAATATTAAAGAAAGTTTTATTTCAAGAGAATCTGTACGACGTCGGTCAGGGTGCCGATGCCTTGATCCTGGCTACCGAATGGAACCCCTTTCGAACCATCGACTGGGACAAAATGAAATCCCTGTTGAAGCGTCCACTGGTAATCGATTTAAAAAATATGTATGAGCCGGACAAAATGCATCAACTGGGGATAAAATATTACTGTGTAGGTAGACCTGCTGTTGAGTAAACCCAAGGAACCCTTACCGGCTAAACTGGGCATCAGCCTGATCTATAAAGATAAAACAGCCATTCGATCCGGCTGGACGGCCATGGAAAAAACCTGGGGAGCCATTGATTTTCTTTCCATGGTGAAGCCCTTCGAATATACCCATTATTATGAACAAGAAATGGGCCGACTCTTATACCGTCGATGGGCTTTTTTCAGAGATTTAGTCCCTCAGGACCGCTTGGCTGATATTAAATGGCAGGCCCTGGAAATAGAAAAGGAGTGGACCCACGATGAGAAGCGGCAGTTGAACCTCGACCCGGGGCTGATAACGGCCGAGAGACTCGTCCTGTCCACTGGGAAAAATTATAGTCATCGGATCTATTTGGGAAAAGGGATCTTTGGGGATCTGACCCTTATTTTCTATAAAGGAAGTTATCGGCCGCTGGCCTGGACTTATCCGGATTATCGGGATGAACAGGCGATATGGATGTTTAATAAAATAAGGGAGAAATACCTTAGAGAAATTGCGGATTACGGATTGCAGATTGAAAAATAATAAGGAAAATTATGATTAAAAGCATGACCGGTTTTGCCCAAACGGTGTTTTCGGATAAAAGCGTTCAAATAACCATTGCCGTACGCACCTATAACAACCGCTTTTTGGACATCAATATGCGGCTGAACAATGCCTTTCTCCCCCTGGAAGATCGGATCAAATCGTATATTGCTTCTCGAATCTTTCGGGGACGGGTGGAGTTGGCCATCCAATTGTCCTCCCAGGAAAAACTCCGAAATGGAAACATAGCCGTTAATTGGCCCATGGCCATGACCTATTTCGGCTTATTGACCGAATTGAAAAAAAGATTAAATATCCCCGGTCCTTTAGAGCTGAGCGACCTCCTCTCCTTAAAAGACCTGGTCGTCTATCAGGAAAGCACCTTCCCCGAAGAAGTGCTTTGGCAAAAATTGGTCCCTCCTTTGAAAAAAACTTTTAACGCCTTGCAAAAAATGCGGTCCGAGGAAGGGCGCAATTTAGGCCGGGATTTATTGAAACGCCTGCAAATAATCCGGAAAGGAGTCAACCGGATCTCTAAAAAAATCCCTCAAGTCATCGAAGCCTACCAGGTTCGTTTGAAAGAACGCATTAAAAAAATATCCAAAGAGGTGGATGTGGATCCCATCCGCTTGGCCCAGGAGGTGGCGGTAATGGCCGACCGGGCGGATATTTCGGAAGAACTGATCCGCCTGGGGAGTCATCTGAAACAAATGGAAGCCCTTTTTAAGGAACCCCAAGCCATAGGGAAAAAAATGGAGTTCCTCCTTCAGGAAATGAATCGGGAGACCAACACCATTGGATCAAAAAGTATGGATAGTGAGATTGCCTATCAAGTCGTGTCGATCAAATCCGAGTTGGAAAAATTGCGGGAACAGGTTCAAAATATAGAATAGAAAATAGCCGTCAGCGATCAGTAAATAAAGGTGGTAAATTGGAATTGGGCCTCCGATAATAAGGGTCGCCCTCGAAAATCCCAATTGCTGGTCGTTGCTTCTGCTGAAAGCTAACCATCAAGGAGCCCATATGGACCCAAAGTTGCTGAACATCGGTTTTGGAAACTCGGTTGTCTCGGAGCGGGTTGTGGCCATTTTAACCTCCACCTCTTCTCCGATGAAACGATTAAGGGAGGAGGCGCGGGACGGCAAACGACTGATCGATGCCACCCAGGGCCGGAAGACCCGGTCCATCATTTTGACCGACAGCAACCATGTGATCCTCTCGCCTATTCTGGCCGAGACCATTGCCCAAAGGTTCGGTTCCGATGGGACAGGGAAAGAGGATGAACCCAATCATTCCAAATAAAAAGTCGGGAAATCTTTTCATCCTCTCCGGGCCTTCCGGAGTGGGAAAAACCACCCTCAGGGAGGCCCTTCAAAAAAAAATCCCCGGCCTCCGGTTTTCCGTTTCCTGGACCACCCGATCTCAACGACCAGGTGAAATCATGGATCAGGATTACCGGTTTGTTTCTAAAAAGCAATTTGAACACAAGATCAAGGCCGACGGTTTTCTGGAGTGGGCTAAGGTTCACAACGAATATTATGGAACCCCTTGGTTGCCGATTAAACGATGGCTGCATAAAGGATCGGATGTCCTTTTGGATATCGATATTCAAGGGGCCCGAAAGGTCAAAAAGAGAATTCCCCAGGCCTTAATCATCTTTATCCTGCCTCCTTCCAAACAAGAACTCAAAAAACGTTTAATCCACCGGGAAACGGAATCACGGACTAAAATCCAGATCCGCCTGAAGAACGCGGAAACCGAACTTCAGGCGGTAAAACACTGTGATTTCGTTATGGTCAATCAGGAAATCTCCTTCTCGGTAGAGGCCCTGGAGACCATAATCAAGGCAGCCCGATTCCGGGTGAAAAATAGGTTTTAAAGACCCTTCCAACCGAACGCGGCATTAAATTTTCCCTTGACTTCTCAGCTTGGGGTGTGATAAAAACCCATGTAAAGTGAACGAGCGCTCGGAAGGAAAAATGGTGGAAGTTCAGAGCAACATTAAAAACAAGGATCTGATTTCAAAACGCCGCAAACAGATCATCGACGCCGCTTCCCGACTTTTTTTTGAAAAAGGTTTTGATCAAACCACCATGCGGGAAATTTCCCGGGCCTCCGGTCTGACCATGGGCAGCTTATATGATTATGTCCGGAGCAAGGACGATATCCTGGTTCTGGTTTATAAGGATGTGGTCGAACGTTTTCGTTTAAGTATCGGAGGGGACGAAAAAGAAACCTGGGAAGCCAATCCTGAAGATCTTGAGGCAAGGTTGCGGAGCAGCATGCGGCAAATGTACAAGATGTCCAAAGCGGTTCAGCTTCTCTATCGGGAATCCTGGTCCAAACGCAAGGATGTTCATTTGCAGATGCGGGAAATCGACAGAACCTATGTAGAAAGATTGACCCAGTCTTTATTGAAAGGGCAACAAAAAGGACGGATCCAGATGAAAAATCCTACAGCCACGGCCGATTTGATCCTTCTATTGACAGCCCTTCCGGCCCTTAGGGAATGGAGTCTGTCAAACATTAAGCAGGATGAAGTAATTGATACGGTCGTCCATTTTATTCTGCGCGGGCTGTCCATTGAGAGTCGTTCACGAACTTCTCAACGGGCCTGAGACATTGGATATTGACCCCGAAACCATTTCACAATATAAGAGCCTTTCTTATTTTCTTCAAATTTGGTTGATACGCCCACCAAAGCCGAAATATAGAGGAAATCAATGCGCTTTCTGCTGATTAATCCCTATTGCCCGATATCCGAAAACCCTTCCCCTTCTTTAGGACTGGCATTCCTGGCCGGAGCACTTGAGGAGGCGGGGATTGAGACCAGGGTGATTGATTTTACCGTATTTCCCTTCAGTAAAAAGATTCTGGAATCGGTCCTGCGGGATTTCCGGCCTAACTTGGTAGGCGCCACTTCCGTTACCATGACCTATGACAGCGCAGCTCAAATCATTCAGGCGGTCAAAGCCCTCAATCCCGACATCCTGACGGTTATGGGCGGTCCGCATGTCACCTTTTGGGCCGAAGGGGCTATGAATAGCCTGCCTGAATTGGATTTCGTTGTCCTGGGAGAAGGCGAACACACCGCCGTTGATTTGGTTAGGGAAACGGAGCAAGGCAGAGATTGGAGCAGGATCAAGGGAATCGTTTATCGCCAAGGCCCGGAAGTCGTCAGAACGGGACCCCGGGAACCGACCCTCGAATTGGATTCCCTGCCTGTGCCGGCGAGGCATTATTTTCCATTGGGCCGATACCGGGCCCTTGGTATGCCCATTACGATGACCACGAGCCGGGGTTGTCCCTTTCAATGCATCTTTTGTGTGGGAAGAAAGATGGTCGGAGCACGAGTCCGTTATCGAAATCCCAAGAAGGTTGTAGATGAGTTGGAATATCTTTGCGGATTGAACTTTCAACAAATCAACATCGTCGACGATCTCTTTACGGCCAGCAAGGACCACTGTCTGGCGGTCTGTCATGAAATACGAAAGCGTAAACTGAAGGCAAATTGGACCTCTTTTTCACGGGTCGATACCATCTCCAGAGAACTCTTGATAGAGATGAAGAAGGCTGGATGTTATGCGGTAAGTTTCGGAGTGGAAACCGGCAATCCGGATATCTTAAAAACTCTCAAGAAAAAGATCGACCTCGAACAGGTGCTTGAGGCTGCCAACCTCTGCCGGGAGGTGGGGGTAGAGGCCCATTTTACCTTTATCCTGGGCCTTCCCGGTGAAACACCGGAGACTTTGAGGCAGACGGTTGATTTTGGTGAAAAAATCGGTAGTATTGGAGGATCATCCGGCTTTCATCTTTTAGCCCCTTTTCCAGGAACAGAGATTCGAGAAAAAATGGATGCCCTCGGCCTGAGTATACTAACCCATGACTGGTCCCAATATCATGCCAATAGGGCTATCGTTGAGACCCCTTCGGTAACCAAGAAAATGCTGGATGAGTTGGTTATTTCCTGGGAAAAGAAATACCTGGATCGGCTTGGCCTGATTAAGCAACGCAGGGAAAAGGGAGAAGTTGCCGAATCAGAGGCCTGGGAGCTGACCAAATTGGAACATATTGCCGTGATCAATGACCTGATGATGAGCAGGGCTGTTGAAGAAAAGGGGACATGGCCAAGAACCGACCGCTTTGTTTCCGAAGAAGATTCGCTGGACAGGCTGGTTGACCGGGTATGGAACTCAACCGATTCCGGGAGGGATCAAGTTCATAAGGCTTTAAGTTTTGCGGTCGGTCAAGGCAATCTGATCTGTTCTACACAGAATGGGTTGGTTTGTTGGACTTGGTTGGATTACCTGAACATGGAAAGCGAGCGCATCCCCGTCACCCCAACGGCCTGATCCCGTCTTCAGCGGGATAAGCGGGCAAATTTCAATAATTGAAATTTATCTTGCCTGGAATCCCGCCCTGCGAGACTGCACTTTGGTGCAGGGAGCTTCAAAAGGAGGAATGGATCGTGTTTTCAATCAATCGTTTGGAACTGCTGTCGTCTTTCAAGGGAAAGGTGACCGAACTGATTTATTTTGGGAATACGCCTGTCGGAAAGAGATTTGATGCTTATTTCGAAGGAGACCTTTCCGGAGGGGTATTGTCAGGGAAAATGCGGGGGGTCGATTACATCCTCAGCCGATCGGATGGCGTTGCCGAGATCAGTATCAGGGCTGCCATAGTTACCCATGACGGCGTGAATATCAGTGTTGTGATTGCCGGATACCACCGTGATGGAGAAATCAAGGATACCTATGTAAAAATGGTGACCGGAAATGAGCGCTATCGCTGGCTGACCTCTGCCATCATCATCGGAAAAGGAAAATCTGCCAGCGAGCAATTGGAGATTGATTATTTCTACGAGGCATAAATAACGGCTTCTTAAAAAGTCCATCTGTCCCGCGCTTCGCGGGATTGCGCTACATCCTTCCCCGCTTTTCAGCGGGGCAGGCTTATTGCAGCGTACTTCACTGTACGCCTCATTCCTCAGGATTTGCGCGCCTAGTCCCGCCTTTGGCGGGAGAGCTTTTTACTTTGCCGTCCCATTTTATAACTTTTACATGTCCATTATAATGCCTAAAGAAGATCTTCCTTTTGAATTAATTCAGGAGGTCAAAGGATTTCTGGACGAGGAAGAAGGGCTGTTCCTCTACCATACGGCCAAGGAGGCCGCTCGCCGGGGTCCCTGTCTGGAAATCGGCAGTTATTGCGGTAAATCCAGCATCTATCTGGGTCTGGGATGCAAGGCCCGCCAGGGAGTCCTTTTTTCCATCGACCACCACAGGGGTTCCGAAGAACAGCAGCCCGGCCAAGAATATTTCGATCCTGAATTGCTCGATTCGGTTAGCGGCCGCATAGATACCTTCCCTTTCTTTAGAAAAACCATTGAAAAAGCCGGGTTGGAAGAAACCATCGTTCCAATGGTCTGCAGTTCCGCCCTGGCTGCCCGGAGGTGGTCTACGCCGCTCAGCCTGGTTTTTATTGACGGCGGGCACTCCTTTGAATCGGCCTATAAAGATTACCAAAACTGGGCCAAACATATCCTGCCTGAAGGCTTTTTGCTCATTCATGATATTTTCGAAGATCCCCAAAAAGGGGGACAAGCCCCTTTTCAGGTTTACCAAAAGGCCCTGGCCTCGGGACGTTTTCTGGAACTGCCTCGAGTAAAATCCCTGGGGGTACTTAAGCGTAAAGTGGAAAAAGAAAATCTCCCCTCTTAAAACCTGTGGTTAAGGGAAAAAGTCCGAGCTGAAGTGTTGGGTTTTGTAATTAAACCTGAGCTGAAAAGGGGAAGTAATAAAAGTGGATGCGGGAAAGACCGCCATGTTTATTCAAATTCACCGTTCCATAACCGTTCGACGAACATTTGCCAGGGGATCGATTCGACCTTTTTTGTCAAATGGCGCGGCTGCTTTTCCAGGCAAACCAAACAACATTTTTTAACCGGTCCGTCATCTAACAGGGCCTGCAAAGAACCGATATCGCTTTCGTGAATGCGGGATGAACCCTTTACTTCCAGTGCCAGTGCCTTGTCGTTAAGAATGAAGTCCACTTCACGTCCGGTTGATGTCCGCCAGAAGGTTATGGCCATTTCGGGATTGCGATAGGCTTGGTAGGCTTTTAATTCCATCAAAATATAGTGTTCGAAGGCCTTGCCGAATTCAGGGCTTCCGATTTTAGGTTGATGTCTGGCCAAATAATTGGCTATACCCACATCGAATAAATAAAATTTTTCGGTAGTGATCATGCGCCGGTTTTGCGACTTCTTCCAAGGAGGAATCCTAAAACCCAGATAAGTATCTTCCAGAATATCAAAATAAGTACGAACAACTCTATGGGAAACCCCTGTTTCCCTGGCGATGTTCACATAATTGATCAACTCGCTGGAAGTAATCGCCGCCACCCTTAAAAATTCATTAAAGGCAGGAATATTTTGAGTCAGGGCTTCAGCAACAATTTCCTCCTTAAGGTAATCGGCAACATAAGAGCGTATTTCTTCGATGGGATCAGGGGAGAGAAAGTGGGGCGGGAGCAGCCCGGAAACCATAATTCGTTCCAGACTAAAACCGGTTACTTCCTCATAGGAAAGGGGGGTCATAGTCCTTCGCCAGGCCCGGCCGCCCAACAGGTTGGCATGTCCCCGGCGCAATTTTCGGGCACTGGAGCCGGTTAATATAAACGATAAATTTCTATTTTCAATAAGCCAATGGACTTCATCGAGAAGAGGAGGGATTTTTTGAATTTCGTCAATGACTATGAGACCTTTGTGATTTTGGTAGCGTTCCCGCAAAAGCGCCGGGCGGGTGATATATTCCGCTAAAACGTCGGTTTTCAATAAATCGATAATCTCAACGCCTGACAAGGTATGGGAAATCCAATAGGTTTTCCCGACTTTGCGTGGGCCCCATAGGAAAGCGGATTTCCCGGGCGGCAAGTTGAGGTCCAAAAGTCTTTTTTTAATTTTCATAGTAAGAGCAATTTATTCGGATAAATTGCTTTTGTCAAGAAATATTGTATATTCCGTATTTACTGTTTTCCGGGAAATAAGTGTTCGTTGGGGTCAGGTCTATATTCTTAACATTGTTTCTTTTTTTCGTATAATTCGGCTTATCGAGGCAAAATGAAGCCCTAAATGATCAGCGATTTGTTTCTGGGAATATCCGTATCTCTCCACCGCCTCAATAATTCGTTCATCTCTCGCTTCTTTGCTTTGAAGCACCTCGGTGGTAAAAATCTTTGTCAGGATGGGCCTGTTTATGAAGCGTTGCCTTTTTGATATCTCGGGGATGTGTTCTTTACCCGCAATATGGCTCCTCATTCCTACCACAAAATCATCCTCCCCCAGAATGCTTTGACCTCTCAAATCCTTCCAAATGGATTCTGCTCGTATTCCTGCCCTTACAAACTCGCGATAGATTCTTTCTGCGATCTTTCTTTCGGACGCAAGTTGCCCCAAAACCCAATCTACGGTAAGAAAGGGGGGAGAACTTCCCTGCCCGGCCGTTGCCGAATAACTGCTCCATATCCACTGATTGGGATTTTTGACGAGCTTGGCCCGTATCGGGTTGATAACAATATAACGGGATGCCTCAAGAAGATGACTGTCCTTCTGCACCACAATCCCCTTAAATCGACCTTGAAACAAATGTCCAACCCTACCATGAACCCTATTGAAGGCCTGGGTATAAACACCGTTTAACTGTCTCATTCCTATGGAAAGGTTTCCTTCCGGTGTTTCGATCAGCAGGTGATAATGATTATCCATCAGGCAAAAGGCATGACAAAGCCAGTGATAGCGGGTGCAGACACGGTAAAGGATTTCGAGAAAGGCCTTCCGATCCAAATCATCCTCAAAAATCTCTTTGCGGTCATTCCCTCGACTGGTGATATGATAAACCGCACCGGGAAACTCTATGCGTAAAGGACGGGCCATAAGTAACCCTTAACAGCCTGGAACCTTAATGTCAAGAAAATAGACCTGACCCCAATGGTTTCCCAGTTTTGGGAAGAATGATCTTTCCTATGGCCAGATATTTTTATGGAAGATTTGGAAATAATATCCAAGACAGGAACGATTCTTGGAGTTTGTCCATATTTAAGATTTGACCCGGGGCCTACTTCATCTTAGACACACTACCGCATGATTTACAATGGTAGGGTGTAAATAAATGCGGAATACAAACAAATATTGCTAAAAACCCCATTGGAATTGAAAGGAATAACCACCAAAGGCTATGTAACGGTAACAGGATGGATACAATGAGCATCGATAAAAAACCCAGCCATGCACCAGTCATGCTATTTTTGTGGGCCGATCCGCCACAATGTGGGCATAAGATAGAAGATTGCGATTTCTCTTGTCCGTTTTCAACTTTTCGATCCTCCTCATGAATCCTAGTTTTTATGGATTTCTCTATGTTAGCTGCAAGCGCACCTCTTAACCCTTCATCCTGAGAAAGAATAGGTTGGGGTTCAATATTTGTACCGAACTTGATGCCACGCAGTTCCATGAATAATACTTCACCAGCGCTTGTTCCGCACACAACCAAAGACCCCGAAGGAGATATGGCAACAGAAAGAATCGGGGCGGGAGCAAGAAAGTAGGATAGAAGCTCTGGAAACATATTCTTAAGATCCAGGTCCCACGTCCAGATCGTACTGTCCCAGCTCCCTGACACAGCGCGCGTTCCATCTGGAGTCACGCTCACGCTAGAAATTTTACCAGTGTTCCCTTTCAAGGTCTGCAGGCGGATACCGCTCTCAGTGCTCCAGACGCGCATCGTTTTATCCCAACCTCCCGATACTACGTACCACCCATCCTGTGTTACACTCACACTACTCATCATCCCTTTATGTGCTTCCGAGGTCCTTCGGCATTCCCCGCTCTCCAGGTCCCATAACATCAGACTCCCGTCACCAATACCTAACACCACGCGCATTGAGCCAGGTATCACGCTCAAGCTATGGATGCCGCCTGGCTTCTCTGCATTCAAGGTTCGCAAACATTGCCCGCTCTCCAAGTTCCACACCCGTAGCGTGTTGTCAAGGTTGGTTGGGTCGAGTCCACGGCCAGTAGTCGAGACAGCGTGTAATCCGTCCGAGGTCACACTCACACAATTGACCACGTCAGTATGTCCTTCTAAGATTCGTAGGCACTGACCACTTTCCAGATCCCACACTCGCAGCGTCATGTCCCAGCTCCCTGATACAGCATGCTTTCCGTCAGGCGTCACGCTTACACAGTTAACCCTATTGGCGTGGCCGCTCAAGATCCGCAGACATTGGCTACTCACCGTGTCCCATACGCGCAATGTGCCGTCATCACTAGCTGAAACAGCTCGCCGACCATCAGGCGTCACGCTCACACAATTCACGTCGCCCATGTGTCGTTCCACGTGCTGCTGTCCTTGTCCGTTCTCTATATTCCATACTCGCAAAGTGCCATCCCAACTCCCCGATACAGCGCACCGGCAGTCCAGAGTCAAACTCACCTCCGTGACCCGAGAACTGTACGCTTCCAGGGTCCGCAGAGATTGGCCCGTTTCCGGGTCCCACACTTGAAGCGGTTTGCCCACATTCGCTGAGACCGCAAAACGACCATCCGACATCATATATCCATCTTTAAATATGTCGAAATCGGGCGGCCATGCCAAGATCCGAAGGCGCTGACCGCTTTCCAGATCCCCCACATATAGCGTGCCGTCCCGATCCGCCAACACGGCACGCCGCCCATCAGGTGCTAGGTTGGCTAGCAATGCCCCTTCCAAAAAACGCTGGCATAGTCCACTCTCTAGGTTCCATACCAGCACCCTCATGTCTATATCGCACGACACAGCACGCCGACCATCCGGTGTCACTGCAACCCTTAAGAATGGCGACAAGTATTGATTGTTTCCCGATTTCCACAGACACTTAAGACACTTACCACTCTCCAAATCCCATACCCGTAACGTTTTGTCTTTACTCACGGACACAGCGCGTCGTCCATCAGGCGTCAAACTCACGCTAGTAAAGTAATCAGTGTGCCCTTCCAGGGTAAACAAACATAGCCCGTCCTGCAGATCCCACACGCGCAGCGACTTGTCCCAACTCCCTGAGACAGCACGCTTTCCATCAGGCGTCAAGCTCACGCTAGAAATTGAACCAGTGTGCCCTTTCAAGATCCGCAGGCTTTGACCGCTCTCAAGGCTCCAGACGTTCAACATACCATGATCACTGCCCGATACTGCATATCGTCCGTCAGGAGTCACGCGCACGCACATGGCACCCCACTCTTGTTTCAAGGTACGCAGAAGAGCTGGAATGGGATTGGTACGCTCATCGATTGACCAGCGGCGTGAAAAATACGGCCTTTGAAGGGTCGGTAGGATCAAAGCGGCAGCGTCGTGAACGGCCCCGGCGGGGCTATAGTTTAAAGCATGTTGTAGGACGAATCCCCGCCATCTACCACTACCATTCTCAATCAGCGTATGGCACTGTGAGATCACAAATCCATTAAAGATGGACAGTGTGTCAAGAGGAGTGGGATTTTCAATGATGCGCTGACATTCCAAATCGATCTCGTCCTGAGTCCACATCCGGCAGGAGGGTGGGGGCTCCGGATGTTGCGGTTCTACTTCGATTATTGCTTTGCCAAGTGCCAATTGGCGGCGGCGTTCACTCCATGCTTTGGAATAGGCAATCAATTCATCAGTATATTTCTTGATTTTATTTTGTTGCTCCTCCTCCTTCCTTTTCTTTTCCTGCATCTCTGGAAACCGGCGGAGTGCATCGGCATAATCCTGTTGCAACTCAAAAACCATCCCAGCCCTCACCTTTGCTTCTACAAACCACAAATTGCACAACGTTTCTTCAACACTACCCCAATCCTCAGCCATTGTAAGGTGGTACGGCAGTTCTGACACCTTGCGTTTATTGGGATCATCATTATAATCAGCCTCCCGGCTGCTTTCCTGCTCTTGGTTTTGTCCGCCATTATTTGAATTCTTTTTCACCCATAATGGAAGCTTGTAAAAATAATCAGCAAGTATTTTATGCCAGTCTTTGATTTTTAAAGTAACAATTTCCGCATTTATATCGGATTGTACTTTCCCTTGCATTAAACCACTTATTTGATAATTTGATTTTTCATTTGCATACCTCTTGAGAGCGGCAATTTTAAAACTTTCATAGAAAAAATCATATCTGCCTTCTTTCCTCGAAAGATATGGCCTTATCTGGCGGAGATTGAGATACACGGTTTCTTTTATTTGATTAAGATTTTCATCCTTCCTCTCATATCCGAGAGTGTCAAGAAGCATATGAACCAGTTCATCTGCTGAAAGGCCATAGCGGGAATTTGCAAGAAGACCGAAGATTAATGGCACAGAAATCTTTGGAGGAATTGACGAATATGCCGGATCATTCTCAAGTCTCTTCAGCACTCCTTCAAAAGCGGATAGCGGATCATTTCCGAAATCATTGCGGATCTTATCTTTGATATTTAAGAAAGCACCGAAAATGCGGAGCTCATTAAGTACAATCTTTAAGAAAAGCGGATTCTTTGAAGCTTCTATTTCCAGTAATGCATTAATATGCTTTTGATCCAGTTCTTTAAGATATTGCATGAGATATTCATCGATGAGCTTTTTTCGGTCATCGGTACTTTCAAACGGCTTTATTTCCGAAATCACTGCACTATCTTTCAATATTCCATATAGTTTTTCTGCGTCCGTGTCTTCAGTGCCGCGTTTGAAGCTCACAATCATATTGATGCCTTCGGGCAATTCGCTCTGTAGCCAGTTTAGATCTTTAAGTCCGGTCTCAAGCTGATTAAGGGCATCAAGCACTATTATGGTTTTCCCTCTTGTGCCGATCTTTCTGAGTATGTCATAAAGTGAATTGTGGAGTTCGACTGGATCGGTAGGGATTGCTTCCAATCTGTCTTCATTACCCTGTTCATCCTTTATAATCTCATCTTCAAGTTTTCCCGTATGCTCCTTTATTTCTTCGAGAAGCGAGTACCATATATTATAGAACGCGGTGGATTTGTCACTTTGTCCAATAAACCGGAAATGTATGCTTTCATTAGATTCCGAATTGACTTTTGTCCTGTACCTGTCAACCCACTTTGCAAGGAACATGGATTTTCCCATACCTGCCGGAGCGGTGAGCACAAAAAGCTTTTGAGAGTTATCAGCAGCATATGCATCTAACTGGTCGAAGTCACCTGTGCGTTGAATGAACCCGACACTGTTCAGAGCTACAAATTGCTCCTGCTGGTCGATCTCTTTCTGTAAATCAGTTTCATCTACTGATTCAGCTTCTACTATATCTATATGATCATAAAACCGCTCTCGGATGGCTTCTGTTAGATCAGAAAAAATAATATCACTAAGCTCTTTGTTTTCAGCCTTGAATTCACCGAGTCTTCCTTTTGTGAACGTTGTGTTGAATTTTTCTGCTTTCTCCCGCAAGCCTTCGGGTATTGAAATATCCCTGTCCTCTAAGTCAATCCCTGCCAATTTCCATAACCGCCTCCACTTGGCCGAAACTTTCGATTTAGGCTCATCGGAAGAACTAGTTAAAGGAGTACGAAGCTCAGGTGTTTGTGCCTCGGAATTCCATTTGACATTATAGTTACGTACGGGACGGTTTGTTGCTGGTATTTTTTTCTCCCGCCAGGTTTTAAGCTCATTATCTGCGGTCTGCCGGGATATATCCTCTATTAACTCATCTAACTCATTGGTATATGCTTTGCGCAACAAGTCTGGCGTTGAAGGCAAAAAATCGAGGTATGAAGGATCGCGAAGATAAAAAAAGGCGTGTTTTACCGGATCGTAATACTCACCAGATTCTTCCTGAAGACACGACCTTGTTTTATGCAGCGGATCTATTAATGCATGAAGAATTTCCATTTCCGTAACTGATGCATTGTCTGCATAGTTTTTGATTTCCGGAAAATCTTTAAATGTATCGTCGGAAATGTCATCTCTTTTCGGCACCCATCCGCGTCTTTGTCCTAAAAGGCAAATAAAGAATGGCCTACATTTATCTATATTCCTTAAGCATGTGCTTACTACTTTTTTGTTCATGGTATCAGTTTCCGATACACCCCATCTGAGATCGATATCCACCATGCGTATTTTGCGTTTCTCACACCAGTCCTGCAGTTTTGGAAATACCTTCTTAACCAGATAGTCTCTCTCTGCGTGCATATCGTTGAACGTGGAAGAGATGAAGATATGCACTTTTTGCCATTCTACTGATATTTTTGTCTTTTCCATTAAATCGCCTTTAAATTTATAATCATTTATGTGCATATCGCGAGAAATATTTAGAAATGAAAATGCGGAGGGTTTTCCAACGGTAGCGTAAAGTATCCTTTGAGTGGGTCATATGATTACTTCCGTGGCTCGAAATTAAAGGAAGTCAATTCGTTAATTTTCCTTCCTTTTCCGATCACAATATGTTCAAGATTCTCGGTCGAGATAATAATCAAAGGACGCTTTTCTTCGCGCGCATAGGCAACAATCTCGGCGGTTCCTCCTCTGCCCCGAGATGGACGACCATCCCATAGAGCAATCAATATGTCACAATGGGTTACCACATATCGCCCCGCATCTTCGTAAGCTTTATTGCGAGCTTCGGTTCGCTCAATTGTCGAGAACGCTCCCGCTGATAGGTTGTTTTTTAACACGATCGGCTTTTGTGATTTTTGGTAGAGTTCTTCGAATTCCTGTCGCGATTCCTCGGTTTCGAAATCCTGCATGTAGTCATCCTTCGCAAAGGGCAGAACAACCTCGATATCCGATTCAGGGAACTTTAAGACCTCCTTCGCGATTAGACGATCTGCACCCTCGGCGAGGGGAGTCACAACGGTAAACATCAACGCCACCGGATTTGTTTTTTCTTGAGAAATTTCATTTTCCAGAAGCTCATATATTTCAGAACGTAATATCTCTTTTACCTTAAGGGCAATGTTCTCCGGATCATTTATTGCCCGGTGCCCGGTGACTCCGAGCCGGATTCGAAAAGGACTTTTTGAAGAATTCATGGGTCCAGCGCCTTCGCTTTATTATTTACTCGTCTTTTCAATAGCATAACCAGCATTGGAGAGGATACGGGGAATTCCTCTCACCATATCATGGTCGATTTGCTTTATCCCATCAGGTAATTGCTCCCATTCGACAAGGTACTCATTACGATAAGGATCATCTTTTGTCGGCTTTCCGAGCTTGAATCCTGCATCGAGTTTTTCCTTCACAAAGATGTCGTGTTCCAATCGTGCGAGTTTTTCCAGATCGTCTCCCGGAAATTCCAATGCCGGCTGGTTGCTTCGCGAAGGAATCATGATATATCCGGCAGCAGAAAGCTTTTGTGGAATTGTTCGCACATTGACCCGATTCGACTCCTTAGCCCATTCCGGGAGATCATCATAGGGCACAAGCAACGGATGGATCTTTTTCCCTTCGCTCTTTTCTTCCCCGTAGCGCCAACCATCTCTTTTCTTACCATCACAATAAGCTTGATGAGCGGATTCGGCGAGCTTCTCCAATATCTCGGGAGTGAGAATTATTTGCTGAACGAGGGATTGAAACTCTAAACCATTGACGTGCAGGTTTAGCTGTGCCTCGGAGGGGAGACACGACCGTTCCAAGCGATTCTTACCCGACAACTGGCTCATAGCTAGTAAAGATTCCATTGAGCGTACACCGTGTTTGTATTTGCTGATGGCAAGAAATGCCAAAAGGACGCCGGAATCGATATTCAACGATTCTTTTCCATCCTTTTTCTCTAACAATCGCGGGCACGAGCGGATAAGAAGAGAACGCAGGAGTATGGCCCGGCGTATGACAAAATGCGGATCGGTTGAAATGTCGCCGCCGATTGGATTCGGTCCCAAAATATTGACAAAGCCTTTCAAGCGGCTCATAAAATCGGGACCTTTGATGTCCCGGAATATTTTACTGTCTATCCCTTTTCCGAATGCCTCCATGCTCTCGCTGGTACCACCGGCAAAAATGAAAATCGCCGAACCAATGGAATGGGTGATCTGTCCCTGTTGAAAAGCACCGTCTTGCATGGGCGCAAGGAAATGACGCAGCCAGCCCAGGGGTTGGTTCTCCAGAGCGGTGTCAAATTCATCCCAAAATACGAGCGGAATTTTTCCGGATAAGCCAACATCCCGAACCTGATGCAAGGCGTCATGAAGCGCTTCCACATCGCTCAATTGAGACAGGTTGAATTCCATTTTCTTGATTAAATCCGGAGATAACGATTCGGCTATCTCCGTGATGCCGAATGATTTTCCTGATCCGGGTGCCCCGAAAACAGCAATGGAGAGCGGATGTTTCTGGTGACTTTGACTGCAATACTCACCAATCACACTGCTGATGCTGCGGAAGTTTTCGATTTCACGACGGTCTGCTGTCAGGAGGTGGCGGAATTTCCCCAAGGGAACATCATGCATAGCGGAATCCGGCCCTTCCAGCACAATTTGCTGCGCTAACTGATTGAGAAAATCTGAATATTTATCCTGGAGAATCGTCCATGTATTGGTTTGTGGTTTGCCAGCAAATTCCGTCGGCGAGAGTTTGAGGAAGTAAACCGGATCTTGAACATCCGCCATTGCAAACAGCTTTGCATCTTTCATCACCTCAGCGGCAATGAACTTGACAGGAAATGAAAGTTGGACATCGGATGTTATTAAGGTTCTATCGCCATATCCCTCTTGATGAAGTTTTCGCATGGCAGACAATCCGGATTGAATACCGGCATGGATATCCGGCTTTACCTGAGAGCGCATCAGTTGACGTGCTATACTTGCCATAAGACATGAATTGTAACCAATCATGCCCCCTGGATAATCCTGAGCCCACATGCCTTCGAGTGTATGGGTGTCATAAAACAATTCGGCTTTTTTCCGGGATAGAAGAAGAGCGCCTGCTGTATCAAACGGAATGATCACATGGGCACAATCTGATAGAGCATTCACGCGCGGATTATGGACAAGCTCCCAAACGAGATCCTGAGCGGTTCGTTCCCAAGATAGTGCTCGACTGATTTGTACCTCAGTTCGCCTCAGATCATTCACTCCCATAACGACGATCAGTCGTTCTGCCCATTTCTGGTGCAGATGCTCGAATAGTTGACCTTGAGCTATCGGTCGCGACATCTTGAGAAGAATCCAAGGTTGCTTTTTTCCTTTTTTAAGAAGCCCGGACCAGAGTTCGGGATGATCACGGAAACCGAGGGCGGCATCATCGAGAACTATCAACTCAGGATTGGGAACATCTTGCAACTGTTGTTTAATAATCTCAGTCCAACCGTCATTACTGCGGTCCATCCCAATAAATTCAGAGACACGCCAGGTGAGATTGTCCTTACTTGCTTTTTTGCTGTATTTGAAAAGAGACCAAAGTGCATAGGAGTGATGAAATCGTTTATCGCACGTTGTGATGGATTGATCCAACTCCTGGATTCTATTTACCTTATATTTCTCCCCTTCATTCTGTCGCATCTGAAGGGTGACCTCTTCGATCAAATCCCCAAGGAGCGCTGCACCTCCTGGCTGCCAGCAGGCACGTGTCCAATCATCCGGATTCCAGGTATGACTATCAAATTCTACACGCCGGAGATGGGCAATGTTCCAATCCATGGTCAAATCACCGGTAACTAAAACAATTCTTCTCGAATCGGTTTTTGCCGCCATGTTTTACTCCTCCAAGTAGGATGTAACCCTATTTTCAATCACCAGCCCGAATTTTCCATAAGGCCAAACTGAATCTTTTACACTGTCATAAAGGGGTCACCCATTAAAAGGCCACGGTCAAGAGAAAAGGGATCTCCGTACGCAAGAAAGAGTAATTTTTTTCTTGCAGGGTACGAACGTGTTAGAACTGCTCCTGGTTTTCAACGTCTTCACCGTTGTTAAAATTTCAAGTCTGCTCTTGACTCTTTCTCCAATTTTATTCAATCAAACATATTTTTGCAAAAGACTAAATGCTTGACTGTTCGAAAAATGCGCTGTCTGTTAAGCTATCACTTCAACCGGCAATCAGGCCCAGGAACCTATTTCTGGTTAATCCTTAACTTTGTTCCGCTGACTTAATTGGAGGTTTTAGATCAAAACAATGCCTTCCGGGACCATGCGACCATTTGCGTGAAGAACGATACTCCTGTGCCTCATCCGACGAATCGACCGAGAACACAGCGCAAAGTCGATAGGAATCTTTACTCGTAACCTCATAGACATAAGGGATGCCTGTTTCCGGGTCCTTCAATGGGATCTTTAGGCCGGGTTCCATGTCCAAGGCGGCCAGGTTTGGGGGTAACGATTTCTTCCTTTCCCAATAGGAATCGATCGAACTTGAAATATTTTTAAGATTGTCAACACGGTGTGTATCTATTCTGCGCTTTCGCTGCAAGCCGGGAGGATCCATTATGATGATAGCTGCAACCACCGCAAGCACGACGACGACGGTGGATATAATAGCCAGATATGTGACCCCGCTTAGTTTTTTCATTTTTCGATTTCCTCGCGTCTCAAGTCCCATAAATAATAGCTGAAAATCGTTCCTGCGATGACCGCCACGACAACGATCTTGAGCAGAAAGCGGACCGTAAGGTCTCCGCCAAGGACGTTATAAATCAGAGTCGTAAGATCACCGATTAAGGCCCCTGCCGCAATGAACAGGGTGAGATAGGTCAGCCAGCGGCGAACGGGAGAAAGCCGCTTGATGGGATCTTGGAAAAGCTGCTTCCTGATATACTTTGAAACCAACATGAAAATGGGAAAGGCGATAATCAGGGAGGAAATCGCCCACCGCATTCGGTCCATAAGTCGAAGTCTGGTCAATATAAAGACCGGGTCAGGGAATGCTTTGTCGATGAAAAGGAAAAACAGATTACCCAAATGGTAGGCGCTGAGATAAAGGGTACTGAACATGACCAGATACAGAAATGCTTCCCTTGCCGAGAGGGACGGTCGGGGCCTTGGCACTGGGATCGGAAATTTTACATCAGAGAAAACCTTTAATGCACCCGTTGCCTGTTCGGATGTCCAGCCTGCCTCTATCAATACCTTTTCAATTTCTTCCTTGGAAGAGTGAGGCAAGGCTTCTTTGACGAAAGCCTCAAGTACCTGAGTTTCTGATGCCATCGCATCTCCTTTTTAAAAGACCATAGAATACGGGAAGTATCATCCCTTTCTTTAAGGTGTCAAATTGGCTCCTTAAAGAAATAAGGTGGTTCCGCCTCAATTGGATGAACTGGAGGTCACAATTTGTGACCTCCAGTTTTTAAACTTCTGAAATAAAAAATCTTAGCCGTTCGAAAAAAGGAATATCTGTTCAGCTATCACTTCAACCGGTCGTTTAACCGGTAATCTTACTTCGAAAGCAAGGAAATGTTAACTTCACAAATTTGGGCAGCTCAAAGCTCAAAGCTGAAAGCTGAAAGCTCAAAGGGGGAATAAGATCTTAATGCTGAAAGCTGAAAGGGAAATAAGTTCAAGGTTCTAAGTTCAAGGTTTGAGGCCCAAATCTCAGAACTGAAAGTTCAAGGCAGAAGGCTCAAAACAAATAGACCAAAGATAATTATAAGTAAATAAAGGGAAAAATGGAGAAAGTCAAGAGAAAAATAGGCGTGTGGCATAAGACGAGAGGTGTGAGGGGAAAAAATCAGCTCAAAGCTCAAAGTGCTTTAAAAAGAAAGTTCGGAGTAGTTAAGGGGTCACCCATTAAAAGGCCACGGTCAAGAGAAAAAGGTTCACCGTAAGCAAGAAAGGGTAAATTTTTTCTTGCAGGGTAT